>JAXEKN010000068.1:0-22255 GCA_034101015.1 Prevotella sp.
GTCGCTCTTGCCGTGGCCTCTTAGGTCGGGCATGATAGTGGCAACACCAGCCTTATAGAACTCCGCGGCATGGCCATAGAATGCAGTCACCGACGGATTCTCTATTCCCGAAAGGCAAATCACCACGCCCTTTGGCTGCTCCGGGCAAATCTCGTATGCAAAGATGCCTAAGCCATCTCTCGTCTTCAACCTTAGAGAGTCGGGGGCAGGCAACCCGAATTCTCTCGCATCGTAGATCCTATCATAATTGACATGCTTGTCCACGAGATAGTCAATCACCTGTCGGCCGGCTGCCTTCATATTCCCAAAATCGTCAGCGTCTTGTGCCTTTGCGTCAATAGCCGAGAATGAACATACGGCTAATAATAATACAATAAATATCTTCATCAGTCATTCTTAATAATTAATTTTTCAGCTGCAAAAGTACTACTTTTAAGGCAAATAACCAAACAATAGGGACAGAAAGACTAAAAATGTGACGAAATGCAGAGGCCAGTTGTCTTAATCCTTGGATGCCCAATCCTTGTGGTATCTGGATGCTCCATCCTTTCGGTATCTGGATGCCCCATCCTTTTGGTATCTGGATGCTCTATCCTTTTGGTATCTGGATGCCCCATCTTTGTAGTTAATGAATAACCATATTGATTACATATTGCCAGTTAGCAAATGGTCTTTTGGTAGCTGGCAAAAGAACTTGCAAGAGCCACCAAAAGAACTTGCAAGAGCCACCAAAAGAACTCTTGGGTATTTAGGAAGGTTAATAACCTTTCGGCATTAAGATTAATAATCCTACGCCGTTAAGGTTATTAACCTTCATCTCTTTCAAGGCGTATTACATTCTGTCCTTCTGACTCTTGCCTGCGCCAGTACCCTTATACTTGCTGCGTGCCTCGTTGAACTTCCATGTGAGGTCGAGCGAGAAGACACGGCGGGCACGGTTCTTATTAAAAAACGAGCTTGGGCTTAAGTTCGTCGGGCGAGCCGTTGGTGAACATATCCACCTCGCCTGCTACCTTGGTGAAGAGGTCGGAGATGAGGGTGGGGGATATAGTCCATTGGGGACGGAAGTAGTCTGACTGCATGTAGCGGAGGATGGAATGTAGCATCTGACGCGCCACATGACGGTGGGCGAGGTCGGACGTGAGGTCCATCGTCGTCATCATGAGTCGTCCCTTGCCTACGTTCGCCTCGATGAGCATGCCGATTTTTCTCGACACAAACCATGTGTCGATGCTCTGCACCAATGGTTGGAAGTCGAGGGGGAAGTCGGTAAGCTGCATCACTTGAGCCCTGTTGACCAGTTCCCACCATTGCATATCGCTGTGATAGTCCGTCGGGAAATCACTGAATACGGGATGTTCTGACTCTACGATGATACCAGTGGTGTGGGGAGGGCGCATCTTAAACCAGGAGGTATTCCAGAACACGGGTGTGAAGTTTTGCTTCACTTCCTTGCCATAGCTCACTTTTCCCGCGGCGAGGATAAGCACCTTTCCGCCGTTGTCCAATACCTTCTGTGCCTTGGCGTTGAGAGAGTCGGTGATGTATATGCTGTTCCATATTTGGTCTTTTGTCTTTCGCGGTATGTCGCAAGCCTTGGTGTCATACACCCAGAAGTCCCAGTGGTTGCGAGCTTTTGTTCCAGGGATGCTTACCGTGAGTGTGTATTTGGCAGCCTTCGCAATGCTTGACAATGGCACGGAGATGTGTCCCAATGGTATGTTCTGACCGATGGGAAGATTGTGCACGTCGAAGTCGCCTTCTGCCAAAGAACCGTCGCCACAGGTTATCTCCCAATGAGCCTTGGCATTAAGTATTTCCTTGTCGGAAAATTGCGATAGGCTTATCTCAGCATTGAAGATCTCGTCGGTGGTGTAAGTGAACTTGCCGAACTTCGCCAACGGTACGATTGGCGAACAGAACTCGCGGAACTCAGGGGCGGAGATATAACCCTTGTCATCATAGAAGACATCAGTGAGTCCAACCAAGGCAGAGCCTTGTCCACTGTAGTCGTTGAGTGCGAGGAGTTGGAATCCTGCATATTTGGGAGTCCTCAGATGACGCTCAAGTTCGTATTTATAGCATAGTGCCTGTAGCTTTCCTGACGCCATGAGAAAGTCCCTGCCACGGCTTTCCATTCCGTTGGCTTTCAGCAGGTCGCGGAATATCTCTAAGTTGCGTGCCTTGTTCACTCCCTTGTATTTGCCAATCTCCGAGAAGTTGGGGAATGTACACCACTGTCCCGTCTCGTGGCTCACGAAGGGGATGGTGATGGGAGTGCCTGGCATGTCCTTACCTTTATATATAGATATGTTGTCGCTGAAGTCAGCCTCAGATTCCGGATGACTCTTGTTCCACGAACTAAGTCCTCGTGCTCCCGCCTTTACTGCAAACTCCGTCTTGGGTTGCCATGCCCATCCTCCGCCTACGGAGAATCCTGCATACAGATGTCGCGGGTCGTACTGCTGCATCACGGGCATCATTTCGTTGCACCATTTCACCCAGTTGCCGGCAGGTTCATTGCCGAAGGCGAAGAAAGCAAAGGAGGGATGGTTGCCATATTCGTCGGTTATCCTCTTGCTCTCGCTGATGAGATAGTCGTCGATGAATTCACCCCTGCCTAACTTCACACCGTGGTTGGGCCATGACGGACCTTCGGGCTGGATATACATACCGGTAAGGTCGGCGGCAAGGAATGCCGCTTCGGGAGGACAGTAGGAGTGGAATCTTACATGGTTGAGTCCCCATTTCTTGCATGTCCCGAATAGGGCGCGCCATGATTCGAGGTCAGTTGGCGGATAACCAGTGTTTGGAAAGCAACAGCTCTCCACTGTGCCGCGTAGTATGGTCTGCCTGCCATTGACGTAGAACATTTTGTCGCGTATCTCTATCTTTCTCATGCCAAATACTGTCTCTCCATGGGCAGCCCCGTCCTTGGTCTTCACATCTACATAAAGGCGATACAGCTGGGGGTTGAATTCATCCCAAAGCAGCATGTCTTCACCCATATTGAGACTCAGGATAAAGGTCTTTCGGTCGCCTTTGGCAAGCCGTGTCTTTACGGGAGCGATGCCCACGGCGTGACGCTTGTCGGTGTTGAACGACACGCATCCCACGCTCACCATGGCATCCTCGTCCTTGTCCAACGAGTTGAGCACAAGGCGCACTGTCACTTTTCTTGCATCCACGTCGGGATAAACTTTGATATTGTCGATGTATGTTATGGGCTGCAGTTCAATTCTACCCACAATGCCGTTCCAGTTGCCCTGGGTTTGGTCGGAGATGGAGTGGGAGTCCTGACCTACGTCAGCTGCCTTTGGGTCGTTGTCGATACATACGGCGATGGTGTTCTCGCCAGCCTCTAATGCGTCGCCAAGGTCATATACGTGGGGTGCGGAAAGGGAGTTCTCCGTACCGATTCTCTTGCCGTTCACCCATAGTGTTGAGGCTATGTGGGGTCTTTCCATATAGAGGCGGAAGCGGCGCTTGTCGCCCTTGGGTATGTTCACAGTGGTCTTATACCAAGCCTTGCCCGTGTAGTGCTTGTCGGGAGTGAGGAAGAAAGGCAGTTTCATGTCCTTTCCCGCCTTGCGGTATTGCTCCATAAACGGGTTGTGGTAGTAGCTTGAGTCGTAGATGGCACCCGTCCATCGGGTGCTTACGCTGATGTCATCGCCCTTCATACGCTGTGGCATGGATGCTGGCAACACTATCTCATCGTCGAAGGCGAAGTCTGGCATATACCATCCCCACTTTTCTCCCTCGCCGTTGCGGTCGATGCGGAATTTCCATATTCCCTCAAGTGGTATTATGCTGTTGTCGGGTGTGCCATGTCTTTCGGTATTTCTGCGTATGATGTCGATGGACAGGAGGTTAAGCAGATAACTGCCATCAGCAGCCTGAAGTATGTCTCTCTGTTCTTTTTGCAAATATATCGGGGCATCCTTTCTTAGTGGCAGAATCTTGAGTTCCACCCTTTTGCCTTCGAGTTGCGATGTGCGTACAAGCATCGGTTTGCCGTTCCAGAAATTATCCTCCACGAGTTTGCCGTCGGCATACATCCTTGCGCAGTCGCCCTGGTAGTTTATCTGTAGGAAAGAGTTATCATCAGCAGATGGTATGTCGATGATATAAACCTGAGCCGCCTCGAAGTCCTTGTCCTCGGGCATTGCTGCCACTTTTTGCGTTCCCATACTGATGGTTCGCGGTTCGCCGCATCGCTTGGCAAGCGTGAACTTTACCTCAGATGCATTGTCCTTAGTCCAATACTCCTCGTATAGGATACCGTTGTCCATTAATAGTATTCCACCATTGTGTGCGGCGAAATACATCCTGCCGTCAATCTTGAATGCCCTTTGAGCCAAATCCTCTCCCAATACGCATATACTAATGTCTTTAACTCCCTTAACTCCCTTAACTTCTTTAATTTCCTTAACTTCTTTAATTTCCTTAACCCCCTTAACTTCTTTCCCGTCAACATACACCCAGGGTTTTCTGCCCTTTATGGGGATGAAGTAGAGCGTGTCGCCGATATGGCAGAAGGGTTGGGCGTCGGCGGTGATGCGGTGCCCTTTCCATGTCATATCCACGGGACGTACATAGCAGATGCCGTCCTCGTTGAGTATTCTCACATAGTCATTATAGAACTCAAAGCATCCCCTGCGTGCATAATGTTCAGAGAGTGAATCTATTGGCATCGAGGCAAGCTGCTCACCCCAGTCGGCAAGGAACTGGTGGAGGAGACGTGTGGAGTGATAAGCCGTGAGGTTGGGTTGTCCCATCTCGCCGAGAGGTGCCTGGAAGTCGTAGGTTTTCAGCGGCATGTCGTTGTAGTTGGTCACTGCCGATGCCTGTGTCTCCGCCATGGTATATTCATCGCCCTCAGGGTTGGTGCCGCCGTGATACATGTAATATCCAGGCAGATTGGAGCCTGAGCCGAGCTTGCATATAGCCAATGGAAGAATCTCCCTGCCCGACATGTTTATTCGCCTGTGATAGGCTGGCATCATGCCTCCGCCCAGTTCGCAGGTGAGATAAGGATATTGCAGGTCCTTGGCATCAAGGCGCGTGTCCTGATTGGTGCCGAAGGTCTCGGTGGCTATCACACCGCTCACCCTTGCGTCCTTCATAATGAATGCCTTGGGATATTCTCCCGGCATGTCGGTGAGCTTGCGGTCCCAGAATCCGTCGGCATAGTCGCCATAGAGGGGAAGCAATTTGCCAAACTCCTCCTTGCCGTTGAGCTTGGGCCAGCCGGTACGAGTATAAAAAGGTGTGTCGAAACCAGTCTCAACGGCGATATCCTTGAGAGTCATGAGATAAGCCCAAGGCCCCCGACATTCGTTTTCAATCTGCACGCCCACGACTGGTCCACCGTCTTTCCACATCTTGCCCGCAGCCTGGAGGAAGATGTTTCTGTAAAGCTCTTTTGTGGCGGCGATGAACCCCGGAGCCATCGAGCGCAGTTTGAAGTTCTTCGGGTCTTTTTGTGCCTTTTCCACTATCCACGTCGGCATGCCGCCCTGGTACACCTCTCCATGGCAGAAGGGACCTATTCGCAGAACCACAGGCATGCCCTCCTCGCGGCATACGTCGAGGAAACGGCTGAGGTTGCGGTTGCCTGTCCAGTTCCATTGCCCCTCTTTCTCTTCATGGTGAATCCAGAAGCAATAGGTGGCAATGATGGTGATGCCTCCTGCCTTCATCTTCTGAATCTCGCGTCGCCATTCTTTTTCGGGCACACGGGCATAGTGGATCTCGCCCATCACAGGTACGGCATGCTTGCCGTTGAAGATGAATCCTCTTGAATCCACTTCGATGGTCTTGCCTATGGGGCTTGTGTTTGTACCGAATGAAAATGTCTGTGCGTTGGCGGTGGTTGTCATTGCTCCTGTTATCAGGCATAGGATGATTTTGGTAATAATATTCATATCTCGTATTTAATTATATGGGTTATTAATAATATTGAGCTGCAAATATAGTGAATAATTCCGTAATGTCACTTGTTTTTTTGGCTAAATGATATTGATTTTTGCTTGTTTATACTTAAAAAGCCAATAAATATTAAAAATACGGAAGGTTTTATGGTAATTATATGGAAAATGATTACATTTGCACCCAAAATATTACACATCAATCTTAGAACATAATACTATGACTGAAAAGAAGAAAATCGTGGCATTGGTCAATCCAGCCGACGAGCATACCATAGAGGTGATGCTTAGGGCTAAAAACGAGGGCGTGGCGGAGTTTCGCTCTTTTTTCGGAGAGGAGGCATGCAGGGAGGCGGTGGCATGTGTGCGCCGTAGCGAAGCTGATGTGCTGATGAAGGGAGCGGTGAATACCGACGACCTTCTGAGAGCCGCTCTTGACAAGGAGAATGGAATATTGGAAAAGGGCAGGGTGATGACCCATATTGCCGTGGCTGACATACCCGGGTGGAATCGCCCGCTGATATTCTCCGATGCTGCCGTCATCCCTATGCCTGACATTGTGCAGATGGATGCCATCGTGAGATATACCGTGGAGGCTGCCGCCAATCTCGGTATTATGGAGCCGAAAGTGGCACTTGTCAATTTCACGGAGAAGGAAAACCCGAAGTTTCCCCAAACGGCAGTTTTCCAGGAGATAAGACGGAGAAATTATTCTTTTGAAGTAAAGGGAGATAATGAAGTAAAGGAAGTTCGACCCGTGATTGGCGGACCGATGGACGTGAAGACCGCACTGGACTCTGAGAGCGGAGCCATCAAGGGTATCGAGTCGCCCGTGGTGGGCAATGCCGACATACTCATCTTTCCAAATATCGAGGCTGGTAATACCTTCTACAAGACTCTCACCCTCTTCGCCCATGCCACCATAGCCGGATGGCTTGCAGGTACGGAGGTCCCGGTGGTGGTCACGTCGCGTGCGGACAGTGTGGAGTCGAAATACTATAGTCTTATCACAGCACTAAAAATGACAAAGAGATGAAAACACTTATAATAAATCCTGGTTCTACATCCACCAAACTGGCTATATACGACGACATGAAACCGGTGTGGATGTCGGGAGCCCATCATCATGCCAAGGAACTGTCGCAATTCCATTCCGCTCTCGAACAGTATCAGTTTCGCATGGACTTCATCCGCAAGCGTCTGGCCAATGACCATATCGAGATGAAGTTTGACGCCGTAATGGGACGTGGGGGACTTCTAAAGCCCCTTGAAGGCGGTGTCTATTCCGTAAACCAGAAGATGATTGACGAACTGCTTCACAACGAAAGTGACCATGTGTGCAACCTCGGAGCCTTGCTAGCCGACGAATTGGCGCGTGAGTGTGGATGTAAGGCATATATCGCCGACCCGGGGGTGGTGGATGAACTGCAGGAGGTGGCGCGTTATACTGGTATTCCATCCATCACTCGCCGCTCGCTTTTTCATGCTCTCAACAGTAAGGCCGTGTCGCGCAAGTATGCCGCTTCGCTCGGACGGAAATATGAGGACATGAGGTTTGTCGTGGCTCATCTCGGTGGCGGCATCTCGGTGAGCGCGCATCGCTATGGCAGGGTGATTGATGTCAACAATGCTCTCGACGGCGAAGGCCCGTTCTCTACGGAGCGTGCAGGCACGGTGCCCTCGGGCGAGTTGATCAAGATGTGCTTCAGCGGGAAATACACCCAGGATCAGATACGCAAGATGATACACGGCAAGGGCGGGTTGACGGCTTATCTCGGTACAAATGACATGATAGCTATCTCGCGATGGGCGGAGGACGGCGAGGAACCTGCACGCACGGTGCTCGACGCCATGCTCTATACCGTGGCAAAGCAGATTGGCGCGATGTTTGTGGCTCTGGACGGAGAGGTGGATGCCATCATCCTCACTGGAGGTATTGCCCACAGTGAGTATTGCACGAATGAGATAATACGCCGAACGAAATATCTCGCTCCCATCACCGTGATGCCGGGTGAGAACGAGATAGAGTCGTTGGCATACAATGCCTATTGTCTGTTGAACGGGAAGATTGAGGCGAAGGAATATCATTAAACCTTCTACATTTCAGTATCATAGCTTCCCCCGAATCCGTTGTCTTCCTGCTGCTCCTGTTCCTCGCGTCCTTTCTTTTTCTTCTGGTTCATGTTGCCGAAGTTCCATGAGATGTTGACGTTCACATGCTGGCTGCGCCACATCTTCTGATAGCGCTCGAAGGTGTCGTTGGCGGTATAGCTCTCCCACTTGCGGGTGTTGAAAGCACCGCGCCAGTTGACAGCGAGGGTGAGTGCCTTGTTGAAGAAGTTCTTGCGCAGACCGAAGTCAAGACCGAAGCTGGGTTTGCGGTAGCCTTGTGTGATGACGCGCTTGGAGTTGTAATTGCCAGTGACCTGAATGGATATGTCGTATGGCAGGATGAGGCTTGCCATCATGCGTGCGTCCCAAGAGAAGTTCTCGTCGCTTTTGCCGATCACGGTCTGTTCGTTGATCTTATATTCGAATCCGTCGAGTTTGTAATAATAGGCATTCACCGTAGTGGTGAGGTCCAGCATGCGGAAGAACTTGTCCTTAAGAATCAGTTCCACTCCAGCCCTTTGGCTCTTTGCCACGTTTTTGTTGGTGGAGTACATCACACCACTGTCATTCCAAGATATGCGCTGTATGACGTCGGTGGTGGGGCGATAATAGCTGCCGAAGGATAGTGTGTGTTCCGCCCATGTCTTAAGGAAATTGAGCGAGAATGAGTGTGTAAACTCTGGTGTCAGTTCGGGGTTGCCGAATGAAATCATAGATGCGTCGCGGGTGTTTTTGAAACTGTTGAGTTCACCTCCCCAAGGGCGGCGCAGGCGTCGGGTATAGTTGAGCTGCAGTTGGGATGACTCTGTCAGCGGATAGTTGAGAAAGAGGCTGGGGAAGAGTTCGAAGTAGTCCTTCTTGAATGGTTTCTCGCGCTTGGTGGCATCGTGTTCCTGATCCCAGTCGTAGCTCTCGGTGTTTACTTTCCAGTACTCGCCCCTTAGTCCGGCGAGTATGCCGAGTTTGCCTATGGACGTGGTTACTGTGGTGTAGAAGGCATGTATGTTGTTGTCGTATATGAATCTGTTATAGTATGCCTTGTCCTCTGTGGGATTGGTTCCTGACCACGTGTTGTCGGTCCATGACTCCTGCGGTGTGTTTTCGTGGTTGAAGTTGCCATTGTATCCGGCTTCTATCTTCCATTTGTCGTTGATTTGGTTTTCATATTCCAGTTTGACCTCCCACGACCTGTTGTTGATAAACATCGGTCGGTATTGGTAGGAATATGTTGTGGCGATGTCGTTGGCAGTCCAGTCGGTAGAGTCGCGATAGTAGTTGTTGTCATCGCTCTTCCATTTGTTGTGTGAGACGCTGAGGTCCAGTTTATGCTTGTCGGAGAAGTTGTGTGTGTATCCTCCCTCGATGTTCATCATGCGCATGTCGCCTCCACCATCGGTTTGTCTGTACATCACGTAGTCGTCCAGGGGATTTCCCACTGAACCATAGTGGTATGGAGTGAGTGACGAGTCCTCCCTCTTGCCGAACATTCCCATTCCTGAGAGTGAGATATCGTCCTTCTTGGTGGCATGCCATGTCAGTCCCCCTCGCATAAAGAGGTTCTTGCCGCCGCGGTTGCTTTCGCTTTCATAGTTCTGGTAGCGCTGCGAGTCGAGATAGGTCTGTCGGCTTTCCGAACCACCCTTGTTCTTGCGTCGGCGATAGCCGAGGTTTGCATAGGCATCGAGAGTGCCGCTGGAGTAGTTGATGTTGCCTCCTGCATTCCATCCCCCTCGACTGTTGGCACCGGTGCGGAGCGAACCGTAATAGCCTGCCTTGCGGTCGCGCTTTAGGATGATATTGATGATGCCGGCACTGCCCTCTGCGCTGAATTTCGAACTGGGGTTGTCGATGACCTCGACACGTTCGATGCTCTCAGCGGGAATCTGTTGAAGTATCTCCCCGCGGTTGTCGGATGTCAGTCCGCTTGCTTTTCCGTTGATCCATACCTCAACGCTTGAATTGCCTCGCAGTGAGATTTCACCGTCCGTTGACACCTCTATGGAGGGGATATTCTCAAGCAGGTCGCTTGCCGAACCTCCGGCAGCGGCTATAATCTGGTCGGCACTAAAGGTCTTGCGGTCAACCTCCAATTTCAGTTGTGAGCGTTGTCCCGTCACCTCCACCTCTTTCAGCATCTTGGTGTCCTCGGTGATGTAAATGAGTGCAAATGACTGCTGTCGCTTGTCCTTGGTGATGGCAAACGGGCGGTTTTCGGTTTTGTAGCCCACGAATGACAGGGCGAGCCGGTATTTACCATCAGCAAGTCCGTCAATATTGAATGTGCCGTTGGCGTCAGTAATAGAGCCCTTAACCATTTTACCTGTCGTGGCATTATACACACTGACATTGACAAACTGCACTCTTTCGTCTGTTTGCTTATCAGCCACATGTCCTTTTACTGTTCCTTGTGCTACCATTGTCATGGCAATGATTAATGATAATAATATAATGCTTAGTCTTTTCATAACATATATAATGACGTATCATACGCGCGAAAGTTTATTATGAATGGCATAAAAAACGTTAAATGCGGTAAATCTTCAAAATAATCGTCATTTCATTTTGTAGTTTCACTTTTTTGTCGTATCTTTGCACCCGCAAATGTCTATGTAGGCATATTCATGATGACTGCCCTGATAGTTCAATGGATAGAACAAGTCTCTCCTAAAGATTAGATCCGAGTTCGATTCTCGGTCGGGGTACAATTTCATTTTCCCTATTTTTTAGCAAGGGGGACATACTGTGAATCAGTGTGTCCCCCTTGTGATGTATTTACAGGCTGATGGCGGTTTCGAGAGCGAGGACCATCATCTCCTTGAATGAGTTCTGGCGTTCTTCCGATGTCAATTCGACGTGGCTGACAAATGAGTCGCTGATGGTCAGCAGACAAGCAGCCCGTTTGCCGAGCATATTGGCATTGTGGAAGAGTGCGAAACTCTCCATTTCCACACAGTCGCCTCCGGTGCGCTCTGCAATGTCCTGCCATGAGCCCTGTGATGGGTCGCCGTAGAAGACATCGCTGGAATGAACCACACTTGGTTTGCAGTTGATGCCCAGTTCTTTGGCCTTCTCCATGATAAGGTCATTAATTTCCTTGCTTGGTTTGATGCAGCGGTCGGTGCATCCTCCCTGTATTCTGGCATACGATGAGTCACTGACAGCACTTTCAGCAAGCGTGACGTCCATGACGTTCAGCCAGGGACGGTAACTTCCTGCCGACCCGATGCGGATAATGTTCTCTACGTCATAGAAACTGTATAGCTCATAGGAGTAGATGCCGATGCTGGGCATGCCCATTCCGCTTGCCATTACCGACACCGACGTGCCTTTGTATTTACCAGTGTATCCCAATACGTTGCGTACTGATGTTACCAGACGGACATCCTCAAGGAATGTCTCTGCTATAAACTTTGCTCTGAGGGGATCGCCTGGCATGAGTACCGTCTTGGCGAAGTCGCCCTTTGATGCTGAGATGTGGGGTGTTGCCATGATTATTCTATGTTTTTGTTTGTTTATTATTCAAGTTTTTGACTTCTTAATTAATATTCCGTTTTGTCGGTCTTGTCCCTCCAAAGCTCGAATGCCTTTAAGGCCTCCTCGCGGAGCAAGGTTTCAGATGGTTTTGTGCGGTCCGAAGGGAGGAGTGGCAGTTCCTGATAGATAAAATCATCATCAAATCCGATGGTTGCCGCATCCTTGCGGTCATTGGCATAGTATATCTTGTCGAGGTGAGCCCAATAAATGGCTCCAAGACACATAGGGCAGGGCTCGCAGGATGTGAATATCTCACATCCGCTGAGGTCAAAGGTGCCGAGGGCCTTGGCTGCCTTTCGTATTGCCATCACTTCTGCATGTGCTGTCGGGTCGCAGTTGATGGTGACGCAGTTACTTGCCTCTGCCACTATAGTGCCGTCTTTAGCTATGACGGCACCAAATGGGCCGCCACCTGCTTCAACGCTTTTCTTTGAGAGCTCTATGGCTCTTCTCATTAGTTCTTTCTTTTCCATAGCTGCAAAGTTAGTAATTTTTGATGAGGTTGCCAAATAAGTGAGTGTGAAAATAACGTAACTTAGTGTTTTTTAAGACATGTTTCTGTTTTTTCTTTCTCATTGTTTGCATATTTGAAATGAAAATTGTATCTTTGCAGTGTCGAGAGATTTAGTCGTAAATCTGTCGTCAGGATATTTATATTGATTAATATTGAAACATATTGACAGATGAAAAAGTTTTTTATGGTGTTGTCGGCAATGATTGCCGTTACTGCGGCATACGCCCAGGGATTAAGAAAAGTATATGATGAGCAGCGCAATCCTGTGGCTCAGTTGGACTCAGCTCTCGCAGTGGCTAAGACAGAGGGAAAGAATGTGATATGCCAAGTAGGGGGCAACTGGTGTCCATGGTGCCTTAAGTTTGCTGCATTTATGTCATCCGATGATGAGATAAAGTCATTCGTGGATGAACATTATGTGTATATTCATGTCAATTATCGCAGGGGAATGAAAAATCCTGATACTATGACAGTGATGAAGCGTCTTGGTAATCCTGAGCGGTTCGGATTTCCAGTGATGGTGGTGCTTGATGGGGCAGGCAATCGCATGCACACTCAAGATAGTAGTTTTCTTGAGAGCGGTGAAGGTTATGACAAAAAGAAAGTGATGCGCTTCTTCAAGTGCTGGACTCCCGCCGTGTATTGACGTTTACAGGATGGAATTCCCATCTGCTCTCCAAAAATCGTGGTGATATATCAAATAATATAGTTCATATTATGTTGTATTATGTAATTTTGCAGCAAAATTCGAAACAAACGATACTTGAATATGAACAGAATAACATGTGTATTTATATTATTGATAATTGCTTTGGGAGCATCGGCTAAGAATGATTGGTGGCTTGAAGCGGAAGATCCTTCGTCGTCAGCAGTCACCAAAGACGGCATCACCACGATCATTGCGCCCAAGGGTGCTACATGGTGGTACAAGAAGCGCATGAGCGGCAACACCATAATCGAATATGAGGCGAGGATAGTCGCTGACCTGCAATTCAAGACCGACAAGGGAGATATTCGTGTGAGCGACCTCAACTGCTTTTGGATGGCAGACAAATGTGGAGGTTGTGGTGGAAAGTTTGCCAACAATTATGCCTTGAAACTATATTATATGGGGTATGGAGGCAACTGGAACACCACGACACGTTTCCGTAGATATAAGGGTTATTGGCCAACGGAGGAGAGGGAGTGGCTGCGCCCTGTCATCCTTAGGGAATATACCGACAAAAAACATCTGTTGAAGCCCGACCATTGGTATAGCATACGGCTTGAGGCAATTGACGGAAGGGTGAGATATATCATCGACGGGGAGTGCATTGTGGATTATGTTGATCCGGAACCATTGACAAGCGGGTATTTCGGATTTCGCACCACATTGGCACATGCAGAGATTAAAAACTTTAGATATACATCCACAGACCCTGACGGGCAAGGGGTAAGGCTTACGTGGATTGGACGTGAAAGCTATGGCCCCGTCACCTTTGGTGTGCCATTTGCCATGGGCGAAGTGACAGATGATGATACCTTCGAACTGGTCAACCAGGATGACAGGAATATTGACTTCGACACATGGCGGCTTGCCTCATGGGCAGATGGCAGTGCGAAATGGCAAGCTTACTGTGCCGTGATTCCACAGGGAACAGAATACTGTGTCGTGAAGAAGCAAACTAAAACGAAACAGAAACAATCGAAGACAAAACAAAAACGATTTACAACTATTCAAACGATGGACAATAATGAAGTGCCCCCTTTTTACGTGACGCTCAACAACAGGGTGATGCCTGTAAAGCACCACGAAATAGAACGTCAGGGAAAGGTGAGGACGCTTCACAAATATGAGGGCGACAACTATATCCTAAGGGCATACACCTACGATGGAAGTCACGAGGTGAAGATAGTGCATACCCTTGTTGTTGACAGTATGCTCAACGCCTCAGGACTTCATGAACTCAGCCTTCATTTCAAGGTTCCGATGCATAGTGAGGCATACAAACGCTTTGTGAAGTTTGACAATCGCCGACCAATGTCCGTGCAACCATTGATAGCTCGCAGGAAGATTGATCTCGATAGAATGGACTCCGTGACAATTTCTATGCTCGACAATATCGCCCGATGGGACGGCTTCAGGCTGAGCCAACTATCGCCAAACGCTCATTCCATACGTAAACGCGCGCATGGTGCTGCACCATGGATAGGAACAATTGAGGGACAGAGAAGCCAAGGCAAGGTCACAATAGGCGACAGTGTCACCTCCTTTACTTTCCGGATGAAGGACTTTTGGCAGAGTTTTCCATCGACAATACAAGTGGACGGGGCAAGAGCCGACACTGCCATTGTCACACTCTCACTATATTCGCCAGAGGCAGAACCATACAGTTTTGCCCACTACGACTCTATTCCACATACCCTTGAGGCTGCCTACGAAGACATCCAGCCAGGGATGAGCACGGCGTGGGGTATAGCCCGAACCAGTGTGATTTATATCAACCCCGAAACGGACGATGACAGACAGATGGTCCCCACACCTCAGTATCTGCATCGCAAAAGGGCATTTGGACTATGGAGCTTGCCTGTGTATGACACCCCAAGGGATACTGTAGTGGAAAACACCATCGGAGATATTATGGCATTCTATGACAGGGAGATAGAGCGCAATGGATGGTATGGATTCTTCAACTACGGGGATGTCATGCACGGATATGACACATCGCGTGACGAGTGGAGATATGACGTCGGGGGATATGCCTGGGACAACACCGAACTTGCCTCGCCCGCAATGTTTTGGTATCAGTTCCTTCGCACTGCCAACCCCATAGTGTGGCGAATGGCGGAGGCTATGACACGTCATTGTTCTGAGGTCGATACTTATCATGCCGGACCTCACGCAGGATTAGGAAGCCGACATAATGTGATACACTGGGGATGTGGAGCCAAGGAGTCAAGGATAAGCGAGGCATGGTGGAATCGCTTCTATTATTATCTCACTGCTGACGAGAGACTCGGTGACATTATGCATGAAGTAGCGGATGCCGACACCTTATTATATATATTGGACCCTATGCGAATAGCACAGCCAAGGAGTCTGTATCCTTGTTCGGCGCCGGCACGGCTGCGCATAGGACCCGATTGGATGGGATATGCCAGCAACTGGCTTACCGAATGGGAACGAACAGGCAACTCCGCCTATCTCGACAAACTGAAAACGGGGATGAAATCTATAGCAGACTTGCCTTTCGCGTTTACTCAAGGACCTCTCGCACTTGGATATGACCCAGCCACAGGACGGTTGTCCACAGAGATGCCATCCATGGAGACAACCAATCATCTCATGCCTATCATGGGGGGATTCGAACTCGTCAATGAGTTGAGGGGATGTGTGGATGAACCTGCCTTCTATAATGCATGGCTCAACTACTGTCGTGACTATAAGGACAAGGCATGGAAATTGCGCAAAAGCAAATTCCGCATACCGCGACTACAGGCCTATGCCGCATGGCAAGGATATGACAAACTACGTCCTGCGGCATGGAAGAGCCTGCTCGACAATATGCCTCTCTCGCCCAAACCATCGCTATGGACAAATGATTGTGCGACGTGGGTTCTCGATGTCATCTTCATGCAGGAAGTGATCAGGTATTAGTGATGGGTAATTAATAATGAAATAGTATATAATAATAGTAAAAAATGATATTATGATAAGAAACAAGATGATGATAGCCCTTATGGGTATGATGCCTCTTGTGGGCAATGCACAGGTGGCGATGAATGACGCTACAACGCCCCTTCACCTGCTTAAACCGGCTTATCGCTATGGATATGGCGTGCCAAAGAAAGAGAATGTCAAGGCAAGTATGGACAGGGTGTTTGTCTATCTTGACAAATGTACACCAGCCGAACTCGACGAGACGGGTAAGGCATTGAAGCGTGGTGACTTCCGTCTCACCTCCTACGAGTGGGGAGTGACTTATTCCGCCATGCTTCGTGCAGCGGAGATGACAGGTGACAAACGATACGCTGACTATGCCATAGAACGAATTAACTTCCTCGCACAGCAGGCACCACGATTCATCAAGATGAAAGACAAGGATGGAAAGATCGACCCACTGATGGAGCAAGTGGTATCGCCAGATGCCCTTGATGACTGCGGCGCCATCTGTTCGGCGATGCTCAAGGCCAAGGCAACAAAGATGAAGGGAATTAGGAATGAACGCCTTTGGGACCAACAGATTGAACGCTATTATGACTTTATAGCAAATAAGGAATACCGGTATTCTGACGGACAGTTTGCACGTCTGCGTCCGGTGAAAAACACAGTGTGGCTCGACGATATGTTTATGGGTATCCCCGCATTGGCCCTCAACGGCAATTACGAGGAGGCGCTGCGACAGTTCAGACTTTTCCACGACAAGATGTGGGTAGGGGAAAAGGGACTTTATCGCCACGGATGGACTCCCGTCAATGAAGGGTATCATCCTTCCTTCTTCTGGGGAAGGGCCAACGGATGGGCATTGCTCACTGCATGCGAACTGCTTGACATACGTGAGGATGCCTACGTGATGAAATGCTTTAAGGAGCATCTACAAGGACTTCTTGCATTGCAGTCGGCCGACGGTGCATGGCACCAGCTTCTCGACCGCAACGACACCTATCCCGAGACTTCATGTACTGCCATCTATGCATATTGTCTCGCTCATGCCATCAACAAGGGATGGATAGAGCCTGAACCATACGTTGGTCAGACTATATTGGCATGGCATTATGTCGATGCACATATCAACAAGGGCGGACAGGTAGAAGGAACATGCGTTGGCACAGGTCTCGCCTTTGATCCTGCCTTCTATGCCTATCGCCCCGTAAGTAACTATGCCGCCCATGGGTATGGACCCGTGATATGGGCAGGAGCTGAGATCTACAGGCTTGTGGAGAGTTTGTGTCTGAAGACCAATGACAGTGCAGTACATTACTATCCCGATGATCCTAATACCGACGAGCCGATTTTCTATGTGAAGTGATATGGCTTGACGTCCTCCTCAACGATATTTCAAATACCATGGCCTATGCATCTTATAAATGAAAGATGTGTAGGCCAAATTCTTTTTGTCTAATTATTGTACACCGTGTGTCCATATTTTGGACAGTAGTCAATTGGCGCATTTTTGTTATCCGCTCTAAATCAGTTTGTTGTGAGTTTGGCACGGTTTTGGTATTGTTTTTTTATGAATGAAGATACAAAGTTCGAAATAGACATATTGATATTATATGAAAATAAAAGGATTATTGACAACGGTAAGTATTGGTGCCGCAATGATAATGTCAGCGGCGGCGATGGCTCAGACGGAGCAGAGGAATAGCGTCAAAGCCGACACTGTCGAGGTGTGGACTCTTGACCGCTGCATCGAATATGCTATGACTCATTCCACTGACATCAGAAAGAAAGTGGTGGAGGCGGACAATGCGCGACAGGACCGCGGCTTGGCTCTTGGCGGATTTATGCCGTCGTTATCGGCTAATGTGGGAGCGCAGTTCTCATGGGGACGTAATGTGGATCCCGAGACTAATACGTATAACACCATCACTACGTTCAACAACAGTTATTCCGTTGGTGGTTCGCTGACGCTCTTCGACGGGGCGCAGACTTGGAACGCCTTCCGCAAGGCGCGCGTGGCTGTGAGACGGAGTGACAATGCTCTCGACATTGCCAAGGACGAGAAGGCTATCGAGGTGATGGAGAGATATGTGGATGCCGTGTATAACGAGGCTGCGCTCCGTATTGCCGAGGATAAATTGGCTGACAGCCGCTCGCTGCTTATGAAAACAAGGAGGATGGAGGAGCTTGGCGAGAAGAGCTATCCCGACGTGGCGCAGATAGAGGCCCAGGTGGCTGAGGACGAATATCAGGTGGAGCACCAAAGGACGGCAATGGACAAGGCGAGGGTGGAGCTGATGAGAGTGATAGGAGTCCCCCCTGCCCCCCAATGGGGGAGAAGCCTTGCGGGTATTGAAGGCATAGAGAGCGCAGCCTATACCCCCCTACGGGGGGCAAGGGGGGGCTACTTGGAGGCTGAATTTGGTCTCGCTATCTCCCGCCTCGATTATAAGATTGCATGCGGACGGTTGTGGCCCTCTATATCTATTGGCGGTGGTGTCTCCACGGGATATTACAAGAATCTTTCGTCGGATGCCCTTGGCACGTCATTCTCGCGACAGATGAAGGATAATCTCGGTGAGTATGTATATGCATCGCTGTCTATCCCGCTGTTTAATTTCTCTACAATTAAGAATATCAAAAAGGCTCGTAATAACGTGCGCTTGGCTGAGATTGAGCGTGAGGAGACGATGCTCAAGATTAACAGTGACTACCGTCAGGCGGTGCTCGACCGCGACGGTTATATAAAAGAGGTGGCGCTGATGGAGCGTAAGGTTGCCAACGACTCCATCGCCCATCACCTCAACTCGCGAAAATATGAGGAGGGAATGCTCTCGACATTCGACCTGCATACATCGGCGCAGACATTGCACAACTCAAAGGTGAGGCTGCTGCAGACAAGGTTGATGGCGGAGATAAAGAAGAGGCTGGTGGAATATTATTGTAAATGAAAGGGTTCAGTTGTTTAGTGGTTAAGGAGTTAAAGGAGTTAAGGAGTTAAGCCAAATGTTTTTGTGCTGAAATTCTTTACTCAAAAAAACACCTATGCCTTGTGCTCAAGACTAATGGCTTAACTCCTTAACTCCTTAACTCCTTAACTCCTTAACTCCTTAACTCCTTAACTCCAAAATAAAAGACTATGGACATAAAGATTGAAAAGAAGAAGTATTGGGTGCCTAAGAAATACTGGCCTTGGATTGGCGGTGGCACTGTGATTGTGGCTGTGCTCGCGTGGCTCGCCACTGGTAATTTCGCATCTACATTGAAGGTGGAGAGGCGAGGGTTGAGTATCGGCAATGTCGAGAAGAAGGACTTCAACGACTATGTGTCGGTGGACGGTCAGGTGGTGCCGATTCAGGTGGTGCAGGTGTCGCCTCAGGAGGGAGGTATTGTCTTGGAGCGTGTCGTGGAGGAAGGTGCGAAGGTGAGGAAGGGCGACGTGCTTGTGCGCCTTTCGAATACCAATCTAGACCTTGAGATTCTTCAGGCTGAGAGTGAACTCGCCGAGAAACAGAACATGCTGCGCAACACGCATATCACCATGGAACAGGATAAGTTGGCTAATCAAAAGGAGGAAGTGCAACTGGAGCAGGACGTGACTACCAAGCGTCGTGCCTACGAGCATCAGGAGAAGCTTTACAAGGAGCGTCTTGTGAGCCGTGAGGATTATTTGAAGGCAAAAGAGGAATATGAGTTGGCTTCGAAGAGTCTCGCCCTTGTAAAACAGAAACTGAAGAAGGACGCGCAGCTTCGCCAGTCGCAGGTGGACCAGATGGGCGACAACCTCGCCGCTATGCAGAAGAACGTTATTCTCGTGCGCCAGCGCAAGGAGAGACTGGAGGTGAAGGCACAGACTGATGGTGAGGTGGGATTGCTTGACGTGGAACTTGGACAGAGCGTTGGTGCAGGACAGAAGATAGGTGTGGTGAATGACCTTTCGGACTATAAGGTTCGTGCGCAGGTGGATGAGCATTATATCGACCGTGTTCACCAAGGTCTTACCGCCACTTTTACACAGGGCGGAAAGAGCTATTCGTTAAGAGTAAGGAAGGTATATCCCGAGGTAAAAGATGGACGCTTCAAGATTGACTTCACCTTCACCGACGAGCGTCCGAAGAACATCCGCACTGGTCAGACCTACTATATAGACCTCCAACTTGGCGAGTCGAAACAAGCGGTATTGATACCAAAGGGTACATTCTATTCCGTCACTGGCGGCAACTGGATCTTCGTCCTCGACGGCACTGGCGATAAGGCCTATAGAAGGAATATCCGCATCGGCCGTCAGAACCCGCAGTACTACGAGGTGCTCGAAGGACTGGAGCAAGGGGAGAAGGTTATCGTCAGTGGATATGAGGCATTTAAGGATAATGAGGTGCTGGTTATAAGAAATTAAAATATTAAAATATTAAAGAATTAAAAGTGAAAGAGATAATTAATGCTATACGGAATCTTGGGCGACGGGGGCAGCATAACATCGTTAAGATATTGTGCCTCGCCGTGGGCTTGTCACTCGGGTCGGTGATGATTGCCGAGGTGTGGTATGAACAGAACTACGACACTTGGTTTGAGGGGCATGAGCGGACTTACAGGGTCTATATGTCTTATATGATTAACGGTCAGGAGGGCACGAGCCGATTTACGTCAGGTGCCACGGCGATGGGACTGAGGAAATACTGTCCGCAGGTGGAGGCGGCGACACGCTGGCGCGAACTGCTTGGCAAGGGGCAGTTTATCGCTGTCGGCGACAAGCGGATAATGGAGCGATGCAGGGTTGTGGACAGTTGCCTGTTTGACGTTTTTCCACAGACTATTATTGCTGGTGACGCAAAGAAGGCTCTCTCGCAACCGTTCTACTGCGTCGTGAGCCGTGACCTGGCTGAGCGGCTTGGCGGTGTTGAAGAGACGATGGGAATGAGAATCACCTCACGCGACTTCCCATCGGTGTCGTTGACCATCGGTGCAGTGTATGAGGACTTTCCGCTCAGCTCCGACCTTCGCAACGAGCATCTTTTCTGCTCGATGGCGACGTGGAATAAGGTCAGCGACTGGGACTCGCCCAACAACTGGGTGGGCAACGAGTGCTATCATGGATATGTGAGACTGCGCGAGGGAGCGAAGCCCGATGACATAAAGGCAGGAGTGAAGAAGATGATTGAAGAGAACGTTGACCAGAAGATGCTGAAGGAAGCGGGAGTGGGGCTTGACTACTATCTCGTGAAAGCCAACGAGGTGCACATGGAGGGTGACTTCGCCAAGACCATGGTGATGCTGCTGTCGGTGTTGGCAGCCGTGTTGCTGTTCTCGATGTTGATGAACTATCTGCTGATTATCATAGGCAACGTGTTGACGCGCGGTCGCGAGATGGCAGTGAGGAAATGCTTTGGAGCTGGCAATAGGAATATGCTCTCCATAACATTCTCCGAGACACTCGTCCACCTGATTATCGCCTCTGTGCTTGCCACATTATTAATATTTGTATGCAAGGGCAGCATTGAGCAGCTACTTGGCGCACCCGTGGAGGTGGTTGTGCTGAATCGCGGGGCATGGATTCTTGCCGCCATTTTCTTGGCTATACTCGTTGTGGGCGGCGTGGTGCCGGCATGGCTTTACTCAAGTGTTCCCGTCACATCGGCGTTTCGTGGCTACCATACGTCGCGCCGTCGCTGGAAACTTGCCTTGCTCGCATTCCAGTTTGTGGCTTCGGCTACGCTCGTGGCAATGCTCATAGTTATACATCAGCAATACTCTATGATGATGGACAAATACATGGGTTACGACTACGATCGACTCGCTGTGGTGGCAGTGAACGGAGGTCAGCAGGATGAAAACTACAGTAAATGTGAGGATGAATTGGCACGACTGTCTGAGGTGGAGATGGTGTCGAGCAGCACCTGCCTGCCCCTCGACCCTGCCAGCGGCAACAATGTACAGGTACCGGGCGACTCACGCAACCTGTTTAACATTGCCGACCTCTACTATGTGGGCAATGGCTATATGAAGTTGATGAACATAAAACTCATAGACGGCAAGACATTCACCGAGAACTCCGACAGCACTATGCGTGAGGTGATGGTAAGTCGCAGTTTTGTGGTGAAGATGGACTCGATGCTGCATTGGAATGGCAGTGCCGTGGGACGGAAGGTTTTTATCAGTGAGCATAGTCAGACTCAGAATGACCTCTTTACTATCTGCGGCGTGTATGAGAACATACATATCGGCAACATCACCGATCCCGACACCCGTCCGAGCGTGATGTTCTACAACCGCAAGAACAATCCCTATATCTTGGTGCGCCTGCACAAGTTGGACGAGGCATCGATGAAAGCCGTTCGCCGCACAGTGGAGAGGCTTTGCCCTGGGCGCGAGGTTCAAGTACTTGCTTATTCCTCGTTGGTTGGCGACAGCTATCAGGATGTTGATTCGCTGCGCAAAGTGGTGATGGCGGCTGGCGTGGTAACGTTCCTCATTGCCCTGATAGGCCTTGTGGGCTACACCATCGACGAGGTGAACCGCCGC
>JAXEKN010000078.1:0-79518 GCA_034101015.1 Prevotella sp.
CGCGCCCGAGTTCTTGTATGAAAACAGTGCGGCATTAGGGAATCAATAATCAATCCAATCCGAGCCTTTGGCTCTTAATCTTTGCAAATCTGTGGTCTATAAAAACCATCTGTGGTCTGAAAAAAAACTGCGCTAACGAGCCGTGTTTTTAAAGCCGTGTCCATCCGTGCCTAAAGATTAATCCCTATATTATTTTTCTGCAAAGGAACAAACAATTTTCCATTCCTTCAAACATTTCTCAGATTATTTGCAATTATTTGGCTTCTCTCAACTCCATCCAATCACCTCACGCGTCACATGTCACATGGATTTCGGGAAGATTTTCTCTTAATATCAAGCAAAACCATTAAGCTTGCTCCTCCTATGTGAGTCCGCTATGACTCCGCAGTGACTCCGCTTTTTTGCAGGCAGAGATTATACATACAACAAGGTTCAAAGGGACACAGGTTCAAAGCGACAGGTACATTGGTTCACTCTTTCGGGTCGATGTACCTGTCCCTGAGATTCATCTGAGATTCATGGGGGTATTCTGCTTTTTAATTAACAGTAAAACATAGGCATATTTTTTCTTATTTTTGAGTGTAAATATAATGAAAATTATAGGAAATCGAGTCAAATCATTTATTTTTTTAATAATAATCACCGCTTTTATTGCGTTTTTTGTAATTTTCTAAATAAAATTAAATGTTTTACATAGTAAATTGCAGATGTTCGTATTATCAAGACGGTTACATATCGTCTATGAAAATAAAGCTGCACTGTACCTTAAATTCTATTGGATATCAACAGAAAGTTACTCTTCTATTTATTGCCGATTATTATACGTAGCTCATCTACACTCAACACTCTACCATTCTCTCCATGGTGAAGCATAGCATGACAATTAGGACATACAGGGACAAGATCGGTTGCTGGATTGATAACATAAGACGTTCCTATTTCAGCAATCGGTTTAATGTGATGAACATGGATAAATCCCTCACCCATTGCTCCATATACTTTACTGAAATCAAATCCACATACTACACATTTGCAACCATTAGCATCTATGCACTTGCGCCTTGCTTCTCTACTACGTTCATAACGGTTGACTACAATTCGAGATTTAGCGCCTTCCGCAATTTCGTTATTTGGATCTGTCAGTTCATCAGAATCATTATCAATAAACTGTCCAACAATAATGCCATTTTCAAATCGGAAAGGCTCTAATTTCTTTAGCATTGTACCATAATACTCTGCACGTAAATTTGAATCATCATTTGCAATGTATAGTCTTCTGTCTGAATAATCTACAAAGTTCTCAAAACGGAATCGAATATTGAAAGGAATGATTTCTTTATGAGGAATACCACCAACTTCTTTAATCTCATTAATCATTTCAGCAAACCAGCCTTTCGATTCGTATTCTTGCGCTATTTCTTTTGCAGCAACGGAATCAACAAATTCCACATCTCGTATATAACCTACATACAATATCTTTTGTTCTGGAGATTTACTATATAGATGAAGTATTATCTTTCCTTCAAACGACTTTCCGTTAAGGCATTGAATAAAACCATAATGATAACCATCATCACAGATGCGACGTCTATCAAAAAGCCATTCTTCATGACCAAATCTCATTTCGCCTTCAAAACCATTATTCAGCTTACCTTCTGGACCTGATGGACGTTCCCATGCATTAGTATTCCAGCAGATTCGAGCAATTCTTTCTGATGCCACAGGACTCATCTTGTTACGTATTTTGCGTAACAAAACTGAATCATGAATGCGAACTGCGGATTGAAGATTTGCCTTTAATCCATTTTTTTTAAGAAAATCAAATGAGGGTCCTCCTCCTTCAGGCTCCTTTGTCAAGAGACGAAGACGAACGAATCTATTATTCTTCAGTCCTGCATCCATATTCTGCTTGTCAACCCAATATTTGCTATCATTTAAGTACTCTGAAGTCGGAACATCTATTTTTATTACCTCCATCTTATATCGGATTCTGCGATGAGGTTTTGAATTGTAGATGTACACAATATCCCCTACTTCGAAGTTGTTAAATTGTCTCCAATCTACCACTTCGTTGGTTTTTAGCATATCTTCGAGATGAAATATCTCTTCATTAGACGATATTATCCAATAGTTCATGTCATTATATAATTTTTTACTTGATTGATTTTGGAGGCAAAGATAGACAAAAAATCCCAAACTGCCAAGGAATTCGGGAGATTTTTTGTGATTTATTTGCGACAAAGCAACAACGGGCGTTTGTAAGCGTCTCCACGATGACGTATTGCGTAGTCCAAAGAATTGTTTATCTTTGTCGCGTTTATTAAAAAGGTAACAAAACATTCGCCACATAGTAGCCATGCAAGATATTTGTTTGTCCTGTTTTATGCGATTTTTTATGGAAATCGCATCGTTTTTCAAAAAAAAAATCGTACCTTTGCACCGAAATGTCAGATATACATGAATACTGAACAAGTATGAGGTGACGCTGAACAGGAAGGCAAAGAACTGAATGATTTGAGCCAAGTAGTTTAATATTAAAAGAAAAAAATATGGCATTACCAATAAACATCGACGAACTGCTGAGGGGGAAGACTGGGAATGATCACTTCCTTGAGACGATGCATATACACCAGGCATTTGTTGACGAGAAAGCTTATCTCGCCTCTATTGGCAAGGAACTGGAGTCGTGCGTAGTGCAGAAATCAGAGTTGTTGGCAACGATTGACCCGTTCTTGGAGTAAATAATGAAAGCATATACATATATAGATAAAGATAGGTTTGAATTGGTTGAAAAGCCAAAGCCTATGATTCTGGAGCCTACGGATGCTATCGTCCGTGTGACCATGAGCAGCATCTGCACAAGTGACCTGCATATCAAGCACGGCAGCATACCAAGGGCTGTACCTGGCATCACTGTCGGGCATGAGATGGTGGGTGTTGTGGATGAACTTGGCAGTGAAGTCCAAGGATTCTGTAAAGGCGCCCTTGTAACGGCGAATGTGGAAACTTTCTGCGGAGATTGTTTCTACTGCAAGCAAGGCTATGTGAACAACTGCACTTCGCATTAGGAGCATAGCCTCACTTATACGAGAATGGAGCAAAGTTTAATTTGCAGAGTACAAATAAAATAATCCGAATATTATAGTTAAAGTATGTTACATAGCAAATATGCGCAGAAAGAGACTTATGAGGACCGTAAGACTTCTTCTGTTTTCGAGAACCTTATGTTGTTACCAGATAATGTATTTTGGAGCATATTAAAGGCTTCTTGTTTTTTTAATAATAGAATATTGAGTAATTCTGGTAGGTTGTTATTTTATAATTTCTGGCCACATTGGGATAATACAGGTACAGATAATAGTAGTTATGTAGAGCCGGATTTATTTATACGGTTTGAAGAATTTGATGTAATTATTGAAGCGAAATATGGTGATTATGGCGGTCAGTATCTAAAACAATGGAACCAGGAACTAACTGCATATGACAATGAATATGGCAAAGAAGAAAAGCCTGTCATTTTTATTGCCGTAGGTGGTAATATGTCTATGAACGTAGAAGAGATAACGATACGTGGCAAGAAGTTTCAAATATTCAAATGCAATTGGCTTTCTTTGCTGATAACTACTAACAAATATAAAGGCGAATTGAAGAAGATTAGCGTACCAGATATGAATATTTCAGCTACCTTACGTTTGCTTGATAATATCATACTCGCATTCAATATTAATAGAGTATATAATATTGACTGGTTTAATTCCATGGCAATCGAAAAGAATATAATAAATCCATCTTCTACAGATAACATAAATAAATACTTTACAATATGAAAAAAGAGATTGACAACATATTCGTTGATGTTAGAAACGCATTCAGATTACTTACAAGATACCAAGAACGTGTACTTAATATAGTAAATTATATCAGAGAACAAACTCCATATACAGATATGTGGGGAAGCAAGAACTGGTATAGTGACGAGATTAAGAGTAGAAGGAACAGTCCTGATAAAGAATATGCTAAATTGAATGTATTTAAGGATATGTGGGGCTTAGACTTCTTGTATGGTCATTTCTTTGAGTATTACTTCGGAAGAACAAAAAAGGGAAGGTATACTATAGAAATGTCAATATTCCAGGTGTCTGATGATGGTTACTTTATCTCTAATGATGAGAATAAGCATATGACAGATATATCATCTTATGCTAATTCTGAAATCTCACATTCTTATCTAGTATTCAATGTTTCTGTATATACGACCAAACAATCACAATTATGGCTGCACGACCCCGATAGACCTGAAGAAGATTGGAAAGACTTCCTAACTCGTTTCCTTGAGTCATCCATAGATAAAATCATAACTTCAACTGATAAAGAACACACCATTCTTAAGAAATATGAGATGCAACAATTTACCTCACAATCGGAGGCTGATAAAGTTATAAGAGATTTCGCTAAACTTATATTGGATAATACAGGAGTAAGAATCTTTAAGGAGAGTTTCTATAGAGATTAGCTGTTATAATAATTGCCCTCTGCCTCAGGGCAAGCGGTCGTATATGGATATAACATTGGAAATAAGAAACAACAGATAGAATAAGAATGAACCGACGAACGAAGGAAACGCAGACTAATGCTGGCATTAACTCTGCTTTACAAGGAGGAGGAAGACCAAAGGTCAAATCATTTGGACAAAAATCGCGGATGCTTCCACAGCCAGTGCTGATTATCGGCACTTACGACAAGAACGGCAAACCCAATGCAATGAACCGATGGAGCAGCGAGGGCAGAAGCCAAACTTGTTTGAATTATGCCGAGTCGTGACAGAGGAAGGCGAAAGCCAACGCTGCTTGGGGCAGCGTGTGGGCAATGCGTTTGCAGACGGCAAGCAGTTGTAATAAGTGCATAAGGTTAACAAGGTTAATAACCTTAAGGCCGAAAGATTAATAACCTTAAGGCTGAAAGGTTAATAACCTTATCAGATATGAAGCCGTATTACTACGGAAGGACAGCAGGGCATAATTGTATGGGAATGGGAAATTCACATGAATTGTGGTGAATTATTTGGATATTTGGGATTTTTTGATTACCTTTGCACGACTTATAAAAAAAAGACAGAATAATGACAAGAAAAAAGATAAGAAAAGGTTGCTTGAAGAAGATGGTCGTCACACTATCGCTTGTAGTGGTGTGCATCATTGCATTCGTAAAAGCATGCTCATGCGACGACGGACAAGAAGGGGCAAAGAAGACAAGTGAGAATATCGTGAAAAAGGGCGAACCTGTGGATACATCACTTGTCAGCAAACTGGAAAAGTTCTCACAACAACAAAGACCCGAAGGACAATTCGCATTTCACGTTTATGACATCACTGCCGACAAGGATGTATATGGGCATAATGACACTCTCGCCCTCCCCTCTGCATCGTGCATGAAACTACTGTCGGGAGTGGCGGGACTGAAACTCTTGGGCACAGACTTTCATTACTGGAATGGCATATATATGAGAGGCAAAGTCTCTAAAGACGGCACGCTCAAGGGCGACATTGCCTTCAAGGGCAGCCTTGACCCGCAACTGATGCCTACCGACCTGGCAGATTTCGCCAAGTCAGTAAGAAGGAAGGGTGTGAAGAGAGTTGATGGCAAACTGATAGTAGGACTGTATATCACCGACCCTGTGAAGAGCGAGGAGCACTGGTATCCTTGGGACCTGACGTTCTCAAGATATGGCCTGTTTTACAAAGGTGAGGAGCGCGTCATCAAACATCTGAAGGCATCACTGAGAGCCCAGGACATACAGGTCAAGGACAGCCAGATTATCGTGACAGACAAAATAAGGAAAAAAGGCTTCCAATGTCTGCATATCTCCCGCCGCCATATTGACGATGTGGTGAAAAGGATGTGGAAAAACAGTTCCAACACCCAGGCCACGTCCATGCTCTATTCTATTGGATATACGCTCGACCCAAAGGCCGACCCCGTGGCAACAGGCATGGAGTATCTCAAGACATTTATCCGTGATACTCTTGGAATAACGTCGCCACAGATAGTGATCCACGACGGATGTGGACTATGCACCCACAACAGGCTTTCACCAAGGTCATTGACCACCATAATACGCTACGGCTACTTAGACAGTGACATCAGGGCATCCATGAACCGCAACCTTGCCGTCTCTGGTGTTGACGGCACATTGGCGCGCGAGATGCACTCCCCAAAACTAAGAGGTATGATCAAGGCGAAGACAGGCACACTATCCCACCCTTACGGCATCAGTTCTCTTGCAGGAATATGCGAGGCTCCCAACGGTCATATCCTGGCTTTCGCCATAATGGATTCAGAGATGTCGGTTTTGGATGCCAGGGTGCTTCAAAGGAAGCTATGTGAAATATTGAGAAGTTAAAGAAATTAAGGAAGTTAAGGAAGGCGTTTCCTTGAGTGAAGCGAAAAAAAGGGGCTGTGATTACAGCCCCTTGTCTATTTGAATAATTCTGTCTCTGACAGCCTTAAATTCCTCCTTGAGTTTTTCAACCTTGCGGTTCATGTCGTCAATGAGCTTGTTGCCCTTCTTGCTCGATACACTGAGGAAACCGATGTTGTTCTCGTAGGTCTGAATTTCAGCCTTGAGCTGTTCATAATTTCTCATCAGTCGTGTACGCTCATCCACTGGCGGTTGCTCTTTTCTTGGCTTTCCGGCCTTTCTCTTGGCAGGGTTGGGAGTGATGCCGAGAGTGGAGCGAAGCAGGTCGAGCGCCGCATGATACTCTTCATATAGATTGTCCTTCTCGCGGAAAGGCACATGGCCGACCGTCTTGTATTCCTCAGCCAGCTTGACCAATGCAGCCTGAGCCTCATCCTTGTCCGTACTTTCTGCAAGAGCCTTTATGCTTGCTATAATGTCACGCTTATGCTTGAGGTTGGCATGTTCCTCGTTTCTCTGTCCGGATGTAGCCTCGTTTCGACGCTCAAAGAAATAGTTGCATGCACCAAGGAACTCCTCCCAAAGTTGGTCGCCCAATTTCTTGGGAACCATGCCAATTGTTTTCCATTCCTTCTGTAGAGCGATGAACTTGTCAGATGTTGACTTCCAGTCAGTAGAGTCCTTCATTGCGTTAGCCTTCTCGACAAGTGCGCGTTTATGTTCAGCATTTTGCTTGAATGTATCTTTAAGGCTTCTGAAATATTCCGCCTTGCGTCCGAAGAAGTCGTCACAAGCCGCTCTGAACCGCTCAAAGATTTTCACATTCATCTTCTGAGGTGCAAATCCGATAGTCTTCCATTCAGCCTGGATGTCCATAATCTCCTGGGTATGACGCTCCCAGTCGGAAGCACCCTTGTTTTCCTCGGCAGCCACGGCCTCCACCTTTTCGCAAAGTGCGGTTTTCTTCACAAGGTTTTCCTCCTCCTTAGCCCTCAGTTCCTCGAAATGCTGCTGATGACGCTTGTTGATGACCGTGCTGGCCTGCTTGAACCTTGCCCATATCTGTTCACGCAGTTCCTTGGCCACGGGTCCCGTTTCACGATATTCCTGATGGAACTTCTGCAACTGATGAAAAGCGCTTATGATGTCCTGTTCTTCGGCAAGTTTTTCCACAGCCTCGCAAAGACGTGTCTTAATTTCGAGATTTTTCTTGAAATCATACTCACGCGCCTCGATGTTCATTTTGAACAAGTCATAGAACTGCTCCACATAAAGCTGGTATGTGCGCCATAGTTCATTGGCACGTGTGGCAGGAACACTTTTAATCTCCTTCCACTCCTGCTGCAGGGTCTTGAATTCCTGGAAAGCCTTGTTGGCATCCTCAGGCGATGTGACCATCAGCTTGATTTTCTCGATTATCTCGAGTTTTCGCTGGAGATTTTGTTCCTTCTCTTCCTCCTGCTGTCGGAAGATAGCGGCTCTTCTTTCCTTGATGATTCCCATCTCGGCCTTAAAAGCCTCTTCGGCATCATCTGGAACGACCTGATAGGTTTCAGGATTACCTCCATTGTCGAGAAATTCTTTGTAACTTGCCTCGCGCTCGGCGATGTGCATCTTATAAAACACAGTCTTGAGATAGTCCACCTCATCCTTGTCGGGATCGTCGTCGCTATGAGCGATTTCTTTCACACGTTCAAGAACTTCACGCTTAGTGGCGTAAACGGGGAATAGGGTCTTGCCCTCCTCGAGGGCCTTGTTTTCAGAGTCCATCATCTAAACTTTTTTAGTTAATGATTCAGTTATGTCTTCAAAATCAGGTACAAACTTAGTAAAAAAAATCGAAACAGCCTAATAATATTTTGTTTTTTTACACTTTTTTGTCTTAAATAAGCCGTTTATGACGAAAAATCCACCAAAAAAGGCTTGAAATCGCCACTGAAATGACCATTGCGATGACAAATCCGTATTTGCTTGTTTCCATTCCATTGACGAGATTCATACCAAACAGACTTGCTATCAACGTTGGGAACATCATAAGAATCGAGACACTGGTGAGTGTACGCATCACGGTGTTCATATTGTTGTTGATGATGCTGCTGTATGTGTCCATTGTTGACTCCAGAATGTTGGAGTAGATATTGGTCGTCTCGCGTGCCTGCGACATCTCGATATTGACGTCCTCAATGAGGTCGGCATCCAACTCGTCGATCTGCAACTTAAACTTCAGCTTCGACAAGAGTGTTTCGTTGCCACGTATTGAAGTGATGAAATACGTCAAAGAGTCCTGCAGTCTGCTCAGTCCGATGAGTGACTCATTGTTCACTTCGCGGTCGAGATTGCGCTTTGCCTTTTCTATGAGTCCGCTGATTTGCTTCAGTCTCTTCAGATACCATACCGCCGACGAGAGGAACAGTCGGAAGGTCATATCGACATAGTCGGTGAAGCCCTCCCCCCTTTTCTGTTGGAAACTGACGAAATCAATCATCATGTTTGTTTCGTAGTAACATACGGTTATGGTCACATCCCGTTTGTGAATGATACCCAATGGCACTGTGGTGTATGGCGTGCGTGAACGTATCTCCTTGACGTAGGGAATACGCAGAATGACGAGCATCCATCCGTCGTCATACTCGTATCGGGCACGCTCATCAGTATCGCTGATGTCAGGCATGAAATAGTCGGGAATGTTAAACTCGCGCTCCAGATAGAGTTGGTCTTCCTCTGTGGGGCACGTTACTTGAATCCAGCAGTTTGGCTGCCATTCGTTGATAGTGGATAGTCCACCGTTATAGTTCCAGTATGTCTTCATTGTTCCAATCCGTTTTCTCTTTAGCACAATATCTCAGGCAAGAGGATTGGCGTCTTGCCCTATCCTCACGCCTTAAATGTTGAAGTTTTCCGCGTGATAATCGTCCATAATATTACTAATTTTGTTGTTTACGGGTGCAAAGATAATACAAATAATTAAGAATTAAGAATTAAGAATTAAAAAAATGTCATACGTAACAGTTTTTAACACTTATATGATAATTAATTCCTAATTCCTAATTCTTAATTCTTAATTAATTCTTAATTCTCCAGCGCAGCCTTGAGCAGTCGCCAGAACGGCTCTACAGAGCTTGCAAGTGCCCGCTCATTGGTGGAGTGAGGCGAACGGATGTCGGGGCCCATCGACACGACGTCAAGGTTAGGATACTTACCGAGGATGATAGAGCATTCCAGCCCTGCATGGTCGATCTGCACGATTCCGTCCTCACCGTTTTGCTCCTTGTATATCTTCATGAGCCTTGCCAGCAGCGGGCTGTCTGGATTAGGATCCCATCCACCGTAGCTTCCCGATGTCTCCACCTTCATTCCAGCCATTGAGAAGCAGCTTGAGATCATTGTGGTGACATAGTCCTTCATATCCTCACGTGCGCTTCGGGGGAGCAGTTTGATGAGCGACTTGCCGCCTTCGATGTCGATTATGGCGAGATTGCTGGAGGTCTCCACCACGTCGGGATAAGCCGGAATCATTCGCACCACACCGTCGTGAACAGCATAGATGGCATCCACGAGATTGTCCTGAATCTCCACAGGCACCTGCATCTTCGGTGTTTCCACGTCCTCTGCAAAGAACTCGATACCATTCTCTATTCCCTTGTATTCGTCGATGAAGGCATCACGCCAGTCATCCACCATCTCCTTCAGAGCTTCAACATTCTCTTTAGGCAATGTGAGCACCACCTCAGCCTTGTAAGGAATGGCATTGCGCATGTTTCCTCCGTGCCATGATGTGAGTCTTGCCTCACATTCAGCGATAGCCTCGCGCACGAAGCGCACCATGAGTTTGTTGGCATTGGCTCTTCCCACATGAATCTCCAGTCCTGAGTGTCCACCACGCAGTCCCTTGAGAGTCACTTTCAGCGCAGCATCCTCCGCGTCAGTCTCCACCTCCTTATAGTCGAGAGTGGCGGTGACATTTATACCTCCGGCACTTCCGATGACAAACTTGCCCCAATGCTCAGAGTCAAGATTGATGAGTATATCCCCATGCAGTTCGCCCTCTGGCAGGTCGTTGGCGCCATACATTCCCGTTTCCTCGTCAGCTGTGATCAGTCCCTCGACAGGTCCGTGCTTCAGGGTTTTGTCTTCCATCACTGCCATGATGGCAGCCACACCAAGCCCGTTGTCAGCACCGAGAGTAGTTCCCTTGGCCCTTACCCATCCTTCCTCGTCGATATACGTCTGCAGAGGGTCGGTCTCAAAGTTGTGAGTACTATCCGGCGACTTCTGCGGCACCATGTCCATGTGAGCCTGAAGGATGACACCCGGACGGTCTTCCATACCCTCTGATGCCGGCTTTCTCATCACGATATTGTTGGCAGGGTCCTTAAAAGCCTCGACGCCCACACTTTTCGCGAAGTCAAGAAGGAATTGCTGTACTTTCTCAAGATGTCCTGACGGACGTGGCACCTGTGTCAGTGCGTCGAAATGGCGCCAGATACATTCCGGCTTTAGATTTTTAATTTCCATAGGTTATTCTATTTTAATTTTTTAATTCTTTAATTTCCCGAAGGAACTGTAATTTTTTAATTATTTAATTTTTTAATTTCATTTCTTTCAGTGAAAGAAATGACAACGCCACCCATGCCCACACCCCCATCAGTATGACCAGGGCAGTCTGCACGGTATGCACGATAAGAACGAAATATAGGGCATTCTGGTCAGCCACGCCATATAGTATGAGCATGGTCTTCACGGCGAAATGCCACGGTCCGGCACCGTTGGGAGTAGGAACCAGCACAGCTATGCTGCCCACTACAAAGGTGACCATTGCACATCCCACGCCGAGATGTGATGTAAAGTCAAAACAGAAGAAGGTGAGATAATAATGTAGGAAATAGCTCGCCCATATCCCGAAGGTGAAAAGTACGAACAGCGGCACGTTCTTAACGTTCTTCAGCGAGATCACTCCCTGCCATATCCCTCCCAAGGTGGCTTTCACCTTATTATATATAGATAGCTTCTTCAGCAGGAAGTGAAGCAGGACGAGTGCTGCCAATGCACAAATGGCAGTGACGAGATATCCCATGGCTGAGAATCTCGTGAGCACAGACTCCACACTAGTTCCGGTGCGGTCAAAGAAGATATTGAATATCTGCAACTGCAACAACAATGTGACACCTGAAAAACCGGCCACCACCAATGAGTCAACGGCCCTTTCCGTGACCACTGTGCCCAATGCCTTTGAGAAAGACAACCCATCATATCGTTTCAACACACCGCAACGTGTGAACTCCCCCACTCTTGGTATTACCAGACTGGCAGCGTATGACAGGAACACCGCATACACGCTCACCGACTTTCGGGGATGCTCGTCAAGAGGTTCAAGAGTCTGACGCCATCGCCATCCCCTGAATGCCTGTGCCAATATCCCAAAAGGGAAAGACAATAACATCCATGTCCAGTTCATCTCATTGAACAACACATGACGGATGCTCCCGAAATCAAAATCCCGGTACATCCAGTACAGTATTGCCCCGCCCAAGACCAATGGCAATATTACCTTAACTATGACGCTCGACAGCCTCAATCCAAACTCTTAATTCTTAATTGACTTCGTCGATGGCTGGCTTCACCTCAGCATAGCTCGAGCAAGCTCGGCTCTGCATTCGGTTCGCACAGCCATTCTTAATTCTCAAAATAGTAAAGGAAAAGTGCATTTCCCTCGAGGGCAGGCTTACGCTGGTCCTTAATCTCAATTCGGAACTTAATCTCAGCCTTCACCGTGCCACGCAGGTTGGCAATGGATGCGAGGTCAGCCACAAGCCTGATGGACTCCCCCGACTTCACAGCCTGTCCGAACTTCATCTTGTCCATGCCATAGTTGACCATCATCTTCAGGTTGTGCACCTCGATAATCTGGTTCCACAGATAAGGCAGCATAGACAGTGTGAGATAACCATGTGCGATGGTAGTCTTAAACGGGCTCTCCACTGCCGCTTTCTCAGGATTGACATGAATCCACTGGTGGTCGAGAGTGGCGTCTGCAAACATGTTGATACGCTCCTGCGAGAGCTCCACATAGTCCGACACGCCAAGATTTTTGCCTAGCATTGCGGCAAACTCTTCATAGTTGTTGATAATTAACTTGCTCATATTTTTTATTCATTATTTTACAATAAATACGTTCTTTGTTTGCAAAAGTACAAAAATAATCCCAAATACAAAAATTTTCGACTAATATTTTGTATTATCTTAATCTTTTATTACCTTTGCAGCGTGTAATTAATAAAAAACAAGATTATGAAAACAGTTATTTTAGCATTTTTATTGGTTATTGCAATCAATGCACAAGCACAAAAAGGCAACACGGAAGTGATGCTCGAGACCACAGCCGGCAACATTAAGTTGCGGCTCTACGACGACACACCTCTCCATCGTGACAACTTTGTCAAACTGGTAGGCATGCATGTGTATGACTCGCTTCTTTTCCATCGCGTCATCAAGGACTTCATGATTCAGTGTGGCGACCCTAAGAGCAAGAATGCCGCCCCTGGCACATACCTTGGCGAAGGCGACCTCGACGGCACAGTCGAACAGGAGCTTCGCCTGCCACAGATCTTCCATCGCCGCGGCGTGTTGGCTGCCGCCCGTGAGCCGGATGAAGCCAATCCCTACCGTGAGTCAAGCCGCTGCCACTTTTATCTCGCATGGGGAAAGAAATTCACTGACGAGGAACTTGACAAGATGCAGCTTCGGCTCGACACCCTCTATGGCTATCGTGTGAAGCTCACCCCAGAGATGCGCACGGCCTACAAGACCGTTGGCGGCATTCCCCATCTCGACGGAGGCTATACCGTCTTCGGCGAAATCGTAGAAGGCCTGGATGTACTGGAGAAGATACAAGCCACGCCTACCGACAAGAACAACCGCCCACTCGAAGACCAGCGCATTCTCAAGGCATACGCCATTAAAAAATTAAAAATTAAAAATTAAACTCCGCGGCTACGAGGTTGGTCAAATCGACGAACTCGGCAACGGTGAGCTGTTCGGGTCGGCGGGTCATGATGTCCTGCTGATAGAAGCCAGGCGACACGGCATCAGGAGACAATATCTGCTTTAGCGACACGCGCAACATCTTGCGCCTCTGATTGAACACCGTCTTCACCACACGCTTGAAGAGCTTTTCGTCACATCCGAGGTCAGTGACCCCGTTGCGTGTCATTCTTATCACTGCACTCTTCACCTTTGGCGGCGGATTAAACACATTCTCGTCAACGGTGAAGAGATATTCCACATCATACCATGCCTGTATCAGCACGCTCAATATGCCGTATGCCTTGTTTCCCGGTTCGGAAGCCATTCTCAATGCCACCTCACGCTGTATCATACCCGTGCAACATGGTATAAGGTCCTTGTTTTCGAGCATCTTAAAAAAGATCTGGGATGAAATGTCGTAAGGATAGTTGCCTGTAAGGACAAACTGTCCGCCGTCGAATATCTTCGTCAGGTCCATCCTCAGGAAGTCCTCCCCAAGTATGTTCTCGCGCAAGCGAGGGAAGTGCTCGTTGAGGTATTCCACTGACTCCGAGTCAATCTCCACCACCTTCATGGGTCGTGGTTTCTCCATCAGATACTGTGTCAACACTCCCATGCCAGGGCCCACTTCGAGCACTGGCAGTTCCGGACAAGCATCCACCGTGTCGGCGATGCGCTTTGCTATCGATAGGTCAGTTAGAAAGTGCTGACCAAGATTTTTCTTCGGGCGAACCTGTTTCATTTTTTCTCTTCGTATTTACGTGTTTTATCTCAGGAGTTAAGGAGTTATCGCTCCCTTTGGTCGCTAGGAGTTAAGCCATTAGTTTTGAGCATTGGATATAAGCGCAATAACATTTGGCTTAACTCCTTAACTCCTTAACTCCTTAACTACCAAAATCTTCCTTAATTTCGAAAGATGGGTTATTTAATTTATGACATAAAAAAGCGCAACCTTTAAAAGATTGCGCTCTTCTTTGTTGGGATACCCGGACTCGAACCAGGAAAGGCAGGACCAGAATCTGCAGTGTTACCATTACACCATATCCCAATTTGTTGTTGCAACCATATTGTTTCCTGATTGCGAGTGCAAAGGTACGGCGAAATTCTGAAATCTCCAAATATTTTCCCAACTTTTTTCAGTTTTACCCTAAAGTTTTCGTCTTTTATTACAAAATTAGTCGTTTATTTCTTCTTATATATCATTATTACGGGTTTGTAGCACACGTTGTCATACTTTTCGAGAATGTCACCCTTGTCGGTGTCAATCACCCACACACTACCGTTTTTGCCCGACTTCGACGGCTCATAGAAGGATACGTAGGTCTTGCGGTGGTCGGCACTCATCTCGAATCCCGTGATTACAGCCTCGTCAGTACCAACAGTCTGCAGCACGTCGGTTGCGGTGAGCAGCTGAGATGTTGTGTAGTTCCATTTCCTCACCTTGTTGCCATCGGCAAAAAGCAGCGAGTAGTATGTCATGTTGGCTATCGCAGGTGTCCTTGGTTGGAGCGGCGACACTCCTATGCATGCTATCTTCACGCCTCCATTGTCGGCAAGGGTGGTCTCGGCGGTATCGTAGTTATACTTCCACAGAGATGTTGATAGCACCACCTTCTGCACCAACTGTCCGTTGTTCACCACTACAAGTATCTGCGGGTCGTTTGTTGCAGCCTGTTCTGCGGTCATCCTCACGTAAGTCATGTTGCAGAATGTCCTACCGTCGAAATAGTTGTTGGTACCAGTGCAGTTGTCACGGGTCTGATGATAGTTCTTGCTACAGAAATAAGGTCCGTAGCCATTGTATATCTGCGCCAATGCCCCGATTTCCTTGTCCCATACTAACAGTTCGTAGTTCCATCCCGTACCATTGTCCCTCACCACCATACTCTGCTCGTAGGTGTATTTGAGTTTCGTTGGAGGCACGAGTGCACCCTCAGTCGTTGAGAACTCATACATCTTGCCATTCTCGCACAACACGGGATAAGCCACTCCCGAAGCATCCATCGACGGTATGCCGAGTATTGTTGGCTTGAAGTCGGGATATTCCGTCACTGGCAGCATGTTCTCCACCACCATCGTTTTCTCATTTATATAATATAAGGTGGGAACATCCGTTGCTGTGCCTGCACCCTGACATGCGATAATCAGGCTACCCGCACTCTGCACGATGTCGGCAGGATGCGATGCGAAAGTGATGTCGTCGTTGTTCTTCGACAGGCAGTCGTAATCATAGAAAGCCGCCGTCTCGCCATCGAGGGGAGTCTGCATGAAGGACAGCATCGGTCGGCCTTCCTCGTCCTCGCTGATAATCGTGATACCCTCCTCATACGGGGAGTTGACATTCAGTTTAAAGGGGAAGAAAGTCTTTCCGTCCTCGTTTTCGAGGATAAGTCGGCAGTTCCAGCTTCCCAACTCCTTACCAGTGAAGTTGAGCGTCGGTTCTGTACTATACACTTTCTGGTCAATCTCCCAAGTGGTTTTCACGTCCTTCTGACCATTGGTCTGCGAGTACTTGGGCGTTATGACGAGAGTTTCGTTCTTGTTGATGTTATACACATCCTTCACAGAACCCTCGTCGATGATGATTTCCGTCAAAGGCCGGTCGCCCAATGTAGTGTCGTCGCTGAAGCAGGATGTGAGAGTCAGGACGGACAATAGGGCTGAAAAAAAAGCCTCACCCCCTGCCCCTCTCCAAGAGAGAGGGGAGTTGATTAGTTTTGCCAATTGATTAATTGTCTTTTTCATTTTTTAATTCTTTAATTCATTAATTTCCGAAGGACTAATACGGGCTTGGGAAGTCAAAGGGGAAATCCGGATAGGCCTCAAGAATCATGTCGCGGTTTGCCGGATCGTTGAAGAAATCATACATTGGTTCATAGATGTATTTCTTGAATATCGTGCGATACACGTATGGATCTCCATACGGGATATGCTCGAGATTCTCGCCGTAAGCCTCCACCATCTTCTTGTAGGTCTCTGGCAGGATGTCGGCGATGGCATGGAAATACTCCACCATCTTTATGAACTTAAACGGATGCCACACTCCCAATGTAGATTGGTCCCACACCTTGTCGCCATGGGCACTCAACCACTCCGGCTGCTCGATGGCATTGTCGAAGGTGAGCGTGCGGCACTGGCTTGCCGAGTCAAGCGTTGGCTTGAAATTCTCATTTTGCTCCAGTATCAGTTGCAGCACGTATTTAGTGTAACCCGTGGCGTATGTGCCTTCCAGTCCGTCGCGCAGGATCTCCACGGGGATATATCCGTTGATAGAGTCGGGCTGCACTACCGCCTCGCCGATATTATACTGCACTCCCGCCTTGGCAGTGGTCTTAGTCTCATCGATGGTGAACTTCACCGTCCTTGGTTCCTTGCTCGTAGGCCCCATGATTCTGAAGGGCACCTTATACAGATAAGTCTTCACCTCGATAGGAGTCACGCTGAACGAATAAGTCAGTGTATCCTTGGTGAAATAGACACCGTTGTTGGCAGTGTCGAACGTCATGTAGTCGGTCTCGTTGCACGACATCATCGCCACCGCCGCAAGGGCTGTCATTGCTATAGTCTTAATCTTTTTCATGTCTAAACCAATTAATTTCTGTTCTCATATTCCGAATCAGGCACAGGCACTACGTATATGCCGTCCTCGGGACGATAAGTCACACTGTTGTCATACGACGGGATGCTGAGGTTCTGTCTCTTCATGTTGAAGAAGGTCTGTCCCTCGCCTATCATTTCCTTGTATCTCTCGGTGTTGATAACCTCCTGGGTGAGTGTCTCCTCCCCTGCCCCGCTAAGGGCATCCAATCCACGGTTTGTCACCACGGCATTGAAGTAATCGAGAGCCTTCTGATAATCCCTGTCAAGCAGACATTCCGCCGCGATATAGTACATCTCGGGCAGGCGAATCATGTTGATGCCCTGTATCAGGTCTGTAGGACGTGCCGATGCATTGTTCTGCAGGTCATATATGTCGGTGAACTTGCTCAGCCTATACTTGGCCGTTCCTCCCAAATCCACCGACGTGAAATATGCCGTTGTGCGGAAGTCCAGGCCGCTCACTCCCTTCTCGTACATCTCCATAAAGTCGCCGCGCAGGTCGAGCGACGAATAAGAAACCGTCTGCTGCAGCTTTGCGCTCACCTGAGTGTAGAATCCTGAGAAATACACACCGAAGAGGCATTCCTTCTTCGACAGCACTCCAGCCACGTCGTTAATCACCTCCGTCTTGGTCTTCAACTGTCTTCCGCTCTGTGCTATCACCTTTTCGGCATATTCCAAGGCCTTGTCCTTGTCGCCCTTGGTGAGATACACCCTTGCCATCAGTGCCCTTACGGCGTGCAGGTTGAGATGGATCTGGCGGTCGCTCATAAATGAGGTAGTGTTCTCATATTCCCCTTCGTCGGCGAGCATCCGCTCAGCCTCCTGCAGGTCGGCGAGCACGTGATTGTAGTTTTCCGCCAATGTCTCGAAGTCGGGAGTCTTCAGTGAGAATTCCGTGGCATACGGAATACCCTTGGCATTGGGATTTACCGTAATCTGTTCGGCAAAGAGCCTCATCAGGTCGAAGTGCATCATAGCCCTGAGCGCCAAAGCCTCACCTTTATATACATTGGCGGGATAAGCCGTAGCACCATCAACAAGAGGTGCGTTAAGTACACTGTTCACATTGGATATGTTGTTATACATATCATTCCATATCATTGCGAAGACGTTCTTCACCGAGGTGTTGTTATAGTCATACTGTCCCAATGCCGTCACTCCCGTATTGCCATAGCAGTAGAGAGTCTGCGACATTATCTCAAGCGAGGAGAAGTACATCTCCTGACCGTAAAGCGTAGTATTTCGCAATTTGGCATACACACCGTAGAGTGCATCCTCCACGCCCTCATTGGTGGCAAGCATCTCGTCGCGCTTCACCTGTCCGTCGGGCGTGATGTCGAGGAATCCCTCGCACGATGTGGCGGCAATGCCAATGCCGACAGCCATCACGGTCTTTATTATTAAATTTCTATAGTTCATATCTTTTTTTATTTTAAGGAGTTAAGGAGTTAAGGAGTTAAAGGAGTTAAAGGAGTTAAGGAGTTAAGCCATTAGTATTGAGCATTAGTGTCCGCAAAGAGACTTCTGCCAAACTATGCGTGAGTTTTGTAGAGTAGGAAACAAGCGCAAAAACATTTGGCTTAACTCCTTAACTCCTTTAACTCCTTAACTCCCAATTCCTCATTCCTCATTCCTCATTCCTAATTCCTCATTCCTAATTAAAGTGTCACGTTCACATAAAACTCAAATCCCTGACTATACAGATAATCCGTGCCTCGCTCTATCTTTACCGTTGAGAGCCTGAGGATATCCGTGAAGTTCACACCGCAGCGCAGGTTGCGCACATAGAGACGTCGGCAAAGCTGGTCGCAGAACTCATAGCTGACGTTGAGCGTACCGAGGGTCAAGGTGTTCTCCTTCTCTGCGAAACGGTCAGTCTGCTCAGGACGCGAACTGTCGGCGATGTTCTTATACAAGGCAATGTCGCCCGGCTGCTTCCATCTGTCGTCAAACACACGCTGGTCGGCATTATACTTCGGGTTGCTTCCCTCCACCTTGCTTACTCGCGTGGTGTTGTATATCCATGCCCCGAGGCGCATATTGAACAAGGCATACACGCTGAATCCCTTCCAATAGATATTGGTGTTCACCGTTCCAGTGTATCTCGGTTCTGTATCACCGATGAGCACCTTGTCGGCAGGGTCATACTCGAATGTCAGCTCGCCGTTGCGCTTGATGTATATCTCGCGTCCCGTTGCAGGGTCGATACCTGCGGAGCGCACCAATTTGAGTGCTGTAGTGCTCTCGCCCTCTGCATATTGCGGCAGTGGCACGAGTGTGGTGCTGGAGTTCTGCTCATTCTTATTGTTTATCTCCTCCAAGGCCTTGTTTATCTTCGTAATTTTGTTGCGATTGATATATCCCGTGGTACCCAACTTCCAGTAGAAGTCCTTGGAGCGGAAGATATATCCGTCCAACTGGAACTCTATACCCTTGTTTTCCATCTCGCCAAGGTTGGAGGTTGCAGATGTAAGACCCGTTGACGGTGCCATCGCCTTGTCGAGAAGCAAGTCGGTAGTCTTGCGGATATATGCGTCGAGCACGAAGTTCAGTCGGCGGTCAAACATCGAGAAGTCAAAACCTACGTTGTAGTTCATCGTGCGCTCCCATGCCAAGTCAATATTTCCGATGGTCAGTGGCACTGCACCTATTCCGTTCTTGTATTCGTATGTGTTCAGATACTGATACATCGTCATGGCCTGGAAGGGCGAGAAGCTCACCTTACCTGTATATCCCATGCTGAACCTCAGTTTCATGAGGTCAATCTTCTTCTTCAGTCCCTTCATGAATCCCTCGTTGAGGATATTCCATCCGGCACCACCCGACCAGAAGTTACCCCATCGGTTGTTCTCGCCGAACTGCGACGAGCCCGTTGTGCGCCATGTTCCATCCACAAAATAGCGGTTGCGGAACGAGTAGTTGGCGGTGAGGAAGGCACCCACTGTGGCGGTCTCTCCCTGCGAACCGTATGGTTGGCGGTCACTTGGATAACCAGAGGCATTGCCGATAAATGAGAGTTGGTCGTTGAAGAATCCTATAGCCTCGGTGTTCTCGGTGCGTGTCTTGTCGTGGTTGACCTCCCATCCAAGTGATGCACTGATGAGCGACTCGTCCTTGAACATCTTGTTGAATGTTCCCACCACATTGGCGTCATAGCTTGTAGTGCGCGTATCGGCCTTCACCAATTGTCCGCGCTTAGTGAGGTCAGGCTCATTCTTGTAGCTCAGCGACTTGGGCGAGGTGAAAGAGTCCGACCATCCCAAGTTGCTGGAGATATTGAGGTGTCCCGTCAGTCGGAACATCTTGTTGATGTCCCATCTCACGTCGGTGGTGTTGCTGAACGAGTGCGTGCCGGTTTTAGAGTAACTGCCAAGCTGCGCCTCATACAACGGGTTGTTCATGTCCCACGACAGGTTGGTGTTGGCCGAGCCGTCCTCGTTGTACATTGGGTCGTATGGGTTCATCCTTGTATATTGCGAGAACGAGCCATACGGGGTATTCTTGGTGTCCACCTCCGAATATGTCGTTCTGTTGGAGATGGTCACCATATTCTTGATGAAGTAGTCGAGCTTGAATCCGATGCTGTATCTCTTGCGGTAGTCGTCCTTCATCACACCCTTTGTGTCGCCGAATCGTCCCGACAGCTCATATCTCAGGTTGGATGCTCCGCCATACACCCTTAGCGAATGGTCGTGTGAGAAAGCCACACGTGCGGGTTGCGACAGCCAGTCGCTGTTTTGTCCTGCCGCCACCAACTTGTATCTCTCGTTATAGAGTTTGTCGAGTTCATACTGCTCAGGCAATCCTGTAGCCGAATTGATGGCTCCCTTGGCGTCATACAGTCCCGCCAGCACCTCATACTTCAGTTTGTCGGCGGCATTGAGCACGTTGTAGTCACCAAGTTTCGGGAACTGCAAGTCGCCGGTGAAGTTATACTGAACTCTCACCGTAGAGTTCTTGATGGGCTTGCGCGTGATGACAATCACACCGTTGGCTGCCTTCGAACCGTAGAGTGCGGTTGCCGAGGCATCCTTCAGCACGTTGATGCTCTCCACCTCGTTCATGTCGAGGTCGTAGAGTTCCTGCATGGTTATCTCCGTACCATCGAGGATGATGGTGGGCTGGTTGACATCCTGTCCTGAGTTGGAGAAGGATGTTGTTCCGCGCAGCACGAGTTCTTCCACGTGGTTGGGGTTAGAGCCTTGTGCCGAGTTCTGCACGAGTGCCATACCCGGTGTGAGAGCTGCGATGGCAGTGATGATGTTTGTGTTCGACACCATCTTTAGTTCCTCGCCCTTTATCTGCGTCACCGAACCCGTGAAGCTCTCCTTGTTCTTGTTCACATATCCCGTCACCACCACGTCCTGAATGGTGTGCGAGTCCTCTTCGAGGAATACCTTCAGGTTCTTAAGTGACTTTTCCTTGGAGGATATGGTCTGAGTGAGCATACCCATATACGACACCTTGATTTCGAAATTTCCCTTGGGCACGTTTATCTTGAACTTTCCGTCGATGTCGGCGGAGGTACCTGTAAGCAGTTTGCCGTTCACGTATATGGCGATGCTGGCTCCCGGGAGAATCTCTCCCGAGGCCTTTTCATACACGGCACCCTCCACGGTCACCACCTCCTTGGCCTGGCTCACAGCCTTCACTGACACATTGGCGTGGCTCACTGCCCTCGTCCCTGTTCCCGTTGCCCATATCCGCGAACAAGGCAGCCCACTGCCCGCAGCGGTCATTGCGGCTACAAGACAGATGCGCATCATGGCATTTCCGCCCGTTTTCTTGTCTTTTTCTTTATTCATTGGCTTAAAAAACGAAAAGGAGTTCCCTACGCTTGCCTGTGACAACCGTAGAGAACTCCTGAATTAATGATTAATATAAGATCACTTCACGAATACCTTCTTCACACCGTCGGCTGTCTTGATGATCACCAAGCGGCCGTTGCCGGCAGACTTGATTGAGCGGCCTGAGAGGTCGAACATCCTCAAGTCTGCAACACGTTCATTGGCATTCAGTGAATCAATGCCTGTTGTTGTCTTTGAAAGTTTAACATTCTGATAGAACTGGTAGAATGATGAAGAACCCGTTGAATAATTCATATCAAATACACCAAAATCATCCATAGTAATTGTTCCATCAGCCCCAGCCTTAATCTTTATTCTTGTACTTGTCTGTGCATTCATATCTACAAGCTGACGATACAACTCACCTGGAGTAACCATTTCAACCAATATACCTGCCGGAATCGAAATAGTGTTCTCATCCTCTTCCTGAATTGTTGTTGCACCAGAATTCAATGATGACACATTTACACCATTAAAGGTCAATAATGCCATTCTTCCCCATTTGTCAGTTCCGATCTCTATAGAGATACTCTTTGTTTCAGAAGCATAACTTGTGTCCATAACATCAGCAGTAAGTGTATATGTGCCTGTCCAATCTATCTTCTCGGAAGCACTTCCACCCTTTGTTGCCACACCAGTAGAATACCACTGTAACGGCATACCTACTTCACCAACTTTAGCAATTGTGGGACCTGCACCTGAAAGAGTTTCAACAGATGCATCGTATGTTAGTATAATGCTACCAGTAGTAGTTCCATTTGCATCTTTTACTATGATATCATTGTCTATGACTGTTTCATTAACTGCCAAGGTCAAAGTCTCGCCATCAAAAGAGCCATTAAGAGTGAAAGTTGGGAGGTCGCCGATTGAAAAAGCAACAGAATAATTTTTACCTTCTCCCTTGACAATATTCATATCGAACTCCTTGGGGTAAACAGAACCCGCATTAGTATCCCATTCACCACTTCCTGCAACATAATGCCAAGCTCCAGTCAAATCTGCAATTTCTATTTCAGCAGCCTTAACAAGTGTCAACTTTGCATTAGAGAACTTTGCCAAGATTGTTGTTGTCATATTTGCGAAATCACACTTGACAAGTGTGAAATTTGGAAGAGAAATATCCTTTGTCGTTGGATTATATGTTAAATTCAATTCAAATCCATCTTGACTGAAAGGATAGTCACCATTCTCGTTTGTCATACAGATGTAGTTTTTCCAAACACTCCAACTTGATCCACTAGGATTAACTACTTTCAGCACATTATTATCAAATGAGGTAACCAACTGGTTCTCAGAACCAGAAGCTCCAGCCAATCCCTTTATCTGTGCGACAAAACCAGAAACGGTACTTTCTTCAATAGTTACAGTACATTCTCCACTGAAATTGTCAGTTAAAGCCTGTCCAGCTTCTGTTACCACCATATCCGATGTGAACTTATACTCACCGAACAACTTTGACACCTGTGCCCTAGCGCTTGCCGAGCACAAAATCATCATGCTAAGGATGATGTTTAAAACGTAGAATTTTCTCATACTCTCTCTATTTTATTTTGATTAATAATTCATACCTATAAAGAATCACAAACTCTTTATCCATCTCTTGCCAGCCGGGGTCTCTGTATATATCCAAAAACCTACTGCCAACACCGTAATCAGTCCCATTCCAATAAATGCAGCCATATTATTACTAATTTTGCTTGCAAAAATACAGATTATTTTTGTAATTACCAAACATTTTGGTGATTTTTTGCCGAAAAACCCATCACTTCAGTCCTTCAAGCATTTCCTTAAGGGCAAATCCCATACTTGGACGCGGGGCATTGTACATATAGAGCTTTCCCTCCTTGTCATAAATAAGGAAGAACGGAATGCCCTTTACGTTCAGAGCCTTGCCAAGAGTTCCCTCGGCATCGTGCCACTGGTTGCCATGCACACCCAACTCTCCCATCTTCTTCAGCCATGCGTCCTTCTTCTGGTCGATGGATATGGAGAGGAACACCACGTCTTTGTTCTCCAATTCCTTTTCAAGCTTCTGAAGATGCGGCACCTCACGGCAGCACGGCACACACCACGATGCCCACAGGTCGATATACACATACTTGCCACGGAACTGCGAAAAGTCCATCACATTGCCGTCGGCATCACACAACTTCACCTCCTTGGGGAATGCACTGCCCTTCACCGTCGAGCGGTTTGCCATAAACGTTTTCACGTATTTGCTGTCCAGGCCATGCTTCTCCGTCACCTTCTGCAATTCCGCAAGTCCCTCGTCATACTTGTTCTCATAATCGAAACGGCTCAGATACTTGTCCAGCACGGCTGCACTCACCTTGTCCGTCAGCTCACGGCAGCGATAGTTGGCATACAGCGAGTCCATCTGCTCGGACAACGAAGCCTTGCGGGGCAGGAAATTAGCCACAAGCGACGGCACTATCGGAAACAGCGACGCCATCGGAGCGTCAATCACATTATACGGCTTGTCCATCACCTCACTCGCCTTCAGAGGCAGTGCATCAGGACGCACGCCAAGCATATTCGGCAGCGAGACATACGAGTTATATGTAGAGGTATATCCCCACATCTTTATATATTGTACCACGTTTGGGCGACATTTGTATATGCCAAGGATAGAGTCGGCAGCCACAGCGTATGCCCCGAGCATTGCCTTGATGTCGGCGGGAGCCTGCGGACGCTTCTCCCACAAAGCCCTGTCGTTGGCAGCCACGAACCGACCCATTGCCGACAGAGCCTTGTTGTTGTCGTTGTCTGTCGCCACGGGCATGTTGCCATCCAACTGCATGCTGACATTGAGTTGTTCGCCCTCGGCATACAGCGGCACAATGGTCTGCATCTGTTGACAGATATAAATCAGTCGGTAGAGGTTTTCGGAAGACGCTTCCACCTGTGCGGCGAACTCGTTGCCCGTGCGCTCCATTTCGCACGACTGCACGTCAAGTCCCGGTTGAAGTGGTTGGACGTACATCTTGGCTTCCTCGATGCCATCGCCCGTAATTTTCACCTTCAACGTCTTGTCCGTTGCCATCGCACTTGTCAGCGAGGCGAACATCATCGCCACTGCCATTGCGTTTCTCACTATCTTCTCTCTCTTCATACCTTATTATATTATATAAATGATTAATCCGTGGGCAAAGATACGAACAATAATCCAAATTACCAAACATTTCCTTGTTTTATTTGCGCATATCACTTTTTTTTCGTATATTTGCCGCAAAAATACCCAATTATGAAAAAACATTTGCTTTCTGCCTTTATGGCATTCATCTGCTGCGGTGCGTGGGGACAAGAGACCACGGACGCCGTCGCACTGTGCGAAAACGTGAGACACGGACAGCTCGACAACGGACTGACTTACTATCTGCTGCGCAACGAAAAGCCCAAGAACAGGGCGGAGTTCCATATCGTGCAGAAAGTGGGTTCAATACTCGAGGAAGATGACCAGCGCGGACTCGCCCACTTCCTCGAACACATGGCATTCAACGGCACCAAGAACTTCCCCGGCAAGTCGCTCATCAGCTACCTTGAACACAACGGGATGAAGTTCGGCGACAACATCAATGCCTATACCTCAATCGACGAGACCATATACAGCATCACCGACGTGCCGTCACGCCCAGTACTTCTCGACTCATGCCTGCTCATACTGCACGACTGGTCGGGATTCATCACCCTCGACGCCAATGAGATTGATGCCGAGCGGAAGGTTATCCACGAGGAATGGCGCGCCAAGCGCAACGCACTGAGCCGCATGACCGAGACCTTGCTGCCACAGCTCTTCCCCGGCGGCAACAAGTATGCCGAGCGACTGCCCATCGGACTGATGGAGGTGGTGGACAACTTCCCACACAAGACCCTCCGCAACTACTATGACAAATGGTATCGCCCCGACCTGCAGGGGATAATCATCGTGGGAGACATCGATGTTGACCACATGGAGCAAACCATACGCAAGATGTGGAGCGACCTCCCACGCAAGAAGAATCCCGCAGAGCGCGCATACCAGCAAGTGCCAGCCTCAAACGACACCATCGTGGCTATTGCCCACGACAGCGAGGCACGCTCCAACACCATAAAGATAATGTATAAGCGCGATGACTACGACAATGCCCGTCGCTCCGATCGCTCCACAATGTACCGCGAATACGTGACGATGATGGTGGCATCGCTCCTCGACGACAGGATAAAGGAATCGCCCGCTGCCACCAACGGCTCGCTCACTTCTCCACGAGCAACCGACGGCTACTACTCCATATCCTCCACCAAGCGTGCCTTCACACTCTCGGCACAGTTTAATGCCGGCGAATGGCGACAGGCTATTCAATCCCTTGTGGGAGAATTGAAGCGCGCTATTGTATATGGTTTTGACAATGAGGAGATCAAGAGAATGGTTGCGGCAATGGACAAGTCTGCCGTGCAGACGCTAAAGACCAAGGATGAGACCTCCAACAGTCACTGGAGCCGACAGCTGCAACGACATTTCCTCAACAACACTCCCGCTCCCTGCATCGAGGAGGAATGCAACCTCTACCGCTCGTTCAACAACCGCATCACACCTGCCGAAGCTGACAGCATACTGAAATGGCTCGTCACCACCAATGACCTCGCCATATCCATGCAAGGCGAGGAACGCCAGGACAATCCCTGGCCTACCTCGGAAGAGGTGAAGGCAGAACTGCGCAAGGCATGGGCTGCCGAAGTGGAAAGGCTACAACCAAAGGAAGCCGTACAGCCACTGATGTCATTCACCCCAGAAAAAGGCAGTATCGTAAGTACCACTTTAAATAACAAGTACGGCACCAAGGAACTCCTGCTTTCCAATGGGGCAAAGGTAATCCTGAAGCATACCGGCAACAAGACCAACAATGTCATTCTCAAGGCGTTCAGCCAAGGAGGCAACTCGCTATACCCCGAAGCCGACCACTACAACTACTCGTATATCAACAGTGTGATACCACTCGGCGGACTCGGCAACCTGTCCAACCAACAGCTCGCCAAGACCCTCGAAGGTCGCACCGTGAACTACCGTGCAGCGGTGAACATGACTAACGAGACGATTGACGCAAGTTGCGCAACTGGCGACGAGAAGACACTCATGCAATGCGTGTATCTCAGAATGACCACCGCCCGCGCCGACTCCTCACAGTATGAGCAATGGGCAAAACGCCAACGCCAGCAGATTGCCATGCGCAGCCAAGTGCCGCAGGCAGCCTTTGGCGACTCACTCTCACGCATGATGTACGACTATAACATACGCGTGGCACCGCAGCGTCCGGAGAACATCGACAAGATTGACTACGACCGTCTGCGCCAGATATTCCTCGAGCGTTTCGCCAATGCAGCCGACTTCACATTCGTAATCGTCGGCAACTACAACGAGGATTCAATTAAAAATCTCATAGAGACATATATAGCATCACTGCCCTTCACCGGCGCAAAGAAAGAGAAATACCGCGACGTTATGCCTCGCCCGAAGAAAGGCAACAAGCAGATGCGCATGGAGGTGAATATGCAAACTCCCAAGACCTCCGTGGTATATCAGACTCTCGCCACCTGCCCATGGTCGCCCGTCAACCATGTTGCTGCCACCACTCTCCAGCAGATTCTCGAGATGCTCTACACCGACGAGATACGCGAGAAGGACGGCGGCTCCTATGGCATAGGTGTGCAGATTATGCTGACTCGCTATCCCAAGAACCGTCTCCAGCTCTCCGTCAATCTCGACACCAACAAGGATCAAGCCGAATCCGCCGCCGCCAAGATACGCCATTGTATTGACCGCATTGCCAAAGATGGTCCCGACCCCATGATGATGCAGAAGTCATTGGAATATCAGCAGAAGACTATCTCCAACTACATAGGCACCAACGACTATTGGATGCAAGCCATCATGCAGAACATCCAGTACAACACCGACGATGCCCTCGACCCCACCGCCGCCCTCAAGCAACTCAAGCCCGCCGACATTCGCAAGCTCGCCCGCCTATTGAGCAAGAGCGACAACACCACTCTTGCCATTCTTGACGGGGTGCAGTTGTAACTATTGACAAGGTGAAGTTGTAACTATTGACAAGGTGCAGTGAAACACTGCATACTCTCGGGCTGAAAGCCCAAAAGCGCATAGCCCAGGGCAACGCCCTGGGTTTTTAGATGTTATTGCGATAAACGCCCTGCAAGGGCAAAAGCGTTATACTCCGCAACCATTGCGCTTTTGCCCTTGCAGGGCGTTCCTGCTTCCTCGGCATGCAAACCCAGGGTGTCGCTTCGCTCTGCCCTGGGCTATGTGCTCGTTGCCCTTTCAGGGCGTTCATCCCAACCGTACTGGGCGATTTTTCCTCCAATAGGGAAAATATTTCCTCCAGTTGGGAAAATATTTCCTCCAGTTGGGAAAATATTTTTTTCCAGTTGGGAAAATATTTTTTTCCAGTTGGGGAAATATATTTTGGTAACTGGACGTTTTTCTTGTTGAAATTAGGGAGAAATATAGCGTTAATTAACGCAGATACCTGCGATGGGCATCGCAGGTATCTGCATTTGGGTCATCGGGTCATAAGCCCGATGACCTTGCAGCTTCCCTCTGCCCTGACCACATATACGCCGGGAGTAAGGTCAGCCTCACATGTACCGAGGAACGAGGCAGCGCGGTGGCGCAGGATGCCGTCGGTGGTGTAGAAGAGGACATCTTCGTCAGTTGATAGACCAGAGACTGTGACGTGATTGCCACGTATGGATATTGTCCATCCCGTACCGTCGTCATTGCGCCCGCCGTCGGGACGCATACCACCAATAGTAACAGAGAATCGCCCGGAGACAAGACCTCTGGATGCGGATGCCTCTGGGAGCGTGGGCGTCTCGCCCGCTGCCTGTGCGCAGCCCATTAGGAGCGTGGGTGTCTCACCCACGCCCTGAAAGCAGCCCACTGCAATCTCAGTAGTATAATCCTCTTCCATGAGATTCGTGACTATTCCCATATGATAATCCTTTAGCCATACTGCGGTGGGTGTAGGTGACTCACCCGCACTCCTATCAAGGGAGAAGGTGTAGCGACCTGTCGTGCCGACCCTCGTTGCCACGGAAATCTCGGTCTCCACGGGAGCGGCTCCTGCCAATGACATCATATTACCGCCTGCGCCGCATACCGCAATATCTGGTACGGCGGGATTCATCGATATAAACTTCGCGCCGTCCCTGTTTATGGTATATACCAATGATGAGGAATCGTCGGAGGTGGTTTCTACTGGCTGTAGGCATACAGCACCAGCAGCGGGCTCTTCAGTGGGCTGCGCACCAGCCGCGGGCGAGACGCCCACGCTCCCAGAGGCATCCGCATCAGTCACATCGGCTGAAGCCAATGAGATGGTGATGGCGGAGCGGGTGTTGGCGGATGACGATGAGCCTTCATCAAATAATAGCTGAGCGAAGTGGAGGTTCTCCGTGTCGTTGAGCGTATAGGTCTGTGTGAAGAATGCCACTCCGGGCGAGAGGAATTTATCCATAGATGTGACTGTCCACGACTGCTTTGGCACGTAATAGCTTCCGTCAGCCTTCATCGTATATACCACGTGCGGCACATTCATGGCATACGTCCCGTCGTCCATCACCTTATGTGCAGGATAATTGCTGATAAGATAAGGCATACCCTTCAGGTTCCATCCCATATTATATACAGATGTGAAGTCAGAACCGCCACTATTGGAGGTACGGTCGTCATACTGCTGGAGAGTGACAGAGTCCTTGTCGGCAGACTCGCTATAAGGATATGTGGTCGTAGTGGCACCGTATGCCGTGAAGCGCATCGTCTGCTCAGTTGCATCTGAGCCACGGTCGATGAGCATACCCTCGTTTGCCTTGCGCACATTATCTGATGCAAGAGGTTTCCATAGACTTGAATTACTCTCGGCAAAGCTGTACTGGTAATGGCTGCGAGCCTGTCCGTCGTATTCAAACCTGCCGAAGGAAGATACGGGGGATTCAGAGATATTGTTGTTTGAGTCGTAGGTTGTTGTGGTGACGAAGGGCATGGTTGCGGATGACTCACTCGCCCTCCTATAGTCCATGTTGAAGGGGAGGGAGAGTAAGGCATACTGTCCTGCAATGGTTCTTTCGGCAGCCACGTAGCGGAGGGCAATTGAGTTGCCTTGTCCGTAGAGCGAGCCGCCCTCCATGGCGAGGAGATAGCCTGGGCGCATAGGATTGGTGTCGGTGAAATATGGTGATTTGGAACTCGTTACATCACAAATCAGGTTGCCACCCTTTTGGAGATACACCACAGAGCCTTCATGAGGATAATTATGTCCGCCATAGTTTGTGGCAAGAGTGTTTACGTGTATGTCCGATGGAGAGTTATTTGTTCCCGTTGACCAAGTCTCAAAGCATCCATTGTCAACCTTTTTACCTATAAATCGCGGATTGCCGAGGAGGTCGCGGTCTGAGGTATAGTCCACATACTGCTGAAGAGCTGTTGCCACATGGATCTTTCCGTCATATTTGCCTTCGGAATTAGTTGTCGTTCCATTGGCTCCATTCTCTATGTACTTAGCCCTCTCATGGAGCTGATACCACAGGTTGCGGTTGCTCAGGTCGGCAGCAGGTATCTCTTTGTGATAAGCCGTGGTGGATGAACGGAAGTATGGGGCGAAAGGCTGTTCGGCGTCATCAGCCTTATACATTATATTATTTATAGAATGTTCATCAGTACCGCTTACAAGATTCTGACCCGAAGCCCCTACTACGGTGCAGTTGAGCATGTAGCCCTTGTCGCCGAGGGAGACGAGGGATGAGGTAGATGGCATCTTGTTGTCACGAATGAGCGTGTTGTAGAGCAGTCCCGACTGCAGATTGACAAGCGGCTGGTCAGCAGCAGTCATCTTGTTGTTGGCAATGATGGAGTTGCGCAGAGCCACGTTGCCTTGCTGAATATCCACTACGGGCGTTGCCGATGAGTTGGCATCACCGTTGTCCACATTGCCAATCATCAGTCCGTCAAAGAGACAATAGTCCAAAGCCTCCGTCGATTTTACACCATTGACAATTGTATGCTTGGCGTATGTGGAAGCCATGGCATCGCGGTCTGAGTCCATGTCTTTGATATAGTTTTTGATATCTTCTTCTTCATACGTCTTACTTCCGTCCTCATGCGTTGTCTCCTTCACACCCTGGTCAATCTTAGATGTCGAAGGCAGGCTGCCATAGAGCGTTACGTTGTCACGCATTGATATCGTCTCTCCCGTGGAAGCGGTCATACCCTTGACAAAGACATACGACTTCTGGTTCTTGTTGACATTTGAATACACCGCAGCTGCGTCAATGGCAGTCTGGAGATTGCCCTTGGTGTATGCCTTTTCCCAAGAGAATCCGTTGTAGTCAGTGCTTGATGACTCACGCGAAGGATTGACATATAGCACACGGCTCAGCGTGGCGATACACTCGTAAGCTCCGCGCTCCATACCTGCCGAACCGTAATATCGGGTGTTGTTGGCAAGGTCGAAGTCCTGCTTAACCAAGTCCACATAATATGGGTCATTCACGTCATTCGCATCCTTAACCGTTTCTGTCGGAGTATAAGGATACTTGCCCGTGATGTCCTTCACGAGTTCCACATATTTCTTAGGCGAAGCCTTACCGATAATCTTTGCACTCGGGTTGACACGGAAGTCACGCAAGGCCTTAGCCCAACTGTCAGCAGCCGTTGTTGCCGGGTCGAAGAAGTTCGGGCCTTCAAGCACGTTGTTGTTGTCCTTTGACAATGAAGTGTTATTATTTGAGTCATCTGTCGTGAGCGAAGTTATGGCATTATATGTCATTCGTTCACTATGCCCATTAATAAACGTATTGTCATAGTCATTACCGTTGTTTTGCCACAGTACGGAGTTGTGCAATTCAGAGCAATAAGAGCCAATGCCGCTGTTCTTCAATTTCACAATACCGTTATTAAGTGCGAATGTACAGTTGAGCACCTTGGTGTCGTAGGCAATAAGCGGGTCGCCGAGGTTACTGTGGAATACGGAGTTATAGATGAGAGCCTCTCCTCCACCCTTTCCTACGGTTACGGCCGGGGATATGTTGGTCTCCCCCACCTTGCCGTTGATGCGGAAGTCACACTGGTTCATCGTGAGCTTGTAAATCTCAGTGCCAATATCTCCAATCTTATACATCTTTTTGTCTCCTTCCAAAGTCACCTCGCTCACCTTTGGAGCATCGGCAAAGACAGTTTTCCCTGATTCATCGACCTTGTACTGTGCCTTGTAATACACTCCCGCTCCGCCATTGGTGATGCCGTTATCCTTGTCGGTTTCGTCATGCACCATAGAGCGGACATTGCAGAATGTCAGTCCTTTAAGGAATACAGGCACGACATAGTCTTTCACTTCTGTAGTAAACGTATTTGAAGTACCGCTCGAATATCCCACAGATTTTCTTTGCCTGATATCCCCAATCACGAATACGTGTCCGAGTAGAGTCTGATCGACACCCGAACGCTCAGATGCGAACATATACGCGGGATATTGGCTTATGTCATAAAGACCTTCCACCGAACTGCTGTATCCTGCCTTGATGGTAAGCGAGTTTACACCCTCTGAGCTAATTCCATTCCAGTCGGGCGGAACCACACCCGTGTTAATATCCGTGGTGATGGTGAAGCCGAGGTTGTTGTTGATGGTATATACCGGCTGGTATTGTCCTTCGAGCATACGAATCTCCTTGTCGTGTCCGTTGCGCGATGCGAGCAGTGTCTCTATGGCACGCTGCACGTCACTCGTAGCCGTTGCCCACGTCTTGCCGTCAGCCACAGATGCACTCGTTCTTTCCTGCTGCGTCACCCACAGCACATCGATATGACCGTCCTCCTCCGCCGGGTCGAGCTTCACGTGCTGGTATTCATACACACCGAGGTCGATGTAAGTCTGGTGGTGCGTAGGGTTCGGGTCGGTGGATATGCGGAGCATAGCCTTGCCCGTACCGTCGGCGTATGCCATGTACTCATCGTTGCCTATGGGCACCGCCGTCTCTTCCGTGTTCACATTGTCATAGTCGTAAGCCGTGCGGCGGTAGATACCGGCACCCGCAACCTGATTCTTCCCATCAACCATTTGATACACAAACTTCGGGTCGTCCCCTGACAAGTCCTGTTGCAGGAATGTCCATCCGTTATCCACGAGGTTGTTTATACGTCCAATCATCCAGTCGGCTGAGGTGTAATAACCGGCTCTTCCCGCCTTCGACGACGGGTTGATGAAGTTGGGACCGTTGATGGCATCATTGTCCTTGTCGATGATGATGTTGCAGGTCACAGGATTAAGACCATTTGCCGCATCGGGGTTATCTTCCGTTGACTCCTTGATTGTTGTATTGTCAGAGTCAAGATAGAAGTATTTTCCAGTCCACAACTGAGGGATATATGTTCCAAAACCTGTATATTTCTGGAGTCGGTAGTCAATCTTATGTGTAGAGTTGACAGGCTCGTTGCCCTTGCCTTTTTCGTAAGCGCAGAACCACAGCATCTCAGCATTCTTAGTATTGTCATTCGCGTCTTGGGCAAAATTCACAACCATATTCATACCCTGGTCATCCGCCGAAATCTCATTGCCCCAGAAGATGGAGTTTACGATTTTGTGAGGATTGTCATTCACGTTGCTTCCTCCATTATTTGCCTGATAGCAATAGATGGCGGGATAGCCATACGCCTTGTTATTCACGATGTCGCAATTGATCATGTGAAGTGATGAGTATTCGCCAAGCAATAATGCTCCACCCACTCCATGCAAATCGTTAAACACACCAATTGGTTGCTCTGCCTCCGGGTCAGCCTCGTTGTTTGCAAACAGCGAGTTCACTATCACGGTGTTGTAGCTGGCGTTGATTGCTCCGCCACGTCCTGCGTATGTCACGTCGGTTCCGTTCACTTTATCAGTCTCCACCTTGGCATAGTTCTGCACGAAGTTGCAGGCGAAGACCTTCAGCTCACTGTCGGTGAAAATGGCTCCGCCGAGGCATCCTCCGTTGTTGCGGAAGTTGCAGTTGCGCAATTCAAGAGGTATGCTGCGGTAGCCTACGGGACGGTCGATATTTGAATTAAGAAACTGCTCACCTGTAGTCCAGTTTCCCTCCACGCATATCGCTCCACCTTTATAATATGTTGACTTACTGTTCACGGCATTAGCGTCATATCCCATTGCCATACCGTCCTCAATCTCCACACCGTCGATGATGACAGGCTCACCGCGTGTTAATGGCACTGTACCGTTTCCGGCATTGGCATTATATCTGTCCCCCGCACTATTGGGGTCATTATATTTAATCGTAGCATCCGGCAGTCCTCCTACGTGTTTTTCATCAGCAATACAAGCAATAACGTGATATACGTTTTCGTTGGAATTACCGTTCACCACCTGTCCTGACAGAATGGTCTGCACTGCCATCTCCCACGGCTCAGCAATGTTGTTGTGGTTGATGTCTGAGAGTTTGCGTCCTTTTATGATGCTCTTTATATCTGGATGGGAGATAACGACAGAACCCATACCGGTTACCGTAAATGTAGTTGTCATTACCGTCTTGTCTTGAAGGTCTCCCACAGAAGCGATATTTCCATAATAATACTCACCATTGTCGCTCTGCATAGTCTCGACACCTCCAACGATGGTCACGCCTTCAGGCACAAGATATGTACGTCCGCGGCTGTTCACATATTCTCCCTTGATATTACGCATGGGGTAATATGTTCCGCCACTGAGGATAATCTCAAACTTCTTGTTTGTATTGACATATTTATCGTTTGAATCTTTCAGTTTTCGAGCTTCTCTCACATATTGCAGAGCATCGTCGAGATAGCGCATAGGATAGGCGAACGACGAGCCTTCCTGCTGATAGTATGTACTTGTAGTTTGGTTCTGCATCACCTCGACGGATGTAGTAGCCACGTCCTCCTCGTTTTTCACCACAAAGATGCGGGTCATGAGGTTGTCGGCAGTAGCCACGGGCAGCACTAAGTCGCCTATGGCTCTCGCTCCGATGTCGATAAAGTCATTACTGTTCGATGTAGCTGGATCCACGAATTGGCGGTTCACCTTCGCTATGTCATCAGCAGTAAGGGCATCATTCGTCACAAGGTCATTATAGTCCTTATACTCCATGCCGCCACGCGCCAACAGACTGTATTTCTTTATCTTATAGAACTCGTACTTGTTGTGCATCCTCGTCACCGTCTTGCTCTCCGCGTCGGTATAGTCATGGTTATACGACTCGGTGGCGAATCGCACACCCTTGTCCACGTCTGTGTTCACGGCGATGTTGTTAATTCCCGGCTCACGCGTAGTCTCCGTGGCGCAGAAGGATATGGGATAATCGTTGATGGTGAGTGTGGTATTTCCAGCGTCTGTCGGGGTGGTCATACCGTTGACGTTCGACTGCTCGCTACCCGTGTTTCTCCAGAACAGCACGCTGTTAGCCCTGACGTTCGGCGTGCCGTCGGTAGTGAATGAGATACCACCTCCCGCTCCGCTCGCAGTATTATATATAATGTCGGAGGTGTAGATGCGTGCGTGGTTGACTGCGGCTTTGGAATTCTCCGAAGAAGTCGAATCCGGCTCTTCCACGTAGAGACCTCCTCCGTCACCCTTAGTCACTTCATTATACTGCACGATACTGCCGCTCACCAATGCTCCCTCTTCGAGATAGAGTCCGCCTCCTTTATCCGTAGCCTTGTTGTTCTGCACGATACAGTTGCGTATATGTGCATATCCCGTCACGATGGCGGCACCGCCCACACGTGTGTCGGTTCTCTTTCCCGTGGATTGCTTCTCGCCGTCGGCATTACCGTCTTCTATAAAGAGTCCGTCGAGCACGGAGCGGGCAGTCACGCCCTGCAACGCATCCGCATTCGTACCTTCCTCGGTATATGTATCATTTGTGAACGTCACCACATTATATACGTTCACATCCTGGTCATCGGCCTGATACACACCGCTGAGCGTGGTGCGGTTCTTAAGTATGTCGCGGTTATCTGTATATGTATTATCAGCATTCTTCGTATAGAATCCATTGTTATCCGCACTTGTGTAGGCATCGCTATATCCTCCCCATACCTCAACTCCATGGGGCACGATGATGGTAAAGTCGCGTGTGTTCACCTCCTGTCCCGAAGCCGTCTCCTTGTTTGAGCGGCGGGGACGATAGACGAAGCCAGAATACTTATAAGAAACATTCCCGTCTCCATCCGTTATTTCCTCCGGCGCATCGCCCGCCAACTTCACAATCACCTTTCTCGTTGTCGAAGGATTATCCTCCAAATATCTTCCCGCAGCATCCAGTACCTTCTGCAACTTGGTCCAGCAAGCGGCATTCTCAGGATTAGCCGCCGAGCCTGTGCCTCGTCCGTTTTGAGTGACATAGAATACCGCCTTGTCTGTGCTTGTCGTCTCATCCGGCGTGATGCTATACGCACCATTATACTCGTAAGCTCCGATATCCACGGTACAGTCCTGGATACGGTCGGTGAAATCGGCATCAGTATTAGGCAGGTCTATAGTTTCATTCTTTGAGTTCACAGGATTGTTCCAACCTCCATTGACACACGAAGACGAACCCAATAATCTCAAATTTATAGAGCCATCCGTAGCGTATAAATCACCTGCGCTAAATGGATTTGCAAGAGCTGTATTAACTCCATAATGATTATTTAGAGATGAACCTGTTATATGCTTTAATACTTCACCATCTAAATTTGACGCAGTCTGTATATAACAATTATGAAAATCTTGCAAAGTTTTCACCGCAGAAGAACCTATTGCTTGATTCTCATTACCATAGAATAAACAATTATACATTTCAAGGTTATTGCCACCACCACTGTTACTCCATTGGTACATTCCGTCCTTGTAATTATGGGCAACAGTATTATTATAGAAGATTGCATTTTCCAAAAAAATACCACCACCGCGATCCTGGGCCCAATTATTGACAAAAGCAGAGTTATATGATGTACCAACTATCATATACATGCCACCGCCATAAGTGTCTTTATTATTACCGGTTGCATTGTTATGAATGACATAAGTATTAATAACATAAGAATTGCTTCCATCACAATATATGCCGCCTCCTCTTGAACGTGAACCCCTATTCCAGCAGTTCTGAACGATGAAGTTCTGAATGGTAACACCTCTGAATATCCTGATACCCGCACCTCCATCACGGTTCGCAGCAATATCCTTTATTAAACCATTTTGTACAGTAAAACCATCCCACATTGCACCCTCATATTCTACATAATCGGGATATTTTTGGGGATTAGTGTATCTGTAAGTATTTGAATCATCATCATTTCCTGTTCCTAAATCACGACCTTTTGGACAACGCGTAGGAAGACATACGTCTGGCTGATAGAGGACAGTTTTTCTAAATGAGGGCAGTTTTTCAAAAGTGAATGGATTTAACTCATTATTTTCATTCCATAGATATTGTGAACTAACCTGAAGAATAGTTTCGTACTTAGTACGGTCAAGTTCCATGTATTTATCCGCAGGCTTAAATGACTTTGAAAGCAGAGGAATACGTTCTGTTTCGCCTGGATTTCCGTTATTGGGGAAACCGCCACTTACCACTACCTTGTCCCTTATAACAAAACCCTTTATGTCAGTATATGTACCACCTGCAACCCAAACTTGGATTCGCTCGTCTTTCGATAACGAAGCATTGGCTTCAGCAGCTTTTTCAACGGCATATTGCAAACCGCTAACATACTGCTCGTACCTATTGTTCTCTATCTTGGATTTTGTTCCATTCTTGGTATTACCTTTTGAAGACCAAAATGTCCTTGACTGCTCAGACTCCTCTCCGTATGGAATAGTTGTTGACTTAAATCCTCCATTATACTTGGAGTTTGATGTAAGGATCTCCGTGCCATTTTCCTCGACAATTGCTACATTAGCCTCTTTTGTAACATCATACACAGTATTACCAGCTATGGCATTGCTCCAGGATGAACCGTCTTTCTTTCCCGCACCATTCTCCGTGACATAAAGCACCTTACCAAACTCAGGCAATGATGTGTTCTCAATGGCACCTATATCAGAAAGACCACCATAATTTCTCGTTGTTACAGTAGTGAAGTCAAATCCGAAATCGGGATTACTCTCGTTGGCAGCATTCACCATCGGATTCATGTTCGTCGGCATCCAGTTGGGGTCGCCGCCATACATCGTCACGTCGCCGTCCTTGTTCACTCCGATGTTGCTCGTCGGGTTGATGAACTTGGGATAGGTGTCGGTGTAGGAGGAGAGATAGGAGAACTTGGCGGTGGCGACATCGGTTGAGACCTTGTCACTTACTCCCAAGTCCATCATATTGTTGGCAGGGGTTGCTCCGTCTGCCACTTCAATAGTACCATTTAATGCAGTACAGAAGGTAACCACCTTAGGGTCGGCATTTGAAGCATCAGCTTTCAAGTCCGTAATCTTAAGATTATTTCTCGAAATGTTTGAGCCATATTTGATATTGGCATGCAGGGCGGTGTTCTTCACGTTCACCTTCGCCTGTCTAAGAGCCATAACACCGTAGCCCACATTACCACGGATGAGACAGTGATTGAGCGTCAGTGTGGCGTTTGCTCCTACAGCGGCAACGGTGGCGGAGTCGGCATGAAGCACAGAGTTGTTGTGGAAGATACAGTTCTCCACTTCCACATTCATTTTTCCGCCGGGATAGTTGCGCAGGAAGAGGGCGGAGCCTTGCGATGCAGTGCAGTTGGCTACCACACAGTTGCGTATCTTGATGTTCTCCATTGCTTTCGTAGTACTGTTCACCACGGCGATGCCCGCACCTCCCTCAAGGGCAAGCGTGGGCAAAACACTGCTCGTCTGGGCATTGGCGAAGTATAGCTGAAGGCCATCAACAATGACATCCGTCGCCCCATGGCGCACGGTGATAATGTGGCATCCGTTCTCGGCATAGTCGTTGCCCGTGATGTTGGCAGTGATGCGGGTGGGATAAGCCTTGGGGTTGCGCTTGGATATGTCGGTTTTGGTCAAAGACGAGGCGAAGCCTCCATACAGTCGCACGTGGCTCAGCATGTCTATATACGACGAGCGGATATAAGGCAGATAGGTATTTCCTGCCGTGGTAGTCGTGCCTTGCTTGACAAGCATCTGCACGGGAGAGTCAGCCGCAGGGGTGAGAGTCTTTACATAATCCAAGGCATCGTTGATATTATTGAATGGATTGTCCCATGAATTGCCTATCGGCTTATTGTCATCTTTTGAAACCGGAGACACAACAGCTTCGGTGGTCGGGTCGATAAACACTGTCGTTATCGAAATTGCATTGTCCTCGACACTCGGGACATTGGCACTTGCTCCCGTAGGACTATTAGCCACAAACGCTCCAAGCACACAACGGGGGGCGAACTTCTTGCCTATCATATCATGGTCAAGAAAAGCATCCACGATGTCCTTGCCTTCCGTCTCATAGTCGGAGCCGTTGGGATAGTCGTTGAGCTGCATACCCTGATGGCGCAGATAGGAAGACGAACGGGGAATCCAGAGCGCATTTGTCGCTTCGGCATCTATAACTCCCTTATTTGCAGGCAGTCTGGTAAAGTCGGGATAATACCCTTTAGTTGTCGTGTTCCTGTTATCCTCATTCAGGGAATACACGCCGTTGGAGCGTTTCACCGTACCGCTCCAATCGACATAGTTGTATTTCGACAGAGCCACGAAGTCAAACTTCACCTTCGGCGTGGATGAGCTTTCGCGGTATGTGGCAAACTGCACATTGTTGTTGGCATCCACCTGGTTGCCCCATATCACTGAGTTAGCCACCATGCCGCCGCCATCCACATATAGTCCGCCGCTGCGTCCGTAGCGTCGGTTGTTATACACCACTCCCGCTCCCACGCAGTTGTTGTATGTGATGGTGAGGTGGTTGAGCAGTCCGCCGTTGCGCATGAACACACCTCCAGCCTCAGCCTGCGACGTGTTGTTAGCCACCACGCATCCCGAGGCATACGAGGCATAGCGATCCTTGTCTTTCTTGGGTATTGACGAGAAGGCGATGGAGAGTCCGCCGCCGCATCGTCCGGCATTGTTCTCGATGATACAGTTGCGCACCACGCCACCGTCGTCACAAGCCACACCGCCGCCATAACCGTCGGTCACGCCCACACCATTCGACTGGTTCTGAGCCACATAGCACTGCTCCATGAGTCCGCCCCCGTCCATATACACGCCGCCGCCGCGCAGTGCGGAGGCATTCTGGCGTATGATACAGTTGCGCACCTCACTGTTTGCCACCATATACACACCGCCGCCGTAGCTGTTGTGATAGGCATGTCGGCCGTCGGTCTCTTCGGGCACAGTGCGGTTGGAGGCATTGCCTTCCTGAATGGTGAATCCGTCTATTCCGGCTTTATGGTCAAGCCCTACGGCACGGTTTTTATTGTCGAGACCGGAGGAATATGTAGAGGTATTCGTGGCAAACCATACCACGTGGTATGAGTTGCCGGTGAACGACTCGTCGTATTCGTTCTTTGCGCTATTCCATTTCATTGGGTCGGCATTTGAAGAACTGTGGTTGCCGCTGAGGATGGTAGTGTTCTTAAGTTTCCATTTCAGACCTGAGGCATTGCCTATTTGGGTGCCATCCTCAAGTAGTCGTTCTTCGGGAGTGTCTTCGGGATTTGTTGCATTAAATCCTCCATACACCGTTATTCCTTCATATATGAGAAAAGAAGTATATAGCACGCCGTCGCCTCCGGGTGTGGATGTGGTGGGTCGGTATGTTCCCGCCGCCACATACACTCGTCCCTCGGTGATACCGTTTCGGGTCATATAGTCGTGAAGCGACTCGATGGCATCCTGCAGGTTGTTCTTTGCCTTTTCCCACGACGTTCCGTCGTTGGCATAGTTGCCCGACGTTTTGACATATCGTATTGGCGTCTGCGCCACGGCCATGGCGCAGAGTGTCAGCATAGCGGCTATAGTGGTGTATATTCGCCGATTAATCTGCAAACACATATTTCTCATCATAATCGATATCATATAGTTTCAAAAATTCTATGTACTCGTCTCTGAAGGAGCGTTTTGCATGATGCTCGCGCTGGTTATTTATATATTGTAGCGTCTTGTCAACCACCGAACGGCTGACGGAGAATGCACCATAACCGCCTTGCCATTCAAATTTCTCATAGTGAGGTGCGATGGATTTTATCCATCGGCTGCTGTTGCGTTTCACCTCTTCCACGACATGGGATATGCTCACGTTCTTGGAGAGCAGGAAGAGGATGTGGACATGATCGCCAATTCCGCCCACCTGTATCACGTAGCATCCCGTGGTATTGATCAGTTGACCAATATATGAATGTACGCGTTCGATTTCCTCATCACGAATCTCGGGACTCGTTGTTTTGATGTGGAATATCAGATGTATGTATATTTTGCTCAATGACTGTGGCATATATTTGTATTTTTGGTTATTTTTATATTTAATGTTTTATCTATTCGGACACAGGGTATCGCCATGTGAACATGGAAGCCCGATTACCCGTTACCCGGAGTTGAGCGCTTTTGCCCTTTCAGGGCGAGCGGGGGCATTACGGATGCAGATACCCAGGGTGTTGCCCTGGGCTAGGCGCAGGTTGCCCTTTCAGGGCGTGCTAATTCGACATGAATTCCGACATAACCGCATTGATATTGACGGCCACGTTTGCAACATGGATGCCGACATAACCGCATTTCAAATTCCCAAGGGCGTCGCTACGCTCTGCCCAGAGGTAGGCGCTTTTGCCCTTTCAGGGCGAGCGGGGGCATTACGGACGCAGATACCCAGGGTGTTGCCCTGGGCTAGGCGCAGGTTGCCCTTTCAGGGCGTGCTAATCCCAATTGTGTTCCGACGAGGCGGATTGGGCGTGCATTTACCAATTGTATTCCGACGAGGCGGATTGGGCGTGCATTTACCAATTGTATTCCGACGAGGCGGATTGGGCGTGCATTTACCAATTGTGTTCCGACGAGGCGGATTGGGCGTGCATTTCCCAATTGTATTCCGACGAGGCGGATTGGGCGTGCATTTCCCAATTGTGTTCCGACGAGGCGGATTGGGCGTGCATTTACCAATTGTGTTCCGACGAGGCGGATTGGGCGTGCATTTACCAATTGTATTCCGACGAGGCGGATTGGGCGTGCATTTCCCAATTGTATTCCGACGAGGCGGATTGGGCGTGCATTTCCCAATTGTATTCCGACGAGGCGGATTGGGCGTGCATTTACCAATTGTGTTCCGACGTATGTTAATCCATTGGCTGGCAACGTTTGCGCCCTGAAAGGGCAACCTGCGCCTAGCCCAGGGCAACACCCTGGGTAATCACGTAATGGTAATACATACCGCTCGCCCTGAAAGGGCAAAAGCGCTATTAATGGCGGCACATCGGTTTCGAATATCGGCACCTGCCATGATTTTATCCTTTATAATCATTGTCATATTTCATACAAAATAATTTACTCGACTCTAAAACCCTAACGAGGGCAGAATCCGTGAATTTTGAGGGCAGAATAATGATATTTATTGCGATGTCACTGGGAAGGTAACGGGATTATTCAACTCCAGAACCTTGCTGACGTTGTCCTTTGTGACGTGGAGTGTCACCCTTATCCACGGAGCGAACACAGGCTTTCCGTCACTGCCCTTCTGCAACTTCGAGCTGTCTATCTTTATGTACGTGTTGTGTCCATGTGTGGCATGGTCTTCCGTACAGTATGTATTTCCATCCTTCGAACATGTGGTGTAATTGTTTGTCAATATCATCAGGTGAAGATAATAATTATCATCAGAATATAGCTGTGGCACGATATACAACACTGACCGTCCTATCCATTTTGTTCCTGGATTAACACTCTCGTCACCATCATTGAAATTATAATAATATGCTTTTTTACCATTAATATCAAAGTCAATGTCCTTTCTTAGCCCCATAAACTGCAGATAATAGTTATTGTTTCTGTCATCATTGCCCATTGGCTTGAACAATCGAAGTTTATCTCTTGGTAATACCCTCAACTGAATCAACGAGAAGAAAGCCTTGCCGTCATTGGCGGCATTGTTCATATACTTGTCATCACTCCAAGTCTGGTCATACGTGCCGTCATTGTTCAAGTCAACAGATGTCTGCGTCAATGAAGCAGGGAATGTCCACTCTGATGTTCCCTGCACATCATCGTCGATAGTCCATTGCAGGTCAACCTTTGTAGCCACATGATACAAGACCATGTCTATATGGGGCACATTGGAGGCATAATCCTCAATTGTGCCGTAATAGACATCCGTACCGTTAACCTTCTTTGTGAGATTATATGGCGAGGAATAGATGTTCTGAAGATTTGACCTCGTATCTGATTGGGATGAAAAGGTCGCTTTGTCTTCTACATCAGTCGTAGATGTCCATGAAGAGACATCTTCCACTATGTTGTCGATTTTCACTGGCGATGCCGCCACATACACCCTGCCCTCCTTGCGGTTAAGGGGAAGATTGATGGACAGGTGGCCTTGATAGACGTAGAGGCCGTCCTGGGATGAGAAATGGTTGTTATTGTTGTCGTCGGATGTGGAGAGCTTCCAGTCCTCGGGTTTCACCTCCTCCTTCTTGAAGATGACCTGAGTGGTACCTGTGGTAGAAGTGGAGACGAGGTAGATATATAGATATTGTGGTAGGGCGAATGTCTCCGCCTCGCCCGGGTCGCCAAAGGCGCGGGTAGCGCGGGTGGCGGCCAACGCCGGTGTTGCCGCCTCATCGCCTATGCCCACGTCAGTGGGGCTGACGAAGCCTTCGGCGGGAATGGATATGGAGATAGGCATCTCCACGGTCTCGAGTCCGCGGGAAGCGAGACTGTCGTCATCCGAACATGAGGTGACGACGGAGGAAACCATTGCCAACAAATATAAAATAAATCTAAATCCAATGTGTCGCATATCAACGTACAATGAACTTTAATTCTTTATTTTTTTAATTCTTTAATTTCTGACTTAGTCAGACTAAGTCAGATTTCCGGCTCATACGTCCCTCCCTGCTTCCAGTCCAATGTCACACTCACTCCCACGTCCTGGCTCACTGGGGTGAGCGAGCCGTCGGGTTTCATCTGCAACTTGATAATCTTCAGACGTCCGGCGAGTAGCGGTTGCTCTACCGAGATGATGTTCTCCGTCACTGTGCCGTCGGGCAGAGTGATGTATGCCGTCACACGATAGCACGCATTGGTGGTCGCCCTTGTCGAGGAGGACAGAGGGATGGCTTCGTCGCGCGAGGGGAACGACACCACGTAATGGCAGATGCGGTGGCATTCCACGGGTATGGGCAACTCACAGGAGCGCACCACGGGATTGGAGTCGAAATGATATAAGCTGTCACTAACGGCAAAGTCGGTGGCGAAGTCGGTGGCAAACATCCTTACCCCCTTCACATCCACCCCGGCAGTATCCACGACGAGGGCGGTACAGCTGTTGGCCATATACAGATCGACATAGAACGCCTCGGTGCAGTTGCACACCTGTATTATCTCGCGCGCTGTGAACATACCCGTGTTATGGCTTTCGATGGTATCGCCCAACTGTTGCAGCAGTTGCATGTCCAAGGGGCTGGTCTCGGTAGAGATCAGGTTCACGTTATGGGCATCCGTTATATTTGCCACGGCGAGATGTCTATAGTCACGCTCTGGCAGATACAGCACATACTGTGCGGAGGATGCGTCCATGATGTGTTGGTCATGTCTTTCCCTTATGTTGTCGGTGTTATAGAATGAGAGGTCGATGTCGTGTGCCTTGTCGGTGAAGATGTTGGAGAGGGCGGAAGCCAACGACTCTGCCACGGGAATCTCGTATTCCGTGTTCAGTTGCGTCTGCAGCTCGGTCTGCACCTTGGTTACGATTTTCATTTCATATATGATACTGTTATCGACACCGCAGTCCGACAGGTCCTCGTCGATGACGGAGCACGACGTGGGCAGCAGGAGCAGTGTAGAGAGCAATATCATTCCGCAATACTTACTTCTCATTACCTTATTATATATATTATTATTGTTATTTGTTGTACGAGTTACCGAAAGTTCATTTTATAGATACCGAAAGTTCATTTTATAGTTACCGAAACAACTTTTGATAGCTACCAAAAGAGCATTCGGAAGCCCGCACGATACCACAAAGTCCCCCTTTCTCCCATTTCAAAGATGGGGGAAATGACACCACGACAATCACTGCCGTGGTGCCAAAAGAATATAGGAACCGTTTGATATTAGAGATCAATATCGTATGTCAAACCGCTCTGCCAGTTAAGGTCAACAGAAAGACCGAGCTGGAGCTTTGAGGCGCGGAGGTCAGGAATGGTAACGTAAGCGTTCTTCAACTCCTTGATTGTGAAGTTCGCAATTGTTGTATAATCCTGGATAAATACACGCAAAGTACTTGAATTTACAGGATAACGACCATCATAAGACTTATACAGATAACCATCAGTATGACTATTCTCATCTGTATCATAAGATACAGGCCAACCTTTTAGAGTCTTATCAGCTATTTCAAGTTTTCCTACGAGATAGAATTTCTGACCGGCAGCAACAATATTTCCATCCTTGCCCTTGAAATCAACACCTGTGTTGTTAACCAACTCAATGGCAATGCTAACAGGCTCCTGTTGAGCAGCTGTAACATAGTTATCAAATACCAATGTATAGTTTACTAAAGGATCGGATCCATCACTTGGAGCTTTCATGCTTGTAACAACATTTTTGTCATAGATAACGCCCTCATTTGAAGTTCCAGTAGTAACATAATTCCACTTAACGGTTTCAGGCTGTCCACCGATAATAATACCTGTAACAGGAAGACCATTTTCTTTAGTTACGTTGATAGCTACATCAGCATAGTCAAGCAGTGTAGCTTCATTACACTTAACAGTAGTCTTCAATGATGCAACACCATAGTTGATGTTATTACGCAAAGCTATCTTCTTTGTTGTTGATTTAACAACATTGTCATTAAACATTGAAGTCCATTGGTTGTTAGTGTCCCAATTGCTTGTCGTAGAAGGCCAAGTAAAGTCGCTGTTTGAGTCAGAAGCTCTCAGAGGAGTATTGGCATAATATGCAACAGGAGCGGGATAGCAAACCTTAGAAACATTCATGTTGTTCTGATTGGAAGTTGCAGACTGTGTCTCAAGAACATAAGAAGGAACGGCGGGAGTAGCTGTTGACCAAGTCAATACCATTGAACCATCGGGGAAGTTCTGCTCAGTCGGGAACTTCGTTACAGTTGTAGGAACATTTAATTTCCACGCTATTGTAGAAGCTGCTGAAGATTCCGAAGGCGCAGTATATGAAACTCCGCAAGCATCAGTTCCTTGAATAGCAGTGATAATAGCTCCAGCCAAATCCTTGTAATCACCAGATCCTTTTGATATTGGATAACAAACATCATATAGACGATGAACAGTCTCAAGGATAGCTGCTGCAGAACCGGCTTTCAGAGAAGTAAAGTTGGTATAAGCCTGCTTAAGTGTAACTTCGTCACCGGCTGTGCCTGTACCTGATAAGCTTGCCCAATTAGTTTCAGTTGAATTAACTGTAGCCTTCGCAGCGGCAATGTTTGTCAGCCAAGAAATAAGAGTTGACTTTGGTGTAGCCAAACCACTTCTTGATATTTTCTCAAGGTTAAACTCGATATCATCAACCTTAGTTGCAGAGGCGAGGTTGTTACCAATAACTCCTTTATCAAATTTGCCTGTAGCATCTGTTCCCATTGGAGATGTGCCATAGAACAAGAAGTTATCTGTACCTACGGGAACGTTTACATCACTATACACAGTAGAACTTTTGGATGCAGAAAGAGCATCGCTAGTTCCTATTGAATTAGTATTTGAAACATTATCCAATGGTATAGCCTTGCTAATTTCTGAAGTGGTAGCAGGTGTACCTGTAATCGGGAGCAGATAAATATTCTTCATACCAAGGAACTGAGAACCCGAAGCCTGAGTGTTATCACCTGTCATACGAGTCTTTGTCTTGGATGCAGAGGCGATATTAATCGCAAACTGGGTCTTCACTGACTTTCCGTCATACGAGGGGTTGACGGGTGTGTCAGTGACATCGTCGGAAGATGAGCAGGCTACGAAGCCTGCGGTTGACAACAGCGCTATCGCACCGTTGATGAAATAATGATTAATTCTATTCATAACTTTAAAAGTTTAATTATTTGTTTATTAATTGATTTATCTTTTTTTACTCCAACTGCTCGATGTTGCGGAGGGCATCCTCATTGCCCGAGGCAGCGGCGCGGCGGAAGCGGCGGAGAGCCTCTTGCTTGTTGCCCGTCATGTAGAGAGCCACGCCAAGGGCGTTCTGTGCGCGCTCGTCGTTCTCCACGGTGCGGAGCATCTCCAACGCCTCGGCATAACGCTCGCCACGGAGCAGCAAGGAGGCGCGGTTGATGACGGCAGCGGCAGAGTCGGGCACATAGTCGTAGTAAACACGGATATAGCCGGAGTTGCGCTGGTCGCTCAGCACGTTGTCCTTCAGGTATTTGTATGTACGTCCGCCGTTGAGACGCTTCATCTTGCGCTCGCGCAGGTCGGGGTTCTTCTCAGTGTCGATGATGTTCAGCAGCTGGTCGCGACCCTCAATGTTGCTGTCGGCAATCTGGTCGCGAAGCTCATTCCATGCCTCTCCGCCATTGCAAAGCTCAAACATCGAGTCGGGCACATTGACAAACTTCTTGATATAGTCGCGCAATGCGGCTGCACGGTTTTGACCCAAGAGGTTGTTGCGCTTCACGGGACCCTCGGGCGAAGCTAAACCGATGATCTGTATCAGCTTGACATTCGACGTGGAGTCGGCGAGAATCTGACGGGTGATGCTGACGATGGTGTCGAGGGTGGCGGCATTGGAGCGGAAGTCGTGCAGCAGGGTCCACTTGTCCAAGGGGAAGTGGACATAGAGCGCGCCCTCCTCCTTGCGCAGTATGCGCGACGAGTCGTAGGGGCGATACTGCGAGATATGCTGGAGCACGGGGTTGTTGCGCTGCAGCTCACCCGCCTTGCCCGTGTTGTCCTCAACAAAGGCGATGACCGGCTCGAAGACCTTCGGCTGAACCACCTCGGTGGGCACGGTATCGACGGGGATAATCTCAGGCTCGTAGATGACCTTGCGGCATGTCTTCTTCACCGACTTGCCATGGAAGACGATGTTGAGACCCACACGCGGCAGTACGACAAACTTGTTGTCGGGACCGCGGTAGGTGCCGCACTTCACGCAGTCATATACCTTCGACCAGGCATAGCCCACGTCGGCGCCCGCCTCGACCTCAAGGCTCCAACGCGGCGACAAGAGCCACGTATACCCCCACGACGCTCCTGCAGCGACGAGGTCGCCCTGGCGCCGCTGGTCCTTGACTGAATTATATAGTCCGAAGGGGAAGTCGATGTCGCTTATATTATAATGTACGTAGGCGGCATTGACGCCAAGGAAATGGCCTTGGAATGACTCGCAAAACCAATAGCGGGCTTGCGGTGATATGAGGAAGTGCTTGAGTTTCTTGTTGTCGGAAAACGACCATGGGTTGAGGGCGACATTCAGTCCGGCGGTCCACTTGTTGGACAGCCTTATCTCAGCCCCAATATTGGGCGTAGTGGTTGCGTCATAAAGAAGGTTGTTCTTTATAGACCATGTCTGTGCCCTTAGTCCTGGCAGATAGGTGCACAATGTAAGTAATAGTATGAGGGTAATGGTGATCCCTCTATTTGGTTTATATCTCATAATTTCCTACACAGTATATGATGGTATATCAATGATTATTATAATCCAATACGTTTTATCGAGTGCAAAGTTAATAAAAAAACTATTACCTCCCCCTTGGATTTAAATTAATTAACGTTTTTAACACAACAATATATCATTCAGGGCATTAAATACGTCTTTTTGGACATAGTTTTTGTGAGGGTCATTGGTTGTTTCCCCTTTCAGTGCTTAAAGATTGTGAAGTTGACACTGCCGTAGGAGCGGTGCTCGACGAAATGGGGATGGGAGGAGAAGTCATGGTCCTTGCCATGCTCGAATACGAAGACACCGTCGGGGGCAAGGATGCCCTTGGCGAAGACCATGTCGGGAATCTGCGGCAGCTCCTTCAGGGCGTATGGCGGGTCGGCGAAGATAAAGTCAAACTGTTGGCGGCATGACTTGATGAAGCGGAAGACATCACCGCGGATGGGTGTACACACGTCGGTGGAGAGCTTCTTCAGACACTGTGAGATAAAGGCGTGATGGTCGCGGTCGGCCTCGACGCTGACCACACGTGAGCATCCTCGCGACACGAGTTCGAGCGATATGCTCCCCGTGCCGGAGAAAAGGTCAAGCGCCGTGGCGCCTTCAAAGTCGATATAGCCGTTGAGAACATTGAAGATATTCTCCTTGGCGAAGTCTGTGGTGGGCCGTGCCTTGAACGAGCGAGGCACATCGAAATGGCGGCCCTTGAATTGTCCTGTTATTATACGCATAATTTTTTGGGGGAAGTTAAAGAAGTTAAGGAAGTTAAAGAAGTTAAAGACAAATGTTTTATAGGCAGATTTCAGAGCATAATATACTTATGCCGTATTCTGTGCACAAGACTATTGCCTTTAACTTTCTTAACTTCTTTAACTTCCTTAACTTCTTTAACTTCTATACATCTTTTTTGATTGCTACATCATTGTTTATTGCTTTGCAATATAAATTTAAGAATTTGCTTGTTTCCTCTAAACTTTCGATGAGATCAGCATAAACATCATCTGCAATATAACCAAGATCTTTAGATAAAAGAATATAATATCTACATTCTTCCAAGCTACCTTGAGCTATATTCATAAGCCTCAACTTGTCCAATTTACTTAATTTCTTATATCCTTCAGCAATATTGGCAGCAATTGATACTGCTGCTCTCTGAAATTGAGAACACAACCCATATCTCTCCCATTCTGGAAAGATTTTTGTCACTTTATATACTAAAAGAACAAATTGATGGGCTTTTTGCCATGCTATTATATCTTTAAAACTAAAGCTCATAACTATTGTCTTTAACTTCTTTAACTCCTTTAACTTCTTTAACTTCTCATCTCCCCTTTATAAAATACGTCATCAAGTCGTAGGGCATCCCCTTGATCTGCGTGACGTGGGAGCGGTTGAAGTCGCCGGAGGGATTGATGCAGTAGGCACGCTGGAGATAGCGTTTCAGCTCATCCATCACCATGTCGCGGTCGGGAATGTCGCCCACAAGGTGGAGCTCGTCGTACTCAGGCTTGAGCATCAGCTGCTTCCACACATAGAGCAGATAATAGAGAGAATCCTTGCCATTGGTGGCGTCGAAGGAGTTGCAAAACTTAAAGCGGTGCTGGTTGAAGCTGAAGACGTCAAGACGGCGGTCGTGGAAATAACCATAGAGCTTGCGGCGCGCACCCGTGAAACTGCGGCGATGCAGATAGCGCCACACGGGCGACATGGCACACACGAAGCGGGCGGCGGGGATATGGTCGGTGATGACCATGCGCAGGTCCTTGTTGACTCCGAAGAGAGCCACGGCACTGAGGTCGGGCAGCACCGTCGATTCCACCACGTCGGACTTGCAGTCGGGAAAGGCGTGCATATAGAGCGGCGACATGTCGCCGTCCTCATAGATGTCGATGGGAGTCATCAACACGGGCGAATCGACCATCACCACCGTCTTGGCATACAGCTTCTGAAGCAAGGCCTCCGAGCGGAACGCCTCGCGCATATTGGCAGCCATAGACACGCCGCTCCTCACCACATAGGGCACGAAGCTGACATTGCCATCGGCCGAGAGCACGGAGTAAGAGAGTGTGGAGCCAGCCACACGTATCACCAAACGACTATTCCCAACTTGCTGCATTATTACTTGCCACTTTTAAGTCACCAAACTTAAGGCCGGGATAGCGGCCTTGCTGCTCCGCCTCCCTAACCAACTCCTCTATGTATTCCTCATCGAGACCCTTGAGATAGTCGCGATAGTGGGCGCGACACTCCATCACCGACACGGGATTGCCCGACTGCCCCTGGATGGTGCTCACATCTATCTCAAACTTCTTGCCGTCGGTATAGGGTATATACTTCACGGAGTCGGGCATATAGCCATGCATCACCAACGAATCGACAGAAGGGCAGAAACGCAGGCCGTTGACTCCACGATAGCGTGCCTCTGCCCCGCGTATCGTCATCAGACGCTCCATCACCTCGGACTCGCGCTGGCGCACGGAGTTGTTGAAACTCATCGGGCGCATCAGGCTTGCCAGGATGGCTATGAACAGGGCAAGACATACAACAGCCAATGAAATATTAATGTATTTCCTCTTTATGACCATAGTACTTTTTCCATTTAGTTTGCATTATTGGCTGCAAAGTTATTAAATCCTTTGCGAAACTCCAAATTTTTTCGGCAATTAATTTGCTTTTTACAATATTTTTTGTAAGTTTGCAGTCCAAAAGGATTATTTTCCCGGCTTTCGCAAGAAGTAAAAAGGAGATAAGTGAAGATAAAAGGAGATAAATGACGTATGCTGGAAGATTATTTTAAAGTTATAATAACAGGACAAATGGGACTGACGCCTACCGACGAGCAGAAGGTGGCGATAGATATGTTCGCACGGTTCGTGACATCGCGCGACGACCATGCCGTGATGCTGATGAAAGGGTCGGCAGGAACGGGCAAGACCACCTTGGCGTCGGCTATGGTGAGGGCTATGGCGGAGACGAAACAGAAGATTGTGTTGCTCGCCCCCACGGGCAGGGCAGCCAAGGTGTTTGCGGTCAACTCCCGCCAACCGGCATACACCATCCACCGCAAGATATACCGCCAGCGCTCTGGAGCCATCGGCATGGAGGGGTTCTCACTCAACGACAATCTCCATACCGACACGCTGTTTGTCATTGACGAGGCATCGATGATAGCCAACCAGGGATGGAACGACTCGGGATTTGGCAGCGGACATCTCTTGGACGACCTCGTGAGATATGTATATGGCGGGCGCAACTGCCGCATGATGCTCATCGGCGACACGGCACAGCTGCCGCCCGTTGGCGAGGACGAGAGTCCGGCACTTATGGCGGAGACACTGCAGGGCTACGGACTGACGGTGTATGAGACGGAGCTGAGACAGGTGTTGAGACAGAGCGAGACGTCGGGCATACTGATGAACGCCACCACGGTGCGCGCGATGATCACCCACGGGGATATGACCGCTCTGCCGAAGGTGAGGTTTGAGGGATATGAGGACATCAGGCCGATGCCGGGCAACGAGCTGATTGAGTCATTGGCGTCGAGCTATTCACGCGCGGGACTCGACGACACCATAGTCATCACGCGCAGCAACCGACTCGCCATAAGATACAACAACGGCATAAGGGCTATGGTGATTGGCAATGAGGACGAGCTATGCAGCGGCGACAGGCTGATGATAGTGAAGAACAACTACTACTGGACGGAGAAGGAGAAGCTCTCGCTGCCTTTCCTCGCCAACGGCGACAGGGTGAGGGTGATGAGGGTGAGAAACATCCGAGAACTGTATGGATTCCGCTTTGCCGACGTGACGATGGCTTTCCCCGACTACGACAACATGGAGATGACTGCCACGGTAAACCTCAGCACGCTGCAGTCGGAAGCGCCGTCGCTGACACGCGAGGAGAGCAACCTATTATATAATAAGGTGATGGAGGACTATCAGCACATTCCGCTCAAGGCTGACCGCATCAAGGCTTTGCGACAGGACATATACTTCAACGCGCTACAGGTGAAGTATGCCTACGCCGTCACATGCCACAAGGCGCAGGGAGGACAGTGGGAACATGTGTATGTCGATCAGGGATACATGACCGACGATATGCTCACGCCCGACTATATCCACTGGCTATACACTGCCTTCACTCGCGCCACGGACAGACTATACCTTGTCAACTGGCCGGAGAGAAATATTAAAAATTAAAATATTAAAAATTAAAGAATTAAAAATTAAAATATTAAAAATTGAAAATTAAAAATTAAAGCCTATATCATATACAGACAGAGATGATGGCTGTTCCTATTTCTTGGGTATCGAAATGATACGCCGAGGTATCGGCGAGAACGGTCTTGAGGTCGCGGGTGATGCCCTCGCCGGTGAGCTTGAGATATGACTCCTTCATCGTCCACAGACGGATGAACTCGCGGTCGGGACGCGGCGAACCTACGACCATGGCATACTCATCGTCGCTGAGCACATGGCGTGCGAGCGCCTCCTTGAAGGGACGCACTTCCTCCACATCGACACCCACGGGCCTGTCTGCCACCACACACGCCGCCACCGAACGGCAATGGCTCAGATTGAAACATATCTCGGGATGACCGACTATCGACGGTTTGCCATGTTCGGAATAGTCGAACACCGGCGGCTCGGCTATCCCCCACTCTTCCCTTAACGCCTTGGCCAACAGCATATACGCCGCGGCGGAAAGCCGCCGACCCTCTTCATGCTTGAAGGCCAACACTTTCTCACGACGCTGCAGCGACATCTCGCGCAGCGCTTCTTCGAGGTCAATCCTCTGTGGTTTGTTGTCTATATAGAGATTATACATATCTTTTACATCACTGGCGCCAACAGCCTCGTCAGACTCTCCCACAGCCGGACGAAAAGACTGGCATGCTGCTTCTTCGCGGGCAGATTGTTGAGGAGGATGGAAGCGCCGATGTCGGTCTCGAAGACACGACGCAGACGCACTGCCGTGGACGAGTCATAGAAGAAGATGTTGGTCTCGAAGTTGTTCTCGAAGCTGCGGAAGTCGATGTTCGTCGAACCGCATGTCGCCATCGAGTCGTCAACAACCATCAGCTTGCTATGAAGGAAACCTCCATTATACATATATACCTTAACACCCGACGCCATAATCTCGCGCAGATAGGAGCGCGAAGCCCATGCCACCATATAGGCGTCACCACGGCGGGGCACCATCACCCTGACATCGACACCGGACACCGCCGCCGTCTTCAGTGCCATCAGCACCGACTCCGTGGGCATGAAATACGGCGTCTGGATATATATATACCTGCGGGCAGCCATCATAGCTCGCACATAGCCCAGCATGATGACGGGATAAGGGGCGATGGGACCGCTGTTGACCACCTGCGACAGACAGTCGTTGACCAGCGACTCATCGACTGGGGGATAATACTGGCGACTGGAAATCTGGGTGCGGTCAACAAAATACCAGTCTATCAGGAACGAACGCTGAATGCCATACACTCCGCTGCCCACCACGCGCACCATCGTGTCGCGCCACGGTTGTCCGCCACGTCCCCTGACATACCTCTCGGCGATGTTATATCCACCGACATATCCCACCTTGCCGTCGATGACAAAGAGCTTGCGGTGGTTGCGATAGTTGACCTTGCCGGTGAAACGCGGGAAGCGCACGGGCATGAACGGCACCACCTCAATGCCCGCATCGCGCATGGTCTCGAAAAACTCCGTGCCGCTGCTCCATGAACCCACGTCGTCGTAGATGACCCTCACCTCCACTCCCTCACGGGCCTTGTCGATGAGAACGTCCCTCAACAGCCGACCCAAGGCATCGTCCTCGAAGATATACACATTGACATGAACATGATGGCGCGCACCGCCGATGTCGGCAATCAGTTTGAGGAAGAAAGAGGAACCGCAGGTGAAGATATCTACATGATTGTTCTTGAACGGCATAGCAGAGCTGTCGTTGACAAAGAGTTCGACGAGCTTCTGACACTGAGGCGGTATGTGGAGGTTCTGCTGACCGACGAAGTTGAGCAGAGAGCGGCGGGTCAACTCGTCCATGCTGCGCTTGCTTATCATACGCTCGCGGCGGGTGTTGATGCCAAAGAAGAGGTAGAGGAGTATGCCCGCCACCGGCACGAAGTAGATCACCATCGCCCATGCCATGGTGGTCACCGGTTGGCGATTGTCCATCAGGACATGTAATATCGCCACCACTTTGACAATCTCGTATATGACTACGAGCGTGATGTACAGTTCATGCATCGTCTTCTATATATGTTTCAAGCCGACTTACTTCACCAAGCTGCGCCCTATGCCATCGGCAATGCTGTCGCGCAACTGGCGTGTCTCCATCATCTCGCGGAGGATGTCGCGCACCGCCTTGTCGTCGCGGTCACGCTGGGCTATGGCAAGCCTCTGCTTCAGACCGTTGATCATCGTCTGCACTATCTCCGCGCGATACTCCGAGAGCAACTGCACGGTATGCAGGCGTATGGACTCTTCGTCGGGGTTCATCTCAAGACTGCGGCATAGCTGGTACTTATTGAACGCCATACTGGTGGCCACCCTGCTCACGTTGATGTCGGGATACTGGGCGAAGAACGCCGTGGGGTCGAAACCCTCGTCGCTGCTGTGTATGGCCGCCTCGGCGAGGATGGTCTGATGGATGGGTTCCGCCAGGTGTATGTTGTCGCTCGACAGGTCGTAGTCGATAAACTGCGCCACGGAGAGATTCACCGTGGAACCGTCCTCGGTCTCTACACCTTTATATATTATAGTGGAGCCATATTGGAGTATGTGCTTCACAAGCATCTTCTCTATTTGGGCGAGCTTGTGCGACGATGGTGCCACTGCAACCTGCGTGGAAGCCGACGGGGCATCGACCGACTGGGGAGCAGGCTCTGCGGGGCGCGCCCTCTCCGCCTCTTTTATGCGTGTCTCGATGTCGCCGCGGATGAACCCGTTCATGGTGTTGATAAGCGTCTGCTCGTTCATCTCGAAGCGCTGGGCGCAGTCGTGGATATACGTGTCGCGCTTGATCTGGTCGGGGATGCACGCCACGGAGCGCACTATGCTCGTGATGGCCTCGGAGCGCTTGATGGGGTCGGTGACGCCTTGGAGCATCAGCCGCGACTTAAACTGTATGAAGTCCGTCTGATGGTCGGCGATATACTGCTTGAACTCCTCCGCCGTATGTTTCTTTGAGAAGCTGTCGGGGTCGTCGCCGTCGGGAAGGAGCAGCACCTTGATGTTCATGCCCTCGGCGAGGAGCATGTCGGTGCCTCGCATGGCGGCATGTATGCCCGCCTCGTCACCATCGTAGAGCAGGACGATATTGGAGGTGAAGCGGTGGAGTATCTTTATCTGGTGGACGGAGAGGGCTGTGCCGGAGTTGGCCACCACATTCTCTATGCCGTTTTGGTGCATGGCAATCACGTCGGTATATCCCTCGACCATATACACTGAGTCCTGCTTGGCTATCTCCCTCTTGGCCTGATAGAGTCCGTAGAGCTCATGGTCCTTATGGAAGATGTCGGACTCAGGCGAGTTGACATATTTCTGCTGCACTCCCTTGGTGCGCGAGTCAAGGAGACGGCCTCCGAAGGCGTTCACCTTGCCCGACACCGAAAACCAGGGGAAGATGACACGCCCCGCATAGCGGTCGCGCAGTGTGCCGTCGTCCTTGCGATAGCACAGTCCAGTCTTCACGAGATAGTCGGGATTGTAGCCCTGGGCGATGGCTGCCTTGTGGAGCGCGTCGCGCTGTGGCAGTGCATATCCCAACTGAAACTTCTCCACGATGTCGTCCCTGATGCCGCGGCTGCGGAAGTATTGCAGGCCGATGGCCTTGCCGTCGGGATTGTTCAGAAGAAGGTCGTGGAAATACTGCTTGGCCCATTCATTGACCACAAACATCGCCTCGCGGTCGTTTTGCTGCTGCATCTCCTCAGTAGTCAGCTCGCGCTCATTGAGCTCGATATTGTATTTCTTGGCAAGCCAGCGAAGGGCGTCGGGATATGATATCTGCTCGTGCTCCATGAGGAAGTTGACGGCATTGCCTCCCTTGCCGCAGGCAAAGCAATGACAGATGCCCTTGGTGGGCGAGACGATAAACGACGGGGTCTTGTCGTCATGAAACGGACACAGGCCCTTATAGTTTATTCCCGCCTTGCGAAGGGTCACAAATTCCGAGACGACATCAACAATGTTTGTCGCCTCCATTATCTTGCCTATGGTATCTCTGTCTATCATATCACTTGTAAAACTGGTGCAAAGATAGTGATTTTTTATGAAAAACATCACTTTATCTGCATTTTATTTTGTCAAATGAAAAAAAACTTGTACTTTTGCAACGAAATTTGCTCTAATTTGGAATAACTATATATAATTAAAAATATGAGTTTGAAAATTGTAGTACTTGCCAAGCAAGTCCCAGACACAAGAAATGTGGGCAAGGATGCCATGACTGCCGAAGGCACTGTCAACCGCGCCGCCCTGCCCGCCATCTTCAACCCAGAAGATTTGAATGCGCTCGAACAGGCCCTGCGCCTGAAGGAGCAGAATCCAGGTTCCACCGTAGGCATACTGACGATGGGACCTCCCCGTGCGGCAGAGATAATCCGCCAGGGACTCTATCGCGGTGCCGACACCGGATGGTTGCTCACCGACCGTCTCTTTGCCGGAGCTGACACTCTCGCAACATCTTATGCCCTCGCCACTGCCATCAAGAAGATTGGAGACGTCGATATCGTCATCGGCGGTCGCCAGGCCATCGACGGCGACACCGCTCAGGTGGGTCCGCAGGTGGCTCAGAAGTTGGGCCTCAACCAGGTGACCTACGCCGAGAACATCGAGAAGTGTGAGGACGGAAAACTGACCATACGCCGACTCATCGACGGAGGTGCGGAGACCGTGGAGGCTCCAATGCCCGTGGTGGTCACTGTCAACGGAAGCGCAGCTCCCTGCCGTCCGTGCAACGCCAAGTTGGTGATGAAGTACAAGCGTGCCACTGCCCCGTTGGAGCGCACTGAGGACATGCCATACAAGGAGCTTTATGACGAGCGTCCTTATCTCACACTGACTCAATGGGCGGTGGCTGACGTCGATGGCGACCCGCAGCAGTGCGGACTGAGCGGCTCACCAACCAAGGTGAAGGCTGTGAAGAACATCGTCTTCCAGGCTAAGGAGAGCAAGACGCTCACCGGCAGCGACGCCGACATAGAGGGACTGGTTAAGGAATTGTTGAACGAGAAGATTATTGGGTAATAAATAATTAAGGAGATAAAGGGATTTTGATTTGGGGAGTTAACTCCTTGTTCCCATTTTACAAGAAGAATATGAACAACGTTTTTGTATATTGCGAAATCGAAGGCACACAGGTGCAGGAGGTTTCACAGGAACTGCTGACTAAAGGCCGTAAGCTGGCCAATGAATTGGGTGTCGAGCTCCATGCCATAGTGGCTGGCTCTGACATCAAGGGAAAGGTGGAAGAGCAGATCCTTCCATACGGAGTGGACAAACTGTTTGTCTTTGACGGAGAAGGACTCTTCCCATATACATCCGCACCGCACACGGACATTCTCGTCAACCTCTTCAAGGAGGAAAAACCACAGATTTGTCTTATGGGTGCCACTGTCATCGGACGCGACCTCGGTCCGCGGGTGTCGTCATCACTGACCAGCGGTCTGACTGCCGACTGCACCGAACTGGAGATTGGCTCGTATGAGGACAAGAAAAACCAGAAGACTTACGACAACCTGCTCTATCAGATTCGTCCTGCCTTCGGAGGTAACATCGTGGCTACCATCGTCAACCCCGACCACCGTCCACAGATGGCCACAGTGCGTTCAGGCGTGATGCAGAAGGCTATCTATGAGGGCAACGCCAAGGGCGAGGTGGTTTATCCCGAAGTATCGAAGTATGTCTCTCCCGAAGCATACGTGGTGAAGGTGCTCGACCATCATGTGGAGGCTGCAAAGCACAACCTGAAAGGCGCGCCCATCGTAGTGGCTGGAGGTTATGGTGTAGGCTCAAAGGAGGGCTTCGACCAACTCTTCCAGTTGGCTAAGGTGCTACACGGCGAGGTGGGCGGTTCGCGTGCCGCCGTCGATGCCGGATGGATTGACCACGACCGCCAGATTGGCCAGACCGGTGTCACCGTTCATCCAAAGGTGTATATCGCCTGCGGCATCAGCGGACAGATCCAGCACATCGCCGGTATGCAGGACTCAGGCATTATCATCTCAGTGAACAGCGACCCTGATGCTCCCATCAACAAGATTGCCGACTACGTAATCGTCGGCACCGTTGAGGAGGTAGTGCCGAAGCTGATAAAGTATTATAAACAGAATAATAAGTAAAATATGGTATTAATCAGGAGTTAAGGAGTTAACTCCCAAAATAAGAAAGAAAATGGCAAACTATTATAGTGACCATCCAGAGTTTGAGTTCTACCTCAACCACCCTGAGATGAAGAGAATAGTCGAACTTAAGGAGCGCAACTTTGCCGACAAGGACCAATATCCAGACGCTCCCGTTGACTTCGACGATGCTATTGAGAACTACAAACGTATGCTTGAGATAACAGGCGACATCGCCGCCAATATCATCGAGCCTAACTCTGAGGACGTGGACCTCGAAGGACCACACCTCGTCGATGGACGCATGGTGTATGCTTCCAAGACTTTCGACAACCTCGACGCCACTCGCAAGGCTGGCCTTTGGGGAGTGTCAATGCCCCGACGCTACGGCGGCCTGAACATGCCGATCACTCCCTACTCCATGGCTTCGGAGATTGTGTCGGCTGCCGATGCCGGCTTCCAGAATATCTGGAGCTTGCAGGACTGCATCGAGACCCTGTATGAGTTTGGCGACGAGGAGCAGCGCAAGAAGTATATTCCGCGAGTATGCGCCGGCGAGACCATGTCGATGGACCTGACTGAGCCGGATGCCGGCTCTGACCTGCAGCGCGTGATGCTCAAGGCAAGCTATGACGAGGAGAACAAGTGCTGGCGACTGAACGGCGTGAAGCGATTCATCACCAACGGCGACTCCGACATCCACCTCGTGCTCGCACGCTCTGAGGAAGGCACCCACGACGGACGCGGCCTTTCGATGTTTATCTATGACAAGCGCGACGGCGGTGTTACCGTGCGTCACATAGAGCACAAACTCGGTATCCACGGCTCGCCTACATGTGAGCTTGTATATAAGAACGCCAAGTGCGAACTGTGCGGAAGCACCCGCATGGGTCTTATCAAGTATGTGATGGCACTGATGAACGGTGCCCGTCTCGGTATCGCCGCACAGTCGGTGGGCGTGAGCCAGGCTGCCTACAACGAGGGATTAGCATACGCCAAGGAGCGTCGCCAGTTTGACACTGCCATCATCGACTTCCCCGCTGTGTATGACATGCTCTCACGCATGAAGGCGAAGCTTGACGCAGGTCGCGCCATCCTCTATCAGACGGCCCGCTATGTGGATATCTACAAGGCTCTCGACGATATCGCACGCGAGCGCAAGCTCACTCCCGAGGAGCGCGCCGAGCAGAAGAAATACACCCGTCTGGCTGATGCCTTCACTCCGCTTGCCAAGGGTATGAACTCGGAGTATGCCAACCAGAACGCATACGACGCCATACAGATCCACGGCGGTTCGGGCTTCATCATGGAATACAAGAGCCAGCGCCTCTATCGCGACGCACGTATCTTCTCCATCTATGAGGGTACGACACAGCTCCAGGTGGTGGCTGCCATCCGCTATATCACAAACGGCACATACCTCTCTATCATGAAGGAGATGATGGAGCGTCCTATCTGTGAGTGTGCGGCTCCAATGCGCGAGCGCATCGGAAAGCTCATCGCTCTCTACGAGGATGCCCTCAACTATGTGAAGGAGCAGGGCGACCAGGCTCTGCAGGACTTCCTCGCACGCCGTCTCTACGAGATGACTGCCGACATCATCATGTCGCTCCTGTTGCTTGAGGATGCCACACGTGCGCCTGAGCTCTTCAAGAAGAGTGTCAACGTCTTCGTCCGCCATGCAGAGGCTGAGTGCACAGCACACCACGCCTACATCAAGGCCATGAAGGCTGAGGACTTAGAGAATTTTAAGGCGTAAATATATTGAGGAGTTAAGGAGTTAAGGAGTTAACTCTTTAACTCCTTAACTCCTTAACTCCTCAACTCCTTAAAATATGGAATGTCTCAACTGCCACACTGAATACACCGGCAACTACTGCCCTACATGCGGACAGCCCGCCTCAACAAAGCGGTTTACTGTTAAGAATGCCCTTATGTCAACACTGGAAGTATGGGGAATGGGCAACCGCTCACTGCCTCGCACAATATGGCATCTCATCACACGTCCGGGACAGATGATAGGAGAATACCTCGACGGCAAGCGAATGCCTTTCTTCCCTCCCGTAAAGATGCTTTTCGTGCTCTGCGTGTTCTTTGCCGTGGAGTCGTCATTGCTTGGCGAGAAAAGCATCACCGAACAGCTCACAAGCGGAATGAATGAAAACGGGGACCTTAAACGCAATCTTGAGAAAAACGAGGAGAATACAGTCATCTTGTTCAACGGCAAAAAAGTGTCGGCGAAAGAGATGATGAACTATGTCAAGAGTACAGTTGAATGGATGGACCAGCACAAGGCCATTGAACTTCTATGCCTTCACTCGTTCTTCATGATGTTTGCATGGGGTGTGTTCCGCAAGTCCCCCACTCGTCCGAAATCCACGTTTGCTGAGCATTTCTTCACACAGGTGTTCATGAGCGGACAGATGATGGCATTGTCCATAATCTACCTGCCTATCTTCGGAACAGGCAAGGAAGACTATGCCTTCTATCCCTTGCCATGGTGGCTGCTATTCGGCCTATTTGTATGGGATTACAAGTATATCTTCGGTTTCAAGTGGCGAACCACCATACGCAAGGTGATTTTTATACATTTCCTGTCATTGGTATTGTTTATCGCAATAGCGGGATTTATTGCCGGACTATTAATGGGATATACCGAGAATGCCACAGTTACCCACCCTCATTGAGATAGCGGCTCGGTGATATGCCTACCGACTCACGGAAATACTTGCTGAAGAAGGAGGGATTGGGGAAATTGAGGATGTGGCTTATCTGCTGGATGGTATATTGCCGACTGACAAGCATTGCTTTGGCATCGAGGATGACATGGTCGCGAATCCAGTCAAGAGGACGGCGACCACTGCTCTGCGACACCACTACGCCGAGATACTTGGCAGTAATGGCCAAGCGGCCTGCATAGTATGACACGTCACGATGGCGCATATACTCTTGTCTCACCAATCTGAGAAACATTTGGAAAAGCTGTTCATTGCGGGTCAGGCGAGGCTTCTCCTGATTGTCACTGTTGGTTTCCATCTCACTCATCCAACAGGCTCCTATCACCTGAAAACATCCTTGAACGGCATCCTCCTTGCACTTCATTTCACCGTCAGCCATCAACAGGCGCATCAGCTTATAGCTGTTGACAATCTGTGTCATGGCAATATCCCTGACATGTGTGAGCGACACCTCATTCTTCAACATTGAGCGCAGACGGAGCATCGTCATCATCGTGGGCTTCTTCTCATGTTTCTCAGAGTCGATGTGTATGCACGCCACGCGACAGTCGCCCTGCACAACACACATATCCATTATGGCACCGGGAGTGATCAGCAGTATGTCGTTCTGGTTTACCATCATCTCCTTGAGGTTGATACGAAAGCGTATCGACCCCTTGACACAGAGCAGTACGATGGTGAACATTATCTTGACTGGAGCTCCAAGATATGAGAATCCCCGAACCATCTCATCGTCGAAGTTGTCGTCAAGGAGTATGTCGCCCCATGCAGTATGCGGCCTCTTGCCTTGGTCGTGAATCATCGCCAATGTCACTTCCTGTATATTTGCCATAAGCCCAAGAAACAGATTGTTATTACATCATTGTCAGGGTGAAGAGATATACCAAGGCGGCGGGGATGGCAAGCAGCGACGAGTCGAAACGGTCGAGCATACCTCCATGACCGGGGAGAATGTTGCCACTGTCCTTGATGCCGAGTGTGCGCTTGAAGAGGCTCTCAACCAGGTCGCCCCATGTGCCGAACACCACCACGGTGAGACCCAGTCCCATCCATTCCCACATACCCATGCCTGTGGGGTTCATGTCATATATATAGGTGAGATACCACACCAATGCCGCGGCGGCGAGAACGAAGATGCCGCCACCGATGCTGCCTTCCCAACTCTTGCCGGGACTGACTCTCGGAAAGAGCTTGTGCTTGCCGAAGAGCGAACCGCAGCAGTAGGCACCCGTGTCGTTGATCCACAGGAAGACGAACACGCTGAGAGGCAGCGTATAGACATACATCACGCCTTCCGGTGCGGCGCGGAACGCCAACATGTTGAGCAGCGAGAACGGCAATGCCACATACATCTGCGCCAGCATCGTGTAGGCCCAGTTGTTGATTGGGTCTTCTTGCTTGGCATACAGTTCCGCCACAAGGAGATACACTATTGTAATAAGGTATGGCACAAACACTGTTGAGGGAGTGAAACCGCTCGCCGTGCCTGCCATGGCAAGGAAGAAATACACTCCCGCCACCGTGGAGATAAAACGGTTGACAGAGACGCCCTTGCGCTGATTGACCAATCCTGTGAACTCCCACACGGAGAGGCCTGTCACCAAGGCAAAGAGGAATATCATTGCCGTGGGATTAAGGAAGCATACCACTATAGCGACAACAAAGAGTATGCCTGTGATGGTTCTTGTTATAAAGTTATTCATAATAAAGACCCCTTTTATCCCCCGAGGGCGATTTAATAACCCTCGGGACACCTCATTGGGGATAATGAGGCATTTTATTAATAAATCGGATTAACAAACTATCCCTCCCCCTCGGGGGAGTCGGAGGGGGGCTGGCTGTCCGCTCTTACCTTCTCCTCCAGACTGCTGCCTTGGGCTTCCAGTTCCTTCTGTCTTTTCTCGGCCATGGCCTCGGCCTCAGCCTTCTTTTGGGCTTCGAGCAGTTCCTCCGTGCGGCTTGCCCACGGACGCTTGCCGAAGATTTTCTCCACGTCATCGGCAAAGATTACCTCATTGGCAACGAGCAGGTCGGCCAACTGGTTGTGACCCTCGCGATGATCGCTGAGAATGGACTTGGCGCGCTCATACTGCTCATTGATCATCTTCAGCACCTCGTCGTCCATCACCTTGGCGGTAGTCTCGGAATACGGGCGCTGGAAAGCATATTCATTATTATTGTAATAACATACATTGGGCAGGGCCTCGCTCATACCGGCGAAAGCCACCATACCGTATGCACTCTTGGTGACACGCTCCAGGTCGTTCATCGCTCCTGTGGAGATGCGCTGCAGGAAGAGTTCCTCGGCAGCACGTCCGCCGAGAGTGGCGCACATCTCGTCGAGCATCTCTTCCTTGGTGGTGATGGCACGCTCTTCGGGCAGATACCACGCTGCGCCCAAGGCGCGACCTCGCGGCACTATGCTCACCTTGACCAGAGGGTTGGCATGCTCGCAGAACCATGATATCGTGGCATGTCCCGCCTCATGTATGGCTATGGCGCGCTTCTCCGCGTCGGTCATTATCTTTGTCTTCTTCTCCAGTCCACCGATGATTCTATCCACGGCGTCAAGGAAGTCCTGCTTGCCCACCGTTTTGCAGTTATGGCGCGCGGCAATCAGTGCCGCCTCATTACATACATTTGCGATGTCCGCCCCAGAGAATCCCGGGGTTTGGCGCGAGAGGAAGTCGATGTCGAGGGTGTCGTCGGTCTTGATGGGCTTGAGATGCACCTGGAAGATGGCCTTGCGCTCGCTGAGGTCAGGCAGATCGACATGTATCTGGCGGTCGAATCGTCCGGCACGCATCAATGCGGAGTCGAGCATGTCGGCACGGTTGGTAGCTGCAAGGATGATGACACCGCTGTTGGTGCCGAAGCCATCCATCTCGGTCAACAGGGCGTTGAGTGTGTTCTCGCGCTCGTCATTGCCGCCCATGGCGGGGTTCTTGCTGCGCGCGCGACCCACGGCGTCGATCTCGTCAATGAAGATGATACACGGCGACTTCTCCTTGGCCTGGCGGAAGAGGTCGCGCACACGGCTGGCTCCCACGCCAACGAACATCTCCACAAAGTCAGAACCGCTCATGGAGAAGAACGGCACTCCGGCCTCACCGGCCACAGCCTTGGCAAGCAGGGTCTTACCTGTGCCGGGAGGGCCTACGAGCAATGCGCCCTTGGGTATCTTACCGCCCAACTCGGTGTATTTCTGCGGGTTTTTCAGAAAGTCAACGATTTCCTGCACTTCCTGCTTGGCTCCCGCCTGTCCGGCCACGTCCTTGAAGGTCACGGTGATTTCGCCGCCCTTCTCATACATCTTGGCCTTGCTCTTGCCCACACTGAAGATGCTTGAGCCGCCGCCAATACCGCCGCCACCCATCCTGCGGAATATGAATATCCATATTGCCACCAATGCTATGATGGGCAGGAAATTAATTATGAAGGAGAAGATACCGTCTTCGCGGCTGTTCTCATAGCTAAGGTCGCCGGTGAACTTCTTCAGCTTGCGGGCCTCATCGACGAACGCCTCCACCTGATCGACACTGCCAAACTTCACGATGACCGTGGGCTGCTTGCCTGTCCTATCGACTCCCTCATGAAACACATCACGGAAATGTTCGGGCTTGACATACATCTGAAGGGTGTGCTTGTCATTGTTGACCACAATGTTCTTGGCATAGCCCTTCATCACCATCACCTTAAACTGCGTGTAAGTCGCCTCGGTCTTCATGCTTGAGTTGAGATTGCCGCTGGTGAAATACAACACTCCAATAATGACCATCGCGAGGATATATACCCAGTTCATGTTGAACTTGGGCATCTTCATGTCCGGTCCTTGTCCCTTGTTATTAATATTTGAGCTACTCATTTCTTATTCCTCATTCATTATTTTCGTCTTCCTGGCATCCTCATAAAGATGGTCGAGGTCGTAATATTCACGGGTGTCGGGCACAAACACATGTACCATCACGTCGGTATAGTCCATTGCCACCCAAACACAGTTGTCCTCGCCCACTGTCTTCACGGGCTTCTCGCCTATCTCCTTGCGAGTCGTCTCGGCGATGGAGTCGGTGATGGCCTGCACCTGTGTAGGCGACTGACCCGTGCAAATCACAAAATACTGGCATATCGCTCCCTCTATCTTCCTGATATCCACGATGACGATGTCCAGTCCTTTCTTTTCTTGTATTCCCTTTACAATTGTATCAACTAATCTCTTGATTTCTTCCATTCTTTACATTATTATATTAAGTTTCAGCGTGCAAAGGTACACTTTTTCCACGAAACCACCAAACTTATTAGTAATTATTATGCTTTTTATGAGTCACTGTCACACCCGATTCACCTACGTCTATAGAATTTCATCCAGCTTTTTAGCGTCCGACAGATGTTCCATAAGCTCATTTCGGTCAATATATATGGCTCTAAGGGCTCCCGAATTGGGGAAACGGTTGAAGAAAATGTCATTGCTCATATACAGCTGGATGCCAGCCACCCTATGGTCTGCACCCATTCTGTGGCAATAATTGCGTATCGTAGGCAACACTCTCGGCAACACCTTGACTCCCGTTTTCCCGTCTTTCAGGTCAACGACGGCCACTACATGCCAATGGGGGCGCTTGTCGTATGCCTGCTCGTTTTGTTCTTTTGTTCCACGATGGGATATTGTCAGATGTCGGTCATGCTTCTCATTGATGTCCTGCATGATTTGTCGGAATATCCGTCCATGGGCGGATGTGTCCTTCAGGTGGTTAATCCCGATATAATAATGTATCATTTCATGGATGATAATGTCTTCAACCTCACGTTCCGGCAAGTCGATGCGTGTATTTATATGCAGTCGGAAATTGCTATGCACCACCTGTCCGTTGGGCAATCTCCGCCGTGTGAACACGCATTTTCCCAAAAAGGTCTTGACATCTTTTAGCTCAATAGGTATCTTGGGAAGCTTTCCCGCAAACATTTGCCGATTGAACTCATCAAACTTCTTTTCTATATATAAAACATCAGCTCTCATATTAATATTATTCCATATACGAGGAATAGCGACCAAAGCAGTATCTGCATAACACAATCAATTATTATTTTTCCAGCTTCCCGTCCATTGCCTGCTGCTTAATTTCAAGCATCGTTCGCTCATAAACCTCTTTTAACTGGTAACTTGCCACTCCAAGTGGCGTAGTGACACCACGTATTGACCACTCTACCACCGAGGAGTCTTTGTCTTTGCAGAGCAAGATGCCAATGCTCGGATTATCATCCTCTCCTTTCAGCAATTCGTCAGCAGCTGAGACGTAAAAGTTGAGTTTTCCAATAAATTCCGGCATGAAATCCACCACCTTTAACTCTATTACAACATAGCATTTCAACTTGATGTGATAAAATACCATATCGGGGAAATAAGATTTTCCGCTTGGTGTCACCAATTCCATCTGCCGACCTACGTATGCAAATCCCTTGCCCAATTCAAGCAAGAAGCGAGTTACATTCTCCGCCAATTTGTTTTCCAAATCCCTTTCGTCAAACTTGCCTTCCATGCTTATGAAGTCAAGGTTGTACGGGTCTTTGATTATCTCCTCTGCCAATGAACCCTGTGGTTGGGGCAACGTGCTTTCAAAATTATTCAAAGCCTTTGCTTTATGCCCATATAGATTGGCATCAATAATGTGTTCCAATTCTGAACGGCTCATATTTCCCTCTATCACTTGATTGAGATAGAATATGGCTTCCTGTATCGTCTTACATTTTGAAACGATATGTGTCTGGTGTTTCCATGGCACACGAAGGAGAATCTCCGGTATTGACACTGAAGCATTTTCAACAGTTTGTAATTTTGTACCAGCTTGGTACAAAAATTCAATCTGTGCTGAATAATACAAATACCACTGACGGATTTTGTATAGGTTTGACCATGAAAACCCCTCTGTATGAGGAAATTCTGTTCTCAAATCCACACTCAGCCTTTTAATAAAGGCAGTTCCCCAATGGTGTTGTTTCTGCTTCTCACAGATATCCTCTCCCAAGCCCCAATAGAGTTTTAGCATTTCCTCATTTACCCGAACCGCAGCTTTCAATTGGGCGATGCGAATGCGCTTCTTCAAGTCAGACAGCCACTTTATATAGTTCTTGTCTGACATGAATGACTCGCTATTCACAAACTGTGGTATATTGTTATTATCTGCCATAGCTTACTATTCCTTAATAATTTCCGCAAAGATACAAACTATTTTCCATTCCGCCAAACTTTTCGCCGATTATTTGCAGAATTATCATGCGAAAGCCCCCGCCACTGTAGGGTCTTACCTCGTGTAAGACCGCCCACTGCCGCATGCTCAATAGGGGGTGCGGTCGTCTCGCCCGCGGTTATTCACTTCTTTTTCCCCACAAGCCAGTTCCACATTATCACGAGGAATAGTGACCAAAGCAGTATCTGCATATAATAAACTTTCACATCGTAAAGCTTTGCTTTTCCCATTCGTCCCAATCAACAGTCAAAATGTATTCCATAATTTGTTGTCTGAGGATAGGAAGGTCGTCTTGAATAACATTCCAAAGCTCTTTGTCATCCACTTGATAATAATCATGCACAAGTATATGCCGCATTTTAACAATTCCATCCCAAGGAGTCTTTGGATGACATTCTTTAAACATCTTTGACAACCTATATGCAGCTTCCCCTATAATTTCAATGCTCTTTACTATTCCATAGAACTCCAGTTCATTTCTATGCAAATCTTCAAAACCCATCGATTGAGTATTCTTCAATACACAATCAATAGCATCAATCATGTGGGATAATCACCCGCGGTCTCTAACAGGTTCTCTCATAAATTAACTGTTTATCGTGAGATACACTATTAACAGCAAATGGCAACAAAGTACCATCGGTCACAAGATCTACAGGACGGCCTAACATCTTCTCCAGCTCATCTGCCATTATCGCATGTTTAAGCAAACTCACCTTGGCATTGTTGTCAAAAGTCACCAAAATGTCTATGTCGCTATTTACATTCTCCTCCCCTCGTGCATACGAGCCAAACAACCAAGCCTTCAAAACTGGTTGCGTTTTGAAGTAGTCAGAAATCGTTTTTATCATTACATTTGAACTCATATCTATATATTTTGCCGCAAAGGTACAAACTATTTTCCATTCCGCCAAACTTTTCCCCGATTATTTGCAGAATTATCATGCGAAAGTCCCCTTACCGCTGTAGGGTCTTACCTCGTGTAAGACCGCTCACTGCCGCAAGCTCAATAGGAGTGCGGGCGACTCGCCCGCAGCAGTTCACTTCTTTTTCCCCACAAGCCAATTCCACATAATCACGAGGAATAGCGACCAAAGTAGTATCTGCATAACACAGGTTTATTAGGCTTAATCACTCTGACAAATAACCTACGATCTGCCGTTTTAATATTCGGTAAATCATCATTTATCACAAGCCACATAATATCCACATCTACCGCAAAATAGTCGTGCACCAAAATATGACGCATTTTTTCTATTACACGCCAAGGTGTATCAGGATGGGAATCTTTAAACTCTTTTGTGAGCTTATATATGGCTTCTCCAATAATCTGAATATTATATGCAGTCGCATGAAGATGCAGAGAACTATCCAACAATTGTTGTTTGTTCTTTCCATTTACATATTCCTCAACTTTCTGAATTGCGTTAAGTATGTGCAATAATCTAGTCCTGTCTTTAATGGTTTCTCTCATACACCAATATTTTATCACGGTTTGCACTCTCTACTGCAAATGGAAGAAGTTGCCCTTCCCTTACCATATCAACACGGCGATTTAGCCGGTCTTCAAGGTCACAAATCATCGCAAAATAGCTTAAACCCATACGGGCATCGGGTGACAACTCAACCATTATGTCAATATCGCTATCCTCCCTTTCCTCATTGCGTGAAAAGGAACCGAACACCCAAGCCTTCTCAACGGGTTTTGTCTTGAAGTATTCAGAAATAGTGTTTACTACTCTTGCGTTCATAATGATAAAAATAAAACAATCACGCCGCAAAGGTACAAACTATTTTCCATTCTGCCAAACTTTTCGCAGATTATTTGCAGAATTATCATGCGAAAGCCCCCGCCGCCGTAGGGTCTTACCTCGTGTAAGACCGCCCACTGCCACATGCGCAGCCTCTGGGAGCGTGGGCGTCTCGCCCGCGGCCTGCGTAGAGAGTAATCAAAAACGAATCAATGATTATTCAGGTTTCCCATCCGAAATCCTCAATCCAAGATTATAGAAATCAGAGATGGCATGAAGGTCTTCCTTCTTCTGATCGTTGTTGGTATTACTGTAGATATACCACCCGTCTGACTCATGCTGCCATATCTTCCCTTTCTCCACAGGACGTTTCTTCTTGCCCACAAGCGGCCATCCAGCTCTCATTCGCCCTACCCTTTCCACACGCTCAAACCCGATTCTGCGGAACACATCTATTTCCGTGTCAATGGCAGTCTTGTTGCACACAACTGTTCCATCGGCAAACATCACACGCAATCCCTTTGTATAACACCAAGTCGCGTTTAATCTGACTAAGCGTCGGCTCGATGTCCTTTCCGATAATCGGCAGAATCTCATCCCGAATGATATTCTCCTCCGCCTCATTTATTTGGCGGATAACATCATCTGGGAGTTTAACATTCCTACGTTCACATTTTTCTATTATGTCATATAGGTCTTGAAGTGCTTCGAATGTATTGTCCATAACAAATTATTTTTTGTTTTATGAATGCAAAAGTACATAAATATTTTGAGAAATTGTTATCTTTGGAGAAAAAAGTTATGATTTACGGTTATATTCATAATAATTATGTCCATATGCTTTAAAAATCATTCTATCTATAACAAGTAGGCCACTTAGTCTTGTCGCACATTCTTGCAAAAAGCCATGTAGGCATTGCGGTCGTAGGCGATAATTCATAGTCCTCTTTTAACCGAAAGCTTTGGTGCTGCATAATATTATCTTCAGTAACTTCTTTTCCTGTTTCTGTCAATAACATCGATGGAGTAATATCCAATAATGTACAGACAACTGGTTCTTCCTTCATTTCTCCAAAACGATAGACAAAATCAGCATATTGTTTTATCGTGCCATCCAAATCTTCATATATACCAAGTTTCTTCGCTGCCACAACAAAACGGTATGCTCTTAATCCTGTTTCTCCAAAAGCAAAAGCGCGACTTGAATACGAAACAGCTAAATAGTCTTTATTAGTTACATATAAAGCACCCAATTCATAAGACTTGTCACCTGATTTTAGTTTATCAGTAATTTTTAGAGTATTCTGAAAGTTTTCAAACAAGTATGGAATCTTTGGATCTGTCAATTTCTTACGCAAGGAAAGGATGTTTCTCGTCTTTCGATATTCATTAAAATAATTCCAATAGTAATCAACTACTGTATTACATACATTTCTGAAAATGTCTCTCTGTTCCTTTGACATTTTTAGGGCTTTTGCATCTGTACCATGATAAAATGTATATCTCATATTTTTTCCTTTTATTGTGTTTTACTCAGTACTGTGGTTCCCCCTTAATTAATTTAATTTTATTCTAAATAACAATTATTCAACTTCTTTCCACTTAAGATGATAAACATCTGTTCTATCTAGTTTCATCTGGTAGAACTTCGGAGGTGTATCTGACTTAGAAAACAGATTTTTAATTGTGTTTATTGTTTTTTGTTCACATCTACACCCAAAATATATTGCCTCAATACATGAATCTTTATCAAAAGGTATGCCGTAGAAGGCGTCTTCTTTGTTTGGATTATATACTATGAGGCGAACTTCATTCTCATATCCCCACGATTCATGCTTTGTGGCAAAAGCCAAATCTGTGTTGATTGTTGTCATTTCTGAAATATCGACCTTGTCTTTATCTTTTCTATATATGATAGGCTTTAGGAACATGTGTTCAAAACTGTCGTTTTCTTTTTGTTTAATAAAATGTTTAGACAGCTTATACTTAATACAATAGCCACGATGTTCGTCAGCATAATGAGACCACATTAATAGCTCCTCTAATGCTTTTTCTGTATCACCATTACAGAATGAACGTATTCTGAAGTAATCAAAAGATTTACTAAAGTTTTTTATATGTTTTTCCTTTTTGCAAGATTCTTTCAATTGTTCTTCGCTTCCCCAAAGATTAATGATACTGTCAAATGGGTCATTCATGTTCTTTGAAGGAGATACAGTTATCTCATTGTTGATTAAATCAGCCAAAGAATACTCATTAAACCTTCTAAACGAATATAGATAGATATAACTACGGTTTTCTATTTCTGTCTTTAAAAACAACTTATAATAGTTTGCCCTTTGATAATATTTCAAAGCCTCAGCATCCAAATCAAGGTTCGAATATATTTCACCTGCTATCGTATATATATCACTGATTAACACAAATAATGTAGGTAATCTCAAAGGTATATATTTTTTACTGCCTTCTATTGGGACAAATAGAAAGGGGGAATTATCACAAAACAAATCGTTTGGCGAAGTTATTTCATGTTTTATTAAAGCAATCGACTTAATAGACTTATCAATATAGTCTTTTGCCTGCTCTTTATTATCCATAATTGCATATAGATAATGAGCCTTGAAAAAGAAGAATCTAAAGTCATGGCAATCCAAATCCTTTATGTTTTCATAAAAGGATTTATAGGATTTGGAGCGTTCATAAACTCCCTTATATCCTATCTCTTCTAAATAATTCTTTAAAGCGATAGCAAATTTCTCAAAGTCACTCATTACTTTACCATTCATTATTATATTCTTCTTCTGATATTGGAGTATCAGGATCAACAATCAGGACCTCATCGTAGGTAAGACCATAAAGACGATAAACCAAAGTATCAATATTGATTATCAGTGTGCTACAATCATTACGCATTGTTTTTTCATACAGAACTTTGTTAACTAGTTTATCTATGATTTTATTATTAATCGTAGGTATTGGAATTTGAACCAAATGTGCTTTTTTTACTTGTGCCAAAGCTTCTCCTTCTTCAGGATTGATAATTTTTTTATATAGCCAATTGATAAACTTTGAATTTAGGATTCCCAAAATTGTATATAAACTAACACTATGCTTTAAAGGAAGGCAAGTATACAAATTATCCCTTACAATAAATTTCATAGTATCAATTGTGGCTATAACAGAATCTCCAGTTTGTCTAATTATAATTTTCTCATTTGCATCATAATTTGCAGATTCTCGTGGTTCCGCTAACCATATACCATATTTTATGAAATAGTTATTATCCCATCGTATTTCATATTTATCCATAAGAGAACCTCGCAACAATGGTCTAAAACCATCTTTATACGAAATCGATACATATGGTTTCTCTTTTACAATCTCTTTTGTTTGTTTTGGCGTTCCCTTACCAGTCTGAAAAGGTTTTGTCCCTTGTGTTATTTTGCAAAAGTCAGAGAGCTTAGGCAAAATGGATATTTTGTCGATTATAGAGTTGTAGTTGTCTTCAATAAATAAAGATATGGGGGCTCCTTTTTTAAATTGAAATACTTCTTGGTTACAATTCTTTTTCTTTTGTATCCCTTGAGTTTTACTATCAATAGTTATACCTATAAAATTATTATGAGGAATGGAAGTTCTCGTACACAATATTTCAGTATCGACGATAGCTCCAAAAACATAATCTTTAAAGTGTACAATCTGGCTAATTGTAGTTTTATCAAATATTAGTTTTCTTATACTTTTCGAAGTAATATTTGTTAGCCATGTATTAGGTATAATATACGTAAGAACACTATTAGATGTCAATCCAATACCACGCTCAATAAACAACATATAGCTATCATACTGATAATCTTGATTAAGATAATGTTGTTTTATATAATTCTTTTCATATTCAGATAACTTTGCACCATACGGTGGATTTGCAATCACAATATCAAACCCATCCTTAACTCCAAACATCCATTCAGGGTCAAAGAAGGGAGATGATGCGTTTTGGTCGAACATATCCCATGAATTAAGTTGCTTAGCTCCGTCATTGCCTACAGCACCAGATTCTTCAAGCAGCGCTGACAATTCACGACGAATGTCTGCTATGCGTTGGCGATACTTGCGCTTGGTTTTGACAGTCTTCGCACTGAAAATCTTGTGACGGGCTTCTTTCATTTCCTCCTCTTTGTCTTTCACTTCGTCCGTATCAAAAAGCGAAGCATCAATCTTCTCCAAACCAATCAAGGTGTTGGCAGCAACAAACTTAGCTTCAAGGTTGGGCAGAGGACGTATGCCGAAATTGTCAGTTGGATTAGCGTTGGTCTTTTGGTCAACAACCAAAGAGATAAAGAAACGGAGTTTGCTTATCTGAATGGCTATTGGCTGAATATCTACGCCATAGATACAGTTCTCTATCAGGTAGAGCTTACGGGCATAGTCGGGACGATTGATGTTTTCGTCAAAACTACGCTCTATATCCTTTAGCAATTCCAATCGCTCTTCGGAAATGTTGCTCATAAAGGCTTCTTTTGTCTCGCCTACTGCCAAATTCAGCATCATCTCTTTCCAGTTGGTGTTGTCAGGGTCAATGCGCTGGAGAATGTGTACCATCTGTTGCAGTATGCCCATAGGGAATGCGCCCGAACCACAGGCAGGGTCGAGTATCTTGCAGTTGTATAGCGACTGCATGATGGCATGGCGTTGCTGTTCGTTCAAGTCAAATGGCTCATCCGTATATTGCAGCAGTTTGCGGTATTCAGCTTCAAGATCTTCACCGACGGTTCGTTTCAGATTGGCTACAAGGCTTTCGTCCACCATATATTGAACTATCTCACGCGGAGTGTAGAATGAGCCTGTCTGCTTTCGTGCAGTCGTCTGTGTTTCAGGGTTATATGCCGCCAAAAGATTTTCAAACACCTTACCAAGAAGCTCTGGGTCGAGAGACACTTCCTTGTCAAAAGGAGTGTTTTCCTCTACCGTAAAGTTATATCGCTTGAGAATGTCAATGATACCACGGGCACTGACCTTCTTCTTTTTCTTGTCGCCATAGAATTCAGAGAGGTCGATGTTCTTGCCAGCTTCTTCACCGAAGAAAAGGAAGTCTGGGAATATGAGATATTTGTTCACAGCCTTGCGGTCGGTGAAACAGTCGTAGTATTTGCCTTTATCCTTATCGTCGAGACAATCGAACAATCCACCGTTGAGGAATGGCACGGTCTTGTTTGCAAGGTCAACAAACAACTGCGTGTTCTTGAAATATTCCTCATATCGCATCAGATAGTTGATGTTGTAATCGCCTTCTGATTTCCTGAACCGTCTGCCGTTCAGTTCTTGGCTACCCTCCTCGCATATCGGACGATTGAGCATGGCAAAGAACAAGTTTTGCAGAATAGCCTTATAATACTTGCTTTCCAAGGACTTCTGTTTGAAAAGACCTTCCGTTTTATGCGGATCAAATTCCTTCAACAGGTTTTCGGCAATATATTTCTCATCAAAGAATTCCTCTGGAATCAGATGACGCTGCTTTAAGAACCATACAAACATCAGACGAGTAATCAATCGGATGGCACTCTCATTGTTGTATTTCTCATCATCGGTTTTGTCATCTATGTCATTAGGGAACTTAATCTGCTTGATTGCCCAAGCATACCAATCGCTCAGCTCGCCATAGAAGTCATTGGTCAATACCTCAACAGAGAATCGTTTGCGCAAATCTTCATCATCTGCAACTCGCCCCTTTTCGTTCAGATACTTGTTTGGCGTATAATAAGATATGCCTTCGCCAAGGAAATAGCTGTAGCGGCGTGGATTGCTGTATGAACGAGTAGTACGTGATGAACCCTCATTGAGGTCTATAGTGATTTCTATGAATGAGAATCGGTATGTTGCATTGTTGTCTTCTGGCACGAAAGCTACAAGAGCACGGTCTTCCATCTCGTCAGCCAACAAGCGGAATGCCTCTTTTGACAACGATACCCTTGCATCATTCTTAGACTTATGTCTTATCTCATAAACCACAAGGTCAAGCGACTCGCAAGAGCCTAATTTTACTGCTTTAGAAGAATACGTGGTTTTGGTAGTAAACGTTACGTTTTCTTCCATCTGGACAAAGTCCTCTGGAAGGAAACTGTTTTTCAGGAAACCGACAAATTCCTGTCTATTATATGCTTTATTAAATTCCATAATATTCCATTGTTTTTATATCATATTCTACGGTTCACAAACCACACTACATTCCTCTGGAGTTACCTCGCATAATCCTGCATCCACAAAAAGCCCCTCATATCCAAGGTCTTCATCCAAGCTTGGCCAGTGTATGCCTGTATAACCAAGAACAAAATCATTACGTTGGTCTTTTGTGGCGCTTTCCAAACGCTTCCATTTCGAAAATGGTGTACACACTCTTTGCCCATCTTTGGTTTCAATCCAAAGACAGGTTTCATCAGTCCATGCTCTAACAACATAAAATCTTCTCATTGTTCCGTCCTCCTGTTTATTTATTGAAGTAATTATGCCATCTTTCAATGATGACATCTTTGTTTTCCCATACTAATGACTCTATTAAAGACAAATCATTTTTCTTAAACCCATGGTTAAATACAAGTTCCATGGGTTCAACGTTATATTTTGCTTCATTCCCATCTTTTATAACATGTATATGGATGGGAGTGTGGTCATTTGGATAGAACATAAATCTAAAACCAAATATTATAAACAATGTAGGCATAATTCTTATTATTTCTGTAAGTTAAAAAAAACCAACTCCATCATTGGAGTTCCTCACTCATTATTAATGTTTCCTCCCCATCATCAACTTTGTTTTGCGACGAGACGATGCGTGAGATATATTCTGGAGTAATCTTATGAGGAAGCGATGCAGCGTCTTTCAATGTCAACTGATTGATGGAACGAATTTCATACCCTGAGAGGGCATCCGCTTTGATTACTGTGATAAGGTCGCACAGATAGTCCTTGGGCAGTATGTTTGCCTTCATCAGAGCCTTTATCTTGGCTACGGCATTGACGAGTTCCTTGTCGTTCCGTTCCTGCACATCGCTCTTGAACAGAGAGGACTTGACACGTTGATAAACAGCATCAAAGTCACTGCTCAACTCTACAGGTTGCTCATCTTTCTCAGCCTTGAAAAGAGCCAACGCCTCTTCGGCTGGCAACATGCAGGGAGTTTCGTCCTTGCTTCCAATCTTGAAGACGAAGTCATTGCCTTTTTTCCCGAACATGAGCACTCCTTTACGTTTTTGTTCGTTACCATCCGAACAGTCCGCAAGATGTTTCTGCGTAGAAAAAACATCTTCGCGCCCCGTCCGTGCTCTATGAGGTAGCAGCAAAGCCTGTTCGTATGTTTCCGTACCTTTGATTTCATTAAGGAGTTTCCTATAAGGTGTGTCCCATGAACCTTCCTCGTTGTTGGCAAGTTCCCTGCGGTAGCGTTCATTGAAATAAGCCCTTACCTCCTCGTCTTTTGTCAGAGCCTTGGTATCTTCTCCCATAATGGCATGTATCATAGCCATTTTCAGCGTCGATATTTCCTTGGTGCGTGTCTCAGCCTCACCTACATCTGTTGGGAAATAGTTGTAGATAAATAGCTCATCAAACACCTTCTTATTGATACGGTTTATTCGACCAATACGCTGAATGACTCGTGTCGGATTGTAAGGAATGTCGTAGTTGAAGATAGCACCAGCACGATGTAGGTTGTAACCTTCGGATATGGCATCTGTCGCTACCAATATGTGATAGTCATCGCGCTGCAGGGCTTTCTTTAGTCCTGCATCAAAATTGGCACGAATGCGTTCCTTGTTTATTTCTGACGCATCTGCCGAGGTATATTTCATTACAGGAAGACCTGCGTCCAACAGAGCTTTTCCAAGATAGTTTGCCGTATCCGCATATTCGGTGAACACCACTATCTTTCTATTTGGGTCATCCTTCATCTTCTTCTTTACGATTTCGATGAACGATTCAAGTTTTGGGTCGAACGTGATTTTGTTTTCCTTACCAAACCACTGTTCTCTGAGACTCTTCAAAAGAGCAATATCTGCATTGACATCATCGATAAAGTCCTGTTTGACATATTTCATGTCTATCTCAAAGAACCCCCTTGACTCATACTTCTCAAAAGCTTCTGAAATTTCTTCCGTACCATCGTCCGTATAGAAATTCTCGACATCTGGCAGATTGCCTTTTTTATAAATAGGAATCTTATGGCGTTTGTCAATCCATGACAACAAATGCTCTGCCGACTGAATCATATAGTCAATGGATGACTGAAAAGCTGCAACAGAACTCTCAAAGCGTGATACCAACAAATGGCGCATAAAACTCGACACGTTAGTCTGTCGTCCTACCAACAGTCCAAACTTGATGCCTGTTTTTGCCTCAAGCTCTTTGGCCAATTGTTCTTTCTTGTCTTCTCGCACATACAACACAGGAGAATAGCGCGCCGCCTTGAAACGGAAAACATCATCGCTACTTCCTTCTGTCTTGCAGATGCGGTCGAGCGTACCGAGATACAGCTCCTTAAGTTTACTCAAGTCGTAGGTTAACTCTTCCGGATCGTTTGGTATTACCAATTGGATATTCTGTTGCTGCAAGTCTTCCGCATATTCGGGTATTTCCATCAAGTCCAAACGTGAACGCCTAACGACCAACGGTCCGATGATGGAACGTATCTCCTTTGATATGTTTTCTACCTCCACCTTCACTTGTTCTTCTGTAATCTCTCCTTTTCGTTGTGCCTCTCGAAGCTCTTTGTATTTGTCAATAAGCTCTTTGAATGCAACTCCAAGATTTTCCACCGTTTTTAATGTTGAATGAGATGGAATCTGGAACAGTTTAATAAGTGAATAGATGTCGGAAGGCTGATTGTTGAAAGGCGTTGCCGTCAGCAACAGAACTTTGTTGCCCGTACATAGATTATGGAGCAAGGCATAGTCCTGACTGTATTCATTGCGGAAACGGTGAGCCTCATCAATTATTATCAGGAACTGTTCGTCAGCTTTCACTATCTTTTGGTAATGACTTACGGCATCCTCAATCTTTCCACTGCTGAATACAGATGCAGTAAACCCAAATTCGTCCTTGTATTCTTCCCATTGTTTGCAAAGATGCGGAGGACTTACAATAATTGTCCTCAAATGCAAATTGCGAGCAACTGTTGATGCTACAACACTTTTCCCAAGACCCACCACGTCGGCGATGATAGCTCCATTATGGTTTTCCAATGATTTTAATGCCAACAGCACTGCGTCCGTCTGGTATTTCAGATTGCTGAATCTCCCATCTGTTATATCGTATGGAGTCAGCAAGTTATCCTTGGAGGGGATGGCAAAGTATTCGATAAGGACACGAATGAACATTAGATATGGAGAGAACAGAGTGTCAAACCATATATGTTTCATCACCTTATTGTTCCACTCGTCGATATTGTCTTTATCGGCAATTACTATGGCATCTTTCCAAAGTTCCTCGAATATTACCTTACCTTCATCATATTCAATCTTGTCATTGAAACGTGCATTGAGTTCGAGGCGACCTTTTAGTCCTTGGTACGACAGATTGCTGGAGCCAGTTATGAGTACGCCAGGATTTTCTCCACCTTCGTTTATGATGTCACTATAGGCAAAAAGGTACATCTTGGAATGGCATGGTTCAAGAGTCTTTCTTATCTCCAAAGAACCATCAAGAATCTTAGAGTAGAACATCTTAAACTGTCCTATCTTC
>JAXEKN010000024.1:0-145272 GCA_034101015.1 Prevotella sp.
AGCATCTAAGTGCGAAGCCAGCCTCAAGATTAGAACTCCTTATAGGGTCGTCGCAGACTACGACGTTGATAGGCAGCAGGTGTAAAGACGGTGACGTCAAAGCCGAGCTGTACTAATTGCCCGAAAGCTTTCTGGTGAAAGATGATTTCCGTGCTTTCAGTTGTGAGAGACCTGATTCACGGGTTGTCACGCTATATGTTTCGTGTGCGCAGATGTCAACACTATACGTTGTCCCTTCAAATCCGCAACATGAGTGGATGGGACATACGACAAGAAGAAACATCAGGTGGTTATTGTGGTGGGGTCCCACCTCTTCCCATTCCGAACAGAGAAGTTAAGCCCACTTACGCCGATGGTACTGCAATGCAATGCGGGAGAGTAGGAAGCCGCCTTCTTTCAAGGACGATAGCCCCGAGGATAGCAATATCTTCGGGGCTTTTCTTTACCAATTATACTATAATTGTCTTATTATATCTTAATTTCCTTCTTTAATATGTTATAATAAGTTAAATGTTTGGGATAATTGGCTAAATAACACTCTATAAGTTGGTTGTTTCAAAAATATTTCGTACCTTTGCACCCCAAAAGGGCTATATTGGCCTTTATTCAACGTAGAAAATATACAAAATATATAATAATTTAAAAAGTAAAAAGTAAAATGCCTACAATTCAACAATTGGTAAGAAAAGGCAGACAGGTGCTCGTGGACAAGAGCAAGTCACCTGCTTTGGACTCATGCCCTCAGCGTCGTGGCGTTTGCGTGCGCGTTTACACTACAACACCTAAAAAGCCTAATTCGGCAATGCGTAAGGTTGCCCGTGTACGTTTGACAAACCAGAAGGAAGTGAACTCTTACATCCCAGGAGAAGGACACAACCTGCAGGAACACTCAATCGTTTTGGTTCGTGGCGGTCGTGTGAAAGACCTCCCCGGTGTACGTTATCACATCGTTCGCGGTACTCTTGATACTGCCGGTGTAGCAAACAGAACACAGCGTCGTTCCAAGTATGGCGCTAAGCGTCCTAAGGCAAAGAAGTAATAACCGGAGAAGGTTACACGCCACTGGACAAACAGTTTTTATTAATTTAGTTTTGCTGGAGAGATTGTTATACAAGGTTGAGTAAATGCGCAGGTGAGCGCGTTGAAGAACATAAATGAACAGCCCCATGCAGAATATTATCTTTTAATTTTAAAATGAGAAAAGCAAAACCAAAGAAGAGGGTAATCCTCCCGGATCCCGTCTTCAACGACCAAAAGGTCTCAAAGTTCGTTAATCATCTCATGTATGACGGCAAAAAGTCGATTTCATACGAGATTTTCTACAATGCCCTTGATACTGTTAAGGCAAAAATGAGTAATGAGGAAAAGTCTGCACTCGAAATCTGGAAGACTGCCCTCGACAACATTACTCCTCAGGTTGAGGTTAAGAGCCGCCGTATTGGTGGTGCAACTTTCCAGGTGCCTACAGAAATCCGTCCTGACCGTAAGGAGAGTATCTCTATGAAGAATATGATCTCCTTCGCACGTAAGCGCTCTGGCAAGTCAATGTCTGACAAGCTTGCTGCTGAGATTATGGACGCTTTCAACAATCAGGGTGGAGCATACAAGCGTAAGGAGGATATGCACCGTATGGCAGAGGCTAACCGCGCATTTGCTCACTTCAGATTCTAATTTTTACAGTAAAAGAAAAAAGAAAATGGCAAACCGCGATTTACATTTGACTCGTAACATCGGTATCATGGCACACATCGATGCCGGTAAAACAACAACTTCTGAGCGTATCCTTTTCTATACAGGAAAGACTCATAAAATCGGTGAGGTCCATGATGGCGCTGCTACTATGGACTGGATGGCTCAGGAGCAGGAGCGTGGTATCACAATCACATCTGCTGCCACTACTTGTAACTGGACATACGAAGGAAAGCAGTTCAAGATTAACTTGATCGACACTCCGGGACACGTTGACTTTACTGCTGAGGTAGAGCGTTCGCTGCGTGTTCTTGACGGTGCTGTGGCTACTTATTCTGCTGCTGACGGTGTTCAGCCCCAGTCTGAGACTGTTTGGCGCCAGGCTGACAAGTATAATGTTCCTCGTATCGGTTATGTAAACAAGATGGACCGCTCAGGTGCTGACTTCTTCGAGACTGTTCAGCAGATGAAGGACATTCTGGGTGCAAACCCCGTAGTGCTTCAGGTTCCTATCGGCGCTGAGGAAAACTTCAAAGGCGTGGTAGATCTTCTTAAGATGAAGGCTATCCTTTGGCATGATGAGACAATGGGTGCAGATTATGATGTTGAGGACATTCCCGCTGATCTTCAGTCTGAGTGTGAGGAGTGGAGAGGAAAGCTCCTCGAGGCAGCCGCTGAATATGATGAGACTATCATGGAGAAGTTCTTCGATGATCCCGACTCTATCACCGAGGCTGAGATTATAGCTGCTATCCGCAAGGGTACCATCGCAATGGAGTGCACTCCAATGATCTGCGGTTCTTCATACAAGAACAAGGGTGTTCAGCCCTTGCTTGACTATGTCTGCGCTTTCTTGCCTTCACCAATGGATACAGAGGCTATCGTGGGTACTAACCCCGACACAGAGGAAGAGGAAGACCGTAAGCCTTCTGAGGATGAGCCTACATCTGCTCTTGCGTTCAAGATTGCCACTGACCCATATATGGGACGACTCGTGTTCTTCCGCGTTTACTCAGGTAAGATTACAGCGGGATCATACGTGTTCAACTCACGCTCAGGCAAAAAGGAGCGTATCAGTCGTTTGTTCCAGATGAACTCCAATAAGGAAATTCCTATGGATTCTATTGATGCTGGTGACATCGGCGCTGGAGTAGGATTCAAGGATATACGTACTGGTGACACACTCTGCGATGAGGGACATCCTATCGTTCTTGAGTCTATGAGCTTCCCCGACACTGTGATCTCTATCGCTGTTGAGCCAAAGAGCCAGGCTGACATTGCAAAGCTTGACAATGGTCTCGCAAAGTTGGCTGAGGAAGACCCGACATTCACCGTTCGTACTGACGAGCAGAGCGGACAGACTATCATCTCTGGTATGGGTGAGCTTCACCTCGATATCATCATCGACCGTCTGAAGCGTGAGTTCAAGGTTGAATGTAACCAGGGCAAGCCTCAGGTGAACTACAAGGAGGCTATCACCAAGACTGTTAATCTCCGTGAGGTCTATAAGAAGCAGTCAGGTGGTCGTGGTAAGTTTGCTGACATCATTGTCAATGTAGGTCCTGTTGATGAGGACTTCAAGGATGGCGGTCTGCAGTTTGTCAACGAGGTTAAAGGTGGTAACATTCCTAAGGAGTTTATCCCCTCTGTACAGAAGGGCTTTGAGAATGCCATGAAGAACGGTGTGCTCGGTGGTTATCCTATGGACAGCCTTAAGGTGACACTTGTCGATGGTTCATTCCACCCGGTTGACTCTGACCAGCTTTCATTTGAGCTTGCTGCTCTCAATGCATACAAGAACGCTTGTGTAAAGGCTGCTCCTGTGCTTATGGAGCCTATCATGAAACTCGAAGTTATCACTCCTGAGGAGAACATGGGTGACGTGATTGGTGACTTGAACAAGCGCCGTGGACAGGTAGAGGGTATGGAAGAGGCACGCAGCGGTGCACGTGTGGTTAAGGCTCAGGTGCCACTGTCTGAGATGTTTGGTTATGTAACTGCTCTCCGTACTATCACTTCCGGTCGTGCAACAAGCTCTATGGAGTATGACCACCATGCTCCTCTCTCAAGCGCAATCGCCAAGACTGTACTTGAAGAGATCAAGGGTCGTGCAGACCTGGTATAATATGCATATTTTAGAGGAGTGTGGCGTCGTTTAGCGAATGACTCTTAAACGGCGTACCACTTCCTCTCAATATATTAACAATTCACATAATTATTAATAAAAAAATGAGTCAAAAAATCAGAATCAAGCTGAAGTCATACGACCACACTCTCGTTGACAAGTCAGCAGAAAAGATTGTGAAGGCAGTTAAGGCTACAGGAGCTATTATCAGCGGTCCTATTCCATTGCCAACTCACAAGCGTATCTACACTGTAAACCGTTCAACATTCGTCAACAAGAAGGCACGTGAGCAATTCCAGCTTTCAGACTACAAGCGTCTGATTGACATCTATAGCTCAACTGCAAAAACTGTTGACGCATTGATGAAGCTTGAGCTTCCTAGCGGTGTGGAGGTAGAAATAAAAGTATAGTCTAATTTTTAATTTAATTTGAAATGCCAGGATTAATTGGAAGAAAAATCGGAATGACATCCGTTTTCAGTGCCGACGGTAAGAATGTACCGTGCACTGTTATCGAAGCTGGTCCTTGTGTTGTAACACAGGTTAAGACTGTCGAAACTGACGGTTACAAGGCTCTTCAGTTGGCTTTCGGCGAGGCTAAGGAAAAAAACACCACTAAGCCTATGCAGGGAGTATTCAAGAAGGCTGGTACAACACCAAAGCGCCACTTGGCCGAGTTCAAGTTTGACGAGGAGTATAACCTCGGTGACACTATCGGTGTTGACATCTTCGCTGATGTTGAGTTTGTGGACGTTGTCGGTACCTCTAAGGGTAAAGGTTTCCAGGGTGTAATGAAACGCCACGGTTTCGGTGGTGTAGGTCAGAGCACTCACGGTCAGGATGACCGCGCCCGCAAACCGGGATCTATCGGTGCATGTTCTTATCCTGCAAAAGTGTTCAAGGGTATGCGCATGGGTGGCCACATGGGTAATGAGAGAGTAACTACTCAGAACCTTAAAGTGTTAAAAGTAATACCGGAGCATAATCTCATCCTCGTGAAGGGTAGTGTTGCTGGTTGCAATGGTTCAACCGTTTTAATCAAGAAGTAAATGGAAATTAGCGTATTAAATATCAATGGCCAGGAAACCGGAAGAAAGGTGACTCTTAATGAGTCAGTTTTCGGTATCGAACCAAATGACCATGTTCTTTATCTGGACGTTAAACAGTACCTCGCCAACCAGCGTCAGGGTACAGCTAAGGCAAAGGAGAGAAGTGAGCATGCTGGTTCTACAAGAAAGCTTGGTCGTCAGAAGGGTGGCGGCGGTGCTCGTCGCGGTGATATCAACTCACCTGTTCTCGTAGGTGGTGGACGCGTTTTCGGTCCCAAACCACGCGATTATCGCTTTAAGCTAAACAAAAAAGTAAAAGTTCTTGCTCGTAAGAGTGCTTTGTCCTACAAGGCTAAGGAGAATGCCATTATTGTTGTTGAAGACTTCAATTTTGAGGCTCCAAAGACTAAAGATTTTGTAAATATTATTAAAAATCTTAAAGTTGAGGGCAAAAAGTCGCTGTTTGTTTTGCCAGAAGCAAATAATAATGTATATTTGTCGGCGCGTAACTTGCAGGAGTCGAAAATAACACTTGCAGCACTGCTCAATTCGTACAATGTTTTGAATGCAGACGTACTTGTGGTTACAGAGAACTCTCTGAATGCAATCGACGGAATATTAAACAAATAATTAGGAGACATTAGAAATGGCATTTATCATCAAACCGTTGGTCACTGAGAAGATGACCAAGATTACAGACAAGACTTCTGCCGACAAAACCTTCACTCCGAAGGCTGGCAAGAACAAAGGCCAGGAGATCACTAAGGTCGCAACACCTAAGTACGGCTTCATCGTACGTCCCGAAGCTAATAAGCTCGAGATTAAGAAGGAGGTTGAGAGTCTCTACAATGTTACAGTATTAGACGTTAATACGATGCGTTATGCCGGTAAGCGTTCATCACGCTATACTAAGGCCGGATTGATTCGCGGACAGAAGAACGCATGGAAAAAGGCAATCGTCACTCTTAAGGAGGGCGATACTATCGATTTTTATAGCAATATTCAATAATAAGAAATGGCAGTACGTAAATTAAAGCCGGTTACTCCCGGCCAAAGACACAAGATTATTGGCACGTTCGAGGAAATTACTGCATCCGTGCCAGAGAAGTCTCTCGTTTACGGTAAACGTTCTACCGGCGGTCGAAACAACACCGGTAAGATGACGGTCCGCTATATCGGCGGAGGTCACAAGAAGAAGTATCGTTTGATCGACTTCAAGCGAGAGAAAGATGGTGTTCCAGCAGTTGTTAAGACTATCGAGTATGATCCTAACCGTTCGGCTCGCATAGCTCTTCTCTTCTATGCTGATGGTGAAAAACGTTATATCATTGCTCCTAACGGACTTGAGGTGGGCGCTACCTTGATGTCTGGAGTAGAGGCCGCACCTGAGATAGGTAATGCGCTGCCTCTGGCCAACATCCCTGTCGGTACCGTTATCCACAACATCGAACTACGCCCGGGTCAGGGTGCAAAGTTTGTCCGTTCGGCTGGTAATTTCGCTCAGTTGACTTCACGTGAGGGCAATTACTGCGTTATCAAACTTCCTTCTGGCGAAACACGCAAGATTCTTTCTGCATGTAAGGCCACTGTGGGTAGTGTAGGTAACTCAGATCACGCTCTTGAGCAGTCTGGTAAGGCTGGACGCTCTCGTTGGCTCGGACGTCGTCCTCACAACCGTGGTGTTGTCATGAACCCGCATGATCACCCGATGGGTGGTGGTGAAGGACGTCAGTCCGGAGGTCATCCACGTTCACGTAAGGGTCTCTACGCTAAGGGTCTCAAGACACGTGCACCGAAGAAGCTTTCTAATAAATATATTATCGAAAGAGCAAGTAAGTAATTCAGTAAACTAAGTGTAAATTATGAGTCGTTCATTAAAAAAAGGACCGTACATTAACGTATCACTCGAAAAAAAGATTCTCGCCATGAACGAGAGCGGTAAAAAGAGTGTAGTTAAGACTTGGGCTCGCGCTTGTGTGATTTCACCTGACTTTGTCGGTCACACTATCGCAGTTCATAACGGAAATAAATTCATCCCTGTTTACGTTACTGAAAACATGGTTGGTCACAAGCTTGGTGAGTTCTCACCAACACGTCGTTTCGGCGGCCATGCAGGTAACAAAAAGTAATCAGGCATCCATAAAAATTAAAGAAAATAATAATGGGAGCAAGAAAACATATTAAGGCTGAGGAATTAAAGGCAGCCCGCAAAACACAATATTTCGCCAAGCTGAACGGCGTTCCCTCTTCTCCACGCAAAATGCGCTATGTCGTTGATATGGTTCGTGGTATGGAGGTAAACAGAGCACTCGGTGTGCTCCGCTTCTCCAAGAAGCACGCTGCAGCTGACGTTGAGAAGCTTCTCCGTTCGGCTATCGCCAACTGGGAGGCCAAAAATGATCGCAAGGCCGAGGATGGCGAACTCTACATCTCCAAGGTTTTTGTTGATGAGGGTGTGACAATGAAACGAATGAGACCAGCACCTCAGGGTCGTGGTTATAGAATCCGTAAGCGTTCTAATCATGTTACTCTGTTTGTAGATGCTAAAACTAATGACAAATAATAAGCAGAATGGGACAGAAAGTTAATCCAATAAGCAACCGCCTTGGTATTGTAAGGGGTTGGGATTCTAATTGGTTCGGAGGAAAGAACTTCGGTGATAACCTCGTTGAGGACCAGAAAATCCGCAAGTATCTCAATGAGCGTCTTGCCAAGGCAAGCGTTTCTAAGATTGTCATCGAGCGTACTTTGAAGTTGGTTACCATCACTATCTGCACGGCTCGTCCGGGTATTGTCATCGGTAAAGGTGGTCAGGACGTCGATAAGCTCAAGGAAGAGTTGAAGAAGCTTTATGACAAGGAGATTCAAATCAACATCTTCGAGGTCAAAAAGCCTGAACTCGACGCAACCATCGTTGGTACTAACATCGCACGCCAAGTAGAAGGCAAGATTGCATATCGTCGTGCTATCAAAATGGCTGTTGCCAATACTATGCGCGCAGGTGCTGAGGGAATTAAGGTTCAGATTACAGGACGTCTGAATGGTGCTGAAATGGCACGCAAGGAAATGTATAAGGAAGGTCGTACGCCTCTTCATACATTCCGTGCAGACATCGACTACTGCCACACCGAGGCTCTGACCAAGGTGGGTCTGTTGGGTATCAAGGTTTGGATTTGTCGTGGTGAGGTTTACGGCAAGCGTGACTTGGCTCCTAACTTCTCTCAAGAGAAGACCAACGGACGTGGTAACGGTGGTAACGGTGGCAGAAAGTTCCGTAATAAGAAGAATAAGTAATTTTAAAGTTTGAAGCTATCATGTTACAACCTAAAAGAGTAAGATATAGAAGACCTCAGGATGGACGTGGCAATAAAGGCAACGCTCATAGAGGTACAGAACTGGCTTTTGGTTCTTTTGGTATCAAGACACTTGAGGCTAAGTGGATCGACAGCCGTCAGATAGAGGCAGCGCGTGTTGCTGTCAACCGTTACATGCAGCGTGAGGGTCAGGTTTGGATTCGTATTTTCCCGGACAAACCAATCACCCGCAAGCCTGCCGATGTCCGAATGGGTAAAGGTAAGGGAGACCCCGCAGGATGGGTAGCTCCTGTTACTCCAGGACGTATCCTCTTTGAAGTGGAGGGTGTTTCTTTTGACATCGCGAAGGAAGCTCTTCGCCTTGCAGCTCAGAAATTGCCAGTGAAGACCAAGTTTATTGTTAGACGTGATTACGATAAAAACGCTTAATTATGAAGATTAAAGAAGTAAGAGAACTCGATACCAAGGATTTGGTGGAAAGAATCGATGCCGAGGTTGCTAAGTACAACCAGATGAAGTTGAACCATGCAATCACTCCTATGGAGAAACCATCTGAGATTAAGGCTACACGTCGTGACATTGCTCGCATGAAGACTGTTCTTCGCGAGAGAGAACTGAATAAATAATTAAGTAAGGTCAGATGGAAACAAGAAATTTAAGAAAGACAAGACAGGGTGTTGTAATAAGCAACAAGATGGACAAAACCATCGTGATTGCTGCCAAATTCAAGGAAATGCACCCTATTTATGGTAAATTTGTCCAGAAGACAAAAAAGTACCATGCTCATGACGAGAAAAATGAGGCTAACGTAGGTGATACTGTGCTGATTATGGAAACTCGTCCTTTGAGTAAGACAAAGAGATGGAGATTAGTTCAAATTGTAGAAAAAGCTAAGTAATTATGATACAAGCAGAATCAAGACTTACAGTATGTGATAACAGTGGCGCACGTGAAGCTCTTTGCATCCGTGTATTGGGTGGTACACGCCGTCGTTATGCTAGTGTGGGTGACGTGATTGTCGTTGCTGTCAAAAACGTTATTCCATCAAGTGATTTGAAGAAGGGTGCAGTATCAAAGGCTTTGGTTGTTCGCGTGAAGAAGGAAATCCGCCGCCCCGACGGATCTTATATCCGCTTTGACGACAATGCTTGTGTATTGCTGAACAATGCTGGTGAACTTCGTGGTAGCCGTATCTTCGGCCCTGTTGCCCGTGAGCTTCGCGCCGTTAATATGAAGGTCGTGTCTTTGGCACCTGAGGTTCTTTAATTTTAAAACTATTTAGAAATGACAAAGTTGAAAATAAAGAAAGACGATATGGTGCTTGTTCTTGCTGGAAACAACAAGGACAAGAAAGACCAGAATGGCAAGTATCCCGCACCTCATAAGGTGATGAAGGTTCTTGTGAAAGAGCAGCGTGCCATTGTAGAGGGTGTCAATATGGTGTCCAAGAGCACTAAGCCCTCTGCAAAGAATCCTCAGGGTGGCATTGTGAAGCAGGAAGCACCCATTCACATTTCCAACCTGGCATTGGTTGACCCCAAGACAGGTGAGCCAACACGTGTGGGTATTAAGAAAACTGACGACGGCAAGAAGGTGCGCGTCGCTAAAAAGTCAGGGGAGGAGATTAAGTAATGAATACAGCACAGCTTAAGAAACAATATGCTGAGCAGATTGCTCCAGCATTGGAACAGCAGTTTAACTATACCTCTAAAATGCAGGTTCCTGTATTGAAGAAGATTGTGGTTAACATGGGTCTGGGTGATGCTACCCAGGACAAGAAGATTATTGATGTCGCTATCAACGAGATTTCTGCCATTACAGGTCAGAAGGCTGTGGCAACATATTCCAGAAAGGATATTGCCAACTTCAAACTTCGTAAGAAGATGCCTATTGGTGTTATGGTGACTCTCCGTCGTGAGCGTATGTACGAATTTCTTGAGAAACTCGTGCGCATCGCATTGCCCCGTATCCGTGACTTCAAGGGTATAGAGAGCAAGTTTGATGGTCGTGGTAACTACACTCTTGGTGTACAGGAACAGATCATCTTCCCTGAGATAAACATCGATTCAGTAGACCGCATTCAGGGTATGAATATCACCTTCGTTACCACTGCAAAGACAGACGAAGAGGGTTTTGCATTGCTGAAGGCTTTCGGCCTGCCGTTTAAGAACGCTAAAAACGATTAAGAGATATGGCAAAAGAATCAATGAAGGCTCGCGAGGTTAAGCGCGCCAAACTCGTTGCCCGCTATGCAGAGAAGCGTGCAGCACTGAAGAAGATTATAGCTACCGCAGAGGATCCTGCAGAGGCTTACGAGGCTGCCCGCAAGCTTCAGAGCATCCCACGCAACGCTAATCCAATTCGTCTGCACAACCGCTGCAAGATTACGGGTCGTCCGAGAGGATATATGCGTCAGTTCGGCCTTTCAAGAATTCAGTTCCGCGAGATGGCATCCAACGGTCTGATTCCTGGAGTAAAGAAAGCCAGCTGGTAATCCAGAGAGAAGTTTTTTATTTTTTAATATTGTCGGGGCAGTCCCGATTAATTAAACATTTATTTTTATGACAGATCCAATAGCAGATTATCTGACGAGGTTGAGAAATGCAATCATGGCTCATCACCGTGTTGTTGAAGTACCAGCTTCAAACTTGAAGAAGGAAATTACCAAGATCCTCTTCGAGAAGGGATACATCCTCAACTACAAGTTTATTGAGGATGGTCCTCAGGGAACTATCAAGGTGGCCCTTAAGTGGAATCCTTCTACTAAAGAGAATGCCATCAAGTGCCTTAAGAGAGTGTCCACACCAGGCCTTCGTAAGTACACTGGTTATAAGGACATGCCGAGAGTTATTAACGGATTAGGTATTGCCATTTTATCTACATCCAAAGGTGTAATGACAGACAAAGAGGCTGCCGGCTTGAAAATTGGCGGTGAGGTTCTTTGCTACGTTTATTAATTTGGGAGGATAGAATATGTCAAGAATAGGTAAGTTGCCAATCGCAATTCCAGCTGGTGTAACAGTAGCTCAGGGTGCTGACGGTGTTGTTACCGTTAAAGGTCCAAAGGGTGAACTCTCCCAGAAGGTTGATTCTTCAATTATCGTCAAGATAGCTGATGGACATGTAACGTTCGAGATTGACGAAAACAGTCCTGTTAACATCAAGCAGAAGCAGGCGTTCCATGGTCTTTATCGTTCTTTGGTCAACAATATGGTTGTTGGTGTGAGCGAGGGATACAAGAAGGTGCTCGAGCTTGTTGGTGTTGGTTATCGTGTATCTAATCAAGGTAATCTGATTGAATTCACACTTGGTTATACACACCCAATCTTCATTCAGCTCCCCAAGGAGGTGAAGGTAGAGACTAAGTCAGAACGTAACCAGAATCCTATTATCACTCTTGAGACTTGTGACAAGGCGTTGCTCGGACTCATCTGTGCCAAGATTCGTTCTTTCCGTAAGCCGGAGCCTTATAAGGGTAAGGGTATCCTGTTCCAGGGCGAGGTTATTCGCAGAAAGTCTGGTAAGTCAGCTTCAGCTAAGTAATTTTAAAACATTAAGATTATGACAACAAAGAAAGTAGAAAGACGAATTAAAATTAAATATAGAATTCGCAAGAACGTTTTCGGCACAGCCGAGCGTCCACGTATGAGCGTTTTCCGCAGCAACAAGCAGATATACGCTCAGGTAATCAATGACCTTGAAGGCAAGACTATTGCTTCTGCCTCTTCCTTGGGCCTTGAGGCTATGCCTAAGATCCAACAGGCTGAGAAGGTCGGTGAACTTGTAGCTAAGAAGGCCATTGAAGCCGGCGTTACATCGGTAGTTTTCGACCGCAACGGTTATCTCTATCATGGTCGCGTTAAGTCTTTGGCTGATGCAGCTCGTAAAGGTGGACTTAATTTCTAAAAGATTACAGCAATGAACAAAGTTAGAATAAACAGCGACGTTGAGTTGAAAGACAGACTGGTTGCTATCAACCGTGTCACCAAGGTTACCAAGGGTGGTCGCACATTCACATTTGCAGCCATCGTAGTTGTCGGTGACGGCAACGGTATCATTGGATGGGGCTTGGGTAAAGCCGGTGAAGTTACAGCAGCCATTGCAAAGGGTGTTGAAGCTGCCAAGAAAAACCTCGTTAAGGTTCCTGTACTGAAAGGTACTATACCTCATGAGGTAGAGGCTCGTTTCGGAGGTGCCAAGGTTTTCCTGAAGCCTGCTGCAGCTGGTACAGGACTCGTTGCCGGTGGTGCTATGCGTGCCGTGCTTGAGAGTGTAGGTGTAAAGGATATCCTTTCAAAGTCTAAGGGTTCTTCTAACCCCCACAACCTTGTTAAGGCTACAATTGTAGCTCTTTGTGAACTTCGTGATGCATATACAATTGCTGCAACACGCGGCATCAGTATGGAAAAGGTATTTAGAGGATAAGGAGATATTAATATGGCAACAATTAAGATCAAGCAGATTAAAAGTAAGATTGGTGCTCCTGCTGACCAGAAGAGAACTTTACAGGCTCTTGGCCTGCACAAGATATCACAGGTCGTTGAAAAGGAAGATAATCCCGTTATCCGCGGTATGATTCGCAAGGTACACCACTTAGTGACGGTTATTGACTAATTATAGAACACTTTTAAACAGATTCGATTATGAAACTTCATACATTAAAGCCTGCCGAGGGCTCTACCCATTCACAGCGCAGAATCGGACGTGGACCAGGTTCTGGTCTCGGTGGTACTTCCACTCGTGGTCATAAGGGTGCCAAGGCAAGATCTGGCTATAAGAGAAAGATTGGTTTCGAGGGTGGTCAGATGCCTCTTCAGCGTCGTGTCCCGAAGTCTGGTTTCAAGAATATCAACCATAAGGAGTATTTTGCTGTCAACTTGTCAACACTCCAAAAACTTGCAGAGGAAAAGAACCTTGCAAAGATTGGAATTGCAGAGTTGATAGCAGCTGGTCTCACTAATGGCAAAGAACTTGTAAAGGTTCTCGGCAATGGTGAACTAAAGGCTAAGGTTGACGTTGAAGCCAATGCATTCTCTAAGAGTGCAGAGGAAGCAATTAAAGCAGTAGGTGGTAACGCAACAATAATTTAAATATAATGAAGAAGTTTATAGAGACACTAAAGAACATTTGGAAGATTGAAGACTTGCGCACTCGCATTCTCATTACTCTTCTTTTTGCAGCGATTTATCGTTTCGGTTCGTTCGTTGTGCTTCCAGGCATCAACCCAGCCATGTTGGACAAACTGCAGTCTCAGACTCAGGGTGGACTGATGTCGCTGTTGGATATGTTCTCTGGTGGTGCATTTTCCAATGCTTCTATCTTTGCATTGGGAATCATGCCTTACATCTCGGCTTCTATCGTTATGCAGCTTCTTGCTGTCGCTGTACCTTATTTCCAAAAGATGCAGCGTGAGGGTGAGAGCGGACGCAAGAAAATTAGCATGTACACTAGGTGGCTGACAGTGGCTATTCTGCTGTTTCAGGCACCTAGCTACCTGCTCAACCTTAAGATGCAGGCATCAGGAGCACTTGCTACTGGTATCTCATGGTCGGTTTTCCTTGTTCCTGCTACAATCATCTTGGCAGCTGGTAGTATGTTCATCCTTTGGTTGGGTGAGCGCATTACAGATAAAGGTATAGGTAATGGTATCTCTCTTATCATTATGCTTGGTATCATCGCACGTCTTCCTCAGGCTTTTATCCAGGAGGTCGGATCAAGGTTTACCGCAATTACCAGCGGAGGTCTTGTGATGTTCCTTGTTGAGATTATCATTCTCTATGCAGTTGTTTGCGCATCTATTGTTTTGGTACAGGGTGTCCGCAAGATTCCTGTACAGTATGCTAAGCGTTTAGTTGGCAATAAGCAATATGGTGGAGCTCGTCAGTATATCCCTCTGAAGTTGTTCGCGGCTAATGTAATGCCAATCATCTTTGCTCAGGCATTGATGTTCATACCATTGACCATCGTTCAATATTCCTCTCCTGAGAGTCAGAGCGGAGTGTTGCATTCATTAATGGATCATCGTAGTTTCCTATACAACGTGGTCTTTGCAGCTTTGATTATAGCTTTCACATATTTCTATACAGCCATAACATTAAACCCGACCCAAATGGCAGAGGATATGAAGCGCAACAATGGATTTATCCCAGGAGTTAAACCTGGCAAAGACACTGCCGAATATATCGACACTGTCATGTCACGTATCACTCTTCCTGGTTCCTTGTTTATTGCCTTCATTGCAATCATGCCTGCTTTGGCCGGTACACTCAATGTTCAGGACGCTTTTTCACAGTTCTTTGGAGGTACTTCTCTCTTGATTCTCATTGGTGTTGTCCTTGACACACTACAGCAGATAGAGAGTCACTTAATGATGCGTCATTACGACGGTCTGTTAAATTCAGGTCGAGTACATGGACGCGGTGGGGTTGCAGCTTATTAATTCATTCTATGGAATGAGTATATTTCTGAAGACTGAAGATGAAATTGAGCTGATGCGCAAGGCCAATCTTTTGGTTGGACATACTCTTGCGATGTTGGCAAAACATATTAAACCTGGTGTAACGACCCTCCAGTTGGATAAATTGGCTGACGAGTTTATTCGTGACCACGGGGCAGTTCCGACTTTTAAGGGGTTTCCTAATCCGTATGGAGGGCCGTTTCCTTCAAGCATCTGTACTTCGGTTAATGAGATTGTCGTACATGGTGTCCCAGATGAAAAGACTGTCCTTAAGGATGGGGATATCATCTCAATAGATTGTGGAACTCTTTTGGATGGCTTTAATGGCGATTCATGTTATACGTTTTGTGTAGGGAATGTCAGTGATGACGTTAAACAACTTCTAAAAGTAACAAAGGAATCTCTTTACAAAGGTATCGAAGCCGCTACTGCCGGTAATCACCTCGGTGACATCGGTAATGCCGTTCAAGATTATTGCGAAAGTCATTGTTATGGTGTGGTTCGTGAACTGACTGGTCATGGCATAGGCCGTCAAATGCATGAGGCTCCAAATGTACCAAATTTCGGGCGACGAGGTAATGGTGTATTGCTCAAGTCTGGAATGTGTATCGCGATTGAGCCTATGATTACAATGGGAGACCGTAAGATTGGTTTGTTGCCGGATAAATGGTCCATCATGACTCTTGACCGAAAACCCGCGGCTCATTTTGAGCATACTATTGCAATTAGAAAGGGACAGGCTGATATATTATCATCGTTTGCAGAGATAGAAAGTTTAGAACATAATTAGAATATGGCAAAACAATCCGCTATTGAACAAGACGGAACAATCGTTGAGTCTTTATCCAATGCAATGTTCCGTGTAGAACTGGAGAATGGAGTGCAAATCATCGCTCACATATCGGGCAAGATGAGAATGCATTATATAAAAATTCTCCCTGGTGACAAGGTAAAGGTTGAGATGAGTCCATACGACCTTACTAAGGGACGAATTGTATTTAGATACAAATAAAACAATAGAAATAGTAATATGAAGACAAGAGCATCATTGAAGAAGCGTACCCCAGACTGCAAAATTGTACGTCGAAAGGGTCGCCTGTTCGTTATCAACAAGAAGAACCCGAAGTACAAGATGCGTCAGGGTTAATTCGTGAATTTTAGTTAATCATTTTTTTAATTATTTTTTTAACAAATGGCAATAAGAATTGTTGGAGTAGATTTGCCCCAAAACAAGCGTGGCGAAATCGCATTGACCTACATCTATGGTATAGGTCGAAGTAGTTCAGCAAAGATATTGGATAAAGCAGGCGTTAGCCGTGACCTGAAGGTCAACGAGTGGACTGACGACCAGGCAGCCAAAATCCGTGAAATTATCGGCGCTGAATTCAAGGTAGAAGGTGATCTCCGTTCTGAGATCCAGTTGAATATCAAGCGACTGATGGATATCGGTTGTTATCGTGGTGTCCGTCATCGTAACGGCCTTCCAGTTCGCGGTCAGAGTACCAAGAATAATGCTCGTACCCGCAAGGGAAAGAAGAAGACTGTTGCTAATAAGAAGAAGGCCACGAAGTAATTGAGAGTTAAGTATTAAATTAGGTATTAAGAAATTAAATTTTCGATTATATTATGGCAAAGAAAACAGTCGCTTCAAAGAAAAGAAACGTAAAGGTTGACGCTATGGGTCAGCTTCACGTACACAGTTCTTTCAACAATATTATCGTATCTTTGGCAAACAGTGAGGGTCAGGTGATCTCTTGGTCTTCTGCTGGTAAGATGGGTTTCCGCGGTTCTAAGAAGAACACTCCTTATGCAGCTCAAATGGCAGCTGAGGATTGTGCAAAAGTTGCTTTCGACCTTGGTCTTCGTAAGGTTAAGGCTTACGTAAAGGGTCCAGGAAATGGTCGTGAGTCTGCTATCCGTGCCATCCACGGAGCTGGTATAGAGGTTATCGAGATTGTTGACGTAACACCGCTGCCACATAATGGATGCCGTCCTCCAAAGAGAAGAAGAGTATAGTTTGTATAGAACAGAATATTAATTAATAGTATATATTAGAATTATGGCAAGATATATTGGACCGAAATCAAGAATTGCGCGTCGTTTTGGTGAAGCCATCTTCGGCGCAGACAAAGTTTTGTCTAGGAGAAACTTCCCTCCTGGACAGCATGGCAATAATCGTCGCAGAAAGATGTCTGAGTACGCTGTCATGCTGGCAGAGAAGCAGAAAGCCAAGTATACATACGGAGTGCTTGAGCGTCAATTCCGTAATTTGTTTGAGAAGGCAGCTAAGGCTGAGGGTATCACCGGTGAGGTGCTTCTCCAGCTTCTTGAGTGCCGTCTTGACAACGTAGTATTCCGTTTGGGTATTGCTCCTACTCGTGCAGCCGCTCGTCAGCTTGTAGGTCACAAGCACATTACCGTTGATGGTCAGGTTGTGAATATTCCTTCTTATTCTATCAAGGCTGGCCAGGTTATCGGTGTTCGTGAGAAGTCCAAGTCTCTTGAAGTTGTTGAGGCAGCGCTTGCAGGTTTCAATCACAGCAAGTATCCTTGGCTTGAATGGGACGAGAACACTAAGAGTGGCAAATTCTTGCATCGTCCTGACCGTGCAGATATACCTGAGAACATTAAGGAGCAGTTAATCGTTGAGTTGTACTCTAAATAAATCATTAAATTAATGGCGATATTAGCATTTCAAAAACCTGATAAAGTCGTAATGTTGGAGGCCAATGACAAATTCGGCAAGTTCGAGTTTCGTCCTCTTGAGCCCGGCTTTGGTGTTACTGTAGGTAATGCCCTTCGCCGCATTCTTCTTTCATCGCTCGAGGGTTATGCTATCAACACCATTCGCATTACTGGTGTTGAGCATGAGTTCTCGTCAGTATCTGGTGTTAAGGAAGACGTGACCAACATTATCTTGAACCTTAAGCAAGTAAGGTTCAAGCAAGTAGTAGAAGAATTCGAGAACGAAAAAGTCAGCATCACCGTCGAGAATTCTACAGAGTTCAAAGCCGGTGACATCGGCAAGTATCTGACTGGATTTGAAGTGTTAAACCCAGATTTGGTGATATGTCATTTAGATTCCAAAGCTTCAATGCAGATTGACCTTACTATTAATAAAGGTCGTGGATATGTACCGGCTGATGAAAACCGTGAGTTCTGCACCGATGTTAATGTAATACCAATCGATTCTATTTACACTCCGATTCGCAACGTGAAGTTTGCTGTCGAGCCTTATCGAGTAGAACAAAAGACAGACTACGATAAGCTTGTCATCGAAGTCACGACGGATGGTTCCATTCACCCGAAGGATGCCCTTAAGGAGGCCGCAAAGATACTGATTTACCACTTTATGTTGTTCTCTGATGAGAAGATTACATTGGAGAACAGCGATATAGAGGGCAATCAGGAGTTTGACGAGGAGATACTCCATATGCGTCAATTGCTCAAGACTCGTCTTGTTGACATGAACTTGTCGGTTCGTGCTCTTAATTGCCTCAAGGCTGCCGATGTGGAGACACTCGGCGACTTGGTGCAGTATAACAAGACAGACCTCTTGAAGTTCCGCAACTTCGGTAAGAAATCGCTCACTGAGCTTGATGATTTGCTCGAGAGTCTGAATCTTTCGTTTGGAACTGACATTTCAAAGTATAAATTAGACAGGGAATAATCCTTGACATCAAAAAAGTAAAAGTAAAATGAGACATAATAAGAAATTCAATCATCTCGGTCGTACTGCTGACCACCGCAAGGCCATGCTCGCAAACTTGGCTATCTCGCTGATCATGCACAAAAGAATCACTACGACCGTGGCTAAGGCAAAGGCCTTGAAGACATACGTAGAACCTCTTATCACACGGAGTAAGGAAGATACAACCAACTCACGTCGTGTAGTATTCCGTTATCTGCAGAATAAAGAGGCTCTTAAGGAGCTCTTTGGTGTGATTTCGGCTAAAGTGGCTGATCGTCCAGGTGGCTATACTCGCATTATCAAGTTGGGATACCGTCAGGGTGACGCTGCCCAGATGTGTTTCATCGAGTTGGTTGACTTTGATGATAACATGGCTAAGGCTCCTGTTAAGAAGAAGTCAACACGCCGTTCACGTAAGTCTACTAAGGCTGAGACACCGGCAACAGAAGCTCCCGCAGCAGAAGCACCAGCTACTGAGGCTGTAGCAGAGTAATCTGTTTTTGAAAGAAGAAAATCATTTAAGATTTGTTCTCCATATTTATAAGAAAGAATCCCCGTCGAAGTGATTTCGCCGGGGATTCATTTTTTAGTTAGATTTCTTTTGAAGTATTATCTTCGCCACCTATTTAATTAATAGCCTCAATGCTCTCAAATTAGTAATTCTTTGCTTCAATCTCAAAGTAGCTCTGAGGATGTGCGCATACAGGGCAGATTTCAGGAGCTTGCTTACCAACTACTATGTGTCCGCAGTTGCGGCACTTCCATATAGCTTCACCCTCGCGTGAGAATACAATACCTTCCTCGATATTTTTGAGCAATTTGAGATAGCGCTCCTCGTGATGACGCTCAACAGCGGCCACACCACGCATTTTGGCTGCAATCTCAGTGAAACCTTCCTCTTCTGCTTCCTGTGCCATGCGGTCATACATATCGGTCCATTCATAGTTTTCGCCCTCTGCTGCTGCTTTGAGGTTCTTCATTGTGTCTTGGATAGCTCCGCCCTCAAGATACTTGAACCACATCTTGGCGTGTTCTTTCTCGTTGTCGGCAGTCTCGGTGAAGAGAGCTGCAATCTGCTCATATCCCTCTTTCTTTGCCTTAGAAGCAAAATATGTGTACTTGTTGCGAGCCATTGACTCACCTGCGAATGCGTCGAGAAGATTCTTCTCGGTCTTTGTTCCTTTAAGTTCTTTCATAATGTTGTTATTAATTAATAATGTAAATTGTTATTTCCGCTGCAAAATTACGAAATTTAATCGATTATTGCAAATTATTTAATCTATTTTTTAATAGATATTTTCTATATATAGGTGTTGTCTTTATCATTTGAGGATTGGCCATCCGTCCTTGCTCCAATTTATCTTTTTGCAGATGAGGATAGAGGCTCCGCCTAAATCCATAGCATATCCGTGACATAAGAAAAAGTCCTTATCGCCAATAGAATAAACCGAGCAATGTCCTGCCGCCTCAAATGTCTTCTTGTCACCTTCTATCAAGATGGTTCCTCCGCATTTAGCCATATCTTTTCCATTGCTGTCAAGATAAGGTCCTTCTATAGAGCGACTTCTTCCTACAGCCACTTTGTATGTGCTCTTCATTCCTTGACAGCAGTAGTCCCATGAGACAAATAGATAGTAGTATCCTCCATGTCTGAATATGAAAGGCGCCTCCACGGGATTATCCATGGTGTCAATGATTTTTCTCCTTGCAATGGTCTTCATCTTTGCTCCAGCAGCAATATGCATAGTCTTGTCGAGTGGGACGAGTTGAATTCCATCCCAGAAAGAGCCGAATGTAAGCCATGGGGCGCCTTTTTCGTCAATGATGAAGTTGGGGTCAATTGCATTCCAATTGTCACGTCCTTCCCTTGAACAGATGATAGGTCCGTGGTCAGACCATACTTCAGCCGGATGTAGGGATTTTGCCGACATAAGACCGATGGCGGAAGTGTTTTTCCCGAATGTGGAACAGCAGTATGCCATCCACCATCTGTCATTGTACCTGATAATATCTGGTGCCCATACATGTTCGCGGAATCCTGGTACAGAGTCGTGTGCCCATCCGGGTATTGGCGATATTGCAGGTTTCACGTTTACTGTCCATGTCTTCAGGTCGGACGATGTGGCATGCTGTACTCCCATACCAGTGGAAAAGATGTGGTATGTCCCGTTTTCATATGCCATGACTGGATCGTGCACCATCAGTGTGTCAGTAATGAAATCGCCTTGGGGACGATGTTTTTGTGCATGTAGTCCAACAGGAATGGTCAGTAGGGCAAGTGCAGTTGTGAGATTACAGATAGGTTTTGTTTTCATATACATAAATATAGTTAGTAAGTTAATATCTTTATCTTAACATTATTGTTCTTTGAAGTATAAGATGCTTGTATGCTCGTTTCATATCTTTTGGAAGGAATGAGCAGTTTATCAAGTAGAGCCATTTAGGTATTGAGCGCCGGAACTTTTTTGCCATATTGTCAATGACTTTTTCGCTTAGTCCCGACATGGTCATGGATTTCACAAAGTCACTGCGGCGTAGCTTCCTTTTCTTGCCATTGAGCATGAGTGCCAATTCCTCAGGGTCTTCAGGCATGACAAGTGTCGTGGATAGAAGGTCGTAGGCTGGAGTGAGCGTATATCCGTGTCCTGTGTTGTATAATGAGAAGTTTTTCAAGTGCATGTCGGCATTGCCGGTAATCCATGAGAAGACAACCACCTCCCAAAAATTCACGAGGTCGAGCTGTGGCACTGAGGAGTATTTCCTGATATGTTTGGCAATCTGTTCGTATGAACCCTTGTATTTATATTCGGTCAGCCGTTCAGTCAACTGGCACATATCCTCCATCGGAACTTTCTTTCCGTCGGGCGTTCTGTCTATGCGTCGGGTGATATAACAAAGTTCGCCATCGGCAAATCGTATCATACCATGAGGCACAACCACAATCTTTGCCGCTTCTGCAAGATGCATTGTGAGGTCTTCAATTTCAGGCAGACAACGGTATGCCTCAGTCTGTGGCTTGAGTATATATCGTCCCCATAATCCCACGATAGTAAAGCGGTCTGGTTCGTTCTTGCCTACCTGGTTTACGTCGAGCGACAACTTTGCCTGCACGCCGGTCAGTGTAGTCTGACTTCTCACCACCTGTTTTGCCAGTTCGCCGATTTGACTTCTCACGAATGGCAGTTGCGGTGGATTCTTAGTGCCAAAGAGTTTTTTAGAGCAGGCGGGATGATAATCCACCTGTCCTTCCTTCAGTTCCTTATAGCAATAAAGACATCTCTCACACATATTACCTTATATTATATATTAGATTCATCAGGAATAATGCTTACTGCCCCAATGCAGTCCTTGCAGCAAGCGAGCAGTAGCGACATACGGTCGCGCTGGTTTATCTTCCAACTGTTTTCTGCGATATTCAGCAGCCATCCCTCGGGTATGAGTCCGTCGAAGAATGGGAAGAGCACCGTGTCGCGGTATTCTTCCTCTTGCAGCGGCAGTGTAAGGCTTATAGCCTCGGCACCGTCAGCGTCGAGATAACTGTCGAGATACCTGAATCCGAACCCACTCTCGTCTTCAGTCAGCACTCCCGCCAGTCTGTCATGCAGATAAACATTGGCCCTCTTCATCACAATTTAATCCTTTAATTCTTAAATTATTTAATTCCTCATAACCGCCCCGACTTCCCTTCCAAACAATGCGAGCACCTGGTTGATCTTGTCCATTCTCAGCGTCTGCTTGCCCTGTTCCAGGTCGCGCACGAATCTTAGTCCCACGCCAGCCTTGGCAGCGAGGTCCTCTTGGGTGAGCGAGTGTTCACGTCGCATTTCTTTGACGAAAACAGACAGTTGCATATCCATATTCATTGCCTTTTTATACCTTATCGGGTACAAAGATAATGAATTTTTTGTAAACTATACCCTAAAAGGTATAAAAAATATGATTATTTAACATCTTATACCCGTTCGGGAATATCTTGCTTTGACTTTATATCCCGTTGCGGCTACGATTATACTCATCAGCGGACTGAGGAGGTTGAAAAAGCAGTAGGGCAGATAGGTGAGAGTGGCTACACCGAGCACCGTGCTCTGCGTCATGCCGCACGAGTTCCACGGTATGAGCACCGATGTCACCGTCACCGAATCCTCGGTGGCACGGCTAAGCAGCCGGCGCTCCAAGCCGTTCTTGTCGTATATCTCGCGGAACACGTTTCCCGAAAGCAATATGCCCATATACTGGTCAGCCACAGTGGTGTTAAGCACCAGTCCAGTGGCTACGGTTGAGGACACGGTGGAAGTGCGCCCCCGTGCAAATCGTGTGAACAGTCGGGTGATGCCCGCCGTCATGCCGCCCGCCGTCATCGTTGCACCGAAACACATGGCGCAAAGTATCAGCCATACAGTGGAGAGCATTCCCTCCATACCCCTCGTTGCCACCAGATCGTCGAGCATCGCGTCTGAGGTCCTTATGGTCGTCCCTCCATACACTGCCTGCATGGCGCCTCTAAACATGTCTCCATCGGCAATCTCCGCTACAACACCCGGTTGGAATATCAGCGCAAACAACACCCCCATCAACGTGGAGGCAAACATAGTCACCAATGCGGGCAACTTCTTGACTATCATAATAGCAGTGGCTGCGGGAACAATAAGCAGCCACAGACTGATGTCATATCTGCCCACTATAGCATTTTGGCAAGTCGTCAACTGCCTGGTGTCAGATGCCGTATGAGTCCATCCCGCAATAAAAAATATCAGCAGAGCTATCGAGAACGAAGGTATGGTTGTAATCATCATATATCGGATGTGAGAGAAAAGATTAACGTGGCATACGCTTGATGCTAATACCGTAGTGTCGGACAATGGCGATATCTTGTCGCCGAAATACGCCCCGCTTATAATGGCTCCCGCTATCCATCCCTCGTCAAATCCCTGCGCCTTGCCGATGCCCATAAGAGCCACTCCGATGGTGGCGATAGTAGTCCACGAACTGCCGGTCATCACGCTCACTGCGGCACTTATGGCACACGTCGAAGCAAGGAACACGCTCGGATGTATTATGTCAAGACCATAATATATCATCATCGGCACCACGCCGCTCACCATCCATGCGCCTCCCAAGGCTCCGATAAACAGCAGGATTATCAATGCCGACGACACGTGGGATATGTTCTTCGCTATTTGACTCTCAAATTCGTGCCATCTCACCTTGCCCGCCCCGATGCCAATAATGCAGCATACCGCCGAAGTCGCCAGCATCACTATCTGGCTCGGTCCGCTCAGTGAGTCGCCGCCGAAGGCACGTATAGTAAATACCAGCATTGCCATCAGCAACAGCAGTGGGACAAGGGCCAACCATATAGGCAGCTCAATGCGTTCGTTGTTGTTATTCTTCATCCTTTGTATATGATAATACGTAAATTTGCGGCAAAATTACAAATAAATAATGAAAGTGCAAAGGAAAACACCTAAAAACTGTTGTTATATCTGCAATACAGACTGTCAAGTGTTAAAGTAATGTTAAATCCATAAAAAGTCTTGACTCTTACCTTAGGTCATGCATTAACTTTGCAGGAGAATTCAAAAACAACAAAGTAATCGCGCGACAAAATGAGTGAAAAAACAAAATTAAAAATCGGAGAGTTCTCCAAGTTGATGCAAGTGACGGTCAAGACGCTTCGCCACTACGAACAGATAGGACTGTTGATTCCTGCTGAAGTGGATAAGTGGACGGGGTACAGATACTACACCTTAGAGCAGATGCAGAGGCTTAATGCCATATGCGAGTTAAAGGACTTGGGATTCTCGTTGGAAGAGGTAAAAGACCTCTATGACGATGAATACCACGAACCGTCAATCAGTCAGATTAACGCCAAGCTGACGGAGTGCAACAGGCAGATAAGAACACTGCTTAAGCGCAGACAACAACTGCTCGACACGGTGAACTCGAAAAAAAAACATCAAGACAATGGAAAAATTCACAATTCAGGCTTTGCCTTCTATCATCGTGGCATCACACCGTAGAGTAATCAAGCAGTATAGTGACCTGGGCGAACTATGCGTGAATGTTATCGGCCCGGAGATGCAAAGATTGGGCAGCAAGTGCTCGCCAACCGGCTATTGCTTCACTATCGAGCATAACAAGGAATATACGCCCACCGACATCGACATCGAGTACTGTGAACAGGTGGAGGAAATGGGCAAGGATTCTGCCATCATCAAGTTCAAGCAGTTGGACGAGGTGTCCAAGGCATTGTGCATGAAACACTACGGATTATACGACCGCTTCTATGAATCCTACACCGAGGCATTCAAGTATATTGAGGAAAAGGGATATGAGATAGCAGGACATCCAAGAACTGCGTATGTTGACGGAGCATGGAATCAGGAAGATCCAGAGAAATGGCTGTCAATCATTCAAATTCCGGTGAAGTAATAAAAAACATTAAATATCTGTCGTTTCTTTGTTTGTTGGCATAATAATAATTACCTTTGCATCCAAAATAAATAAAGACCGACAATGACACTTCAACAGATGGAATATATAGTGGCGGTGTATCGGCTCCGCCACTTTGCCAAGGCGGCAGAGCAGTGTGGTGTCACTCAGCCCACACTTAGCGCCATGATACAAAAATTAGAGTCGGAACTCGACGTGAAGCTCTTCGAACGCTCGTCCAAGGCTGTGGTGGCCACACCAATCGGCAAGCTTGTTGTGGAACAGGCTTGGCGTGTGCTCACCCGTGCCAAGAAGATCAAGGATATAGTGGCAGAAGCCAAGGGCGAAACCGGAGGCTCATGCCGTATCGGCATTCTTCCCACCATTGCCCCGTATCTTCTGCCTTTGTTTTTCAACAGTATGTCAAAGGATTATCCTGAAATTGACTTCCACGTGACAGAGATGAAGACCGCAGACTGCAAGAAGTCGCTCAACCGTGGAGAGATAGACATCGCCATCCTCGTGAGTCTTGACGATATGGATGACTATGAACAGACACCATTGTATTATGAACAGTTTATGGCATACGTGTCGCGTCAAGACCCATTGTTTACACGTCAGAGCATCAAGACATCCGACCTGACTGATGAGTTTTTGTGGCTGCTCGACGAAGGTCATTGTTTTCGCGACCAGCTTGTGAAGTTTTGTAGTTTAAAGTCAGCCCAGAAGAGCCAAAACACCTATAACCTTGGCAGCATAGAGACCTTTATGCGTATGGTGGAGTCGGGCAGGGGAGTGACTTTTATCCCTGAGTTGAGCCTTGGCCAGCTTGCCCCCTCGCAGCGTGAGTTGGTACGGCCGTTTGCCCTGCCGATACCCACACGCCAGGTTGTGGCCCTGACCACACGTTCCTTCGTGCGCCATGGCCAGTTGCGCATTGTCGTGGATGCCATCCGCAATAGTGTGCCAGAGCGGATGCTAAAGATGAACAACACTGAGCAGAGGGTTTAGTAAGAATAATATGGAATAATAATAGACATATACACTGACAGATTATGGAAAAAACAAGAGAAGAGATAGTGCTGGACTATCTGCGTGAACATGGCATAGCATACGAATGTTATAATCATCCGGAGGGTAAAACCATAGAGGAGGCCAAGCGGTGGTGGCGTGATGATGGCAGTGTCCACTGCAAAAACCTTTTCTTTCGCAATCACAAGGGTAACCGCCATTATCTGGTATGCTTCCATTGCGACCACGACCTTGACATCCATGACCTTGAACATCGCCTGAAGGCTTCTCTCATTGCGCAGGGTTTGCCATCGTGTGGCAAGTTGTCCTTTGCATCGCCCGAGAGAATGATGAAGTATCTTGGCTTGGAGCCAGGTAGTGTGTCGCCATTTGGACTCATCAATGACGCAGAGCATCATGTGCATCTCTTTCTTGACGATAACCTGCGCAATGCCGCCACATTGTCCTTTCATCCCAACGACTGCCGGGGGACGGTGGTTATTTCCCGGGAGAACTTTGCCAAATATCTGCAAGCCGTAGGCAATAGTTTTGAGTATATCAAGTTGTATTAGTGATGTGTGCCTCAAGTGTGGTGATGGCTTGTTATAGTATCTGCATCTTTATGCCGAGCGATAGTCCAAGAATGTCCCACACGCTCACCTTTCTCTCCATCACAGCCAGACGGATGTACAAGTCGCAAGTGCTGACCTCATAAAAGAGTGACACGCTTTTTAGGAATTTCCGTCTGTTAGTCGGGATAATCTTGGTGATGCGCTGGCCAAGAAACACGTTGATTCTCACCTTTGTATTGAGCGGTTCATAGTATTTGTCGGGATAACGGCTTGGCTGACGTTCCCAAAACTCAGAACCGAACACGGTGTTGAGATATAGCCCGCACGACAGTGGCTCGAACATCCACCCCCGCTTCAGGTACAGGCTCCATGGCAGGTAGTTTTCTTTCAGCGTCATTGTGAGCTTGCCGCGATGGCTGCTTATCTTCGGCAGGTAGCCGAAGAGCAGGTTTGTCTCCCACTGCTTGTGTCGGCCATAGTCCCATCCGATGCCTACCGACATAAATCCCATATTGCCGGCATATTGTATGACTGTCTGTGTGGGGATGAGCGATGCCCAGTGCTCTCTTCTCCGGTGAACTCGTCTGTCATAGCGTGTTGGTATGCCAGAGTCCACTTTCACCTTCTCGGTTTGCTCATTGACGAGATATAGCAGGGAGTCGGCGATGCTAACTGTATCGGCCGGTGATGTCGTATGTCCCGTCTCCACATAATCCATATCGTAGAAATCCTCATTTACTGCGGCAGCGGATATAGGAAGGCAGCATGCCATAAGGCTAAAAATCAATAATTTCATAGTCATATCCCTCTTTTCTTATCGTGAAGATCATATACTTTCGGTTGTAGGCAGCTCCGACGGCATAGTATGTCATTCCGTCGCCGAAGAGGTCTTTTTGTTCCGTGCCGTGACCATGCCCGTTGATGCAGAAGAGCAGTCCTGGCAACTGGAGAACGTAGTATTCGAATGGTTTGGCTACATTATTGTTGAACTGGTCACTGTATGGTGGTGCATGCATGCACACAATGGTTCGGTCGAAGAGTGCAGAGTCGGTGGTGACTGCCTTTTCGAGATAATCAAAGTCGGGCACATCTGCGATATGGTCATATTCGGTGGCATTGGTGTTGATGCACACGAATTTCACCCTGTTGGCTATAAATGTGAAGTCCATCTTGCCAAACATTCGGCTAAAGGTCTCGTCTCCCGTTCCGAGGAAGTCATGGTTGCCGATGAGCACCACGTATGGCACCCTGATGCCCTGAAGGTAGTCCCTTGCCCATTCAAACTCCTTAGTGGTGCCAGTGTCGGTGAGGTCGCCGAGATGTACCACGAAGTCAATGTCTTCTCGCCTGTTGATATCTTCAACCATGGCGCACAGGTCTGTGTAGTCATGATGTGTGTCGCTGATGAAAGCCACGCGCATTGAGTCGAGATTGCGGCAGTGATCCTCAATCTCGGATATGTTATGTGCGTTGATGTCCCTCTCTCCGTCAAATCTGACATCGTAGGGATGATATTGGAATACGGAGTCACATGCCGTCATCAGCAAGGCTGTTATCCCAATTAATATGTACTTCATTTTTAATTCCGTTTTTTTATTCTTTAGACAAAATCAGTGTGTCGTTTGCTACATGATTGTTACAATTTGCTTACAAAGTTACTTTTTTTTCCGAAATTTAAGAAATAAAACAAATACATTTTTATGCAAAAAAGACATTTCGGACATCTTTTGTTACAATTTGATATACCGTAATCTCATTTTCCAATGGAAAAATTTGGTATTTTCGAGGATATTTCTTAATTTTGCAGCCTGTATGAAAATCCTTGTAAACATGCGATAAATATGAATGACATAACCGTAAGGAAAGCAATCGACAGGAAGACGATGAATGATTTTGTAGGCTTGCCGCGACGCCTCTATAGGCATAGTCGGCAATACGTGCCTGACATGGATATGGATGTGCGCGCCACATTCAATCCCAAGAAGAATGCCGGACTGGAATTTTCCGACATTCAGCCATTTGTGGCCTATGACTCTTGTGGGCGATGTGTGGGCCGAATAGCCGGAATTATCAATTATCGTGCCAATGAGACGTGGGGTGTCAGTGCGGTTAGGTTCTCGATGATTGAGTTTGAGGATAATCCTCGGGTGTCGCAGGCTCTCGTTGATGCTGTGGAAGATTGGGGACGAAAGCGTGGCATGACCACCATTCAAGGTCCCATGGGCATATCCGATTTTGACAAGGAGGGCATGCTGGTTGAGAATTTCGATATGGAGGGCTCAATGATAGCCATTTACAATCCCTCCTATTATCCACGTCATTTGGAGGCCATGGGGTTCATGAAGGAAGTCGATTGGGTGTCGTTTCATATTGACGTGCCAAAGGAAGTGCCTGATAAGTTTCTACGTGTGTCCTCATTGGTGCAGCGCCGATTCTCCATGACAGTCAAGAAGATGACCAAGCGCGACTTGCTTGAAGGCGGCTATGGCAGAAAAATCTTTGACCTGCTCAACATTGCATACGCGCCCCTTTTCGGTTTCTCGCAATTGTCCGAACGTCAGGTTGATGACTTTCTCAAGTTGTATGTCCCGCTTATTGACCCTCGTATGCTGACAGGTGTGGAGGACCGCAATGGACGTTTGGTCGGCATTGCCGTCACTACCCCTAGCCTCTCCAATGCGCTTAGGAAATCGCGCGGAAGGCTTTTCCCCATAGGATGGTGGTATCTCCTCAAGTCGCTCAAGTGGAAGCATGAGGGCAAGGTGGATTTAATGCTTATAGCCGTTCATCCGGATTATCAAGGCATGGGAGTGAATGCCCTCTTCTTTGCCGACCTTATACCTATATACAATGAATATGGCATCACGCTTGCTGAGACAGGTCCACAGTTGGAGGACAATCTCAAAGAACTGTCACAATGGAAGGCTCTGTCGCCGCGTATCGTGAAGCGAAGGAGATGTTATTATAAGCAAATTAAGGTATGAAACCCGCATTGATATTCCAGCAGTATGTGTGGATAGTCAACACGCTGCGCAAGAATGGCCGAATGTCATTTCAGGAGATAAGTGAGAGATGGATTGACGAGGCAGTGGCAGAGGGTGACCCATTGGTGCGCTCCAAATTCAATCGCCATAGAGATGCCATACTCGATATGTTTGGCATTGTCATTGAGTGTGACAATGACTACAGATACTATATTTACAATAGCGAGGTGCTCGACGATGACACCCTTGAACACTGGATGCTCAACACAATGACCGTGGGTGGAGTGCTTGCCGACAGCCTGAAGGTCAAGGACCGTATCATTCTGGAGAATGTGCCAGTGGGAGAAGAATACTTGATGGATATTGTCAATGCCATCAAGTCCAACCTGCGCCTGAAGGTCAACTATCAGCGCTTTGGCCATGAACCATACGACACCATGCTTTCGCCCTATGCCATTAAGCTGTTCCACCAGAGATGGTATCTCCTTGCCCGTAATGACAAGTATGTCAGTGTCTATTCCTTCGACCGCATCCATTCCGTCCAACTGAGCAATGAGACATTCCGGATGCCAGCCGACTTTTCGCCTCAAAACTATTTCTCGGAATATTTCGGGGTGCTTACCGACTCAAGGGTGCCGATGGAGAGAGTGGAGGTCAAGGTGTATGGTATGGCGGTGAGGTATCTTGAGACACTTCCGCTGCATACCTCCCAAAGGATGGTTTCCCGCGAGGAAGATCATGCCGTGTTTGCTTTCAATCTCCGCCCCACCATTGACTTCTGCGAGGCTGTGTTTTCACATGGTCCCGACATTGAGGTGCTCAAGCCTGAATGGCTGAGGCTGAAAATGCACGAAAGTGCTCGCAACACATGCCTGAGATATGCTCCGGAAGGAGCACTTCCGCCTAAATCCACATTTTCTTGATTATTTTCCGAGGGTGTCCCACGAAATAGGACACCACCTGACTATCTTTGCAGCACAATTAGAAATATTATTCACTAAAAAAGCTCAAAGATTATGAAAACAATCAGAATTATTGGTATCGCAGCATTGTTTATGGCTACTTTCATTTATGTCTCATGCTCATCTGACAACGACGTGCCAGTCACCACCGAGACCGTCAGCCAGCATCTTTCAGGACTATGGCAGACTACCCACATCTCTGGCTACACCTATGATGAAACTCCCGACGAACGCATCATTAATATCGATGAAGACCTTGCCCTTGATGCATCGCAGCGTTTTCTCTTCCGTCCCGACGGTACATATACGTCCTATGTCTATCTCACGTCAAGCCAGGAGTGGTATGGAATGTCGTCCGAAGAATATGAAATCAGCGACTCCCACCTGCTCTTTTTCGACCGTAGCAGCAAGGAACAGACCCACTATGATATAGTTTCACTCCGGGGAGGCATACTCACTCTGAAATATCATCTTGAGGAAGGAGATGAATACGTGGGCTATGTCACACTGCGCAAAATTGGCTGATTTTTGTCATTTTGAATATAAATATTGCAAAAAATGCTAATTTATTTTGTCGTTTCAACAAATTATACTAACTTTGCACACTGATATTTACCACATTAATTAATAAAGAGTAAGTAAGCAAGGATTAAAAAATGGCAACAGTTGACGACAAGAAGATTATCTTCTCGATGGTGGGAGTGTCAAAGATTATCCCGCAGAATCAGAAGCAGATACTAAAAAACATCTATCTCTCGTTCTTCTATGGCGCGAAAATCGGTATCATCGGACTCAATGGTGCAGGTAAATCAACCCTTCTGAAGATTATCGCCGGACTGGAACAACCCACCCAGGGAGAGGTAGTGTGGAGCCCGGGATATACCGTGGGCTACCTGCCCCAGGACCCGCCGCTCGATGAGACAAAGACGGTGAAGGAAAATGTGATGGAGGGCGTGAAGAAGGCATACGACGCACTTGCCGAATATGAAGAGATAAATCAGAAGTTTGGACTTGAGGAGTATTATGGCGATCCCGACAAGATGGACAAGCTCATGCAGCGACAGGCCGAGGTGCAGGATATCATCGATGCCACTGATGCTTGGAACATGGACTCCAAGCTCGACCGCGCCATGAGCGCACTGAGATGTCCGCCCGGTGATTGGCCTGTGACCAACCTCTCTGGTGGTGAGCGAAGACGTGTGTCTCTGTGTCGCCTGCTGCTCGAAAAGCCTGACGTGCTCCTGCTCGATGAGCCTACCAACCATCTTGACGCTGAGAGCATCGACTGGCTGGAGCAACATCTGCAGCAATATGAGGGCACGGTGATTGCCGTAACCCATGACCGATACTTCCTTGACGATGTCAGCGAGTGGATACTTGAACTCGACCGTGGAGAGGGCATACCATGGAAAGGCAACTACTCGTCATGGCTCGACCAGAAAACCAAGCGTATGGCGCAGGAGGAGAAGACAGCCTCCAAACGTCAGAAGACCTTGCAGCGCGAGCTTGAATGGGTGCGCTTGGCTCCAAAAGCCCGACAGGCCAAGGGCAAGGCGCGACTCAACTCTTATGAGCAGATGCTCAATGAGGAGCAGAAGCAACGCGAGGAAAAACTCGAGATATTCATCCCCAATGGCCCCCGACTTGGCAATAAGGTGATTGAGGCTCAGCATGTGAAGAAGGCATTCGGTGACAAAGTACTATTTAGCGACCTTAACTTCATGCTGCCGCCCAACGGTATCGTCGGTGTCATCGGTCCCAATGGTGCAGGAAAGACTACTCTCTTTCGGCTTATAATGGGATTGGAACAGGCTGACGGAGGTACATTTGAAGTGGGAGAAACAGTCAAACTCGCATACGTTGACCAGCAACATAAGGACATCGATCCCAAGAAGTCTGTATATGATGTCATCTCACAGGGCAATGAGACCATACGTCTCGGTGGACGCGATGTGAATGCAAGAGCATATATCTCGCGATTCAACTTCTCAGGCACTGACCAAAGCAAGCTGTGCGGGGTGTTGTCAGGCGGTGAGCGCAACAGGTTGCAACTCGCCCTCGCCCTGAAACAGGAGGGCAACGTGCTCCTTCTCGACGAGCCTACAAATGATATTGATGTCAACACACTGCGCGCCCTGGAAGAGGGTCTTGAGGCTTTTGCTGGATGTGCCGTGGTTATCAGCCATGACCGATGGTTCCTCGACCGTATTTGTACTCACATTCTTGCATTTGAGGGCAATGGCGAGGTGTTTTATTTCGAGGGAAGTTATTCGGATTATGAAATCAATAAGGCCCGCCGTCTCGGTAATGAGGAAATCAAGAAGGGACGCTATCGCAAACTTATGGCGGATTGATATATATTTAATATAGGAAAAATAGAAAACATAAAAATAATAGAAAGGAAAGAAGTTATGAACAAGAAATTTTTAATTGTGGCTCTTGGTGCATCGCTCACACTCAGCAGCTGCGTGATGAAAAAAGAACTGGTGGAATGCCAGACCACCAACAAGGAGCTGGGCAAGAAGTATATGGACACTAAGGAGCAGTTGGCTGCAGCAAATGCCAAACTGTCTGCTCTTCAGGACCAGCTCAGCCAGAAAAGTACAGACATGGTCGCTCTGCAGACATCCCTCGACAAGAGTTTGACCAATGCATCCCAAAACAATATCAGCATTGAGAAGCTGGTTGACCAAATCAACGAGTCCAACCAGTACATCCGTCATCTCGTGGAGGTAAAGAGCAAGAGCGACTCGCTCAATATGGTGCTCACCAACAATCTCACACGCTCGCTTAGTCGTGAGGAGATGAAGGAAGTGGATGTACAGGTACTCAAGGGTGTGGTTTATATCTCACTTGCCGACAACATGCTCTATAAGAGTGGTTCGTATGAAATAAACGACCGTGCTGCCGAGACTCTTAGCAAGATTGCCAAGATCATCAAGGACTATAAGGACTATGACGTGCTCATCGAGGGCAACACCGATGACGTGCCTGTCAACAGTGCCGCTGAGTCGATGAAGAACATACGCAACAACTGGGACCTCAGTTGTCTGCGTGCATCAAGTGTGGTGCAGGCTCTGCAAAACCAGTATGGTGTGGAGCCCAAGCGTCTGACTGCCGGCGGACGTGGTGAGTACAATCCTGTGGTGAAGAATGATACTGAGGTGGGCAAGCAGCGCAACCGCCGCACCCAGATTATCATCACTCCTAAGCTCGACCAGTTCATGGAGCTCATTGACCATGCTCCCGACGCACAATAGCATTGTATTATTATGATGGTTTCCACTTCTGATTATTGGGAGTGGAAACCATAGTTTTTCCATACAGCAAAAACTAATGTCATGCAGTATCTATATCTGTTCGCTCTTGTGGTATTGTTGGCTGCATGCCGGCAAGGTCATCACAATGATTATGACGCCCAGGATATCAAGCGCACTGACAGTATCTTGAAGAATGTCAGGAGTGTCGATTCGCTCAAGATGTATGTTAGCCAATACCATGACTCCAAGAACCAGCGTGCAGAAGTGGTGGCGATGAGGGAGTTAGGCAAACGTTATCGTGAGGAAAGCAAGTTTTCTGAGGCTATTGAAACTCACAAGAATGTATTGAAGCTGGCAGAAACACTCCGCGATACAAACAATATCATTCATATCCTTAACCAATTGGGCACCAGTTATCGCCGTATAGGCATAATGGATGAGGCTGCGGCTTATCACTACCGCGCACTCTCATATTGTGATGCCTATGGCAATCCCAATGACAAAAAGATACTGAAAAACCGTGTCACCACACTCAATGGCATAGGAAATGCAATGAAGGTGATGGGCAATGACGAGGCTGCCGACAGTATCTTCCGTCAGGCTCTTGACGGAGAGAGAAAACTCGACAGCAAGCTCGGCATGGCCATCAACTATGCCAACCTCGGTACGCTTTTTGAGCGCAAGAAGCAGTTTGACTCCGCAATGGTATATTATGGAGAGTCAATGAGGTTCAATACAGAGGCGAAGTCAAAACTCGGTATATCGCTATGCCACACGCATTTCGGACAGGTATATGAGAAGAGAAAAATGATTGACAGTGCCATCGTACAGTATAATCTCGCCTATGATGTCATACGGGGCGACCGCGACCTATGGCACATCCTTGCATCATCACTTGCTTTGGCGCGTGCATATACCATCAAGGGCGACCTGCCAAAGGCTTGGACCTTGCTTTGTGATGCCGAGAAAACTGCCGAGGAAATCAATTCGCTTCGCCACTTGGCACAGGTGAGCAAGCTCAAATACCAATGGTTTGAGAAAAAGGGAGACAAGGCCAAAGCTCTTGAATACTATATCAAAAACCGCAAGTTTGAGGACAGCCTTAACAACGAGGAAAACAACTCGCGCATACAGAACCTTCGTGTGGATTATGAAAGGCAGTCGAAACAATACGAAATCAATATGCTTGAGAATGAGCTGACCAAACAGCGGCTCAAACAGACACGAATGCTCATTGCCGCAATATGTGTGGTGATGGTGCTCTTGGTCATTTGGATAGTCACGCTGATGCGGGGCCGCCGACAGCTCAAGCAGGCAAACGACGAGATTGCCGAGGCTTATAGACAGACCAAGAAGGCACTGGAGGTCAAGACTGCATTCATGAAGAGCATGAAGCATGAGATACGTACGCCTCTCAATGGTATCATGGGATTCTCACAACTCCTTGCCTCGATGTATTCGGCTGATGAGCAGGCTAAGCAGATGACAGATGTCATTGAGAAGCAGAGCACACTTCTGGCGAAGATTATCGATGACATCCTTGAGATTGCGGATGCCGACACAATCAAACCGCAGGTGGAGGACTGCCGCATCGACGAGGTCGTGGAGGAAGCCATGTCTATAGTCAGACAGGTGGCAAATCCTGGAGTGGCATTTTTATATAAGCCCTTTGCCGATGGGCAGCTGTTTCCCACCGACAGGCATATCTTGCAGAAGGTGCTTGAGAAGGTTCTTGACAATGCGGGCAAGTTTACAAGACAGGGACATGTCACCATCTCTACCACCCGCCAACCTGACGATGGTATAAGGATAACCGTGGAGGACACCGGGCCAGGCATTCCCGCTGACAAGGCAGAAGTGGTATTTGAACAGTTCACCAAGCTTGACGAGTTCTCACAGGGCACAGGCATGGGGCTGACCCTCTGCCGCACACTGCTTCAGAAGCTTAATGGCCGAATATACATCGATACTGCCTACAGGGATGGCTGCAGGGTGGTGGTGGAGATACCTTAATAAACAAAAACTATTACACAAAACTGAATTAAACATTAATTAGATTATGATTGAGAAGTGTTTTAAGGGATTAAATATAGCGATGCTGGCTGCCGTGTGTTGTATGGCTGTCAGCATCGTTATGGTTTCTTGCCGACAAGGCGGGAAGACAGAAGGCTCTCTTGTTGGGGATAGCATATTAATCCCATACCATTGCTGAGATAGCCACTGACTGTGGATTTGCAAGTGTGGATGAGTTCTGTCATTATTTCGAGAACAAATACGGCATTTCACCCATTGACTACAGAAAGTGGAGTAATCGTCTCCGTGAGAAGGAACAGCATGGCATGGACAACGAGGAGTTCAAGCGCAACCTGTTGCGCAATATCTCTCATGAGATACGCACCCCCTTCGCATCCTTAATATCAATGTGAAGGCTGTGGTAAGAATGGCGCAGTGTCTTGTCGATAATGCCATCAAGTTCACCACGAATGGATATATCTATATCGACCTTGTGGCCGAAGATGCCACCGGGATGTTGAGGCTGACAGTGGCCGATACTGGCAAGGGAGTGGCATCCAACAAGGCTGAACGCATCTTTGAGCGTTTTTATAAGGAGGATGAGTTTGTGCCAGGTGTCGGGCTTGGTCTTCCGCTTGTCAGGATTATTGCCACACGTATGGGCGGCACTGCCTATCTCGACCCCACATATAGCTATCCTGGTGCTCGATTTGTCGTGGAAATACCTCTAAAATAGAACAATAGGGATTTTCCTATGTAAAAATCGGGGTATTCCGATGTCACATTACAAAAAAATGTGTAATTTTGCATCGGAAATTATTTTTTAATCGACAAGATATGAAGAAGTTTATAGTTATATCATTGGCTGGTGCAATGATGCTCAGCAGTTGCACCACCACGGAGTCGGGGGCACATTCCGGCGCTATGTTTGGCACGATTCTCGGTTCGGCAATCGGTGGCATCACTGGCGGACCCCGTGGCAGCGACATTGGTACTATCGTCGGTATGGCTGGCGGTGCTGCCGTTGGCGCAGCAATCGGCAATGCCAATGAGAAGGCGGAGCAGCGCAAGTATGAAGAGTATCTGCGTCAGCGGGCTTCCCGTCGCGGACAGGGTGGTACTTATGGCGTCCAGCGCGGTGCTTATGATGCTGGGGGATATACAGGCTCCGGCCAGCAGGATCAAAGTGGCTTTGACCCCAACAATGGCGGTGACGACCGCATAGAGATGGAACCGGATGAGAAGACTGTCAGCCTTGATGAACTGCAGCGCGTCGGCCTGCCAGCTGGCAATGCTTCGGTGTCATTCCGAAATGTGCGCTTTATTGACAAGGATCGCGACGGATGTATATCTCCGGGTGAGGAGTGCAGTGTACAGATGGAGATAATGAACAATTCCGACCTTGAGATATTCAATGTCACTCCACAGGTGACTGAGACCACGGGCTGCAAGCACTTGTTCATTTCGCCGAGCGTGAGGGTAGAGAGCATCAAGCCCCACAATGGCATCCGTTATACCGCCACTGTCCTTGCAGGCAAGCGTCTGAAGTCAGGACAGGTGGTCATACGTGTGGCTCTTGCCGACAATGACGGCAAGACCATGATATCTCAGGACATACCAGTCCAGACCAAGAGATAGTCTTTCGACAGGAGGCAGGATTGGCGGGGCGTTCTATTCCCAATTGGGATGTAGCACGTCGCCGCTTTGCTCGTTGCGCTCGAAGTCGAGTTCAGGGAGTGTCCTCTTTTCGTCTTTGGGCTTGAAGGGCACCACGATGTCGTCGGCCACCTCCACGGTCACCATGGCCACGCCTTGGGCCAACATACCCAGTTCCTTGGCGGCACGCCATGATAGGTCGATGATGCGTCCACGGCCAAAGGGACCGCGGTCGGTGACCTTCACGATGACCGATTTGCCGTTGGCGGGATTGCTCACCTTGAGCAATGTGCCGAAAGGATGAGTGCGGTGGGCACATGTCAGGCTGTCATGATGAAGCCTTTCGCCACTGCTGGTGCGGGCTCCAGTTGCCCTTTTTGAATAATAAGAGGCTTTACCCATCTGCTGCGGTTGGCCGTGCAGATGGGTAAAGCCCAATAGTGATATTATTATTGTGAACAGTCTTATCATACTATACCTTGTGCCATCATGGCATTTGCCACCTTCATGAATCCAGCGATGTTGGCACCCTTCACATAGTTGATGTAGCCGCTGGGCTCCTTGCCGTACTTCACGCACTGCTCATGGATATTGTGCATGATTTGGTGGAGGTTCTTGTCAACTTCTTCTTCCGACCATGACAGACGGATGGCATTCTGAGTCATCTCAAGTCCGGAAGTGGCCACACCACCGGCATTCACAGCCTTGCCGGGAGCGAACAGCTGGCCTGCGGCGATAAACTTGTCAACAGCCTCCGCGGTGCATCCCATGTTGGACACCTCTGCCACGAGCAGTGGCTTGTTGGCCAAGAGAGCGTCGGCATCCTCGCCGCTCACCTCATTCTGTGTGGCACAAGGCAGGGCGATGTCACACTTAACCTCCCAAGGTCTCTTTCCGGGGATGAATGTCGCTTCGGGGAACTCCTCTGCATACGGTGCGCAGACGTCATTGCCGCTGGCTCTGAGCTCAAGCATATAGTCGATCTTCTCGCCGCTGATGCCTGCGGGGTCGTAGATGTAGCCGTCGGGACCGGAGATGGTGATTACCTTGGCGCCGAGCTGCGTAGCTTTCGTGGCTGCACCCCATGCCACATTGCCAAATCCGCTGATTGCCACTGTCTTTCCCTTGATGTCAAGACCATGGGTCTGAAGCATCTCATTGACAAAGTACAGCGCACCGAAACCAGTGGCCTCAGGACGAATCTTCGAACCGCCCCATTCAAGCCCCTTGCCTGTCAGCACACCGCTCCACTCGTGCTTCAGCTTCTTGTACATGCCGAAGAGATAGCCAATCTCGCGGGCACCTACGCCGATGTCACCGGCGGGAACGTCCTCTGACGGACCAATCACCTTATATAATTCTGTCATGAACGCCTGGCAGAAACGCATCACCTCATTGTCCGAACGACCGCGGATGGAGAAGTCCGAACCGCCCTTGCCGCCACCCATGGGAAGTGTGGTCAGAGCGTTCTTGAAGGTCTGCTCAAATCCGAGGAACTTCAGGATTGACAAGTTGACTGACGGATGGAAACGCAAGCCTCCCTTGTAAGGGCCAATGGCTGAATTAAACTGCACGCGATAACCGATGTTCACATGCACTTCGCCCTTGTCGTCAACCCATGGCACGCGGAATGTCAACACACGCTCAGGCTCGACAATGCGCTCAATAATCTTCGCCTTTTCAAACTCAGGGTGCTGGTTATAAACATCCTGTACTGAGAGAAGAACCTCTCTCACTGCCTGTAGGTACTCCAGTTCGCCGGGGTGCTTCTGCTCCAGCTGCTGCATGATTTTCTCAACTTCCATAGAATTAAAATTTACTTAGGTTATTAATATTTTATATATTGTTTGTCTCTGATTTGACATTTTGTCATTAAGACGATGCAAATGTAAGGCTTTTTTGGATAACCGCCAAGGAAAAACGTAATTATTTTCACTCGTATGGTTACATTTTGTTAAATATCCGTTTTTTTCACTCTTTTTATCACTATGTCTTTATGGCCGTATGTCGCTGCAAATATAGTGAAAATTCTTCGTCCCGCCAAGTTTTTTTCTCTTTTTTTGCTATTCTTTATTATAAATAAGGTGGTTTTTAAAAAAAATACACTAACTTTGCACCCCAAAAGAAATTAATGACAAAAAAACATAGCAACAATGACAAAACCACTCAAACCTGGTTCTCTATGCCTGCATTCTGGCTATGAACCCAAAAACGGCGAGCCTATTGAGCTCCCCATCGTGCAGAGCACAACATTCAAATATGACAACAGCGACGAGATGGCCATGCTCTTCGACCTCAAGAAGGATGGATATTTCTATACCCGCCTCGCCAATCCCACAAGTGATGCGGTGGCGCGCAAGATATGCGCATTGGAAGGCGGAGTGGGAGCCATGCTCACCTCTTCCGGACAGGCCGCCAACTTCTATGCCGTATTCAATATCTGCGAGGCGGGAGACCATATCGTGGCTTCCACCGAGATATATGGCGGCACGTTCAACCTCTTCGGCGTGACGATGAAGAAGTTGGGCATTGACTGCACCTTTGTCAATCAGGATGATTCTGAAGAAGAGATAGAAAAGGCTTTTCGTCCAAATACCAAGGCTCTCTTTGGCGAGACCATCTCCAATCCCGGATGCAAGGTGCTTGACATAGAGAAGTTTGCCCGCATTGCCCATCGCAATGGTGTGCCATTGATTATCGACAATACCTTTGCCACACCCGTCAACTGCCGTCCGTTTGAGTGGGGATGCGACATCGTCACCCATTCCACCACCAAGTATATGGACGGACATGCCACTCAGGTGGGAGGATGCGTCGTTGATAGCGGAAATTTCGACTGGCTTGCACATGCCGACAAGTTCCCCGGTCTCTGCACCCCCGACGAGTCATATCACGGACTCACCTATGCCAAGGCATTCGGCAAGATGGGCTATACCACCAAGCTCGTGGCCCAACTCATGCGCGACCTCGGTTCCATTCCAGGTCCTCAGAATGCCTTCCTGCTCAACCTTGGCCTGGAGACTCTCGCCGTGCGCATGGAGCGCCATTGTCGCAATGCCGAGCAAGTGGCCAGGTTCCTGCATGATGACCCCCGTGTGGCATGGATTGACTATCCCGGACTGGCTGACGACAAATGTCATGCCCTTGCCGAGAAATATCTTCCCAATGGCAGCTGTGGCGTGATGGCATTCGGACTCAAGGGCGACCGCGACACCGCCATCAAGTTTATGGACTCATTGGAGATGATCAATATCGTCACACATGTAGCCGACGTGCGCACCTGTGTGCTCCATCCTGCCAGCCACACCCACCGCCAGCTCTCCGAGGAGCAACTCCGTGCTGCCGGCATCGCCCCCGACCTCATCCGCCTCTCCGTGGGTATCGAGGACGTAGAGGACATCATCGCCGACATACGTCAGGCTATGGACAAATGCTTTTAACTCGTCAACTAAATAATAAACAATTATGGTAAAGCATATCATTCTCTGGACATTGAATCCGGAATTGTCTGCCGAGAAAAAGGCAGAGGTGAAGAGGGGCATCAAGGAAGGGCTTGAAGGCCTTATGGGCAAGGTGCCCGGACTGGTAAGTATCAAGGTGAATGTTGACGGTCGTCTGGACTCGTCCAATTGCGACGTGATGCTCGACTCGACCCTTGAGAGTCCCGAAGCCCTCAAGGCCTATGCGTGTCATCCCGCACATGTCGCCGTGGCCGACACCAAGGTGCGACCGTTTACGGTACAGCGCGTATGTCTCGACTATGAGGAATAAGCCTCCACATTATTATATTATAGTACAATTACTGAAAATAAAAGATGAAAAACAGGCTTTCAAACATAGCTATTATGCTCTTGTTTGTGCTTGCAATGTCGGCACAAGGCAAGGCTAAGTATGTGTTTTATTTCATCGGGGATGGAATGGGTGTCAACCAGGTCAATGCCGCCGAGACATATCTCGGGGCAATACAGGGGCGCATAGGCATCGAGCCACTTTGTTTCCCCTCATTCCCCTATTCGGCTTTTGTCAACACACAGAGCGCCACTGACGGAGTTACCGACTCAGCCGCCGGAGGTACAGCTCTCGCCTGTGGACAAAAGACGAAAAACGGCACCTTGGGTATGCTTAAGGACCTGACCACATCAATAACAAGCATAGCCGACTGGGCACGCCAGTCCGGTGCGGCCGTCGGCATCACCACCAGTGTGGCCATCGACCATGCCACGCCTGCTGCCTTCTACGCACATGTCAAGGAGCGCCATGAGCAATACACCATCGGTAAGCAACTTGTCGAGAGCTCCAACGACTTCTATGCCGGTTCGGACTTTACCATACCCACCGACCCTGAATATCCCAATGGCCCAAGCCTGTATAAGGATGCCACAGCCAAGGGATTTACCATAGCTCGGGGATATGCCGACTATCAGAAGAAGTCCGCAAAGGCCAAGAAGATGATACTGCTTCAGAGCGAAGAGGCAAGCAAGGCCGACCGCTACAGCATCCCATACGCTCTCGACCGCAAGGCTTCCGACCTCACGCTGACCGACCTCACCCGTGCCGGCATTGACTTCCTCATGAAGAAGCAGGGCGAGAAAAACGGTTTCTTCATGATGATTGAGGGCGGAAAGATTGACTGGGCATGCCATGCCAATGACATGGCCTTCATACCCGAACTGATAGATATGGACAATGCTGTTAGGGTGGCATACGAGTTCTATAAGCAGCATCCTGATGAGACCCTTATCGTGGTCACTGCCGACCATGAGACGGGAGGATTCGTGTTGTCAAAGGGTTTGTATGAAATACATCTCGACGTCATCGCCCACCAGCGCATCACGATTGAGCGTCTTGGCAAGGAGTTGCATAAGATGCACGACGAACAAGGCGACAGGCTGCAGTGGTCTTCAGTGAAGGCGTTTCTCGCCAAGAATTTCGGTTTTTGGGATAAGGTGAAGCTCACCGACGGGCAGACCCGGCGTCTTGAGACTGCCTTCAAAAGGATAATAGACGGCACATCCACCGATCAGCAGACTCTCTATCAGAAGGATGACGAACTTGCTGCCACCGTTCGCAATATCGTCTCTGAGTGTGCCCAGGCGGGATGGTATGTCACGAGTCACAGCAACGGTTATGTCCCCTGTTTTGCCATAGGTGCCGGAGCCGACCTTATTCACGGTCGCATCGACAACACCGATATTCCCAAGATAGTGGCCAAGGCTGCGGGATGGAAGACACCGTTCTAATTTCAAGGCATATTGACATGGCAAATGAAAAGAACCCCGAACTAAGAAGAGCCTGGGACTTTATAGAACACACAGGCACAAGCATATTCCTCACTGGTAAGGCAGGCACGGGAAAAACCACTTTCCTGCGCACCATAGTGGAAAGAAGCACCAAACAGATGGTCGTGGTGGCTCCCACTGGTGTGGCAGCTATCAATGCTGGCGGAGTGACTATCCACTCCTTCTTCCAGTTGCCACTGTCGCCATACGTCCCCGGCGCCAACATAAAGAAAAACTTCGAATTCAGCAAGGAGAAACGCAAGATTATCGCGTCGATGGACCTGCTCGTCATTGACGAAATCAGTATGGTGCGCAGCGACCTCCTCGACGCCATCGACTCGGTGTTGCGACGCTATCGCGACCACTACAAGCCGTTTGGAGGGGTGCAGCTGCTTATGATCGGCGACCTCGCCCAGCTCACTCCCGTGGTGACTCCAGAGGACGAGGTCATCCTGCGCCCTTATTACGACACGCCTTATTTCTTCGGCAGCAAGGCATTGCAGCAAATCAGCTATGTCACCATCCAGCTTAAAAAGATATACAGACAGGCCGACTCCACCTTCGTCGAACTGCTCAACCATATCCGCGAAGGCCATCCCACCGCCGACGACCTCGCCACACTGCACAAGAGATACAACCCCGCATTCCAGCCAAAAGCCACTGACGGATATATCAGGCTGACCACACACAACCGAATGGCTGACGAATACAACGAACATGAAATGCAGCGACTCAACTCAAGGTCATTCACCTATGAGGCGGAGATCGACGGCACTTTCCCGGAATATTCCTACCCCACCGCCTTCCACCTCACACTGAAAGTGGGAGCACAGGTGATGTTTATCAAAAACGACGTCAACGGAAGATACTACAACGGCAAGATTGGACATGTGGTGGCATTGGACAAGGAAAAAATCATGGTGAGGTGCATCGGCGAGGATAATGTCATCGACGTGGGAATGCAGGAATGGGAAAACGCGAAATATGCGGTCAACCCCGACACACATGAGATTGAAACAGACATACAGGGTGTATTCAGACAGTATCCGCTGCGACTGGCATGGGCCATCACAATACACAAAAGCCAGGGACTGACCTTTGAACATGCCATCATCGATGCCGGACAATCATTCGCCCCGGGACAGGTGTATGTGGCGCTGAGCCGCTGCCGCAGTCTCGAAGGACTCGTCATAGCCTCGCGTATCAACGACTCGGCAATCATCAACGACGAACGGGTGGACAACTATATCGCCAAGCAGGAAGAGGATGCCCTACGCAGCATTGAGCAACTGCCGCAACTCAAACAGGACTACTTCCGACAGCTCATCATCGAACTGTTTGACATGCGCGACCTGCAATCCACCGAAGACCGTCTGCTGCGCATCATGCTCGAGTTCTTCTCAGGCACAAATGCCTCACTCGCACAACTCCACAGGCAGACGGCAGCCGAACTGAAAGAGAAGGTGACCGACGTCGCCATAAAATGGATTAATGGTATTGCCGCAACGTCATACGACCAACTGAACTCCACGGCTTTTCTTGAGCGAATCAAGCGAAGCGCGGAATATTTCTCGACCAACATCGAGAGCACGCTCGCCAAAGCCATCGAACTGACTCCAAATGTGCAGTCAAACAATAAGCAGGCCATGCAGCGCCTGAAAGACACCTGTTCAGACCTGACATATCTCTATCGCTTCCATATCCTCCTCCTGAAAAGCATCACAGAGAAAGGGTTCACTGCGCCTTCCTATCTAAGGGAGAAGCAGCGCTCAATGGTGATCGCCATTGAAGGCGAACAGACACTGAGACGAAAGAAGAAAGCAAAGGAGAAGAAACCGAAGGAAGAGAAGGAGAAGACATACGTGACGAGCTACAAGCTCTATCTCGACGGCATGTCAATCCCTGATATTGCCGCCGCGCGCAGCCTCACGGTCTCCACCGTATTCGGCCATCTCGCCCGCTATGTCGAGACTGGGCAAATAAAAATTGAGGACATCGTGACGCAAAAACACATTGACATCATACGCAGGGTGATATCCGCCACAGGAACAGAGGGAGGTTTTGCAACCATAAAAGCTCTCTGTCCTGAAGACGTGACGTATGACGAGATAAGGATGGTGATTAAATTTTTGCCATAGGTGCCGGAGCCGACCTTATCCACGGTCGCATCGACGTTTCTCACTGTAGTCGCCTTCTCAGATACGACGGTCTTTCCATTCACTTGCTTGAAGGTAAGGCTACCAGCCGAACCGTTCATCTTACTCAAAATACCTTTCAAAAATGCCATAATGTTTCAACCTCCTCCTCCATTAACACTTTCTTCGCTCGCCATTAACACTTCCCCCGTCGTCATTAATCTTTCCGTTGTCGCCAACGAAACTTTAATTCTTTAATTTTTTAATTTTTTAATTTCGAAGCTTCGCTTCGACTTCGCTCTTCCTTCGCTCTTCCTTCGCTCTTCGGCTTTATAGTGAGAAGTGAATCACCGAAGGACCACCGAACCCAGAGCGAACCCAGAGCGGACCCAGATCGGACCCGGGTCAAAGTTCACTTTTCACTTTTCACCTGGAAATCGTCTCGTTTTCCTGTTCTCCCATGTCCTCCCGAGCCTGTCAGTCCATGATGTCCTCATAATGAAAACCGAGCTTTTTCATTGTTTTCAGAAAATTGCGAAAATCCCGTGTTTTTGACGTAAAAGTTGGACTTATTTATCCAAAACCAGTTTGTTTTTGCTTTGTAGGGGGGAGTTTTTCAGAATAGGTGAAATCCAAGTCCCTATTTATATAACCTGCGTACCTTATTAATAATTAAATTATTTATATATATATAATAATATAATAATAAGACTACCCAAAACGAGACGAATTCCAGGTGAAAAGTGAACTTTTGAACTTTTGGGTCATTCAGGACCACCAACCAAGAACCACTCTCCCCTACAAAGCAAAAAAGAGAGTAATCAAAAATCGCTGAAGAGGAAAGATATTCAAAACTACACCCCAATAACCCAGTGCCTCCGTTGTTCCTCCCCACCAAAGTCGGTGATCAAAATCAAACACCAATTGATTGAATGACGTGACATGATGGCTCGATTTTTTCTATCCTGCAAGTATGCTGCTTAGTATCCTTGTCGTAGTTAATGCCCACGAGAAGAATGTCGCCGGTGTATTCCGCGATCTTTGAGGGATAGGCCTTACGCTTTATCTGGTCGATGGCAGTGTCGGTGGAATGATTGAACTTAAGCTCTATAACTAGGGCTGGCTTTGAGACGTTGCGGCGAGGAATCATCACAAGGTCGGCATATCCCTTGCCTGTGGCATACTCGCGATGGACGACATACTCGTTTCTTGCCCATATATAGGCAATGGTGAGCACGCAAGCAAGCGAATTTTCGTCGTTGTAGGAAAGGATACTGGTATTCTCGTCGTGAGCCAGGTCAATGGCTTTTGCTACGGCTTGCTCGTTGCCTGAGATTGTGGCATCGAGAAGATCTTGAGAGGCAGTAATCGCATCAACAAGCCGTGTCCAAGAAGTATCCTCCACTGCATTCAAGAACTCATCCGCAACCTCCTTGTTAGGAATATAACAATTTTTGGTATCTTCATTATATGCCAAATATCCAAGATGAATCAATACGGTGAGGACATCGTTCTTGCTTAGCACTATGCGCATGTCGTTCTGAAACTTCAGAGTGTTGACATATACCTGTTCGCCTGACAACATGCGGATTATATCATCTTTCAATCCGTCAAAATTCATCTGGATATATGTCCTGACCGAGTCATACGCCCCTGTGGTTGACCAATAGCTCCGACATGCGCCGCACTTTACGGCTCTCATTACGGAATAGGGATTATAGATAGATTTCGCAGTGCCAATATTGTATCCGTCATACCACAATTTCAGTTCCTCCATTGGTAGGTTATGACGCTTTGCCAAAGCGAGAACCTCCCTTTCAGTAAACCCATAGCACGAAGCGAGATTGGCAGGAGCTATCATCGAATATTCACAAAAGTTATTCAATGCTGACTCGGTGTTGTATCTCTTTATTGGCAGGATGCCGGTGAGATAAACTCCGGCAAACACGATGTTAGAGCCAGAGCCTTTGAACAGGCGGCGAAGCAAATCAACGTATGACGTGGTGATGAATTCGTCAGCACCCATCTCGCGCATGATGGCATCCCACTCGTCAATAATCATCACGAAACGCTCGCCTGTGCTCTCGCTGATGCGGTAGAGGACACTCATCAAGTCATCCCTCTCCTCAACTTCAATATTAGGAAAGATTTTCAACACATCATTCATTATATCTTGCTGAATGAGGCTTACTATCTCCTTCTCTTTTCTGAATCTTGTAGTGAAGTCGGTCATGTCAATACATATCACATAGTATTTGTTCAGATATGTATCAAACGAATTGTCCTTTTCGGCTTCCAATCCTCGAAACAACTCCCGCGAGTCGCACGACTTGTCGTAATAGGCGCACAGCATCTTTGCCGCCATCGACTTTCCAAAACGTCGGCAGCGGGTGACACAGCTATAGCGAAACTCTGAATTGAGCGTAGCGTTGACAATTGGTATTAGAGACGTCTTGTCAACATACTCGTGAGTGACAATATCCCTAAACTCAACATTACCCCTATTTATATATATTCCCATTGTTTCAAGCCTGTTGCAGGAGTGATTTGCCCGTAACTCGCTGCAAAGTTAAGGCTTTTATTTGTTATTGCCAAATGTTTGGGCTGTTTTTTACAACATTACCGTTATTTTGATGACCTGCATACAACGAAAACACGAAATATCACTTATGACATCCAGTCAGCAAAGATTAAAAAAATTAATCTTTCCCGACATATTGGCACTGCCGCGGATATTGGCACGTGGATTGCAGATATAAGGATGAAAGCGGAAAGCTCCACAAGGGAGCAGGAAGCTGAAAGAACATATAAAAACAACAATTTAAAATAGGAGGTTATTATGTTACCAGTTATGAGTACAAACAGTTGGTTCCCGACAATGTTCGACGAGTTCTTCAACAACGATTGGATGCCTAAGATGAAGGCTACAGCTCCGGCCATTAACGTGAAGGAAAACGGCTGTGAATATACAATGGAGTTTGCCGTCCCAGGCATCAAGAAGGAGTTTTGCAGAGTCGGCCTCAACAACGAGGGCAACCTTGAGGTGACCATCGAGAACAAGATGGAGCACAAGGAAGAGAACAAGAAGGAGCACTATCTGAGACGCGAGTTCAACTACTCCAACTACCAGCAGGTATATGTGTTGCCTGAGGATGTGGTCAAGGACAACATCTCAGCCAAGGTTGACAACGGTGTGCTGACCATCACCATGCCAAAGGTCAACAAGGACGAAGTGAAGAAGATTCAGCGTCAGATTGACATCGCATAACAAATTATCACAAACAACGAGTTTGAGGGGCTGTTCCTAACATGTATGGAACAGCCCCTCTTTTGACTACATCAACGATTGGCAAATCATCTGAGCATCTTGCCGACACTGCCGTTAGGCTATACAAGGCATCCAGAACGTTAATAATGCATAAAACAGGTTTGTGTCACACAAAGTTGTGTCACACAAACTTGTGTGATTCGTGATTTTTATGTATCGGCATCCGCAACAATGCCTATTCATCCATTGCCTAGATAAGCCTGACGATGGACGACCTGTTTTAGTTGAAACAATTTCTGGAAGAGAAAAAAGCATTTTCTCTTGGTTATTTGTTTTTTTTGTTATACCTTTGCACATGAGAACGTATATTTTACCTTGTTATTTTTGCACTACAAAGGTACAAAAAATCTTGCAAATATGCAAGATATACGTTCTCTTTTTTTATATCCTATGAATAATTCAGGTTAGGGTTACCACCTTCTATAAGAGTGGGGTCATATACAACGGCAGGTATATTATTCCGTCTTCCTTTTTCAGGTCTGCTGTATGAACCACGTATGGAGTGGCGATGTAACTGCTATACTTTGACAAGCACTTTTTCATGGATGTCAACGTATATCTTTGTGTGGATTTCACTTCAATCGGTGAGATGTTGTGCTTGGTAGTGATTCTGCTTTTCGTTACGAGAAAATCTATCTCCATTCTGTTTTCGGCATTGCTCTTGTCATATTTCGAGAAGAAAAAGAGGCGATGTCCAGATGCCCTCAGCATTTGGGCGACTATATTCTCAATAACCATCCCACCGTTGAATTCCAGTTTGTCCGTCAAGATTTTTGCATAAAGATTTTCCGCAACTATGTCATTCTCTTTGAACGCATGGCTTAGCATAAGTCCGGTGTCAGCCATATAGCATTTCAAAGTGGAATCGTCCTCCGACAATCCCAAGCCTATATTCGGTTCAGTGGAATTGTACGCGATATTGACAATCATGGCATCCGACAACCAGAAAAAGGCTGTCTCGTAGTCTCTCATCTTTGCATCCTCCGACAAAGATCGCAGCACGAACTTCTTCTTATGCTTTTGCAACTGTGACGTTATTGCATCATATACTCTCGTCACCTTTGCCTCATAGCCCTTGGCAAACTTCTGTATGTCGCTGCGATAGAGCCTCAGTATCTGTCTTTTCACTCTATCCACCATGCCGAAATCCCTTGTTTTCACATATTTTGCAACTGCCTGCGGCATTCCTCCCACTATCATATACTGCCGGAAATAATCCATCGCCTTCCTGTGCAAGAGCTGTCCCATCTCATGCGTCGTCTCAAAATTCCTACGAATTAATGGCATAAGAGTCTCGTTGCCCATAGCCCAAAGAAACTCCTCGAAGTCCATAGGATGGAGCAGCAATTCCTCCTCTTCCGAGGGGATTACTATGTTTTCCACATTTTTCTTTATTGACACGGGTGAACCCGTTTCAATATAGTCATATCTGCCATCCTCAACAAGGTATTTGATGGCAGCTCTTGCTCGTGGGTACTGTTGGACTTCGTCGAAAATGATAACAGAATCCCTTTTATATAAGGTGGTATCTGTATATGCCCCAAGATACATAAAGAATGTGTCGAGGTCATTCAGGTACATTTCAAACAACTCCCTTATCCTGATGTCAACATTGTTAAAATCAAGCAAGATATAACTACGGTATTCCCTTGCGGCAAATTCCTTTGCCACATAGCTTTTGCCTACACGACGGGCGCCATTGATAATAATAGCAGTCTCACCACAACTTAACCTCTTCCATTCCAGAAGCTTATCGTATATTTTTCTTCTCATATTACACCATTCCGCGATTATTGGAACATAGTATTCTACACCATTCCGCGATTATTGGCGTGGCAAAGGTACGACATCTTTCCCGATTTAGCAAATATTTATCGTTTAATAATGTTAATTGTGACCTTAACTGAAAAAGGTTGTCACTTTTTGGAGAGTTAACAATGGGAATATTTACCCTAATTATGGAATTTCTTTCAGTGCGCTGAAGAATTCTTCAAGGCAATGGCTGCTGATGGATATAAGGTGACATTCCGCAAACAATTGAATCGTAATGGAATAACGCAAATCATCAACGAACTGATGATTGAATAAATAATGCAAGGTTAATAGAGACGGGTACATTGGTTCGTTAATAGCGAACCAATGTACCCGTCCCAGTGATTATAGGATATCATTTAAGAGCTGATCATCTCACGATAACCTTTCTGCCCTTGACTACATATACATCCTTGGCAAGGTCGTCAACTCTTGTCCATCCAGACCTCACATCAACAGTCTTGTAGAGAATACCTGTTGACTTGTAGATCTTGACCTTTCCTGAGTTCTTGCTGAAGATGTATAGAGCACCATCCTCAGAATAAACGGTCTGATTGACATCTCCAAAGCCATAGAGCGTTTCCATGATGCCTACCTCGCCGCCATCAATCCTCAATGGAGATGGCTTCGATGATGATGCAGGAGACTTGGTGACGTATGCCTCAAACGGATATGCCGGCCGCAGGTTAGGTACAAATACGCTACCTGGCCTGTTGGTGCCGTAGTTCGTCTTGTTGATCACCATCACCGTGTCACTCTGTGCAAGATGAGCAAAGTTCGGACGGAAGATATAGTCGTTCATCGTGGCTGGGTCATCGAATGCCGTTACTGTTGCCGGCACTGTAGCATACGTAGCCATATATGTGATGTCGCCATTGCCGCCGAGGATATAGTCATCGCCATAGTCCTCATTGTTGGGCATACATACTATATATCCCTTGTTTGCCTTGATGACATCTGTTGGAGAGAATCCCGACGAAGTCATCTCGCAGAGCCAGAACGGCTTCTTGCCCACCGACGGGTCGTAAGCCTTAAACGGCACGCACTCGCCGTTCACGGAGTGGACTATGGACGTCGGGGCAAACGGCAAAGCCAATGCCTCCCATCCTGTCAGTACACCCTTTTCCGTAGGCAGTGTGTATGCATGCCTGTAGCTAATCTTTTCGGCGATGAACTCCTGCGGACAGTAGAAGTTGGACACGTCATCGGCGTCAGTGAGAGTAATCTCCTTGGCCTCGCCGTTGACAACCACGTTGCGGAACTTGCTGCTTGCCAAGCTCTCGCTGCCTACATACAGCAGTGCGTTAAGAGGCGTGATGTCTCCAGTCAGGTCTTCGGGCACGGTAATGTTAGCGTTCCATATCACCGCACCGATGCTCTTCATTCCGTTGAGCAGTCCGCTGCCCACCTCAGTGATGTTCTCTGGAGAAGCGAAGCTGACAAGGTTGAGGCCCTCAAATGCCTTTTCGGGCAATGCCTGTCCTTCAACCTCTGTCTCCGAGAGGTCAAGATACTTCACGCCCTTCATAGTCTTGATGAGGGCGAGGTCGGCAGCATTGACGCTTCCCTCTATGGTCACGCTGTTCACGTTGTCCTTGCCGCACCACTTGTAGGCGGTGGCGAGTTCGCCGGGCTTACTGATATATGTCTTTCCGCCATTATAATAAGCATCGGGTGTGAACGAAGCAGATGACCTGTTGAGGTTCTCCCTCATTGCAACCGCCTTCACCGTGGTGGAAAGTCCGTCAAGCATCACAGCAGAGCCGTCATACTTGTCGGAAGTATCTCCCGGAGTGAATCCGTTGGTGGTGTAATAGATGCTCACTCCCTCGGTAGCGCATACAAACTTGACACTTCTTCCATCGTATTCCACTGTGATTGGAGCACATGCAAAGATGGTGGGCCTGTATTGTACAACCGTTGAGTTATTTAGGTCGTCGGCCACCGCGATAGCCTTAACAAGGCTGTTATCGACAAGAGTCACAGGACCCTCATATTCCATTGAGTTATCGGTAGGATCAGCCCCGCCGAAGGTATAGAATATCCTCGCACCCTCAGTCGGGCATGTCATGGTGAGCTTGCCACTATTTTCATCGAATGTCAATACAGGCTGACGAACCTGGATGAAGTCGATGCTTCGTTTCACGCTGTCGGACGGGAAAAGACCTTGTTTTGTAGCTATTGCGATGACATCGCAGTTCTTGTTCACCTCGAAACTTGTTCCTGTCTTTCTCGACGGAGAGTCGATACTTGGGTCGTTGCCGTCAAGAGTATAGTAAACAGTACATCCCTCGGCTGCGGCTATCGACACCATATTCTTGTATCCGTTGTCGGCAGTACCCTTCTGCACAGATATAGTCGGTTTATTGCAAGTATAGGCACTAACCTTCAGTGTCTTCGTTTCTGTTTCCGAATCACTGAAGTTGTCTTTCCTTGCAATGAACTTTATCGTCATGTCCTCGCTGAAAGGTATCGGGGTTGTATATAGGATACCGTCGTTGACCACGTCGAGATCCATATCCGTGGTATAGTATATCTTAGCCCCTTGCGTAGCGCATTCGAGCACCACCTTCAGACTGTCGTTTACCCTCAGAGTTGGCTTTTCGACCTGATAGAGAGACGATGATATAGTCTTTATCTGCGAATTGAACAGCACACCGTCCCAGATGGCTATTGCCTTCACGGTGCGGTTTTCGTTGAGCGTGATTGGCTCAGTGTATTTGCTGCTGTTCTTCGTCGGGTCAGTACCGTCAATGGTATAGTATATCACAGCCTCTTCCGTGTTGCAGGAAATCTGCAGGACTTTATCCTTCTCAATCCATGTCATCACAGGGTCCTTACACTTGTAGTCATCTACCCTGAAATAATACGCTCCCGTGGCATCCGAGGTGGTGTATTTGTCTTTCATGGCGAAGGCCCTGACATACGTATTTTCCTCTCCCGTCCATTTCACAGGTCCTGTATATTTGATGCAGTTATCCAGTGTAGGAGCTTCATTGGTGAGTGTATAGTATATCGTAGCACCCTCAGTGTCGGTCTTGATGACAATCTTGGTGGAATCCACTGTCACTTCAGGAGTCTGCACCTTAAAGTGAGTAACGTTGTATTCCTTGATTTCCGAATTGTACATTTTTCCGTCTATTGTGGCAATAGCCCTTACTATTCCGTTGCCCTGCAGTTTGATGCCGCCTTCGGGATATTTCAGGCTCTTAACCGACGGTTCACTCTCGTCGAGAGTGTAATAAATCACAGCATTCTCCGTTTGTGATTCAATCTTGAGCACATCTTCCTTCAGGGTGAATGTCGGAGGCTTACAAGTCCATTGTTCGAGCACAAATGACTTGCTCACCACCTGTGAGTTGTTGTAATTGTCCTTTTTGCCCACCATGGTGATGGTCAAGTCATTGACAAGCGGAATAGGCTCGGTGTACTTGATGCCGTTTATAAATGGCGAACTGCCGTCGAGAGTATAGAACAATGTTGCACCCTTGGTGGCTGACTTAGCTTTGAAACACAAGTTTTCAATCTCTATCACAGGGTCTTCCACTGTGAAGAAATCCACGTCAACAACCTCTATACTTGAGTTGAGCATACCATCCTTGACAGCCACTAACTGCACGCGGCAGTTCTCCGTCAGTTTGATTCCTTCTTCAGTATATAAGGTGCTTTTCTCTGTCGGGTTGGTTCCGTCAGTAGTGTAGTATATCTTTACGCCCTCTGTGGCACAAGTGACATACATCACGCTGTCCTTCACCTCCGTCAATAGTTTGCCAAGCTTCACTGACGCACTGTTGAACCTTACGGTGACGGAATCTTCGGGATTGTCGCCGTCGATAACGGAATTGAACACCACTCCGTAGTATGTTCCCGGTTCAAGATAGTCGCCGAAACCGTTCTTCAGTTCAACCGGTGAGAGGGTATACCTCAGCGAGCCGTCGGGCAGATAGACACCAAGATGGCATTGCTGCTTGGCAGACAGATAGTAGGTGTCTTCCTTGGCAACATTAAACCTGAAAGCCTTGATTGTACCATTCACCGGTTTGATGAATGTCAAGCTACCATCGAGCTTCATGTTCTCTATTTCCACATTAGCCGAATCAGGCACTATAAATTTAGTGGTTGCAGGCGCGTTCCATTCTTCGGCATCATTCTTGAACTGGATGGCGAAGTGATAACCCACCTTGCGGTTCATCTTGAGCATTCCGGCTGCCGGTGTCTCAAATTGGAACTTGCATGAATCCAGTTCTATTGGCACCAACTTGGTATTTGGAATTGCAATATTGATGTCATTGCTAAACATTGACGTGTTTACAACGCTTGCCTCTATCCTGTTTCCGTTAATAAAGTAGCGATAGCCTGTCAGCGGATGCACGGTCTCAAAGTCCTTGTCGTTGATGTAGAACGACTTGGTCTTTATCGGACCTAATTCTCCAAGACTGTTGAATGCACGATAGGTGAAAGTGTGCATTCCATACTTCAACTTGGCGATGTCGATGCTCAGCGGCGTTGTCGTGGCATCCGACTGGATTACCGTCTTGTTGTCGATATCTCCGTCAATCCAGTATTCCATACCGCCCATGGTGGCTATGCGACTATCATCTGCAGCCTTGGGTATATAGAACATGTTGCGATGGAGCTTACCGTATTTGTCGTTGGCGTCGAGTGTGCGCACATAGAAGAAATGCACACCTTCGGAAAGCGACGAGATGTCTATGCCCGTAATTTCTACATTGTCATTCTCTCCAGAAGCCGATCCGCTCTTCCTGCCTGCGTAGTCATCGTCAATCCAGTATTCATATCCCTTCAGAGTGGCTGATTCCTCACCCTGCAGGTAATAGAACATGAGTCGCTTTATCTCGCCATACTGTCCGAGGTTGTTCACCACGCGATAGGTGAGGAAGTGTGAGCCATAGCCCAACGAACTGAGGTCAGCCTCAATAGGTATGACAGTCTCAGCTGTTTGCTTTGTCACCATCGACGAGAAATTGTCGTCTATCCAGTATTCCACTCTCGATACGGACGTTCCTTCCTGCTCCTCATCCGTAAATGGTTTGAGGAACATATATCGATGGAGCTTACCCAAATGGCCGAGGTCGTCCTTAGGCTGTACATAGAGGAAATGCACACCAGTGGAAAGGCTTGCTATGTCGAGGTCTTGCATCAGAACCTCGTTTCCGCTTGCCTGGGCAGTGGTGCGAGTGGCATATTTTCCGTCCATCCAATATTCCACCGATGTCACCGATGTAGCGGAGTTCTCAGCGGGATTGATGAAGAACGCAAATATATTAATCGGGCTATATTGCCCTTTGTCGTTAATCACTCGATAGCTCAAGGTGTGAATACCATGAGCATACGCACCGATGTCTATCGACAACGGTATCGTAGTATTGGTTGTGGATTCTGTCTTGCGGTTGGCAAAGTCGCCGTCCATCCAGTATTCGATGCCCTTGATGGCAGTGCCTTCCGTGTCGGTATCTGTATCTGGGATGAGATACATATATCGGTGGAGCTTGCCCCAATTGCCTTCGGAGTCCTTGGGCATGACATAGAAGAAGTGCACGCCCTTGCTTTGGCTGGTGATGTCAACGTCGAACTGAGTACTTGTACTCGCATCCGTAAGGTTGACTGTCTTTGCCCCGCTGATGTCCGAATCCAACCAATACTTCAGCGAGCTTATCGTCTGTGCCGAGCACACCGTGCAAGCCATCGCCATGAGTATTATGGTTATTCGTCTTAGCATATTATTCTCTTTTTGCTAATTTATTCTGTTGTTATTTCGCTGCCACCTTCAGCTTCACTGTCAGCTTCTTGGCATCTGTATCTACCGTAAATGTGCTTTCTGTCACCTTGGCAACCTGTGGGTCGAGGGTGAATGGGGTCGTGCCGCCATATACTCCAACTTGTGTGCCGTCGGTGCCGAGATAATTGCTAAGGTCTTTGCGGCTTTCGAGAGTACCACAATCACATACTCCATAACTATCATTAACAAGATAACAATTGGTTTGTGATGATGATGAACCGATGGCACCTTCATATGTATTGAAAAGTGTATTGGTAAATACTGAACTTTCCATAGTTTTTAAACCATAATACCATGTTCCACCATGTTTAGAATCGTATTTACCTCCAATTATACAATTAGTAAATACCGCAGCAGTAGTTTCATTTGCTCTATGTGCAATATTACAATTCAAAAATGTACATTTATTATATGTCAGGCTACCTGCTGAAATTAATAACACCTTCGAGTTTTTAACCGTTGTATCGTCAGTATTATTATTCATATTAAAAGTGCGTGTAATCCAGCACCTGTCTATCAAGCCATTAGAAAGTGCACCATTAACCTTAATATCCATGACCTTTGTATTCCTGATAATTAGGTTTGTGGCAGGTTGGGTGATATTGATAGTACCAGACACATTAACGCCCTCAAGCACTGCCTGGGTGAGAGTGGCGTTATTAGGGATTGCTATAGTGACATCACCTTCAATCCATGTGTTTTCACCAACACCACGCACAAGGATTTCCTTGTCGATAGTGAAGCTATCGTATGTACCCTCGCTAAGATAGAGAATATCACCCTTCTTGGCTGCTCCAATGGCTGTTGAAATTTGAGTGCCATCGTAAATAGTTGTGTTGGCACCACTCTGAAGAATCACCTTTGTGTCTTCTGTCTGTGAAAATGCGGATATGCCCGTCATGAGCATCATCGCTATTGCATATATTGTCTTTTTCATAATTGTCTGTATTTAATAATTAATGTATTGTTTATTTCGGTGAAACAGTGATTGACACATTCAGTTTCTTCTCTGAGTCACTCACCTTCACTGTGCTACTTGTCTCTTTAGGGCCGGAAGGCGTAAGCGTAAAGGGAGTCTTGCCTCCATCGACTCCTACAACAGAGCCATCCTTACAGATATAACCCTTGTTAAGTCTGTCAACAACTGAGAGCCAACCGTTATTTCCATAAGAATATACTTTCTCCTGATATGAAGAAGGGTCAACACTATTATAATATGAATACACAAGTGAATAGCTAAGAATGGAGGATTTGATTGTCAAATAATTATCTCCCGTTCTTGACAATTCACAGTTGATAAAACGGCCTGCTGCATTATTCCAATCACCCTGTATGCGGCAATTAATGAAATTACATTTATTAAATTTCAAACTCGTTGAAGTAAGATTCCAAATATAACTATTCCTGACATAAAAATCAGTCATTGTAGATGTTATGGTAAACTTACTGAGGTTACATCTGTCAACAAGGGCATTGGGAGTATTCAACGCGTTGTCAAATCGCAGGTCAGTCGTCTTCACCATCTTAATCAGGAAATTTGTCATATCAGACACTACAGATACTGCACCATTCACCTCCACTGCCTCAAGCAATGCGGCAGTAAGCGTGGGAGTGCCTGCAATATCGATAGTCACACCATTAGAGATTTTGGTGTTCGTTCCCGCTCCCTTGATGGTAATCGCCTTTTCGAGGGTGAATGTAGGGAATGTACCTGCACTGAGATAGATTGTGTCGCCTGCGACGGCAGCACTTAGTGCGTCGGATAGTTTGTCGGCATCATAGATTGCCACTGGCTTTTTGTCATGATGCAAAATAGCCTTTCCGTCGTTGGCGGCATTGGCGCCAACGGTGAGCATGAACAAGCATGCTGTAAGTAATGATTTTGCTTTCATATTATTCTTTTATTATTTTATAATTCAAGTTTCTGATGTACTCAATCTTTTGGGAGTTAAGGAGTTAAGGAGTTAAAGGAGTTAAGCCATTAGTATTGAGCATTGGATTTAAGTGCAAAGACATTTAATCGCATGTACATTTGGCTTAACTCCTTAACTCCTTAACTCCTTAACTACCAACACTCTACCTTACTTCCGAAAGTCGAGTTATAATCCTGGTATTGGGGTGTCATCCTCACCGGGGATGCCACCCGTGGTGGTGAAGTCCTTGTAGTCGGTGGTTGTTGAGCCTACATTATTCTTGGCAGAACAGCACACCTTATATGAAGTCATCGACGTGAGGTCGGGAATCTCCACTGTATAGTAGCCATCGTCGCCCTCCGAGCATGCAAGGGTCTTTTCATCGTTACCTTGTTTATATTTCACAAGGCAGTCGCTCACTGGCAAGTCGCTCACTGGCTTGAACATCACGGTAGCCGAGTGCTTGTGAGGAGTGATGACGATGTTGGCATCGGGAATCTCAGGGGCGTTGGCTCCTGCCTGACTCACCGCAATTGTCTTAGTGAAATTGGAATCGTAGGTCTTCGACACAACGATGCGAGCGGTGCGGGCTGCCTGTTGGTTGGTGTTGTCATACTCCACCTTAATCGTCGCAGCACCTGTTCCCGACAACCTTGTCTGAGCAGTGGTTTCGCCTTCCTTGCTCATTCTTATCCATCCCGATATGTCGGATAGTATCTGTGCCTCCCAACGTGAGTTGTTGTCGGCATCCTGAACCTTAAACTCAAAACTGCCACCGACAGCCTTCACATTTGCCTGGTCCTTATCAAGACTGAACGATGTCTCGATACCCTTCTGCGACACATGGATAAGCTGGGATGTGGCATTGGGCACTGTATTGTCCGGCTCAATCACCAAATCCACACTGAACGGTTCCTCGGTGGTGTTCTTCATCTTATTGGTAACAGTAACAGTGGTTGAACCTGCTCCTCCCGAAGTAGGAGAAACACTGAACCACTTGTCGTAGGCAGAGGCATCCACACCCAACTGCCAGTTGCAGTTGCTTGTCACAATGAAGGACTTCGGCTCATTTACGTCATCTTTACCAAAGGAGAGCACACCCGTGTCGTCTTCAGAACCGAAGTCAACAGTCATTGAGAAAGGCGATGCCTTCTGAGTAATCACAAGGGTATTGGTCTTGTTGTCCGACTTGATGGTAATCGTAGCCGAACGAACCTCATAGGAATATGGATTCACGCCATTGGCCTTTATTCTCACCGTGGCATTACCCACACCACTTGTCGGATCGACCGTAAACCAATTAGGCATGTCCGAAATTTCCCATGCTCCATTTGACTCAATCGTGAATGATGATTCTGTCTCTGTACCGGCAAACTCCACAGAGGCTGTGGGGGTGGATAGTTTGTCGCGATTCGACGAGTAGCCCTCGCCCATCGCGTCATCGCCGGCACACGAACTGAGCAATGCTGTGCTCGCCATTGCTGCAAATAGAATGTTGTATATCTTCTTTCTTTTCATTGCCATATATATAATAAGGTGTTAGAACTTCACGTACAAGCCAGCAGTTATGGATATTCCTCCCGCCGTCATTCCAAGCTTGTCAGAGATGTCCTCGAATTTCTTGTCCTTCTTCATCGCCAAGGCATACTCGGGCATAATGAACAAACCGATGTGCTCACCAGGTGCAAACTCGGCTCGGGCACTGATGGTAAAGCAACTGCACTTGGCTCCGTCGCCTGCCTTGTCGGTTCCGTCAATGGTGGAACCAGTGAGAGTGAGAAGCGAATAACCCAACTGGGGTACAAGGGCAAGACGGGTGATAGGCTCTATCTGATAACCAATCTTGAGTCCCAATGCGTTCTGCTTATACTGTACGGCACTCGTGTAGGAGTCGCCGATATACCAATACAACACATCTGTGGACGACATGCCAAGGGTGTAGGACAATTGGACGTCGATATTCTTGAACGTGCCACCTGCAAGGGCAGTGATACCAGTGAAAGGGCCTGCATTTACTCCAGCTCCAAAATAAAACTGGTTCTCCTTCACGTATGAGATATGTTCCATCGTAATGGTGTCGTTCACCTGCGTGTTGCGCGGGATGACGTATTCCTTCTCCACTGGATAATAGCCGCGGCGAGTGACGTTGACAAACAGCGGACCGGCATTGAGCTGCATCTGCGAACCGTTGGTAATCTTGCGCTCTCCCGACATGATGACGGCATCGCGCGGCACGGTGGTGATGCGCAGATAGCCCTGATAAGGCACAGGGGCAGTGATGACGATAGGGTCGGTCTGTCCAGGCTCTACCTTGATGGTGGTGAATCGGCTCTCGGCGTTTTCCTTGCGGGCTTGGATGACATATTCGCCCTTGTAAAGCTCGGTGTTCCATACTCCCACGCCCTTCTTCTCGTCGTTATACCATATCTCGGCCTCGTCGTCCACGCGGATGCTCACCTGCACATAGTTGCGCGACATGTCCTCCATCTCCAGTCGGACGTTGGTGTCGGCATCCTTGGTGATGTTGACATTGCGCTCGCCAATCAATCGTCCCGACTGCGCCTTGACGTAGTGCTGACCGTAGGTCATGTAGTGGTTGGCAACGGGTGAGACACCGATGCTGTCGCCATCCACGAAGACCGCCGAACCAGCCTGACTGGCGGTGATGTTGCAATAGCGTCCCACGCCAGGGTCGAGCAGCAACTCGTAGGTGGTGCCGCCGACGATAGGTTCGGAGTAGTAGTAGTCGCGGAGCACTCCGTAGTTCTCGTGGGTGATGGAGATCTTCTGGGCACGCTCAGGCACATACACCCAGATTTCGCCTGAGTGATATTCCACATTGCCCACAATACCAAGGGAACCGCCGTCGAAGGCATAGCCCCTGCCCGGAGTAATCACTCGGATAAGGGCGGCTGTGCGGCCGTTAAAGTCTGTTCTTGATGTGCCTTGGCGCTTTGCCGTTAGGTCGTTATCAAGTTTCCTAAATGATGTGACCTGCATCTCCTGGGCAAGGCTTCCTATGACAATGCCTATCAAGAGGGTCACCGTAAGCAGTAATCGTTCTTTCATATTATGCTTTTTTCCTATTAGTTTGTTATTTTTTTAGTTTGGTCCTATCAGTTGTAAAACTTGTACAAAGGTAGATAAAATAAATTAAAATTCCGCCTTTATGTCGATATTTTTATTGTTTTTTAATAAATAGCCCCCCTGCGGTATAACAAATAATATAAATGTACGTACGCGTGTGCGTGTGTATGCGCAAAAATAAAAGTGACTATCGGAAATAAAGGAATCCCGAATTGCCAATGCGGCAGTTCGGGATTCTTTATACATAGTAAAACACCTCAGGGAAAAGTTTAGTGCTTGTTGATGTTTGTCAGTGTCTTTCCCTGATATTGACCAGTCTGGGCATCGAGGAAGGTCTTCACCTTGGCTATCTCTGCCTCAGGCATCTTGCGGCCCACCTGATACTCAGCCATCATTTCGATAGCCTTCTCAAGTGTGGCTACACTGCCGTCGTGGTAGTAGGGCCAGGTGAGTGCCACGTTGCGCAGGGTCGGAGTCTTGAAGCGATAGCGGTCGCGCTCCACCTTTGTCTGTGCCCAACGTCCGTTGTCGGAGTCGGTGAGTCCCGACTTGGCATTGATTTCGCGGTCTTGGAAGTAGTTGGCGCGCTGTCCCATCATCTCGTATGACAGTCCACCCATGTTCACACCGGCATGGCAGGTGGCGCACTTGTAGTCCTTGAAGATGGCATATCCCTCAATCTGCTCGGCAGTCATTGCGCCCTTGTCGCCCTTGAGATAGCGGTCGAAGGGAGAGTTGGGGGTGAGCAGGGTCTTCTCATACTCGGCGATGGCATCGGTGATGGTCTTCTCGTTCAGACCCTCGGGATAGGAAGCGAGGAAGCGCTTGTTGAAGTCGGCATCGGCTGCAAGTCGGGCTGCAATCTCGTCAAACGACTTCGAACCCATCTCCACGGGGTTGAGGGGAGGACCTGCTGCCTGTTCGGCGAGGGTTGCTGCACGGCCGTCCCAGAATTGCACGAAGTTGAACACCGAGTTGTAGGACGTAGGAGCGTTGATGCCTCCAATCTGTCCGCCGATACCGTCGGAGAACTGGTGGTTGTCAACACCGGCGGTCTCGATAGCGTGGCAAGATGCACATGAGATGGTGCCGTCGCCCGAGAGACGGGTGTCGTGATAGAGTTCCTTGCCCAACTGCACCTTAGCCGCATCCACGGCTACAGAGTCGGGGATAGGACGGATAGGTTCGTTCTTGAACTCGGCGGCAGCCAGTTCGTTGGGATAGAACTGTGCGCGATGCTGCTTAACCCAGTCGAGCACGATATCGGTTTTTGCCGACGTGAGCGACGAGCCCCAGTGGGCGAGATAGTAGGACATGAGCGGCATAGAGCCGTCCTGTACGCACTTCTCCACCTTTGCGAGGTCAACCTCGTTGACGGCCTTGCCTTCAGCCACATCTTTCATCATCGGTGCGATGTCGAAAACCTTGTAGCCTTCTTCCACGTGGGCTGAGATTAAAGACTTTGCCACAGGGAATGTGGCATAGAACGGGAGGTCGGGGTTCTCCGTATGGCAGAACACGCATCCTCCATCATTCATGATCTCGGTCAGCTGCTCGTTTGCGGGCAGTGACTTGTCGGGAGCCTGATTGACAGCGCGATAGACTATTGCCAAGCCTACCACGAGGACTGCTCCTGAGAGAATGATTTTGCTTGTTTTTTTCATTGTTGTTGTTATTTTGATGATGAGAATTGTAGGGGGGTGTAGGTATTGTAGGGGGTAGGGGGCTAATCGTAGCTATGGAGACTGGCGGCGGCGGAGGGGAGGTAATCCACTCCATACCAGCACATTTGGAGGAGGAGGAAGCCAATTATTAGCCAGATGTAGGCGGGGGCGGCATTTGATGCGGGGGTGGTATTTGATGATTTCGCCTTGTATAGGCGGCGGTGGATATATACTAAGTAGGCGCACCAGGTGGCGGCTGCCCATGTCTCCTTGGGATCCCATGTCCAATAGCTGCCCCAGGCTTGCTTTGCCCAGATGCAGCCTGAAATCATACCGAAGGTAAGGAATGACATGCCTATCCTTACAAGCTGGTCGGTGGTGGGGAGATAGACGCCGGAGCGTCGCCACAGGCCGATTATGGAGAGCAGGAAGGCACAGCCGAAGACACTGTAGGAAAACATATACACCGTGACGTGTGGCACGAACCATGCGCTCTGTAGGGCGGGCATAAGGCTTTGGTCGTGGATATCGGGCTTTAGGATGTTGATGCAGATGAATACCGTTGCCACTATCAGAGAGAAGAGTTGAATCCAGCGGTATTTCCACCTTATATATACTATAAGACCTGAGACGACCATAAACAGGGAATACCACAGGCGTGTCTCGCCAAGCGTGCGCAGCGGGGGACGGGAGAGGCTCGCCCACAATCCGCCGATGAACACCATATACACCACTATGCCGGCAGCCGTACTCCACAGGCTTGCCTTGCTGCATCCCTCGTTCCGGCGAAATGCAACCAATGCTCCCGCAGTCCATAATGTCACGGCGACAACGGCAAATGGCAGAAAAACATCCCAAGTTATCATAAACTTTAATTTTTTAATCCCGCTGCTGCTCCCAAGAGCAGCAGCGACAGCCCTGCAAGCATAGGATATTTCCACGGTTGCCGCTCAACCATCAGTACGCAGTATGAGGCATTGGTCTCTGCATCAAAACTCATGAGGTATATATCCTCGGAGAGACCAACAGAGTAGGGACTGTTGACTGCTATCTCCACCGGTCTGTCGTCAATGAGCACGGTGGCGGAATACTGTGTGGGCGAACCGTCGGCAGGGTTGGCGGTGATATTGAAGTCCTTGAGACGGAGAGAGTAGGGCAGTGATGCCATGCGGCCGTTTGAGTCGATGGCGGATGTTGTGGCTTTCTCGCGCCCCACAATGGAGCGCAGTTCCATGTTGTCACCGGCACCGACGAGACCACTGAAGAGGGCAAGCCACAGACCGACATGAGTGGCAAGGAATATCCAGTCTTTCAGGATGTTCACCGTCCTAATCCTATGGATTATGACGAGCGTGAGGTGTGCCGTCAGGGCAACGAGCAACACGACAAAGGGAATGGAGGTCTGGAATGGTGAACTATATGACGAGGTAGTGCCGTAAGGCAGGCTGCCGCCGATGATGCAAACCACGATGGTGAGCCCGATAAGCCAGCACGACATACGCGGCGAGCGCATCTTTATAACCCATTTGCGCCTGCCCCATTCGCACTCCATAACATAAAGAGCTGCAACAAGGGCAACGCCTATGGCAATACCGACAGGAAACGAGAACCATGATACATTCATAATCAGTCGTTTTGAAAATTTCTGCAAAGATACACTTTTTCACACAAATAACCAACTGTTTACACAGGGTTACCCTGCATAATTAAATATTTTTAAGACATAACACATGTATTAACGTAAGGTTATTCGAGAAAATAGTGTACCTTTGCAAACTGATATACGATATATCGGTAATAATACGTAATTAAAGACAAACAATATGGAAACCAAGATACCTCAGGAATGGAATAAGTTTTATCTGAAGGACGTATCGTTCGTGAATATCATGACGCGACGCATCTTCAACGTGCTCATAGTGGCCAACCCCTACGACGCCTTCATGCTCGAAGACGACGGACGTGTAGATGAGAAAATATTCGACGAATATATGGACTTGGGACTGAGATACCCGCCTACATTCCGGCAGGTGAGTACCACCGACGAGGCTAACGAGGTGTTGCGCACCACAGCCATTGACCTTGTCATCTGTATGCCCGGCAATGCCGACAACGACGCCTTCGACGTGGCGAGAAAAGTGAAGGAGGACTCGCCCGACATACCGTGCGTGGTGCTCACACCCTTCTCGCATGGCATCACCCGACGAATGCAGAACGAGGACCTATCGATGTTTGACTATATCTTCTGCTGGCTTGGCAATACCAACCTCATCCTCTCCATCATCAAACTGATAGAGGACAAGATGAACCTCGACCACGACATACAGGAGGCGGGAGTGCAGATGATACTGCTTGTGGAGGACGGCATACGCGACTATTCGGCCATACTGCCCAACCTCTACGGCTATATACTGCAGCAGAGCAAGAGCTTCTCGACCGAGGCCCTCAACCCGCATGCCGCCGCACAGCGCAAGAGAGGCCGGCCGAAGGTGGTGCTGGCAAGATGCTATGACGAGGCCATCGCCATCTTCGAAAAATACCACGAGAACACACTCGGTGTGATCAGCGACACGCGATTCCCCATCCACGGGATGATGACCGACGACCGCACAGGCATCGGCTATTCGCCAGAGAAGATGGAGAAAGACCCTGAGGCCGGACTGAAACTGCTGAGGGAGATACGCCGCAGGGACGAGTTCGTGCCCCTCATACTGCAAAGCTCCGAGTCGGCCAACAGACAGAAGGCCGAGGCGGAGAAATTCCGGTTTGTCGATAAGACATCCAAGAAGATGAGTGTCGATCTGAAGAGGATAATGGAAGAGCACATGGGATTTGGCGACTTTATCTTCCGCAATCCCGAGACCCACGAGGAGATAATGCGCATACGCAGCCTGAAGGAACTGCAGGACAATATCTTCAAGATTCCCAACGACTCGATGCTCTATCATATCTCGCGCAACCACATGAGCCGATGGCTCTGCGCCAGAGCCATCTTCCCCGTGTCGGCATTCCTGAAACATGTGACGTGGCGCAAGTTGCAGGACGTGGATGCCCACCGGCAGATAATCTTCGACGCCATAGTGCAATACCGCCACATGAAGAACATCGGCGTGGTGGCAGTCTTCGACAGGGGAAAGTTTGACGCCTACAGCCACTTCGCCCGTATCGGCGACGGTTCCTTGGGAGGCAAGGGGCGCGGACTGGCCTTCCTCGACAATATCATCAAGAAGCATCCCGAACTCAACCAATATCAGGGGGTGACGGTGTCGATACCACGCACGGTGGTGCTCTGCACCGACCTCTTCGACGAGTTTATGGAAAAGAACAATCTCTATCAGATAGCGCTCAGCGACGCACCCGACGAGGAGATACTGCAACATTTCCTGAGGGCGCAGTTGCCCGACTCGCTCATTGCCGACTTCTTCACTTTCTTCGATGCGGTGAAGTCGCCGATTGCCATCCGCTCGTCATCGTTGCTTGAGGACAGTCACTACCAGCCCTTTGCCGGCATCTATTCGACATACATGATACCCTATCGCGAGGACAAGTACGAGATGCTCCGAATGTTGGCGTGTGCCATCAAGGGTGTGTATGCATCGGTGTATTACAAGGACTCCAAGGCTTATATGACCGCCACGAGCAATGTGATCGACCAGGAGAAGATGGCCGTGATACTGCAGGAGGTGGTGGGAAGACGGTATGGCGACCGCTATTATCCCAATTTCAGCGGTGTGCTGCGCTCCATCAACTATTATCCCATCGGCGACGAAAAGGCGGAGGAGGGTATAGCCAGCTTGGCCCTCGGCCTGGGCAAGTATATCGTGGATGGCGGACAGACATTGCGCGTCAGTCCGTATCATCCCCACCAGGTGTTGCAGACAAGCGAGATGGAGACGGCTCTCAGGGATACACAGACCCGCTTCTACGCCTTGGACATGAGCAATGCCACGGAGGACTTCAAGGTGGACGACGGTTTCAACATCCTTAATCTCAGGGTGAAGGAGGCCGACAAAGATGGGTCGTTGACATATATCGCATCGACCTTCGACCCCTACGACCAGATTATCCGCGACGGCATCTACGAGGGCGGGCGAAAGATTATCTCTTTCTGCGGTGTGCTTCAGCAGGGTGTGTTCCCTCTGCCCGAACTGCTGCAGATGGCGCAAAAGTTTGGCGAGATGGAGATGAAGCGTCCCGTGGAGATTGAGTTTGCATGTAATATCAATGCCGACAAGACGGGCGACTTCCACCTGCTTCAGATACGTCCTATCGTCGATAGCAAGCAGATGCTGGAGGAGGACCTGACGAAGATTCCCGACGAGAAGTGCCTGCTGCGCTCGCACAACTCGCTCGGACATGGTATCAGCGAGGAGGTGGTAGATGTGGTTTATGTGAAATGCGACGACTCGTTCACGGCAGCCAACAATCCGGCAATAGCCATGGACGTGGAGAAGGTGAACAGGAGATTCCTCGACGAGGGAGGCAGTTATATACTGGTGGGACCAGGACGGTGGGGCTCAAGTGACTATTGGCTTGGCATACCCGTGAAATGGCCGCATATCTCCGCCGCCAAACTCATCGTGGAGTTAGGACTGAAGAACTACCGCGTCGATCCGAGCCAGGGCACGCATTTCTTCCAGAACCTCACGTCGTTTGGTGTGGGATACTTCACCGTCAACCCATATTCTGGCGACGGTATCTTCCGGCAGGATATCCTCGACAGTATGCCTGCGGTGTATGAGACGGATTATATTCGCCACGTGCGTTTCGACCATCCTATAAAGATTATGATGGACGGGAAGAAACAGGAAGGTGTGGCGTTGATATAACAAAAAAAGCCCTGCAAATCGCAGGGCTTTTTTAGTTATATAAATAAACTAATTGTATTTCAGGATTTGTCCAGGCATCAGTCGGATGGACTTTCCTATACGGTTGAGGCGGCAAAGCTCGTCGATAGTGGTGCCGCGCTTGCGGGCGATAGAGGCGAGTGTCTCTCCGCGCTTAACCTTGTGGAAGCGCACGTTCTTGGCATAAGAAGCCTCGGGAGCGGCGGTGGATAGCTCGATGTCATCATTGGAAGCAAGGTCGGTATTGGCAGAGCCGCCACCCACACCGCGCAGACGGTTGGCTATGATCGACTCCCTCTCGTAAGAGTTGCGATAGAACATATAGTAGTCGCCCACCACGTCCTGGTTTCTGAAGTCAAACATAAGGGCGGGATTGAGAGCCACTCCACACAGGCGGGTCTCGAAATGCAGGTGCGAACCGGTGCTTCGTCCGGTGTTGCCGCCAAGGCCGATGGGGTCGCCCGCCTGAACTATCTGGTTTTCCTGTACGAGATGCTTGGACATGTGGCCGTAGATGGTCTCCAATCCGTTGGCATGGCGGATGACACAATACTTGCCATATCCTCCCGCTTCATATTTCACCATACGCACCTTGCCGGTGAAGGCAGCGCGAATGGTGTCGCCGATATACACCTTGATGTCGATGCCCTTGTGCTGGCGTCCCCAGCGAGGTCCGAAGTTGGATGTGACGACGCGGTTGTCGGTGGGCATGCAGAATCCGCGGAGGTTGATGCGGAAGGTGTCGGGCAGTGCCGTCTGTTTGTGAGCATATCTGTTGTTCCAATCCTCATAGAGGTCGGCGGCAGGAGTCTCAGCCTGTTCGTTGAGGATGAGCTTATGCAATGCGACAGAATCGACAGCCTTCATCTTTCTGTCTATCGGTGCTTGGCGTGCTATCAGATCCTGAGCCGTCGCGGAAAGGGTCGTCATAGTGGCAGCCGCCAATATAATCATTTTCTTTAGTCTTTTAAATCTCATAATTTTCTTAAGTTATTGAATCTTGGTGCTCTATTTACACCATTCGGTTATTGAGGTGGGCGAAAATATTAATTACAATCCAATTAGAATTTTGCCCAAATCAGGTCGGTTTTGTAATATCGACGTTGCAAAGTTAATAAAAAAATCCGTAGGTTGTATCGTTATTAACACAATTTGTGTGTATTTTAACACTTTATTCCGCTTTATTGTCATCAATTAACTGTTTTCGCACACGCAAGGCTATGAAATGGCTGACCAATCGATATTAGTCTTCTTTAGTTCTTTAAGTCTGTCCCATAGAATCTGATTTTCAGACAAACGGCAATCGGGGTCGGCTGTGATGATGCCTTGTGCCTCGTCGCGCGCTATCTGTACGAGGAGTCCGTCGCGTGCGATGTCGGCTATCTTAAGGTCGAAAGCCATGCCGCTCTGTTGTGTGCCCTCAAGGTCGCCGGGGCCGCGCAGTTTGAGGTCGGCTTCGGCGATTCGGAATCCGTCGTTGGTGTCACACATGATGTCGATGCGCTTGCGTGTGTCTTCGGCAATCTTCAATGGCGTGACGAGTATGCAATAGCTCTGGTCGGCTCCGCGCCCCACACGTCCGCGGAGCTGGTGGAGCTGTGAGAGTCCGAAACGCTGTGCTTCGAGGATGACCATGACGGAGGCGTTTGGCACGTTTACACCCACCTCGATGACCGTGGTGGCTACGAGCATCTGTGTCTCTCCGCTGACGAAGCGCTGCATCTCCTCCTCCTTCTCCTTGGGCTTCATCTTGCCGTGAACCTTGCTCATCCTGAAGTTGGGGAATACCTCGCGCAGCACCTGGAATCCGTCTTCGAGGTTTTTGAGGTCGATCTTCTCGCTTTCCTCAATGAGCGGGAAGACGACATACACCTGTCGGCCCATGCCCACCTGCCGGCGTATGCTTTCGTAGAGGCGTGGCATCTGGGAGTCGAACACGTGCTGTGTCTGTATGGGTTTGCGTCCGGGGGGCAGTTCGTCGATGACGCTCACGTCGAGGTCGCCGTAGAGGGTCATGGCAAGTGTGCGTGGGATAGGTGTGGCTGTCATGACGAGCACGTGGGGCGGTGTGGCGCTCTTGCCCCACAGTTTGGCGCGTTGTGCCACGCCGAAGCGGTGCTGTTCATCGACCACCACCATGCCGAGATTCCAGAACACCACGGTGTCCTCGATGACGGCATGTGTGCCCACGAGGATATTGACCTTTCCCAAGGCGAGGTCGGAGAGCAGGGCCTGTCGGCGCTTGCCTTTCACTATGCCCGTGAGCAGTTCGACTCTCACGTCCATGTCGCCGAGAAACTGTCGTATGGTCTGAAGGTGCTGTTCGGCGAGTATTTCCGTGGGAGCCATGATGCACGCCTGATAGCCATTGTCGAGAGCGATGAGCATCGACATGAGTGCCACGAGTGTCTTGCCGCTACCCACGTCGCCCTGCAGCAGGCGGTTCATCTGTCGTCCGCTCCCCATGTCCTTGCGTATCTCCCTGATGACGCGCTTCTGTGCCTCTGTGAGTTGGAAGGGCAGGTAGTCGTGGAAGAAGTCGTTGAAATAATCTCCCACGCGCGAGAAGATCAGTCCGCGGTATTTGCGGCGATGGTCGCTGGCATATCTGACGATGTTGAGCTGTACATAGAATAGTTCCTCGAATTTCAGTCTCACCCTTGCCGCTTCCAATGCCTTTGCGTCGGCAGGGAAATGGATATTGCGCAGGGCATATTGGCGTGAAGCCAGGTTGCGTCGGTTGCGCATTGCTTCCGGGAGAGTCTCTGGTATTGGGTATATGCCGTCGGGAGATATGGCAGCAATCTTGTCGAGACGTTCGAAAAGGCAGCGTATGAGTTTTTCGATATAGCGCGATGAATATCCCGACTTGCGCATCTTGTCGGACAGGGAGTAGTATGGCTGCATGCCCATTCCCTGGCTGATCATCTCGTCGGCTGGATCGACATCGGGTTGTGCCACGTTGATGCGTCCGTTGAACATGGTCGGTTTGCCGAAGATGATATATTCCTTGCCGATAGTGTAATGGAGCTTGGCATATTTGCCGCCTGCAAACCATGTGAGATCCATGATAGCCTCGCCGTCGGTGAAATGTCCCACCACACGTTCCTTGTTGGCTCCGCTCTTGAAGGTCTCATATCCGATGATGTGTCCCTTGATTTGCACGTAGGGCATTTCGGTGGTCACCTCTTTTATTTTATATATGCGGCTGCGGTCGATATATTTGTAAGGATAGTATTGGATAAGGTCAGCGAAGGTGTTGATGCCGAGTTCGTTTCTCAGCATCTTCTCCCTCTGCGGACCAACACCCGGAAGGAATTTTATTTCAGTGTCGAGGATAGTGGGCATTATATTATTTAGACTCGCGAGCAAAACTCGCAAGAACGGCGGCTGACGAGCTTTAATTTTTTAATTCTTTAATTCTTTAATTTCTTAAAATCGCCTCAGCGATTTTAAGATCAAAGGGTGTGGTGATCTTGATGTTTTCGCGGTTGCCCTCGACGAGGGTGATGCTTTCGCCCATAGCCTCTACCACGGACGCATCGTCGGTGAACATAGGGGTGAATGGTTGGCGGTAAGCACGCTTGATGAGCTGGATGTCAAAGGTTTGAGGTGTCTGCACCAGTCGGTATTCATCGCGTGGCACAGTCCTGCTGTTGTCACCTTCGAGATGTCGCACAGTCTCCACTACGGGGATGACAGGAATGACAGCCCCATGCTTGCGTGCCGATTCGTAACATCCTGCGATGACATCAATGGATGGGAACGGGCGCACGCCATCGTGCACTCCCACGACACCGTCGGCATCGTCGGGGATTAGAGCAAGCCCGTTGGCCACAGAGTGGAAGCGGGTCTCGCCACCGTCGGCAATAGTGTATCTCTCTTCAAATCCGTATTCCTTGCACAATGTCTGCCAATAGTCCTGCTGTGACTTCGGTAGGACGAGAATGATGTTGATGTCGACACTGTATTTGCGGAATCGGCGGATGGTCTGCATCAGCACCGGCAGACCACCGACGGGTAGAAACTGCTTGGGTATGTCGCTACCCATGCGCAGTCCCTTGCCGCCTGCCACAATAATGATATAGTCCATGGCGAACCTTATATCTTTAATCTTTTAATTTTTCAATTCTTTAATTTCACGAAGTGATTATACATCATTCCCTCAGAGATTTGCTCCACGGGTGCAGAGCCTGCTATTTGGCGCAGCAGGGCATAGGCAAACTCGAATGATGCGGCAGGTCCTTCACCCGTTGTGATGTTGGTGTCAACGGTGACGAGCGCACGGGTGTATTCTGCACCGGTGAGATAAGTCTCAAAACCGGGATAGCATGTGGCCTTCTTGCCTTCGAGTATGCCCAATGAGCCAAGCACAAGCGGGGCGGCACAAATGGCCCCAATCTTCTTGTGGCGCAGATTGTGCTCCACGAGAAGGTCGCGCAGACCCTGATGCTCGTTGAGGTTGGTGGCGCCTGGCATTCCTCCCGGGAGGATGAGCAGGTCTGCATCGTCAAATCTGCACTCATTGAACACCTTGTCTGCCTTGATGATTATATTGTGTGCACTCTTGACAAATTCGCTTGCCGAGATGCTCACTGTTACTACTTCTATTCCTGCGCGGCGGAATACGTCCACTGGTGTCAACGCTTCGATTTCCTCAAAGCCATTGGCGAGAAACTCATAAACCTTAACCATATAGATAATTTATAATTTACAATTTGGCATATTCTTCACTTTTCATTTAATGGCGGCGAGGTACTGCCTGATAGTCTCATGCAGACCCATATAGAGGGCGTCGCAGATGATGGCGTGACCGATGCTGACCTCGTCGGTCCATGGTATCATCTGATGGTAGTAATGGAGGTTGACCAGGCTCAGGTCATGTCCGGCATTGAGTCCAAGACCTTGGCGGCGTGCCTCTTCAGCAGCACGGACAAACGGGGCGATAGCAGCCTCACGGTCGCGCAGATAGTTTGCGGCATAAGGCTCGGTATATAGCTCAACCCTGTCAGCGCCACATTCCTTGGCGTATGCCACCATCTCCTCAGACGGGTCAACGAATATTGATGTGCGTATGCCAGCCTCACGGAACCGTCCCACCACATCGGTGAGAAACGACTTGTTGGCGCGTGTGTCCCATCCGTGATTGGATGTGATTTGGTTGTCGGCATCCGGCACCAAGGTGACCTGTGTGGGATGCACCTCCAGCACGAGGTCTATGTATTTGGGTATGGGATTACCCTCGATGTTCAGTTCGGTTGTTATCCTGGGCTTGATGTCGCGCACATCCTGATAGCGTATGTGTCGCTCGTCGGGACGGGGATGTACGGTGATACCCTGCGCGCCAAAGGCCTCGCAGTCGATAGCCACCTTAAGCACGTCGGGGTTGTTTCCTCCGCGTGCGTTGCGTATAGTGGCCACTTTGTTGATATTTACACTTAATTTTGTCATATCTGCAATTTTTTTGCTGAATAATTTTGTATTTTCTGCGAAAAGTATTAATTTTGCATCTGCAAAGATAATGTAAATCATTGAGAAATCCAAATAAATTAATAATTTTTATATGACGGGACGCACTTTCAAGTTCGCAATATTCGGAAATAGCTATCAGGCGAAGAAGTCCGGGGCTATAGAAAACATCATACGCTGCCTCAAGAATGCTGGCGCACATATAGCCATCGACAGTGAGTATTATCATTTTCTCGTCGATGACCAACATGTCCAGATTAGTGTCGATGAGGTGTTTCGTGGTGATGACTTCAATGCCGACTTTGTAATATCCATGGGAGGCGACGGCACCTTCCTTAAGGCTGTGAGCAGGGTGGGGGAGAAGATGATACCCATCATTGGCGTGAATATGGGAAGATTAGGATTTCTCGCTGACGTGTCGCCCTATGACTTCCGCGGCTGTCTCGAATCGCTGTATGATGGGGAATACACGGTGGAAAACCGCACCGTGATGGAGGTGGTGACAGACGCCGTGTTTAATGGCAGTAAGTGTGCCTTGAATGATGTCGCCATCCTCAAGCGCGACAATGCCTCGATGATTTCCATTCACACCCAGATCAACGGCAACTATCTCACCACTTATCAGGCTGACGGACTGGTGATAAGCACCCCTACAGGCTCCACTGCCTATTCATTGTCAAATGGAGGGCCAATAATTGCTCCGGGGACAAATGTGTTCTCTCTGACGGCAGTGGCTCCCCACAGTCTGAATATACGTCCTATGGTCATCTCCCACGACTCGGAAATGACATTCCAGGTGGAATGTCGCAGTTCGCATTTCCTGCTTGCCATCGACGGACGCTCGGAGAAACTGCCCGAGGGCTCAACCTTTTCAATCCGCCGCGCCCCCTTCAGCGTGAAGATTGTGAAGCGACCGGGCAAGCGATATTATGACACACTCCGGGAAAAGATGATGTGGGGAGCGGATCCAAGGAATTAATCTTGTCAACTATATTATATAATGTGTAAGTGTTAAACTAATGTTAAACACTCGAAAAGTCATTGTCATATCGCGGAAATGTCTTACCTTTGCAGCGTACTATTAAAGTAGTACACTATAACAGGAGTAAACATAACATTAAAAAGTACGACAATGATACAAGTAAAGAACATCACATTTGGTTATCCAGGCGCTAAGAAGAACGTCTTCTCAGACTTCAGTCTGGAACTCGAAGGCAACAATATCTGTGGTCTTCTCGGAAAGAACGGAACAGGCAAATCGACACTCCTATATCTCATCAGCGGACTGCTCCGCACAAAGAAGGGAGAAATCCTTGTGGATGGAGTGGGAGCAGATGAGCGCAATCCTAATATCCTCAATGACATATTCATCGTACCCGAGGAGTTTGAGATGCCCGCAGTGACTCTTGACACATACGTAAAGATCAACGAGGTGTTCTATCCCAACTTCTCTCGCGAGGTATTGGAGAGCTGCCTGAAGGACTTTGAGTTGCCGCTCTTCCATAAGCTCAACGAACTCTCTATGGGACAGAAGAAGAAGGTGTTCATGAGTTTTGCTCTCGCCACCAACACCCGCTATCTCTTGATGGACGAACCCACCAACGGACTCGACATCCCCTCGAAGGCACAGTTCCGACGCGTGGTGGCAAACACTATGACCGAGGAAAGATGCGTGATTATCTCCACCCATCAGGTGCACGACGTGGAGGCTCTGCTCGACCATGTGCTCATGATCAACCAGAGCGAGATATTGCTCAATGCCTCTACTGCCGATATTTGCGAGAAGTATAAGTTTGAATACCGCCTTCCTCAGGACATGGACGACACTGTGCTCTATGCCGAGCCGTCGCTCCAGGGAAATGCCGTTATAGCCAAGCGCGAGGCAGGCGACGCCGAGACTCCCATCAATCTCGAGCTGCTGTTTAACTATATAAATAAAAATACATACTACAATGAAAAAAGCATTTGACTTACATAGATTCGGTCTCCTGATGAAGTGGGAGACCTTGACAGAGAAAAAGGATTATATCCGTTGTACCATAGGACTGGCAATAGCTCTGACGTTCCTCTTCTGCATACAGATACTTAATATGAAGATACAAGGAATCAATTCTTATCCCCTTGGAGATCGTGAGGCGAGCTTCCTTTTCCAGTTGGACCAGATGAGCGGTATGGCTATGTTTACAATATTCATGTCGTTGACCATCGGAGCATCGTGTATCTTCAATAACATGCAGACCAAACAGCAGCGCATTGCCTATCTGATGATGCCGGCAACCAACTTGGAGAAATTTCTCGCTCGTTATCTCCATGTTTCAATAGGTTATATGGTTTGCGTGGCAGTGGCATTGGTGTTTGCCGACTTGATGCAGTATATCTTCACCAAGATAATGCTCGACGGAGTGGGCGGTTCGGTGATTGCCAAGATGTATGATATCGTGTTTTCGAGTGAAGGACCGAGTACATTCCGGTTTGGCCACATGAGGATTTTGGGTTGGTATGTTGAGGCTATGGTCACCACAATATTCGTTGCCACCAATGCCTTCTGGACATTCTGCGGCACTATCTATCGCCGTCAGGCATGGCTTTTCACCTTCTGTACAGCATTCGTGTTGTGGTTCCTCGTCATCTTCATCAACACCAACGTGTATGACTTCGCAACACTGATATTCGGTAATATCAACGAGGACAACTGGAAGGTATATTTCTGGATAATCTTAATCCTGATGTGGGTGGTGAACGCCGCACTCTATTGGGGAAGCTACAAGATTTTCAGCCGTATGCAGGTGATCAACAACAAGTGGTTGAACATTTATTAATAGTAATAAGGTAGAGACTATGAATTTCACTAATGACAAGGCGATATACATACAGATGGCCGACCGCCTCTGCGACGAGATCCTTGCAGGAACATACAAGGACGACGACCGAATACCCAGCGTCAGGGAGTATGCCGTGATGCTGCAGGTGAACACCAATACGGCAGTGAAGGCATACGACCAGTTGGCGCGCGACGGTATCATATACAACAAGCGCGGCCTGGGCTACTTCGTTACTGCCGGAGCAAAGAAGGAAATCAAGAAGGCAAGGAAGCATGAGTTCATGAAGCAGACCCTGCCAGAGATGTTCCGACAGATGAAATTATTGGACATAACAATGGAAGATATACAGAAAGTATGGCAACAATAACAGTTTTAACAATTATTATAGCTGTTCTTTGCAGCATTTTCGTCCTTTAGTGCGTCAAACATAAAAATCATATCGATGAAAATCATCGGTGTATGTAAATTTTAAAATTATTATTATGAGTATAATACATCTAAAGGACGTCAACAAGACATATCAGGGAGCGCAACCATTGCACGTTCTGAAAGGTATCAACCTCGACATCGAGAAGGGCGAGTTCGTGTCCATCATGGGTGCGTCGGGTTCGGGAAAATCCACCTTATTAAATATATTGGGTATTCTCGACAACTATGACACCGGTGAGTATCTGCTCAACGACGTGCTGATTAAGGATCTCAGTGAGACCAAGGCAGCCGAATACCGCAACAGGATGATAGGGTTCATCTTCCAGTCGTTCAACCTTATCCCGTTTAAGACAGCGGTGGAGAATGTCGAACTGCCACTGTTCTATCAGGGAGTCAACCGGCGCAAGCGCCATCAGATGGCCATGGACTATCTTGACCGTCTGGGACTGACACAGTGGGCAAACCATTATCCCAACGAGATGTCAGGTGGACAGAAGCAGCGTGTGGCAATTGCCCGGGCACTTATCACCCGTCCGCAGATAATCCTCGCCGACGAACCCACGGGAGCTCTTGACTCGAGGACCAGTGTGGAGGTAATCCAACTGCTGAAGAAACTCAATCAGGAAGAGGGCATCACCATAGTGGTAGTGACCCACGAGGGCGGAGTTGCCAATGAGACCAATAAGATTGTGCATATCAAGGACGGACTCATCGGAGAAATAGAGGAAAACTTCGACCATCATGCCAATAGAGGATTTAAATAAACAAACAATGATTGAACTCTTCAAGGAAATATGGAGCACAGCCAAGCGCAACAAGCTCCGCACATCCCTCACTGGCTTCGCCGTGGCATGGGGAATATTCATGCTGATATTCCTCTTGGGAGCAGGCAACGGACTCATCAATGCCAATCTCGACCAGTCGGGACGCTTCCTCGCCAACTCAATGCAGATCTTCGGCGGGCGCACCTCCAAGGCATACAAAGGTCTGAAGGAGGGCAGGAATATCACGCTCAACGAGCGCGATGTGGATATGACTGCCAAGACATTCGCCGAAAACACGGAGGCGGTTGGCTCGATACTCTCGCAGTATGGAGTGAACATCTCGCTTGGCGATAACTATATCTCGGCTCAGAACCTCAGCGGTGTATATCCCTCTGAGGCTGCCATCAACAAGCGCGAGATAGTAGCAGGACGCTTCATCAACGACATAGACATGAAAGAACGGCGCAAGGTGATTGCCTTGTGGCAAGCGCAAGCCAAGGAACTCGCCAAAGACTATCTCTCTCTCGTCGGGCGCGACGTAAAGGTGGGTGACTTGATGTTCAAGGTGATAGGTATAGTGAAGGATGACAAGCAGCGTCAGAACAACGAGGCTTTCATCCCCTATACCACCTTGAAAACCATCTATGCCAAGGGTGATGAGGCGGGAGATATACAGTTTGAGATTAAGGGTCTCGTCACCGAGGCTCAGAACAAGGACTTCGAGCGCAACTACCGTGCCCATCTCAACAACCAGCATGACGCTGCCCCCGATGACGAGGCGGCAGTGTATATCTGGAACAGATATATGGACAACATACAGATGGCACAGGGTATCAGTATCATACGTACAGCCTTGTGGGTAATCGGATTGTTCACTCTCCTTAGTGGTATTGTGGGTGTGTCGAATATCATGCTCATCACCGTAAAGGAGCGCACACGCGAGTTTGGCGTGCGCAAGGCGATAGGGGCAAAGCCGTGGCAGATACTCAAGCTCATCATCACCGAGAGTGTCATCACGACTGCCATCTTCGGATATATCGGAATGATATGCGGCATTGCAGCCAACGAATATATGGATGCGACGATAGGTCATGAGGTGGTGGATACAGGACTCTTCCAGGCGACGATGTTCCTCAACCCCACGGTGGGGCTTGATGTCTGCATACAGGCAACCCTCGTGATAATCATCGCCGGAACAATAGCAGGGCTTATTCCTGCATTGAAGGCGGCAAGAGTAAGGCCGATAGAGGCGCTGAGGGCGGAGTAGTTTTAGGAGTTAAGTAGTTAAGGAGTTAAGCCAAATGTATTTGCGCTTATATCCAATGCTCAAAACTAATGGCTTAACTCCTTAACTCCTTAACTCCTTAACTTCGAGTAGTTCGGAAAGTTTAATATTTTATCCTTTAATTTTTTAATTTCAAATGAAATTTGACATAGATACCTACCGTGAGATTATCGACACGATCACCCGCAACAAGAGCCGCAGTTTCCTTACTGGATTCGGAGTATTCTGGGGCGTGTTCATGCTCATCGTACTTATTGGCGGTGGACAGGGCCTCAAGGAGATGCTTCAGAAGAACTTCTCGGGATTCGCCACCAACTCAGCGATGATATGGACGCAGAACACCACCAAGGCATACAAGGGCTTCCGCAAGGGACGATATGTGTCGATGGTGGAGAAGGACATGATCCGTCTGCGCCAGCAAGTGCCTGAGCTCGACATCATCACTCCAGTGATGTTCGGCGGCAAGAAGAATGCCGTGAAGGGCGAACATACGTTCTCGGCAAATGTGTCGGGAGTGAGCTACGACTATGCCGATGTCACTTCCCCCATCATGTATTACGGACGATTCCTCAATGAGATGGACATACGCGAGGCACGCAAGGTGTGCGTCATCGGTAAAGAGGTTTATAAGAAACTATTCCCCGGAGGCGGCGACCCCTGCGGACAGCGCATACGTCTCGACTCCACATACTATCAGGTGGTGGGAGTGGATTACAAGGTTAGCGGCATCAACATCAACGGACGCAACGACCAAATCGTCTCCATTCCATATACCGTGTTCCGCAAGGCTTACAACTCCGGCGACCAGATACACAGTCTTGCCGTGACAGGAAAGCCAGGGGTGGTGATGAGTTCCATCACCGACCGTATGCGCACGGTGATAGCAAGGGCGCACACCGTTGATCCCACCGACGAGAAGGCGATAACGGTGTTCAACACTGAGATTATGTTTGCCATGCTCGACAACCTCTTCAATGGTGTCAACTTCCTGATATGGCTCGTGGGTATTGGTACGTTGCTTGCCGGAGCCATCGGAGTGTCTAACATCATGATGGTGACGGTGAAGGAACGCACCACCGAGATAGGCATCCGACGTGCCATTGGGGCAACGCCGAAGATGATTCTCTCGCAGATTATTTCGGAGAGTATGTTGCTGACGGCAGTGGCGGGAATGAGCGGTATTCTCTTCGGAGTATGCATACTGCAGATGATAGAAATGGCAAATACCACCGACGGTATCGTAGGTGCTCATTTCCAGGTGGGATTCTGGACGGCAATAGCCGCAGCTCTTCTATTGAGTTGTCTCGGCGGACTTGCGGGATTGGCTCCAGCATGGAGGGCAATGAGCATCAAACCAGTGGATGCGATGAGAGACGAGTAATTCTATAGAATATTAAAAGATTAAAAAAATAAAATATTAAAGTTTCGTTTTTCGACGAACTCTATTTAAGAATATTATAAAATATAGCAAGATATGAAAAAGTACAGAAAACTGATTGTTGCGGTTATTGTTGCCGTGATTTTTATCGGAACATTCGTGTTCCTCTATCAGAAGTCGCAACCGACTCCTGTAGTTTACAGTGAATTCACCCCTGAGGTGAAGGACATCCAGAAGACTACCGTTATCACGGGTAAGATTGAACCTCGCAACGAGATTACCGTGAAACCTCAGATAAGCGGTATCATCACCGAGTTATACAAGGAGGCTGGCGATATGGTGCAGGAGGGCGAGGTTATTGCCAAGGTGAAGGTTATCCCTGATATGGGACAGCTTTCTTCCGCTGAGGCCCGTGTGCGCCTTGCCGACATCAACCTCAAGCAGGCTCAGGTGGATTTCTCCCGCGAGGAGTCGCTCTATAAGCAGAAGTTGGTTAGTGCCGACGAGTTTGACAAAGTAAAGCAAACGCTCCGTCAGGCTAAGGAGGAGGTTGTGGCTGCACAGGATGCCCTCGACGTGGTGAAGAACGGTGTGTCGAAGAGCAATGCCAGTGCCAGTTCAACGCTCATACGCTCCACTATCACCGGTCTTATTCTCGACGTACCGGTAAAAGTGGGTAATACGGTTGTGCTCAGCAATACATTTAACGACGGTACCACCATCGCCACCGTAGCCAATATGAACGACCTTATCTTCCGTGGAAATATCGACGAGACGGAAGTTGGACGCTTGGTAGAGGGTATGCCGATGAAGATAACCATTGGTGCATTGCAGGACTTGTCGTTTGAGGCAAACTTGGAATATGTATCTCCCAAGGCTGTCGAGAGCAATGGTGCCAATCAGTTTGAGGTGAAGGCTGCCGTGCATGTCGTCAAGGAGGGTAAGATCCGCTCTGGCTACAGTGCCAATGCCGAGATTGTCCTTGCCAAGGCCAACAAGGTGTTGTCCATTCCTGAGAGTGCCATCGAGTTTAGTGGCGATTCCACCTTTGTATATATAGTTAAAGGAGAGGGAGAGCAGAAAACCTACGATCGCCGTGCCGTCACCACCGGACTTAGTGACGGTGTGAACATCGAGATAAAGAAGGGTATCACTGCAAAGGACAAGGTGCGCGGTCCGCAGAAGGTGGCTGACACCAATGAGTAACCCTCTAATCATAGGTAAATAAGTAATTAGCATCGTATTATGAAAAAGTTATTTTCTATTATATCTGTTTTCTTGCTTGCGTCATCTTCGATGTTCGCCCAGGGTGTAAAGCAGTGGACTCTGCAGGAGTGCATACAGTATGCCCTCGACCATAATATCCAGGTGAAGCAGCAGGTGAACACCACCCGCCAGCAGAAGATTCAACTCGATGACAACAAGGGTAATCATCTTCCCACGGTGGATGCCTCAGTAGGTCAGAACTTCTCGTTTGGCCGTGGTCTTACAGCCCAGAACACCTACGAGAACACCAATACCTCCAGCACCTCCTTCCAGTTGGGAGCCTCTGTCCCCCTGTTTATGGGAGGCAAGATAGTCAATGCCGTCAAGCTCTCTCAGCTCAACCTCGACGCATCGCTTGCCGACCTCGAAAGGGCGCAGGATGACATCCGCACACAGGTGGCCAAGGCATACGTTCAGATTCTGTATGACATGGAGGTGAGCGATGTTGCCAAGCGACAGATTGCCATCGACTCTATGCAGGTGTATCGCTTGGAGAGAATGATGGAGGCAGGAAAGGCAAGTCAGGCTGAGGTGTCGCAGCAGAAGGCTACTCTCGCACAGAGCCGACTCACTGCCACTAATGCCGACAACAACTATCGTCTCTCGCTGCTCGCCCTCTCGCAACTGCTCGAACTTCCAACTCCCGAGGGATTCGCTATCGTTAAGCCAGATGTGGCTGCCATCACTCCGCTTAATGGCAATGAGGGCGGCATCGTAGCTCCTGATGTCATCTATGCCGAGGCTCTCGGAGTGAAGCCCCAGATAAAGGCGGAGCAACTGCGACTGAAGGCTTCCGACTTCAACATCAAGATAGCCCGTGCCGACTATATGCCGTCGCTCTCTTTCTCGGCAGGACTTGGCACCAACTACTACAAGACCTCCGGCTTTGAAGCCGATGGATTTGGCAAGCAGTTGAAGAACAACTTCAGTCAGTATCTCGGATTTAATCTCTCCATCCCGGTGTTCAATCATTTCTCAACGCGCAACAAGATTCGCACTGCGAAGATTGACCGTGAGAACCAGGTGCTGAGACTTGAGGACACCAAGAAGACTCTCTATAAGGAGATTCAGCAGGTATATTACAATGCCGTGGCTTCGGAAGCGAAATACACATCCAGCCAGCAGGCGGTGGAGAGCAACTCGGATGCCTTTGCCCTGATGAAGGCGAAATACGAGAACGGCAAGGCCAACATCACCGAGTTCAATGAGCAGAAGAACAACCTCCTGAAATCCGAGAGCGACATGGTGCAGGCCAAGTATGAATACCTCTACAATTCCGCCCTCATAGATTTCTATCGTGGCAGACCACTAAGCTTCTGACGCAACGACTAATGTTTTTGTGCTATATATTATATATTTACGAGACTGTGTCCTCCTATGAGGAAACACAGTCTCGTTCTTCGTTTAGAGCTATTAAAACTACATCGAATGGCTCTATCCGGACAAGAACGAGCACCGTCAGGAGATAGAAGAACTTTGGCAACAGAGACAACAACGATTGAACGTTTTAATTAAGCCAAATGAGCAGCGAGAGCCATCAAGTTTACTTGAATGGCTGAGTCGCGGCTTTTGACGATGGTCAAAATGCAGAGGATGACAAAGTCAAAAGGTCGGATGAAATCCAACAACAAAAACAAAAATGATTACGAGCGAACAACAAAACAACAGCCCAAGACAAGCTGCCGTCAATGCCCTCATCAGCTGGGCAAAGACTGGCTGGGGTTATTACTCCATGCTTGATGCTGTGGACAACTATCTGGAATCGTGTGGCGTAAACCGCCCCTCCATCGGAGGCGAAGAGACCATCCTCGCACACAGAAAAATAGCAGCCAACCGACTTGCGATTGACTGCATATATGCTTTGTCCAAAGAGGAACTTCCCAAGGTGGACAGGGAGCTTGAAGGGATTGTTGGCAACTTGCCGAGACAAGGACATATAGTTAAAATGTAACATGCAATAAATGACATTCTATACATCCAAAAATATATCAACTCCCCATAATGGCCATAACATATCCCCTTCTATCTCTGTTAGTGTCTTGTTACCTAGACTTGTATGGTAATGCAACAATGGAACATTTGTTAGTTGCTTTAGAATTTTGTATTCGCAGGTATTTTCGACATTACTTGACAATGGCATACAAACAACAATAGCAACTAAAGCATCATATAAAGGCAATGACACTGCATTGTCAGTCTCAGACCGTATAATAAACCTGTATTCATTCTCATTACGCCAATCTGTGGATTTTGTGAAAAAAATATCCTTGTATTTTTTCTCGATTTGAGAAATGATAGGTTCTTTATCATTGTCGAAAAAAAGTGCATTAGTAAAACTTTTTATGTATTTGATTTTTCCATGTCGTTTGAATCCGACCATTTTTTTGAATTGCGAAATGAGTTTTGACTTGTTAAAAACGAGACACACCCCATTCCCTTTTTCCGCATAATAACCCCAAAGCGAATCTATTTCAAATCCCCTTTTATAGCTGTTGTCAAAAGTGAAACTCAATGACTTATATTTACATAGCTCTACAATCGCAATTTCGTTAAAAACTTCTCTCCGAGACTCTGAAATGTCATTCATATTTTTAAAATCTCCAAAAAGAATATTTTTTGATGCGATAATCTTTATTGCAGATAAAAAAGTCGTATAATGAAATAAGTGATTCCCATTATATGTCATAAAATTAGGCGCGTTTTTTATTATTTCATACGACTCCATACAATTTCTCCTCTCTTATTTATATATCCCTCGATATTTTTTATTTTGAAGTATGCCAGTCCGTCAACAAACATACCAACTTCATCATACTTATACGGTATTATCTCTTTGAACTTCTTATTAACAAATCCCCATTTATTATTTGCCTTATTCTTGGAAAACTCCTTCACAGCAACAACTCCTTCGCTAAAAATGCCAACGGAATCGAAAGGCTGTGATATAAATTCAAATTTATTATTTATGAATGTCCAACAAGGTTCTTCACCATATTTAACCTTTACTCCTGCAATAGTATCTGAAAATGAAGTAAGGTCTGAGTATGTTTCCTCGAAGAAAGTAATTGTACCGTCATGATCGAAGTCTGTCATAATAGTTCCCTTATTATTGACAAAAGAATAAAATGGAGTATCAAAAATCATTTGTTGCCATACATAAAGATTTGATCTTGAATTATACACATAGGTGCAGGTCAGAGTGTCAGAACATACCTTGCCTTTTTTATCCAGCAATAGCCATATAAAATGCGGGTTATTAGATTCGTCATTTATCAATCTGCAAGCCCATGAATTGTTTATCCCAGAAAAACTTGGTATTCTAAAATACCTCTCGTTTGTTAGAGTGTTTCCGACAGAATCAATAAGAATCGTAGAATTAAGACTCTCAACAAAAGACTCCAAAGTTGGACTTTCCCTTACCAAAGACACACTGGCAATCCCTCCATAAAAAGGATTACAAACATTGTATTTAGCTGTTATTGTTGTATCGCCTTTAATATTCATAAAACCCATTAATTTAGTTTTTGGGTTTTGTACAACAAATTTATCTGCCCGTAATTGGATAAAACCAGCATCTATAAAATCGTTAAATCCGAGTTCCCCTTTGGAAAAATTATTTGCATAGACCACATAGTTCTTTGGAATTTCCAATTCCAGCATCTGTGCCACTGATAAATCTATTGTATGTACTGTGTCAACAACAACATTATTTTGTTTATCAATGAATCCATATTTTATATGCAATAAAGTGTCGGCAAGACCAAACTTTCCTTTTTCGATTCTCAAGGAATAATCTGTTATCACAGCAGCATATCCATACTGATTAAAACGACTGACATATTTATATTGGGGTGTAATAACTACCGAACCAGTAGAGTCCACAAATCCATAAAGTCCATCTTCCATAATTCGAAATAAACTTCTTTCTGACCTATTACAAGAACAAAATGTGAATAGGATAATAAAACCCAATAAATAAAAGCTCTTTACCATACGTTTATATTATTATCAATCTGTACATCTGGATTATTCCGTGTAAATCTTGCAGGAACATTGATTTCATATTCATTCTTATTTCCATGGTAATCTTCAACAACAATAGGGATAATATTATCTCCACCCTCAAAATGGAGTTCGTATGTGAACATATAAGGACTTTTCTTGTTTGTCAAATTAATCACCTTGTTTTCTATTCTATGCTCACCAGGATAACATAACCTTTTATTTCTAACAACTGTAATTGATTTTGCATCACCTGAAAACGAAACGTTGAATGTGACATTGCATTCAACTCCGTTTCCATCCCAATCTAATACAGAAACATTTGCTGTTCCATAAATAAGAGGTTTTGATTTAGGAAGAACAACACGTTGATTCCCTCTTAAAAGAATCTCATTTACATTATGAGAATAATTACTAGATAGTGTTGGAGGTGTATTGTCAATAGCAACCAATCCTAAAGGTACAACTTGATATGACCAATCATCGTTTATACCCACAAGAGTTATGCATTTGTAGCCGTCACTTCCCATTTTTCTGAAACACTTCATGCCACCGGATAATGTTCTTGAAGTTAACTCATAGTTGTTTGATACAACTTCCTCAACAAAATCTTTGATTTCATTTTCTGAACCTGCAGCGAAAAGAACATAATGGTCTGCACGCATATCAGATTTAACCGAATATGACATACCTGAGAAATTTCTAACAACAGGAATAGTATTTGATGTTATATAGTCAATGGTACCATTAGACGATATTTTTGAAATAATGCCTCGCATTTGTTGAATCTGATATTGATTAAGTTTGGTGTTCTTTCGAAATAACCATTTTTTTATGTTAACTTCTTGTCCTGGATCAGAATCTGCAAGAATTAGTTGTGCACAATTCCCACTGATATGTGAGGTGCGCTCTCTCATTTCTAACGGTTCTATTGTTGCAAATAGAATTGTGTCAATTACATCATCCACCTTTACATCCAAAGCTACTCCTGGTTGAATCCCCGATGTTGCCATTAGAGCAATATCATAGGTTGATCCGTATCCTTTCAGTATGTGTGCCACCGCAAGCTTACATATATCTTTGTATTTCTTTTGTATTACAATCTTGTTATCGATAGATATGACAATGGTATGCTCTTCACCATCAAGTGAAGTCACATTAAGCACCTCATTTTCATAAGATACAATTGGCTTTGTTGTGCTCTTTTTTGACCGACTATTATCTGTGCACGAGAACATGCATATAAAAGCTGTCGCCAATAGAACTGAAATTATTTTTCTATTGTCCATATTTTCCTGATTTTGACCTTTGCTGCTGATTGTTTACCTTCTTGGTATTGTTTGTATTCTTATTTGTGGTAGTAGTTCTTCTTATAGTTGTTTTATTTGATGAAGAAGGTTCTTGTTTTTGTGGTTCTGGCTCAGGAAGAAGCCAAGGTTCTTTTGCCTTATAGCTTTCTTGTATACCATATAATTCATTAATCACTCTATTTGCTATAGGTTCTGTGCCGAAGCTAATTATAATTTTTGATATAAGGTCTTGTTTAGTACCACGATTGTAATTTTGTTCGCCTGTGTAGGTCAAATCTATTCCATTTTTATCTTCAATGGTTATTTCTTCTTTTCTGCCACAATGTTCCCATTTTCCATTACCAAAATATCGTCTAGTCCAGAAGCCTGAATAGAATGTGGCTGAAGATAAATCTATTTTTAATACACACTTGTGTATATAACCATATTTTTGATCCCATCCAAATCCAAAATTAAGTGTTAATATATTTCCTTGCTTGCTGGCAGTCATATAGTGTGTATCATATATACAATTAACGTTAGTTTGTGGACTTAAAAAATTGTTGGTTTTTATATTATGTCCATAAGTACTAAAATAGTTATTAAGTGTTGATACACTTTGTGCATTTGACGCTAAAACCATCATAAATACGCTTATTAAAAATAATCCAAACTTTCTCATTATAAACTGTTTTACTTCTTTTATTATGCTTTATCTTCTAAAGCAACAAGTATTCTGTCTATGTCCCTATTACAGGATAGCAGGAATGAATACGTGTTCCTACCTATATTCTTCTACCATCGACATCAAGTCGTAGAACATCAAGCGAGTTCTCAATGATGTTTCTGAGGTGATGTGACGGTAGTCTTTCTCTTGTTGCTCGGTACTGAATACTGTTGTGAAACCATTTTGCTGATAAAACGCCATTGTTTTTGGCGTGTTATATGCGTCAACAATCACAAACCTGCATCCAGTCTTGTTTAGAGGTTCGATAAACCAAAGCTTAATGAAATCGAGAACATCACTGCCTATATGCTTTGAACGGAATTCGGAAGAAACTCCCAACCTTGCCACTAATACCGCAGGATAGTCCTTCAAGGCTTTTGCGTGTGGTATGTCAGCCTCTATTTTCTTTCTGCGTGCATTAGGCAAATCGCTTACTCTGACTCCTGCATTGGCAAGGGTAAATGCGCATACAATTTTGTCCGTCTCTTCATTTAACCTATAACAATAGGTCTTGCCCAACAACTGCTTGGTAAAACCAAAACAATCATTGGCAAAGAATTCGTCTATGTCAAGGTCTCCACAATTGAAGCCTTTAAGTTCATTTGGCTCATTGACGGAAAACAACGAGCAGTGTTCTTTCAAAAAACTCATCTTCTTCCTAAATGGGCTTTTGACAACATGCTGTACAACTCGGCAAACTTCTTTTCAAGAATTGCCTCGTCTGCTTTCTTCTGCTCTTCCGTGCGGTTGAGGTATCGCTGGTAATTAGCCTGCGCACGCTCCTCAAATCGCTGAGCCACTTCACCAGTCAGTACTGGTATGGATGCTATCGGTAGTGCCATATCTTTTATTATTTACTATTCAACATTATACTTTACCTTGCAAAGGTACTTAGAAAAAATGAGAGTAAGCAAAGTTTTACGATTTTTCTTAGTTAAACAAGGTAAAAATCCTACTTTTCGAGCTGAAATTAGCAAAAATCGACAAGCAAGGAATTGTTATTAGGTGCATTCCCATTCTAAAACGAATTGATTACGTCTATCACCGTAGGAGTGAGAATGGCGGTAAGGATGCCGTTGAGGGTAAGACCAAGGCTGGCGTATGCACCTACAAACTGGTCGCGGTCCATGGCGGCAGATGTCCCGAGAGCATGCGAGGCGGCTCCCATGGACAGACCGAGAGCCATGGGATTATGGACATGACCAACAGAAAGCGTCTTGAAACCAATGATGGCACCAATGAGACCCGTAATCACCACAATGGCAGCAGTGAGCGATGGTATTCCACCTAACGCCTGTGTCACTTCCATGGCAATCGGAGTGGTGACCGACTTACTGGCGAGCGACATGATAACAGTGTCACTTGAACCAAGCATCTTGGCTATTATCACAACACTCACTATACCCACTATACATCCCATCATCTGCGAAGCCAATATTGGCAAGAACTGGCGCTTGATGGATGAGAGCTGCAGATAGAGAGGCACTCCAAGGGCCACGACAGCGGGTTTAAGCCAAAACTCTATCAACTTCGCCCCGTCATGATAAGTCTCGTAGGGGATATCCATCACGAGAAGAAAGGCTATGATGATAGCTATGGCTACAAGTATAGGATTGAAAAGCACCCAACCAAGGCGTCGTTGTATGGTTTTGGATGCATAATACACGCCGAAGGTGAGGGCGAGCATAAAATATTCGTTGCTGATGATGTCTTTCATAATGTCACTTTTGTTTCTTTATATGTATTTTCTCACGCACTTTGTTTTCTCCCTTGCTCACGGCTTGATGAGTCTGACCAGTGATAATCAGCACGATGATGGTGCTCAACAAAGTTGCCAAGGCGATAGGTAATATTTCCGCCTTTATCAAGTCGAAATAGAGCATGAGCGCCACGCCTGGCGGCACAAAGAAAAAACCGAGATTGGCTATGAGAAAATCCGTAAGGCCACGCACCCATTCCAGTTTGATGACCTTCAGTTTCAACAAGAGCGTAAGAATAAGCATGCCGATGATACTCGCCGGCAGTTTCACCCCAGTCAACCTTACTATCAGTTCGCCCAAAGTTAGGCAACCGAATAGAATAAAACATTGTCTTACCATAATTATCCTGAATACTGTGTATATATTGATGGGTGCAAAGGTATGGAATCTTTCGCAAACAATACAATATTCAAGTTCTTTTTATCTCGACAGTGCCCATTTCTTGATTTGTGCAAAGAAAACATGTCACTCAATTATTTCAGCATATCCAAAAGCCTTTATTATGGACTTTTGTGCCCTACTCCCTGATATTAGGCAACTTAACAATCTTCTTGTCTGAATGTAGGCATCCTAATATGCCGCAACCACCGTTGATGTTGCTGAATATCCTCACTGGTTCCGACAATCCGATGTCAGTAAGTCCACCTTGCCATGAACTCTCGCTGTCATTTGAGAGAACGGATATGAGATACTTATAGTATGCCTCGGATATGGAGAAGAGCGTCACCTTGCGCAGTTGGGCATTATCTCCCATATTATAATATGTATTGTCGCCCTTTTCCGTTATCCTGATGCAGCAGTCGCCATCCTGCATCGCCTCGTTGGAGAAAGGCATGCCATTCTGTCCTTCCAGTTTCAGCGATGCATATGTCTTGTTGATGCGTTCTGATGTGAGACGGAAGGCAGGGTCGGCAGAATAGTCGAGTGTTCCTACTTGGCTGATATAATCAACGGCTCCTATTTTTGTCCTGTCCCTTCCCAAATAGAAATGTGTGAATCCGTCGAGGTAATCCGATATGTTGTAGTCGAGTTTGAGGTTAATGTCTGTGAAAGAATATTTGCCGATAATCTTCTCGCCGTTTTTCTTCTTGCTGTTGTTTATTATGGCGAGGGTGGGGATGGTGACGAGTTCCATCCACGAGCGTCTTACGCTTGCCGAGAATGCGAGCCTGTCTTCGATGATTGGTCCTGTGATATGTAGATTGCCGGAGAGCAGTCCGATTGATGCCTGTCCGTGATATTCCTCGAAGTCGTTTCTTTTTAGTTGGATGTCAGTCACGCTTGCCACTCTTCCTCCGTATTCAGCAGGGAATCCCGCCTTGAAGAACTTCACGTTCTCCACCATAGCCACATTAAACGACGAGAACAGTCCGCCAAGGTGGTTTACGTTGTATAGTGGCAGTCGGTGTAGCATATAGAGGTTTTGGTCGTTCTCGCCTCCTCTTACGTATATCCCCGTGAACCCCTCTATTCACCTGCTTACTCCCGTTTGTGTCTGCAATGCTTTCAGTACGTCGGGTTCTCCGAGCATCACAGGCATATAGGCGATAGCCGCTCCCTTGATAACCACGCCTCCCGTTTGCGGTGTCAGCAGATTGTCCGTCCGCGCGTCATGTCCCAACACGACCACCTCCCTCAGGTGGTGTGCCACGCTGTCAATTTGTGCGTGGGCAGTCAGCCCCAATCCACTTAACAGTAATAATGAATAGAATGATTTCATTGAAAATGATATTAAAATGATACAAAACATACGGTGATGAAACAAATTGTTTCACTGTTTTCTTGGTCATCTGATAAAAAAGCTGTATATGGAGATGGATTAAGAAGTTCGAGTGGGTGGAGGAGTTGGGATGATGTTTGGGCGAATACTTTCATATATCACACGCCCGCATCTTAGAATGTGCTCCTTTAGGTTTTCGTTCTGAATCAAGTCAAAGATGTTGAGATCTATTTCGTATGGTAGTAGTAAGTCGTCGATTATGGAATGAAGGCGCAAGAGATCTGAGTATGTCAACGACTTGCCCACAAGGGATATGTCAACATCAGAATATGGCTTGTGGTTGCCTTTTGCACGAGAGCCAAACAGCACGGCCTTGTCAACACCCTCAATTGAGGCTATTGACTTTACTATCTTGTCCATCTCCCTTGCTTCCAATCCAAAGTCATTCATAAGGCACAATCTCCCTTTTTTCTTTCATTACATTGCAAAACTCCTTGAACAGAGGATAATATACATCCATTATCTTGCTATATACCGCATTAAACGCTGTTTCATCATAGCAATGCGAGGTGATATTCCGTGACGCTATCGTGTCCATCCATGCATTGTCGGACACCAATCCCATAGCCAAAGCCTTGCGGATGGCATCCCGTGAACCTTGAATATCCGTATAGCCTTGATATTCCTCATAGTCTTTCATGAGTTTCCACGCCAATTCCTGGGTATATTCATATCTCTGAATGAGTCCCTCCTTCAATAGGTTGTCCATGTCATCACCATAGAGCACATTCCTCTTTAATAGAGCCACTGCACTCTCCAACCTCCTTACCGACTTTTCATAATTGTCAAGTCGCTGAATCCATCTTATGTCATTTGTCATACTCAATAATATATATGTTTGATGAACATCACATAATTTCCACTTTGTCGAGATGCAGCAGGTCATAGCCTTTTATCTGGGCGATGACGAGATGCAGTTCGGTGCCGCCAATCATCTGGCGCACCACCTCACCCTTGGCATAGCCGCGAATCTGTTCCACTGCTTCGTTCCATTGCTTCTCAGCATTGGCTTCGGTGGCGGTCATTGGAAGATATTTCAGTTCGATGATGTAGGAATGGCGGATGTCGGGATAGCGTGTGAGGTCTGGCATCAAAAAGAAGTCGCAATAGCCGTGATTAAGCTCTACATCTGGACATGTGATGTAATAGGGGTTGAGAGTAAGCATGGCGTTCATGAAACCCTGAAGGTTGCGCTCTCCCTCGATGAGGCTGCGCACGGAAGTGGTGTCGTGATACTGGCGGCAGATGCACTCAAGCATCTCGCGCCACTGTCCACGATAGGCTGCGAATCGGAAGGCATCCTCAAGGTCACCAATTTTCAAAGGTTGAATTTTGTTATATTCCACCAACATATAGTTGTAATACTGCTCACGTACATTGTTATTTGGTATGCCAAGGATGGGCATACCTTCCTCCATACCCTTTATGGTCACCATACCATAATAGAAAAGCAGGCTCTTGAACATGTTCGGGTCGGTGAGCTGGTTGGCGGGGAAGGAACGCTTCACCCAGCCGTGGGTGAATCCATTTTGGGCAATCTCCAAGAGAACGCCCTTGCGGTCGCCCTCTATCTTGTCCAAGCGCACCACTCGGTCGAGCTTGGCGTAGTCTGTCTTGGTGTTGGGGTCGATCATGTCAGTTGGTGGCTCACCTTCATCAATGTAATTGCAGAGATAGTATAACACCATGGCAGGATTAAATACATGATGCCCCTCCACGTCTGCATATTCCGAGAAGCAATAGCCGTCATACCACGGGCGCATAGCTCTGAGTGTCTCGTCCTCATCAAGTGAAAAGGCTCCAGCCTCGTTGTAATATCGGATAATCTCGCGTACCTCCTCATCGCTGAATCCGAGCATCTCGTTGAAATGTTTATCAAGGGTCAGTGCCGTGGCAATATTATATCCGCTTGTCACGTCGTCCATGGTCACAGGGCTTACGCCCATCATCAGGATACGGGTGAAACTGGGCTTGAAACGTTTGAACAGTTCTCGATAGAAACCTTCGGCGTGGGTCATGGCATGATATACGGCTTCACCATGTTTGTTGAGCACGTTGTTGGTGAAGTTGTCGTATTCGTCGATGATGAGATATGCCTTAGCTTGATATCTCTTGATCATTGCGTGTACGTAATTCATTCGGTCGCTTGTCGATTTCTGCTTGTAGAAACCCTCCTCATAACCTTCAGGATAATACTTGGCATATTTAGATACGAACATGCCATACATGACGTCAATATATCCATAAACGTTTTCCCGAAGCTCGTCAATATTTCCACCTGTGATGGAGAAGTCAAGCCTAAGCACTTGATATTCATTTCGCTCGGCAGTTGGATGGCTTCCCACGTAAGTATCTCCAAACAGAAGGTCGAAGTTGTCCTTTGCCTCGATGTCGTAATACGACTCCATCATCGACAGGAACATGCTCTTGCCGAAGCGACGCGGACGAATAAGGAAAAGGAAGTGTCCTGCCCTCTCCATACGTTCGAGATACATGGTCTTGTCAACCATAAACAACCCTTCGCGCTTTACCTGCGCATAGTCCGAAATGCCATACGGCAACAGTTTGTAATTTCCCATGACTAACCTTCTGAATTAATGAACACATCACAATTTGTGTGCAAAGTTACATATTTATTCCGTTATCACCAAATATATCGTCATTTTTTTATGGTAAAGTTGTTGCGATGCCAGCCTAATGATGTCCTGGGCAGTCGGCTCAAATGACAGTCTGAGCCAGGTGAAATCGAAGAACGACCCGACTCAAAGCCCCTTTTGAGCCAGCTCAAAAGAAGGCAAGGCGGGCGAGCGGATATAATAGGGCCTATTGCAAATAAACTATACTCAGAATAGGTTTTCGTAGGATGATATATACAAAATGGAAAGCGGAGGTTTACGAAATGGAAAACGCCGTTTTATGACACGGAAAACGGCGTTTTAGGATAGTTAAAACGGTGGATTAGGTTTCTTAACATTTGGGGCGGTAATCCGAAGAACTAATCCATGGAATCATTCGGAGTAGGAGTTTTCACAGAAAGCCTTTTATTTGGGCGAAGTCATCAACGATGTGGTCGGCGCCATGCTCGATGAGCAATGAGCGGGAATGATTGCCCCAGGTCACACCGCACGTGGCGCAACCGGCATCGCGTCCCATCTGTATGTCATACCATGTGTCGCCCACGACGAGGGCATCCTCAGGACGGTGACCCGTGGCCTTGAGTATTCGCTCTACCATGTCTGGCGCCGGCTTTTTGTTGACTACATCCTCCTCGCAACAGTCGGTGTCGATATATTGCGCGATGTCGTGGACACGGAGAAGCATGTGTAGGGAGTCGCGTCCGCGGCTGGTGGCGATGGCAGTGGTGATGCCCGCCTGGTGGATATGGCGGAGTGTGTCGGCCACGTGGGGGAAGAGCGTGACTGTACGTTGGCTGATGGCTGTGAACAGCCGGCGGTAGGTCCTGACAGCTGTGTCAATGAGTTGCTTGTCGTCGGTATGCAGCAGACGGGCATACATCTGTGTCAGGGGTAGTCCGATAAGTTGGCTGATGGAGTCGTCGTCAAGGGTGGGGTATGACATTTCGGCGAGCGACTGCTGGAATGTCTCTATGATACACTTGTTGGTGTCGGCAATAGTGCCGTCGAAGTCAAATATTATTATCTTGTTCATTATATTACAATAGAGATGTGAATAATGTCTCTTTCATTGCCTTATCCTGCATTTTGTGCGTTCGGCTGAGTTGAGGTGTTCGCGTGCGGTGCGTATGTCGAAGTCAACCTTTGTCTGCGTGAAGTCGGGGCAGTTGAAGGAGTCGAGATTGTCCATGTCATACTGTCTCGGCTTTCTCTGTGGCAGCAGGAAAGGCTTTGTTATCTTGCCCCTGTCGTCGATGGAAGCGAAGTAGGCGCGGGATATGGTTCCGTCCTGACCCTTGGATGAATATACAAACCAGTGGCTGTTGCTGCTCCAGTTGTGATAGCTCTCCGACTTGTCGGTGTTCACCTCTGTGATGGCTCTCGTATTGCCGGTGCGCAAGTCCATGAGCCAAAGGTCTGACTCACGCTGACTTACGGGGAAATTGCATCTCAGGGCAGTGCAATACATAAGCCATTTGCCGTCGTATGACGGGCGCGCAAGCACATAACTGCGGTCGGTGGCAGGACCATTGAGCAGTGTGTCAACATTCTCGCCGAATTGTCCAGTCTTGGCATCAAATGAGATGGCACAAAGACTGCACTTCACCTTCTCGTATTCCGCCGGTACATTGCAATTTTTCGATGTGCTGAAATAGAGCGTCTTGCCGTCGGCAGAGAAGGCTGGGAAAATCTCCAAGTCGGCGGTAGAGAGTAGGGGAGAGAGGATGAGCTGGTCGGTCTCGGTGTCGAGCACCATCACGTCGCTGAACTTATGATACACTTCAAGGTTATGATCCTTATCCGTAAAGAAGCTCTGATGCACCGAGTTTACGGCGTAGGCACAGTAGCGTCCGTCGGGATGCCATGAGGCATAGCTTCCTGCCGCCTTGGTGGAGTCGGTCTTGGTGTCATACCATGTCTGCTTGCCGTCTTTCACCACGAGCGTGCCGCCGCCCTCGCCCCTCACCTGTGCTGTGTATTGTCGGGGATTGGTGCGGTTGGCAGTGTGGCAGTTGAAGCACTTGCCGGGCAATGCAGTCTCGGTCATCATAGGATATTCGTCGAAGGAGTGGATGTCGCGCTGATATATGCCTATGTTTCCTCCCACCTCATATCCCGGTTGGATGCGCCGGTAGGTGATGCCGAAGTCGTCGAGCGGATACTTGCTCACATACATCTTGAATGAGCGGTATTCCTTCCAAATGCCGTCTTCGTTCTTTGCCCTTACAGTGATGTCAATGCTTCCGCCGATGTTATCGCGAGTCAGTTGGTGCCACTGGTCGATGTCCCATTCCGCCCATTCGCCTTGGGTGTGTATCTCGCCTTGCCTGCTTCCCTTGGCAATAACATCTACCTTTTCGCAACCTGTTTCCTCCACGTTGAAGTCCATCGGTGCAATCCCCGCGGGAATGGTCACGCCGATATAGTCTGGATAGATGTCGGGCAGTCTGTCCACCTTCTCCACATTGCTTACGCTCTCCGTACAAGATACAAATAGCGCAGTTATCAATATATATATGTATATGACCTTCTTCATTGATTATGTATTTTCATCATTTTATTTACATACGAAGCATACGCCGACCCCGGCACATCGCCTTTCTGCTGTATGGCTTGATAGGCATCGGCATATCCGTAGGGCATTTGGCTGTAGCCGCCGTATTGCTGTACCCACTGCATATATCCCATAAAACTGTTGAATTCGCCGTCGAGCAACAGTTGTCCCATAAAGTAGTCGAGGGCAAGGCGGTTGTCGGTGTTCTGCTGGAATAGCAGTCCGAGCATCTTGTGCTTTTCGGGATAGCTATACAGGAGACTGTCCTTGAAGCGGTAGCGGCGAAGTTTTCCCCACGTCTCATGACTATTTACTTTTGCATCATTATATAAATACGTCTCGGCATCCTCCGCCCACGACCTGTAGAATATAGTATTCTTAAGAATGTTCAGACGCTTTTCGGCAGCCTTGAAGTCGCCGTTGACGATATGGCATTCAGCGATGCGCATGGTGCATCGTCCGCTTTGTCGGGCATTGAGTATCGACTGCTGTATGTCCATCATATATCTCTTGGCTGAGTTCACCATCCCCAATCGCCAGAAAGCCTCCGCCGTGGGCAGGTCCGACATGTTGTCGCGCATCATGTGGAGGAGAAGCGCGTCGGTGCCGCTCTGCTTGAATGTGAACATACGGTCGGCCAACTGCCCTGTCATGCCCAGGGCGAGGTTGACGCAGTTGCTGCTCATGGCTATGTCATATTGCCGGTTTTCCGCTCTCTTTATGATGTCATTCCATCGTTCCTGCCTGACCATCGAGTCCTGCCATAATATCTCATATATAAAGGGGTCGAAACCGCGGCTTATGGCGAAGTAGGCTACGATGGCCAACGAAGCCGCCTTCATCGCCCAACGAAGCCGGCTTCGTAGGCTCTTGAAGCTGCCTTCATTTTTCCAGGGGTTGAACCGTGCCGCCAAGGCTATGGCGACAGGCGCGATTAACACCACGTATTGCATCACAGGAGCCATGAGCGGAATACGGTAGTAGTTGATACCTGTCACCATCATGCCCAGTGGCCATTGGTAATCCAACGCCCAATATGCCGCCATAATGGATGTTGCGAGTAATGCCACATCCTCGATAAGCAGTAGCCATCCGCATTGCAGTCCGCGGATTGCTACGTATATAATAGCAGCAGGACCTGCCGCCCAATATATCATAGGGACAGCCACTAAGTCTGCAATGTATGAATACCCGCCTGTTTTGCCTATGGCTATAGTAGCCCCAAGTGTCATCACTATAGCCACTGGCAAAGACATGAGAGTGTCTATATCGCCATGATGCCACAACATAAGCAATGGCAACAGGAAGGTGAGCGGGAATGCAGTCTTGTCCCACCTCCTTGCGGTCATCCACATCAGCCATTGCATCATGGCATATACCACTGCGATGAGCAATGCCCCGAGCCATGACACATAATAGAACTGCACCAAGAACTCGCTGACATAGTCAGCCAATCCTCCCGGCACAGCCATGCGCTCCCGGAAGTAGTCGCCGGTGGTAAGCCACAGTTGGTTTTGCTCTTGATAGTTCAATGCCTCGGGATAGGCCAAGAGCCAGAACAAGAATACCGCGATGCCAAATAATATTGTAGTTATCGCCCTAAAAGAATTCCACTTCCTTAATGCTTCCATCCGGCATTTTCTTCTTATAAGTCTTTGGGAATTGTTTAAGCAGGAAGTCTCCAAGGCTTGTGCCCTTCATGCTCTCGCCCATGGCGTTGGATGCCCTGCGGTAGTCGCGACGCATACTGTTGAGCTTCGCCTTCATCGACTCGGCTGTGGCCTTGTCGCCTGCTTTTTCGGCATTGCGCCCCTCAATCATGAAGGGTGAACACTCCATGTTGAATCTCTCTGTCCTTTCCTTCCATGCCTGCAGTGAGTCGTTCTGCGGAGTGCCCTTGCACGAACTGATGCTGTCGATGTTTACCGTGAGGTCTCCAGGCTCAGTCACTATGAGCAGGTCCTGCACACCTGTGCGGTAGTGATAGTCAATTCGTATCACCCTCAAGTCGCATGTGTCGGCAGTAAACTCAAACTTCCCGTCCGCCACCACCATCGAGTCAACAGTCTCCATAGTAGCGGGTCGGTTCATTGGAACGAGAAAGATTTTCTTCCCGTTAAACTTAGGGTTAATGGTTCCCATGATATGGCACTTGCCATTTACAATTCTCTTTTCGGACTTACATCCGCCAAGTGCCATAGTCATCAATGCGATGGCACAAGCAAACAATATTTTCTTCATCTTTGTACTTTTTTCGGTAAAAATTGCTGCAAAGTTACGATTTCTTTTCCAAACCGCCAAATGTTTTGGGGAATAGTTTATTGAGGTTTGTCCTTGAAAAACCTCACGAAGTTATCAAAGTCTGAAAAGATTTTCTTAAGCTGTGGATTGTCACGTTGCACAATAACCGCTGCAAAATTCGATATTCCTTCGGCCTCTATTTCTGTAGCATTAATAGCATAACGTCCAGAGGAGTAATTAGAAAACCATTTTAAAAAGAGCCGTTCACGAGCCGCTTGTTTATTATCACCAGTTTCACATTGATAAAGTAATATATCAGGATTATTCCTGAAAAATTCTTCGATTATGGCGACAATAGTTAGCTGAACGTCTTGGTCATTGGGAGATATAAGGCTGTTCTCATTAATTATTGAAAACTCGTATGCACCATTCTCCCAAATTGTTTCGTCTGGAGCAATTACAATTCGAAAAAGCACCCCATACTTTGTCTTGAAACCATAACCATACTTACCCACATTCCACACAGAATACGGGCTATTAATATTTAACAAATCAAGGTTGAGAGCCTTCATATTGTAACTGGAGTTTTTCTTAATTCTGCAAATTCTCTTTGAGTTTCCTTTATCCACTCCATTTTTCTCTGTCTCATCTTGTTCAGTGCAATTAATGCCTCTTCTTTATTTGAGTATTGTACTGCTTTGTATTCCATAATCATTCCTTTCTTTTTATAAATTATACTTTCGGCTGCAAAGTTACGATTTATTTTCCGAACTGCCAAATGTTTTTAGATTATGAATTTCGTAATTGACTGATTATTCTTTCAACGGTATCCTTTAATGGTTGCAAATGCTCTTTAATTACGGAGAAAACAATATCTTCATCAATGTTAGAATATTCATGAGATATGAAATTTCTCATATTGTATATTGCATGCCATGGTATAGAGTCATATCCTTCCAAAGGCTTACTTTCATCACGAAGTAATTTCCCTACATCCTCACCGATTACCTGAAGTCTCATAACACAGGCATTAAATGCCATAACACCATTAGGCGACAACATAAAGTCGGAAGCATTAGCTGCAAATCTGCTCCATTCTTCTATTAGTTCAATAGACTCTATGATTTCGTTCAGTCTATCAAGTATAGTCAGATTATTTGATTTCATACGAATACAACGTCTTTTTGAATGTTTGACTTAAATAGTGGGCGTAATGACTGTCTATACCTGACCAAGTCAACATCACAGCCAAACAATGCCTTTAAGGATTGCTCGAGTTCATACATTATTGTCAGTGAAGGCTTCTTCACCTCCACAACAATGTCAATATCACTATACTCGTTATTTTCTTCTCTTGCCACAGATCCAAAAATACCGAGTCTAATGATTCCGAATTTGTCTCCGAATTGAGACTTAAATTCAGCCAGTTTCGACTTACACTCCTTCAAATATACCATATACAGTTGTATTTATGAGTTTCGGCTGCAAAGTTACGATTTCTTTTCCAAACCGCCAAATGTTTTGGGGAAATAATATGCAGGAGGCAGATAGAAAATCCCCGCCCGCCTCACGGAGGAGGCAGGCAGGGCGAACAGTAATTTATTTACTAAAACCAAAATTACATTATTTCTTCTTGAATGCCCACCATGTAGCTTCACCCCAGCTACCTGTTCCAGGAGCTGCGTAGATGAGCTGCAGTTGGCTATCTGTAGCCTTCATGATTTCGAAGTCTGTAGGCTTCTCACCACCACCATTTATCTTGAATGGGAAGAGGATAGAACCTGCGTCGGTATGGAGAGTACCGTAAGCCCACTTGCTCTGCGAACCGTCGATAGAAGCCTGTGATGGCTTGCCCATCTGCCAGTTCTGGATTTCGAACTTACCGCTGCGGATTTCCTTGCCAGAGCCGTCGTAAGACTTCACTGCGCCAGTCTTCCAGTCGAAGGTCATATATGCGTCTGCACTTTCCTCACCGGTGGCTACACCAGTGTCAGAGTGCTGGAGCTGACCAGAAAGAAGCTCAGGAGTAGCACCCCACCAGATACCGCTTGTCCAATCTTCGCCAGGAGCATATCCGAGGTTACCCCATACGGCTCCATCGCTACGCAATTCAGTATCCCATGTCCATGCCTTTGTGCCGAAGTCGGTGATAGCGCACTCTGCGTCAGAAGAGCTCTTGAAAGCCCACCATGTGGCTTCACCCCAACCTGCTGTGCCAGGAGCGGCATAGACAAGCTGCAAGTGGCTTGCATCGAGTCTGACGATTTCGAAAGAAGTAGGTCTTTCGCCGCCACCGTTTATCTTGAACGGGAAGAGAATAGCTCCCTCGGTAGTAATCAGGTTACCGTATGACCAGTTGGCAACAGAACCGTCGATTGTAGGAACGTTCTTCTCTCCGGTATATCCCTCAACAGAATACTTTCCGCTGCGAATCTGGTTGCCTCCTGCATCGTAGGTCTTGATATTTCCATCATCGTAGAATTCCATGTAAGCACCAGCGTTCTCCTCACCGGTAGCTACACCAGTATTTGAGTGCTGTAGCTGATCCAAAAGACCCTCAGGAGTAGCACCCCACCAAATACCGCCTGTCCAATCCTCACCAGGAGCATAACCAAGGTTACCCCATACGGCTCCATCAGCACGGAATTCAGTATCCCATTGCCAAACCTTATATCCGTATGCGTCAGAAGCAAGGACACGCATTTCGGGTGTTAATTCTAATGGTACAAATACATTACAACTCTTCTCGATGACAACCTTTGAACCATCGAAGTTCATGGTTTCAACATAGAATGTCTGATCATTAGGATTACCGCGCTTCGGCACAATCTTGAACTTGCCGTTGGCAACACCTGAAACGAGTACATTCTCTACGCCATCAGCATCCTTCTGATAGATGCGGACTACGCGTGAAGGAGAGGTGAAGAAGGTGAAATAGTTACCGTCTGCCTTCTCCTGGGTATAGGTCTCATCATACTGTTTGAATGAGAAACCTTCAGAAAGCTGCTGCTCCGACAGACTGCTGCTTGGCATGCTGATGTCGTCCTTAGAGGGGTCGCAGGCTGTAAGCAAGCCCACGGCAGCCATCATGAATATAATTGATTTTTTCATTGCTTTTCAATTTATTTAATGATTATACATCTTTGATTACCAGCCGCCGTATTCAGAGTCAGCAGCTGTCCAGCCTTCGTTCTGTACGACTGTACCGAGAGCCACCTGAGTATCAGGCATCTTCTGGAATCCGGCTGTTGCCTTGTAACGTGTAGAGTAACCTCCGTTGTGGTTTGCAGCCTCGTTCTTGGCAGGTGAGCCGCAGTAGTAGATGTCCTGACCTTCCTGCTTATCGAGGGCTGTAGAGGCAATGTGCCAACGGCGGATGTCGTTCCAACGGATACCCTCACATGCGAACTCCCAACGGCGCTCGTCCTGAAGAGCCTTAAGAGAGTAGGCAGCAATTGGGTCAAGTCCAGCACGGGCGCGCACCTTGTTGATACCAGTCACGTCTTCTTTCAACTCCGACTGCATAAGCAGAACATCGGCGAAGCGGATAAGAACCTGGTCGTGGATGTTGTCGAGCTGGAAGTTGTTACCATAACCACCCTGCTGACCACCAGTCATACCATACATACATGTCTCGAAGCAGAATGCATATTCAGGAGCTGGATTGCCGTCAGAACCTGGGATAGTTCCGTCGTTCTTACATGCGATAGGCGACCACTTCTTTGAGTAATAGTCAGTCTCCTGTACGAAGTCAGCCCAACCGCCACGTCCGTAGTTTGGCATTTCCTGAGTGTCGTTAACGTCGCATACTGTAGCCTTCAGACGGATGTCGTTAGGCTCTGCAACCTTCCAGTCCTTCACGAGGTTTGGAGCAACAGGGCCTGCACCCCAACCCTGACCGAACGGGAATGTATTTTTGATGTCCTGACCGCCACGTACACCGAAGTGGAGGGCATAACCGTTAGAATAACCGATAGTGGTGTTCCAAGAAGCCTGCTTGTTGAACTTGATGGCGAACATTGATTCCGGGTTGAGGCCGTTGTCGTTCTCCACCCACTTCAAGCCCTGACCTGCTGCGTAAGGATAGTCGTTGATGGTCTTGGCGTTGGTGTAAGCCCAAAGGTTGCGGAAGTCCTCAACGAGCGAGTAGCCAGAGTTGTTCACACAGTCATCGATATAACCGATAACGTCCTGCTTGGTCAGTGTTGTTCCGTCAGGAAGTTCTACTGAAGTCAGAGGAGCATAGTTGGTGCTAACCATATCAGCTACGGTAGTACCGTTGCAATACATACCTGTGTAGAAAAGCCATGCGCGTCCGAGCATAGCCTCAGCGGTATATTTGTCAACATGACCTGTGCGAGAAGAGTTAAGACTATTCTCTGCGGGCATTGAAGAAGCAGCGTCGCGGAGGTCCTGGAGAATCTGTCCCCAAAGCACCTTTACGTCGCCCTGCTTGTTGTCAGCCTCGGCAGCGTTTCTTACCAATGGTACGTTGCCATACATTGAGGCAAGTTCATAATAGTAGTAGGCGCGGAGGAACTTAGCTTCACCGATGGCCTGGTTCTTTACGTCGTCAGACATACCCTCAGAGCCTTCGAGCACTTCAAGAAGTGTGTTGGCACGTGAGATACCCTTGAAACGGTCGGCATAGAACTGGTTGGTCATGTCGGCGTTGTAGTTCATGAGCAAGTCCTCAGCCTGCATCAGTTTGTCGTTGGTTCCGCCACCGCCGAGCTGGTCGTCAGAGGCCAGACAGGCATTGTAGAGGAACGACATCTGAGGATTGGCATGTATTTCGTTCAGGTTCTGATATACACCTGCGAGTACAGCCTCTGCGTCGGCGTCAGTCTTAGGGAACTGGCTTGATGACATTTCACCAATGTTCTCCACATTGTCGATGTCGCACGATGCGAGTCCCATTGTGCAAAGGGCTGTTGCTATATAAAATATCTTTTTCATTGTACGTTCAATTTTTTAGAAATTAGAATTTAACGTTCACACCTACCATATATGTGCGTGGCTGAGGATAGTTACCTACGTCAACACCAGTTACCCAAGACTCTGAGCCGATAGACTTACCGTTCTCAGGATCCATACCCTTGTAGCCTGTGATGGTGAAGAGGTTCTGTGCTGCCACGTAGAGACGGAGCTGCTGGAATGGGCAGTTCTTCCAGATGGTCTTGAAGTCGTAGCCCAATGTGAGGTTCTGCAGACGGAAGTAGTCGGCATTCTCAATATAGATGTCAGAGATTGACTGCCAGTTAACACCTGTGTTCATCTTGGCGAGCATAGGATACTTGTTGCTTGTACCCTCGCCGTTCCAGTATGAATAAACCTCAGAGGTGTAGTTCTCGTATTCACCATCGGTGAACTTACGGTATGAGCGAGCCACCTGCTGGCCGAGGGCTGCATAACCAGTGACGTTGATGTCGAAGCCCTTGTAGCTTGCGCCGAGGGTGATACCCATTGTCACGTCAGGAGTAGGATTACCGAGGTCGGTCTTGTCATCGTCGTTCACGATGCCGTCACCGTTGAAGTCAACAAACTTCAGGTCGCCCACCTTAAGGCCAGAACCCTGGTGAGAGTTGGCAGGATCGCCGTCCTTCAGAGTAGCTGTGTAAGCAGCGAGGTCTTCAGCGTTCTGGATAACGCCAGCTGTCTTGTAGCCCCAGAAGTAACCGATGGGGTGTCCTTCCTCGAAGCGGGCCATGTAGCCAGTGCCCTGTGCAAGAAGGTCGCTACCGCCGTTGTTATACTTCTGAGGAGAGTTCACCTCTGTCACTTCGTTCTTGTTGTAGGCGATGTTATAGCCGATGTTGTACTTGAAGTCCTTGCCAATCTGGTCTTGCCAGTTGAGTGCAACCTCAATACCAGTGTTCTCAACTGTACCGGCATTCTTCAGCTGAGAAGAGAAACCAGTTGTAGGTGATACTGGCACTGCCACGAGCAAGTCCTTGGTCTTCTTCTTATACCAGTCGGCGTTGAAACTCAGTTTGCCGCCGAAGAAACGTGCGTCAAGACCGATGTTCAGCTGCTCTGATGTCTCCCAAGTAAGGTCGGCATTGGCGAGACGTGAGAGAGAAGCACCACGTACGGGGGTGTCCTTTGTATTACCGAATGAGTAGTTGCTGAATGCGTCGTATGCGAAGGCAGCCTCATATTGGAATGCGGAGATGTTTTTGTTACCGTTCTGTCCCCAACCGGCGCGCAGCTTCAGGAAGTCGAGTGTACCGGAGAGTGACTCCATGAACTTCTCGTTACTGATAACCCAACCAGCTGAGAATGATGGGAAGTAACCCCAACGCTTGCCGGGAGCGAACATTGAAGAACCGTCGGCGCGAATGATGGCAGAGAACATATACTTCTCGGCGAAGTCATAGTTCAGACGTCCGAAGTATGACATACCGCGTGTGTCACCGCTTGGCAGACCGCTTACGGTGGCAGCAGTGTTGTTCTTCATCAGTGTCATGTAAGCATGGTCGAAGTCAGAGATGATAGCGTCTGTAGCAGTTGCACTGAGTTCGAAACCGAAGTCAGGACGGCTCTCGCCATACTCGGTACCAACGAGCACGTCGAAGTGGTTGTCCTTGGCGATGTCGAACTTATAGTTCAGGGTGTTAGTCGTATTCCAGTTCCATCCTGTACCAATCTGGTTGGTGGCTGACTCGTTGGTGCGCTGGTCGCCTTGGTCGTTCAGGTGATATGTGCCGAGGAAGTTACGCCATGTCCATGTGCTCTGCTTGTAGCTCACCTGTCCACGGTAGATAAGTCCCTTGATAGGCTGAATCTCGATATAACCCACTACGTCGAGGTTGTGGTTTACGCTCTTGTTGTTTGCACTCTGGTTGTTTACCAATGAGGCAATCGGGTTGGTGGCGTAAGATGTGTAGTTGAAGAAACCTGAGCTCTTCAAGTCGTCATATCCGAAGTAGTCACCATCGCTATTATAAATAGGTATAAGCGGGTTGGCACGGAGCATTGTAGAAAGCTGGTTGGCATACATGTTACCGTCGTCGAGACCCTGCTTCTGGCGGTGTCCGTAGTAGAGGTTCTCGCCAACCTTGATTACGTCCATACCCTTAGAGTTACGATAGATAACGTGCTCTGAGTTCAGACGCAGTGTGAAACGGCGGAAATCAGACTTGGCATAGTCGCCTCCGAACACACCGTCCTGATACTGATAGCCAAGACCCATAGAGAACTTCGACAGGTCGGAACCGCCTGTGATGTTCAGTGAGTGGCTGGTAGTAACGGCGTTCTTGTTGCGTAGAGCCTCCACCCAGTTGGTACCTGGATTTGCACCGCTCTGATAGTCGGCGAGGAGCTGCTCGTTGCCCTGGAAGTAGTCTGCCCAGTTGTAGGGAGTTTCGCCAGAGTTGTTCTTCACGAGGTCCATCACCTTCATATACTCGCCAGCGGTGAGCATCTGCGGCAGACGGTAGATGTTTGACCATCCCATATATCCGTCATAAGATACCTGTACCTTGCCGGCTTTACCCTGCTTAGTTGTAACGAGGATAACACCATTGGCGGCTGCCGAACCATAGATGGCGCAGCTTGCGGCATCCTTCAATACGTCGATACGCTCGATGTCGGCAGGGTTGATGTTGTTGATGTCGCCACCCGACACACCATCGATAACATAGAGAGGTGCTGTGTTGCCGTTGGTACCGGCACCACGGATGGTAACCTTGAATCCGTCACCAGGCTGACCTGATGATGCCTGAATATTTACACCAGGGGTCTGGCTCTGCAATGCACCAAGAGCCTGGGTCGTGTTGAGCTTTGCAATGTTCTCGCCCTTCACCTCTACTGTGGCACCAGTGACGAGCTTCTTCTTCTGAACACCGTAACCTACGACTACCACTTCCTCCAGCTCCTGGCTGTTGCTCTCGAGCTTCACGTTGTAGGTTGTGGCATTGCCCACGGTGATTTCCTGCGGCTTGGCACCCACGAAGGTGATTACCAGCACGTCACCGGGTTTCGCGTTGATGGAGTATTTACCGTCGAAGTCGGTAATCACACCATTGTTGGTACCCTTGATCTTGACTGTGGCTCCGATCACCGGACCCATGTCGTCTGTAACGGTACCACGCACTTTCTTTGCTTGCTGAACGGCAGCTACGGGAGATTCCTTAGCGCCAGCATAAGCGTTGGATGGCAAGGCTGCGCCAAGCACCGAGCATACGCCCATCAGCATGACTGATTTTTTCAAATTCAAATCCATACTTAGTACTTTTTTCTTTAGATTAAATTTTTCTCATTAATAATTTTGATAATGTAATGTGCCGGCACACCCACCCGTGAATGTGTCAGCGTAATTTTGGTTCGCTTATTACGTACTGTTCTTTTTTAACATGTTAGCTAAATTTATTTATGATAATTATGACATTGTTTCGACTGGTTGTTCTTGATAGAAAACGGTCTTGTTATGAGTGTTCATTTCTCGGGTGCAAAGATAGTCCTTTTTTTTGAAACCGAATGATACTATTTTGCTCAATATTGATATTATTTTGTGAAATTAATAGATTTTTAGTCTTTCCAGTGGTCTTTTAATGCAAAATGGAGTGTTTTTCTTAATTTGTGTAAAAAGTACACTATTTATTTTGCCACCCTCTTGATATAGGTTAATAAGCCGGGTTTAATCTCTTGATTATTGTCATCTTTCTGCATATTATTAGTGATGATTGACCAATGAACATTGTCATAATAATATAACGTACGCGCATAAGTATTGGATTATTTTTGTGTACGTAATCGGCATATATGATAAAACTCAGAATGGGGAGAATCGACTAAAAACTTTATTGCAGTCATGATGTCTGGACATTCATTTCCGCCGCTTTTCCAACTTTTGACGGCGCAAAGATAGGTGTTTTATTTGGATTAACAAAGGAAATCACGATAAAAATCTAAAATGAAATCAAGGTTCTCTGTTAATTATTTTTAATTTATTGACTTGTTTCTTGTTTGAATAAAATAAAATAATTAACTTTGCACCAAAACCACAACAAGTATGAACATAACGAAACATCGCATACAAATGCTGGCGACACCTATATTGTTTTTGGCAATATTCCTGTTTTGGTATCTGGCATTCCCACATGCTCTCGGCTATCAGGAGCAGTTTCAGCTCTTTATGGCCGATGGAAACTATTTTGTCCAAAGGGCTGCGGAGCCGGGGGGGATAACGGCCTATGTGGCGGAATGGCTCACACAGTATTATGCCGCCCCGCTGTTGGGCTCGCTCGTCATTGCCGGGGTGATGACCCTCATGCAATGGATGACTTATAAGGCCTCGGGACATTATGCCCTCAGCTTCCTGCCAGTCATACTCATGTGGATGCAACAAGGCGACGAGAGCACTCTTTTGGCATTCCCTCTTGCCGTCGCGTTGATGGCTCTCGCCGTATGGCTCACTCCACGGCGTCATCCTTATAGTCTCAGCATGCTGTGGATTATGCCCGCGCTTTACTGGACGGCAGGACCCGTGGCATTGCTATATGCCGCTGTCGTGCCATTGCGTCTGCGTGACAAGGCTAATTGGCTGACGCGCTCACTGCTCTCGGCCTTGTTTGTAGCCCTGACGCTTGCCATCATCTTCACAGTGGCACATTACCAGCCATATCCTTTGAGCCGTCTTCTCAGCGGACTGCATTATTACCGATTTGTCACCGCATTGCCATGGCTTATGATTGGCATCACCATGGTGACAGCCGTGCTCACCGTCATCCCCGCTACACCCATTCCCCCGCGTCGCCGCATCATCATGGCAGTCATATTGTTGGCATTGGCGGCGGTGGGAATACCCCGTTCATACGATGAGCGCAAATATGACCTGATGGAATACGACTGGCTCGTGCGACAGCAACGATGGGACGATATTATCAGCAAAAGCGAGAAGAAACAACCCGACCTGCCAATGTCGGTGGCAGCCACCAATCTCGCCCTGGCTATGAAGGGACAGTTGGCCGACCGCTGCATGCAGTTTTACCAGCATGGCACTGAAGGACTTCTTCCGCCCTTTGAGCGAAACTTCTCCACTATCATGCTCACAGGCGACGCCTATTACTACCTCGGCCTTGTCAACACCTCACAACGTTATGCGTTCGAGGCCATGGAAGCAATTCCTAACTACCAAAAGAGCGCACGCTCGGTGAAACGAATAGCGGAAACCAATATAATAAACGGTCAATACGCCGTTGCACGCAAGTATCTTGCAATGCTGTCCAAGACCATCTACTATAGCCATTGGGCGGAGAGCCGCATGGAGATGATAAACCATCCGGAAAAGATTGACCAAGACCCCGTGTATGGCTATCTGCGCCGTGTGAGACTCACCGACGACTTCCTCTTCTCGGAGGCGGAACTCGACAAGATGTGCGGCCAGCTCGTCATGAGGTCAAAGGACAATATGGTGGCTGTGCAGTATCTGCTGATGTTTCCATTGCTCAACCGCGACTTGCCACTCTTCATGCAGTATTATTCCTACGTGCAGTCGCTCATGAACTATGCGCCGGCATGCTGTCAGGAGGCTGCAGCATTCGTCATGGCACAACAGCGGCGACTGCCCCCGCAACAGATAGAACAGGTGAAAAGTTCCGCCACGTGGAAATACCTGCTTGGAAACTAACCGGCAGTTTATCGTAAATGTCAATTAAGGAATATTGTAAATATGAATACAATGATGAGGCATAGAATAAAATATATGTTGGGACTAATCATCCCATTGCTAATCTCCTGCACGGAGAGTGTCAACGACGCCACGCCCGTTGACAGGCTGCCTGTCATCTTCCCGGACTATGTCGGAGTGACAGTCCCAACGTCAATAGCACCGATGAACTTTGCCATGGCCGACGCGACGTTCGAACGTATGGATGTGGTGGTGAAGGGCAGTAGGGGAGGCGAACTTCACGTGCAGGGCGACTATGCCGACTTTGACATCGACGAGTGGCACAGGCTATTGGCCCAAAACAAGGGCGGAAGGCTTGACATCACCGTATGCGGAAAGCGCGACGGGGAATGGTTGCGATATAAGGACTTCCCGATGTATGTCAGCCAATACGAGCTAAAAGACTATGGACTGACCTACCGCCTCATAGCACCGGGATATGAGGTGTATAGCCACATGGGGCTCTATGAGCGCCGACTTGCCGACTTCGACGAGCGACCGCTTATAGAAAACACCCAGGTGCCGGGAATGTGTGTCAACTGCCATGCGTCCAACCGCACCTCGCCGTCGCAATATGTCTTCCACGTCAGAGGTGAACATGGTGCCACCCTCGTGCACTATGGCGACAAGACCGAACTGCTCAAGGCCCGCAATGACTCGCTCGGCGGCTCGATGGTATATCCCTATTGGCATCCGTCAGGACGGTTCTGCGCCTTCTCCACCAATCAGACACGACAGGGATTTCATGTCGTGAAGGACGAGAGGGTAGAGGTGTTCGACCTCTCGTCGGACGTGTTTGTCTATGACGTGGAGCGACATGAACTGCTGCTCGACTCACTGCTCTCCACTCCGCAATGGTCGGAAAACTCGCCTGTCTTCTCAGCCGACGGGCGCACTCTGTATTATCTCACATCCCTGCAGCAGGCATATCCCGAACATTACAAGGACCAGAAATACAACCTCTGCCGCATCGCCTTCAATCCCGACAGCCGAACCTACGGGGCGCAGGTCGATACAATATATAATGCGGTGAAGGAGGGCAAGAGCGTCACGTGGCCCCGACCGTCATACGACGGACGATACCTGATGTTCACACGTATGGACTATGGATATTTCTCCATCTGGCACAAGGAAAGCGACTTATGGCTGCTTGACCTCAAGACCATGAAGTCGTGGCCGCTGAAGGGAGCCAACAGTCAGGATGCCGACAGCTTCCATAACTGGAGCGTCGGTTCCCACTGGTTTGTCTTCACCTCGCGCCGCATCGACGGACTGTACAGCCATCTGTACCTGTCGTGCGTAGATGACAGGGGCAACGCCACCAAGCCCTTCCTGCTGCCGCAGAAAAATCCACGCTATTACTATAATGCCTCACTCTATTCCTTCAACACTCCCGACTTCACGGCCCGTCCGGTGGACATCGACTCGCGTGAGGTGGCAAGGGAGATTGAGTCGGACAGAAGGGTGGAGACCAAGGTCAAATAAGATTAACTTTTTTATTAACTAAAAATAAACAATATGAAACAGTTGGTTATCTTAACTTTCGCCTTATGTGCGATGTTGTTCTCCTCATGCGAGAAATTTGAGATTGATGCCAAAGACAATGGCGGTACTAACACTAAGGACGGCAACTTGACGGTCAAGGCTGAGTGTGTTTACACGAGGGCTGAGGGTGACGACCCCGAGGCCTCATTACCACTGAAGGACAGGTTCACGCTTATGAGCTTGGTCATCTACCGCGATGGCGTGAGAGTCAATTATGTCAATCAGAAAAATGACGCACCCGACTTCGGAACGATGACAGTGGACCTTGACCCCGGCACATATAAACTCGTCGTGCTGGCACATTCCGGCACCAGGTCGCCCACAACCACCAATATCAACAAGATTTCATTCTCTGCTCCTCTGACAGACGTGTTCTCTTATTGCGGCGAAATCACTGTGACGGCAGAGTCATCGACTATCAACGTCAAACTGACCAGGGCGGTGGCAAAGGTACAGCTTAACATCACCGACGAGATACCAACCGATGCGTCACTTATCAACTTCAGCTTCAAAGGCGCTGCCCTTACCCTCGATGCTGAGACTCAAAAAGGTATCGTGTCTTCCACACGCCGAAACGTGGAGATGGAAATGGTTGACGGAACTTCGAACTATGCGATATACACATTCGTTAGCGACAAGGATACGCAGAAGTTAGATATGGACGTGTCAGTATATAAGAATACGGACTCCAATCCGGAGGTCTTGGCTTCAAAGAGCTTTGAGAACGTTCCGGTTGAAATCCGTAAGGTGACTAATATCAATAAGGGTATGTTTGATGGTATTCTCGAAGGTCCTTCCACCATCACCGTTGAAGTGGATGGCACATGGGAAGGAACGATCGACTATACCATGTGATCAATACTTCGTGTTTTGCGGGTCGAAGTTGGCCCATCCCGTAAGCCAGTTGTCTGTGGAGTTGAATGCTCCAACATAGCTGACCTTGTCGAACCATGCCGATGTCTCACCATCGAATGAGGCAAGTGTGAGCAGGGGGCTTGCAGCAGATGGCATGAAGGGAGAACCGACCTTGGAGGCATCCTTGAGGTCGAGGACTGCGGCATCGTCGTATGCCTTGTTCTTAAGGGCCTCCAAGAAGAAGGTGTTGGAATATGACTTCTGGTTCTCGTCGATGACTTTCTTGCCGACAGCGTCGTAGAGCACGTCCTCATATACCTTGTTGGCATTTGTAAATTCGCGGTTGATTTCATTGCCGGCAGTCAGCATCATCGTGCCCTGTTCGAGAGTATGCTTGCCGGTGAGCTGGGTGTTGATGGTGGTGCGGCTGCGATAGTAGTATTCCGCACCGGTTTCGTTGTCCGACTGTGCGTTGATTCCCGTGCGGTCGGTGTATCTCTTGTTGACAATGCGGTTGAAGATGTTCTTCAGCTCATATTTCATTTTCCCCTGTTTTGCCAGAGTCTTTCCCGTTGGCAATGTCAGTGGCAGAAGCCTTCATGGTGACAGGTTTGTAGCCTACGTATTTAATTATAATAAGGTGAGAGCCTTTTTTCAGTCCGGAGATGTTGAATGCTCCGTCAATGTCGGTGGCTGCTCCCTTGTTGGCTTCCGTGCCGCTGATTTTGTCGCCAATCATCACTGTGGCACCGATGAGTGGTTCCTTTGTCTGTCTGTCCACCACCTTGCCCTTGATGTCAGCCGCAGAGGCGGTGATTGTCGATACTGTCAGCAGTGCTGCGACTGTCCATAATCCTGATTTTCTTTTCATCTATATATACCTTTATGTTTTCGGGTGCAAAGGTACGATATAGATGTTACAGGATGATATCATTGATATTGCTATTTTGTGAATTTCTTGTATAGCCCGTCGATAATGCTGCAAGGGTCGCCAAATCCAACCATAAAGACAAGTGGTCTCTCGCGCGTACGCACACAATAAAATGTTTAATTTCATCTGTCACCCTTATATTAATTGCTTGATATACAGATTATTGGTAATTGTAATATGGTGACAGATACTTAAGAAATGGGCGGAATTAACATCATTTATGCCGTATTAGCACGCCCGTTGTCACACCCGTTCCATGCCCGTGTAACTGATGTGACAATCCGCATTGTCTGTCGGAAGGATATGAAATTCGACTGGCAGAGTCAAAATAATGACAATTTATAACACGACAACAAAGACAACTGACGAACGAAGCAAGATCAGAGGGCACTTTCTGCTACGGTTGAAAGTAGTTGTTTGCACTTTGCCTTGCAAGGAGGAAGAAGACCGAAGGTCAACAATAAAAAAGTTGTTTCAAGTTGTCCCTGTGGTCGTCACAAATTCTGACATACAATGAACAAAAGAGAATACGCACAAACCAACAAGGAATCGCTTACATCAAAAGCACAGGAAGAGGGAGTGAAACCGCTCCCAAGGGTATATATTATAAGGTGTTGGCAGATGGCAAGGCTGACGGTAAGCATCATATGCTCCGAAACATAGTCACTACACATTACTCAGGACGTACCATTGACGGCAAGCGGTAGTATATGGAAATATTATGGGAAATAAGATACAACATGTGAGTCTATTGATTTTGGTATGTTTACGGTGTAAATCCTGTTATACATTATTTTTTATGGATGCGGAGAATAAGGAGAAAGTTAGAGAAGAAATTATGATTAAAACGGAATATATAGGTCTCCATTATGTGGTGGCTGTATTAAATATTGTGAATTTACTTGCTGCTGTATTTCAAAATAGTTATAAAATAACAATTTACAAATAAAATATAGCAACGAAATGCGGATTATTATAAAAAATCATTAACTTTGCAAAGTTCTCAAATTGATATGAGCTGACTGTATGGATTGTGACAAGTCTTTATAGGATGTCATACAACTGGGAATACTATATTGAATTAAGCGTTTATTGTGCGCTTTGTTTCTGACGTCTTGAAACTTCGCAAACTTCCAGATTATGTCGGGACATGGCAACGATAGATGCTCATGGGATGTCTTTATAGATAGCCCCAAGTTGCTACTTATGTCTTATTATATATAATAAGGTGTATTGGCAGTTGGTGGTATGTATATAAACTCATCGGCGTGGGTTTCTGTGCGTTGCTCGTTCAACATAATCGGGCAATGCGAAGGCCTCAAGACGTGGAACGAGTGACCGTTAAGACTCTCCACGCTTCTTTCGTTTATAGACCAACTAATATTCACGAGACAAGAAATTCAATTAACCGCCGACGCTTGGAGAGTCAACAGGCAAAACACATTATTTATTATTATGAAAAAGATACTGACAATGTTGTTTGCCACACTTCTAACAAGCACATCTTTTGTCGCTTGCAGCAGTGAGGCGCACCCGACAAACCCTGTGGGGAGGGCATACGGATGCTAACCCCCAAAACTGTCGCTAAACGATGACAACTAAATACAAAGAGTAAAATATTGATTGTCAATGCCTTTATTTGCCATAGTTTATGTTCCGCAAACTTGACACCCTAATTGGTAATCCATTGCCCCTTCACCCTTACATAGTATGTCCCTCCCAAAGCGGAGGAGACCGCCGAGAGCGTGGCAGGTGCGAGATACTCCACCTTGTAGTTCTCGTACCTTACCATGTCAAGGATGATGGTCTGCACCTTCTCGGGGAAAGCGTTTAAAGGAAAGCCTGTGTCCTTGATGCCCTGTACCTCCGACATGACCTTGTTGCATATTTCCTGTGCAATACCCATGCTCGTGCCTCCTTCCTTTTGCAGTAGTTGGTTACAGTGTCGTTCCTGCCACCTGTCTGGATTCGGCGTACATCACTCATGGCATACTATGACAATGCAAAATGTTCAAAATCCACCTATTTGGCGGATGAACACGCTGAAAGAAGTTCATTTATTCATCGTTTTTTTCTGTATCTTTGGTTGCTTGCGGTTGGATTCTCGGGATTTGTCAATTCAAGATAACCTGCCTCTACAAGTGGGGTAATATGTGCGGCTCGATTCCTTGATTGATTTGAAATACCCAGTCTTTCCATTATTTCTGCTGCAGTGCGTGGAACAGAGCAGAAATTCAGAATGTCCTTTTGTTTGTTAGTGAGTTGGAGTTGACGAGTAGTAACTAAGTCGGCTTGGACTTGGTTACTTTTTCCTTGGACTTGGTTACTTTTCTCATCGACTTGGTTACTTTCTTCTCCGACTTGGTTACTTTTTGACTTATGGTCAGAGTCGAAGTAACTAAGTTTAGTAACTAAGTCACTGCTGTTGTTACCGTCTCTTGCTATTGTTATCACGAACTCATGGGTGCTTTCATCATTATCAAACCTTGCATTTAGTCCGTCTTCCAATGCTCGTCTCACTCCACTTCCTGCTCCGGTATATGGAAGCAGGTATATGGCATTGTTGAACAGGAAACTATTTCGGGGCATTGAAGTTCCATTGGTAATGTCTTCTACCTTCAGGCCATTGGGCAAGGTACCCGGGCTATGAATCTCCACCCGATTGTCGAATATGAAAACCCGAACAGGTGATTTCAAGTTAAGCGAACGGTGGACCAAAGCGTTGACCGTGAACTCAAGCAGGCTTTTGTAAGGTATCTCAAGTCTGCCCATGGAATTAAACTCCTCACCGTTTTGTACATTGTGGAGGTTGCGTGTGAAGAAATCCATGATGGTTTCAAACTGATGCAGAAGATTACCTTCCATATCAGCATCGTTCACCTTGTCACGGAAAACAGTACCACCAACAGAATTGCCGGCAAAACAAATGCATTTGGCTGTCATCATTGGAAGCCAACGTTGGGTATATTTCCCGAAAAGCAGCATGGCCGCCATGGTAAGTTTGCCGTCAGGACGTATCAAACGAAGATTGCGGAGCAGTTTCTCAGTGTCGTGTCCATTGGCTATCGCAGAGCAAACGGTATCAAGGGAAGCCTCGCGTAATTTGTCGCCCAGTAATCCTTTGCGTTGAAGGACTTTGTCAAAACGGGAAGCGAGAAACGTCTTTATCGTGTATTCATCAAGGTCAGAGAGGGTTGCATCACGAACAACGGCTTCATCAGGAGCGAAGCTTCCGCAGTCTGTCATCATCTCCGCTAACTCTACATTGTCAAATACCTTTCGTTTGTCTGACCCATTTTTTACCCATACGACACCTTTATTGTCATGGTATGGTTTATTCATACCTTCTTTTATATATGCAACAACTAAACTCCCATCGGCGACACCAACAGTTTTGGTTTCAATCAGTATAGACGGAACTACATTCTCCGACGCAATATTGCTCAGAAGATTTGTTGTCTCCTGAGTTTCTGTGTATGACAGAGGATTGATGTCACCACTCTTGTCATTTACACCTATCACAAGCACACCTCCGTGAGTATTGCTGAATGCCACCATTTCGCATCCAATGTCATACCTGTCTAAAGCGCGTTCCTTAAACTGGACTTGGCTGTCTTCACCAAGTTTGATTTTTTCTATTATCTCATCTGTTTTCATTGTCTTTACTCTTTGATAATTACTTTATACTGTCCTTATTCAGAAGTTCGTTGACATCTACTTGCAGCAATTCAGATATACGCATCAAGTCTTCCAATCCTGGTTGGCAGGTATTGGTACACCATTTTGATATTGTCCCTTGGTCTTTACCCAACTGGTCAGACAACCAATTGTTTGAGCGCTTGGTTACTGCAAGCATAATTTTCAGTCTGTTCAAATTCTTTTTTGCCATAATAAGAGACATTGATTGTGGTGCAAAGATAGCAAAAATTCAGTTATTTGGATTGAATTGTACGCTTCTTTTATGATTATTTGGCTTATTATTGAGAATTACTCAATATTAATCCTTCAAAATCGCCTTTATATCGGCTTCCAATGATGTAAGCAGTGATTTGCTATCGTCACAATCGATTATACGACATTCTTGGTGTTTCCCATCCTTAATCAACATTTGTGTTTCCTTTCCTGCCAGTCTTCCAACGGATTGACGAATTGAACTCTCGCTCTTCAGATATGAATTCCCCTTATATTGTAATGTCATGGCCATAGTAAGCGTCTCCACGAAGGCGTATTGTATATATCAAAAAACCACTAAGATGCGACTTATCGGTTTTCTTTCCATTTGTCAGGCAGAAGCATCCTGTATTTTTCAATCGGCGTGTTTGGCGGCAATGCTGCCGCCTTGTTTATCACGTCTGATATGTATTCGAAGAAGTTCACTCCGTTAAGCCTGCACGAGTACACGAGTGAATAGAACATGGCTCCCCGTTCGGCTCCCTTGTGAGAGCCGAATAACAGTGAGTTTCTCCTTGATAGTGACACGTAGCGGTTTAGTCTCTCGATTGCATTATCCCGAAGTTTGGATAATGCAATCGAGAAGAGCGTTTAGATTACGTCCTGAATGAATGGAGATGTCTGCATAATTGTCAAATATGCGGCAAATGCCATGTTCTGAAAGGCAGAAACGAAGAGCAACTTTATGCCGACTATATTGATTATTATGTCACTACAGATAATCAATTAGCCAATGAGACCATAACCCCTTCTACAATGTTCGATCCCAATCGCCGAATAATCGGCGATTGGAAGGTAGTGGAAATTATATTTATATAAAGGTATATTTGTTAATCATTGTTAAATATTTAGCATAACTGAAAAAATACTTCAAATTTCTTTTGTGATTTTCAAATTTATTATGTACCTTTGCAGTCGGACTTAAAGCCTTATTAGATAGTTGTCAAAGATAGACGAGTTCTTTCATGATGAACAATCAAGGCAGCCTACGCCGTGCTGACTATGGCAGAGTCAAAATAATGACAATGCAATATGAAGCGGGCGTTGGGTGGGAATGTAGTCCAGACATATTAAAGGCGTTTACTCGACGCGTAGTTTGAGACGGTCTGTAATCTTGCAAATCTCAGTATCTAAGTCTTGAATGAAGCAACGGTAGATGTCCCGGGTGTGATATAGTCATATCCGTTGAGACCTTGTAAGCACTTATTGTACCATAAAAGGTGCAGGGAAATGTTTATGTAGGTCTCTTAACGGTATAGATACTTCATACGGCGTGGGCTCTGACGTTGTCTGTTCAACTTAGATAGGCAATGCAAGAGCCTCAGACCGTGGAATGGACAACAAGACGATTCCACGCTTTTTTATGTCCATTGCCATTAATGAGCAAAGACATGAAAGCCGATATGAACGCATTGCTTAATGCGCATACCACACGAGGTAGCGATTCTCCTCCTCACATTGGACTTACCTCCAATGTCTCCCCCAAAGCCCAAAGCTCAGATACAGGGGTGTCCTCGGAATATGCCCGTCAGGAAGGTCACGATTGGTATGTCATTCGTGTCACTTACAATAGGGTAAATGCAGCAGTAGAAAAAGCGAAGGAGAAAGGAATAAAGACATACGTGCCTATCCACTATGTACAAAAAAATATAGCAGGGAAGAAGAAGCGGATACTTCAGCCCCTTCTTCCCAACTTAATTTTTATATATGCCACAAGGGAACAGGCTGGCGGTTTTGTAAAGAAAACAGTTGGTGAACCAACTTCCATTGCCAAATATTACTTGGACAAAACCCTTCCTCTTGAGGCAAATGGGAAAAATCCTCCACTCATTATTCCATACAACGCAATGATCAACTTTATCAAAGCAACAAGCACAGACAGTGACCATGTACGCATTGTATCGGCTGAACAGTGTCATTATAAGACGGGTGAGATGGTCAGAGTTATAGCTGGTAAGTTTAAAGGGGTAGTTGGCAAAATAGCCCGAATCGCAGGTCAGCAACGAGTAGTTGTTGAAATATCTGGGTTATGTTTTGTAGCTACAGCATACATACCATCTGATTTTATTGAGATTATCAAATAAGGTTGAAAAGTATATAAGTGTATAAACGATAGATATCGTGAGATGAACGATTAACCTCATAACATAATAATAAACCGATATGAATAAATCAATTGGTCAGTTGTCTCCATTATTCAAAAAGCTGACAGTATTATTACTGCTATTATCAATCCACTCATTGGCGAAAGCAAATGACCTTGTCAAAGTGGAAGGGACATACGTATATTATGCCCCTGGGAATTGCTCTGTTGAACAGGCCAAACAAACAGCATTGGATCGCGCAAAAATTCAGGCTTTGGCAGATGCATTTGGCACTATAGTATCCCAAACAAATTCCACTCGCATATCAAACCAAAACGGAAATACCGATACAGACTTTCTTTCCATTGGCAGCAGCGATGTGAAAGGAGAATGGATTGAAACAACAGGAAATCCAGAGTATCAGATTGAATACAAAGATAATATGCTTGTAGTAAGGGTCAAAGTGAAAGGAAAAGCAAGAGAACTGACCACCCAAAAAGTGGATATATCTGTTCATCTTTTGAAAAATGGCACAGAAGACAAGTTCGAAGGTAATACATACAAAACGGGTGATGAGATGTTCTTGTCTTTTCAGACGCCAACAGACGGATATATTGCCGTTTATTTGGTTGACGAACAACCCAAAGCATATTGCCTGCTTCCATATCGTGGACAGACGAATGGAATATACAAAGTATCAGCCAACAAGCGATATGTATTTTTCAGCAAGAAAATGTCGGATGTCAACGAACGACATATAGTTGATGAATACATCTTGACTTGTTCCGGGGAATCAGAACACAACCAGGTATATGTGGTCTTTTCACCGGAACCTTTCTCAAAAGCCAACGACAATTCTATGTCATCCGCCTTGCCACGAGAACTGGATTACGATGACTTTATAAGATGGCTTTCAAAAGTCAAACGTCTTGACACTAAATTGAATAGTGTGATGATACCTATCACTTTGACAAAATAAGATATAAATATTAATAACTAAAATTATAGTAATATGAAAAAAATTATGATCGCAATGCTGTTGTGCACATTCGCATTACAGCCATTATCCGTTTCCGCTCAATCGGCCAAGGAAATAGCCAAGGAGCGCAAGGAAATCAGAAAGTTGTCAAAGAGTGAACTTAACGAAAAGGCAAGTAAGGATGCCAGAAAAGAAGCCAAGAAGCTCAAGAAAGAAGGGTGGATTACCGTTCCGGGAGCCTTGCCTTTGGAAAAACAACTGGACAGGTCATATCTCATGCAGATGGAATATGACGAAGACATGTATCCCAAATATTTGATGGGGGAAGCCATGAGCATAGCCCAAAACTATGATGGAGCAAAGATGCAAGCTCTCGAATTGGCCAAGCAAAATCTTGCAGGACAGATTCAGACGGAAATAACTGCGCTGATTGAAAATAGCGTGGCCAACAATCAACTGGAGGCCGAAGAAGCTGCCACAGTGACAAAAAGTGTCATGGCTTCACGGAATCTGATTTCGCAAAGTATCGGAAGGACCATAACTGTAGTGGAAGCCTACAGAAATCTTTCCAACAAGAACAAGGAAGTTATGGTACGTATCGCATACAATGGTGCCATGGCAAAGGCTGCTGCAAGAAAAGCCCTCCAAGACTCACTCGTAGATGAAACAGAGAAGTTGCATGGAAAACTTGAAAAACTGTTAGGAAAATAATTCTATTAACATTGAGAAAATATGATGAAAAGCAAGACATTATTGGCTATGCTGCTCTCTTTCATTTCGATTGCAGCAAATGCCCAGATAACAGTTGTCAGTGTCAATATTGAAACCAATAAGGGAGCAACTATTGGACTCGATGACGAAATGTCCAGCAGCAACATTTTTACAAAAGAAGTGCTATCTGGACAACACACCCTGGTTATTATGTATAACAACGAGGTGGTGAAACGTGAAACTATTGATATACCTGCGGGGACTGCTTTCAATAAAACCTATTCTATTGGAGGAACTGTAAATATCAATTCCAAGCCGACAGGCATTGTCAGTGTGGACGGAAAAGACCTTGGAGCCACACCAACAACAGTTGATTTGTTGGGACAGCATACGATACGTGTAAGATACGAAAACAAAAAGTATAAGCCTGCATACGAGACACTCAATATTCTTCCATTTGAGAGCATCGACCGTACTTATGATTTACGGAAAAACAAACGTCCATGGAAATACAGTTGGATGTTGCTGCCTCAGGTAACCTTCCCCACTGATGATACAAAAGACATGAAATATGGAGTCATGATAGCGCGTGCCAAAATTATCGGATGGTATATCAAAGGTACATTTGGATTTGCTTCAATGGAAAGTGATCATCCTATCTATCAAATATGGCCTACAGGTGAACATCGTGTCAGATATATTAATGCTTGCGGAGGATTGATGCTAAACATTATTAAACCATTATATATATATGGTGGCGCTGGTATCGGTTTTAGACAAATTGGCTATGAAGACTATGGAGGCAAATATTACTACTCTATTGATGATGGTTATGTAAATGAACAAAATGCAGATGCAGATTGTTGTTTTGCAGCTGACTTCGGATTGCTATTCAATTTCGGTCCTTTTGTACTAAATGGGGGATGCACTCTTCTGAATGGCAAGATGGCTGTCAATGCTGGTATTGGTATCAAATTTTAATCAAATAAAGAACTATGGATAAGATTATTAAAATAACCATGTATCTCTGCCTATGTCTTTTCGTAGGCTGTGTAGAGGTCGAAGATGTAGAAATATACACACCTGAGGTGCCAGTGACTCCCGATGTCATGGTAACGACATCAACAAGTGTTACCCTTTCTTCAAATAAAAAGTTTGAGTATTTACTGATAGGACAGGAACCCGATTTAAGTGATGCCTTAAATTATAATCCACATGATACTCAATATACGGTTTCGGGATTGCAGCCTTATACGACTTATTACTATCAGGCAATGATACGAAACGATGTTGGTACGGAATTGGGGGGCGAGGTCAAATCGTTCACAACGAATATCGAACTGCCAGCACCTGTGCGCTCTGACTATTATGCCACGGCAGACAACATTGTGTCATTATCAGCGGAAGTGCCTTCTGGAACATCTGCTAATATATTGGAGTATGGTTTTTGCATCAGTCAAACAACTCTCAAACCAACGCTTGAAACCAGTGATGCAGTACTTATCAAGGCCACAGGTCTGCCCTCGTCAATAGATGGTATGAGTTCATACTCTTTTAGCGGAAAAAGTGATGGCAGTCAATTGAAAAAAGGATTGATTACATACGTCCGTTCATATATCAAGACAGATAAAGGGGTTTCCTATAGCGATGGTAACTGTTGGTTTTTCCCTGTTTCCGGCATCAAGGAAGATAGGGCATACGTTGATTTGGGTCTGCCAAGCGGGACACTATGGACTGCAGCCAACTTTATAGGAAAAGGAGACTTAAGCACCCTTCCAACATCATGTATATATTCCTACGAAGAGAACTATTATTCTTCTGATTTCGGATCTTTCAGAATGCCAACATACGATGATGCAAAAGAATTGTATGAAAACTGCACATATAGAAACGTTTATATAAACAATACAAATTGTGCAATGATAACCAGTAATAACAATGGAAACGCTATATACATTCCTCTCGGTGGATATCAAAACTCCGGTGGATATTCCTATGAGGTTGGAAAAACAGGATGTATCTGGCTAAATTCACAATACAATGGTTACTGGAGACAACTCTATCTGTCTTCAGAAACAGGAATCGGCTATAACTATTATTCATATCATGGATATAAACGTGATATTCGATTAGTCCTTGATGATTAAAAACTTTATAATTATGAAAATAAAAATCTTATCATTGATACTGTTGGGCACCATCGTGTGTTCAACAGCCATTGCGCAGAATGCGGCAGTGCTCAACCGCTTGAAGGCAAAATACTCGCTAACGCGGTATCGCACGGAATGTGGCGGTTGGTATCTGTTAGGATATTCTGACAGGGGCGTGAACTATTATGGTTTTGCCGACAAAGAGGGAAATGTCATTGCAACAAATGCAGTAAAATACAAAGTCTATAAGGGATTTATTGAGCTTCAGATTTTCGACGAGATGAAGAAAGATGAGCACGACCAATGGATCCAGGATAAAAAGCAATATGACAGAGATTACCAGAATTACCTGCGCGAAGAGAAAAAGTATGAAAATGAACTCGCCGCATATAAAGAAAGAGTAAAGGCGGCCAAGACTGAAGCCAACAACCAATGGAAAGCGGCAAGGCAGATAGCTTACAACAAGGCTGTAGAAAAACTGCGGGCTGAAAAACAGAAGCAAAACTCAGGAAAAAGCACCTCTATCTTAGGATCTATTCTGGCGGGGGTCGTTGATGCGACAGTAGAGGCTTCTACTGGTAAGGCAGCTGCAGACAGAGTGGCTTATCAGCCTTTCGAAGATAAAATATTGGGCGAAAGGGGACTGACTGTGCAACCCTACAAACCATACAACCCCAAGCCTACTGCTCCCGCTGAACCTTCTGACGGATATGAATGGAAAACATTCTCATTGAGACAACCATGTCCCTATTCGACAGTGGATTATTCGATGATTCGCGACAATCAAGGAGTCACTATCGTATCAAAAGATTGGGCTTTTGGTCTTGCCGATGCAGCTCTGAACGAAGTCTTGCCATGTAAATATAGTGAAATAAGAACAGTAGGAACAAACTTTATATTAAAATTTGACAATAAATTGGGTTTGGCAAATGAAGCTGGTAAAGTGATTATTCCTTGTCAATTTGAACGAATGGACAATTCCTTTGATTATCTCTTATGTAAAAAAGAAGGCCAATGGGGTGTCTATACTACTGACTTTGAGGAGTTATATCCTTGTCAGTTCTCTAATGTGAAGTTTGAGAAAGTGAATGGAAAACTTGTTCTGTATGCCCAAAACAAAGGTTTATGGGGATTATTCGATTTCGAAACAGGTCAACAGATTCTTCCGTTCAGCTATGGTAAAATCGAAACTGCTACTTATGGCAGCAACAATTGCTTCCGTGTGAGCAGGGATAATAAGATGGGACTTTATACTTCAGAAGGTATCCTGTTGATGCCTTGTGAGTTTTCATCTATTAAATTGACGTCCATCGGTAATGATAAAATGTTTGAAGTGACCAAGGATGCAACCGTCGGTCTGTATGATATGGACGGTATTCCTTTATTACCTGCTGGCAAATATACTTCATACAAGAGTATTGAAAAAGTCGGATTTGAAGTTTTTGCCAATGCACGAAGAGGGTATTGTGATATGGCAGGTAATGAGATTCTCCCTTGCAAGTATTCTTCTTTTGATTTCAAATCTGACAAGAAGGTGTTTGTTTGTTCGGTAAATGGTACATGGGGATTGGTCGATATGGAAGGAAAAGAGCTGTTCCCATTTATCCCCGCAAGAAGTATCTATATCAACAGCCATTACAACAAAGATATGGGAGGAATAACTTACTTGTATGTAAACATGAATGATGGCACCATCGCTGCATACGATTTCCATGGGAATTGTATAGTCAAAGGAGAAAAAAAGACAAAAAAGTTGGAAGAAAAAATGGCCAGCATATTGAGAAAGAATAATCAATCGACTGGTTATGAAGAAGCATCACGCACATTTGAGGCCGCTTATAATATGTCGATAAACAAGACCAAAATGACTATGGGTCATCGTAGCACATTCAGTTTCTTTGCACAGAATTATGTAGAAAGGGTCATCAACGACTGGCAGAAGAAAGGCGAATATGAGAAATTGTCAGATTGGAAGAAACGAGTAAATGAAGACACAAGGCAACAAAAAGTCTTTGCATTGACAAAAGAAGCTCAGGAACAATTTATATCAGCCAGACAAAAAAGCTTGCCTTCTGATAATTTGAGCATTGAGGGCTCATACGATCCAGACAACGAAACTTATAACATTAAGTCAAATTATTCGCATAAACTGCTCACATTACATGTAGCAACAAAAGATGCAGAGGAATTCAAGACGTCATTTTCTTCAGTAAAATGCATTCCGAAATTTGCCATTGAAAACAATTATCTTGGATTGTCCGAGTATTATTTTACAATGCCAAACGGAAACACCTATCATTATCGCAATAGCGATGCTTTAAATTATGCAGTTGCCAAAGTGGACTATAACTTTGACAATATAGACCTCGACAAAGTTGGCAAACAGGGTTTTTCGACAACAGCATTAACTTTAGGCACATCTGATGTGGATGTGAAAATACCCGTTTCAGATATCAAACAGGAAAAAACTTTTGCTGTCATCATTGCCAATGAGAAATATGACAATGAAAAGAATGTCGATTTTGCCTATAATGACGGTATCATTTTCAAGGAATACTGTATCAAGACATTAGGTCTTCCCTCTACAAATGTGCATTTCGTGCCTAATGCAGGACTAAACCAGATGAGACAACAATTCAACTGGATTAAGAAAACTGCCGAAGACTTTAATGGTGAGGCACAGTTTATCGTATATTATGCAGGTCATGGAATACCTGACGATGCAACAAAAGATGCCTATCTCCTTCCAACGGATGCGGATGGAACCGACCTTGAAAGTGCATACAAACTCTCCAGACTTTATGATATTCTTGGCAATATGCCCGCTAAGAATGTATTGGTACTGATGGATGCCTGTTTCAGTGGTGCGCAGCGAAATGGAGAGATTCTTGCTGACGCCCGCGGTATCGTTATCAAGCCACAAATAGAGAGTCCAAAGGGTAATATGGTGGTATTCAGTGCTACCACTGACAAGGAAACGGCACACTCCTACAAAGAGAAAGTGCATGGTTTGTTCACGTATTATCTGCTGAAGAAACTACAGACTACAGAAGGAACGCTTGATTTGGGCAGTCTGAGTGATTATGTAAGAACAGAGGTGTCACAACGCTCTATTGTTGTCAACAGCAAGCCACAACACCCGACGGTTGCCCCATCAGCCAGTATGGAAACAGTCTGGCGTTCTTTGCAAATAAAACAATAACAAATAATACATTCTTTCCTTAGCAACGTGTTCTCATTGTCTTTTGGCGGAAACATCAAAAGACAATGAGAACACATCGTATATTATGGATGATTGATAATATGAAATAATTGCGGAATTGTTTTGGGATATGGAATATTATTCGTATATTTGCAGCCATAAAACGAATTAATGCTATTTTTGTATGAACAGAAGTGTGATGATAATGTCTGCATTATGTATGACGGCAAATATTAGTTTGATGTCACAGACAATGGATGAACTGGATATCAAAGTGAGAAAAACAGAAAACCGTGAATACTCGTTTACCGACAAGAAGTCGGGATTCTGGTATGGACGCACCCATCAGGACAAACCCGTTGACTGGTACGCAGGATGGAATGTGGCAAAGAAACGGGTGTTGTCCGACTATACATTGTTTGTGGACGGAAAGCAGATGAGGCGTACGGATGCTATTGACGTCACTGTCAATCCTTTGGGTATCAGGCGACAATGGCAGTATGTAGATGAAGAGTTGAGGCTATTGGACAATAATCTGATGCTTGTCATCGAAGTGAAGGCCCCGAAGGCGAAGTCCATCTCCTTGTCGCTCATCTTTCCCGATGATGCCGACAAGGGCATGGTGGGTGTATATGCACTCGATGGCAGTGTCTGCAAGAAACGTGGCGACAAGTTTACCGTAGCCGCATCCAAAGGAGGCTTCCTGCTTGTTTATGGCACGGCTGAGGAAAAGGGCAAGCTGGTCGCCTCTTTCCGCACCGACGGTGAGAAACTCCTCGATGAAAGGCGCCGCAGAATGGAGGACATCATAGGGAGGACTAATCCCGTGAAGTCTAATCTCCCCGAACTGGACAAGGCCCTGCAATGGCTCACTCTCACCATGGACGAACTCATCACCGAACAACAGGGGAAGGGCATATACGCCGGACTCCCGTGGTTTAACGAGTATTGGGGCAGGGACATGTTTATAGCCATGCCGGGAGCGACCCTCATCACAGGGCAGTTTGACTACACCAAGGAAATACTTAAGGACTTCTCAAAGTTTCAGGATCGCAATCCCAACTCTCCCACATGCGGACGCATCCCCAACCGCGCCAATCTTGAAGGCATAATATATAATACCGCCGATGGAACGCCTCGATATGTCATTGAGACAGAGGAACTTCTCAACTATTGTGGCGACACGTCATTCTTGAAGGATATCTATCCATCGATAGTGTTGAGCACCGACCAGAGCCTAAGCCGTCAGACCGACTCCAACGGTTATCTCATGCACGAAGATGCCGACACATGGATGGACGTTAAGCGCAATGGCATTCCCGGTTCGCCTCGCGGCAACCGTGCCAACGACATACAGTATCTATGGTATAAGCAGCTTATGGCGGCATCACGTCTCGCAAAACTGATGAATGATGACGGACATGCCGAGACGTGGGCGAAGGCGGCGGAACGAGTGGCACGAAACTTCGAGCGTGACTATTGCAACAAGAGCGACATCATTATATACGACCATCTGAATGCCGACGGTACACCCGACAAGCAGTTTCGACCTAACCAACTCTTCTGCTTCGACCTTGTCGGCGACGATACCTTTAAGCAGAAGGTGACACGCAGGTGTTGGGAGGAACTGGTTTATCCGTGGGGCGTGGCGTCACTCTCGCAGAAAGACCCACAGTTTCATCCGCAGCATGAAAACTGGCATTACTATCATAAGGACGATGCCTATCACAACGGCACCGTGTGGCTATGGAACAACGGCATTGCGATGCAGCGCATGATAGAGTACGGACAGAAGGAAATGGCATGGCAACTGTTTAGAAACATGAACCGTCAGGCATTGGTGGAGGGAGCCGTGGGCAGCCTCAGTGAGAATGCCGACGCCCATCCCCGCGATGGCAAGAGCTGGGCAGGGCTTTCGGGCACATTCCTCCAGGCATGGAGCAACAGCGAGCAGCTTCGCGTGTGGTATCAGCATTTCCTCGGCATCCGTCCTGACATGATGAACAATACTATATACGTTGAGCCTCGTCTGCCCGAAGAGATTACCGACCTTGAGACCTCGATGATGGTGGGCAATGGCAAGGTGTGCATATCATATCACGACGGCGAGTTTGCCTGCCGTCTTGACAATCTCCCCGGAGTGCGTCTTGTGGTGAAGATGGAGAGTTCCTCACGTATAGAGAGTGACAAGTCGAATCCCATCTTCCGCGACCTTGATTTCTGTCGTCCGCGGCCGCTTGACCACTATCCCTGCTTCGACGTTCGTCACGACCCGCCCTTGACGTATTGATTGGCAACCATGCTTGAACAGTGACGCTCCATTGACGTTAGTGGAATGTCTCTGCCTTGCCCTTGAGCAGGCGCTTGATGTCCTTGGCTGAGAACGGCAGAGGCCCAGTGCCAAGTTCGGGGGCATTGAACGAACGGAGGAAGTTGTCGTAGAATGTGGGATGGCGCTGGGGCATGACAAACGGCTTGTGGGCATGTCCCTGACGGTCCACATAGGAGAAATACGGTTTGCCGTAGAGACCGTCATCACGTTTGGAGGCAAAGACGAACCACCGTCCTGTGTGGCTCCATGAGTGATAAGTGTCGGACATATCGCTGTTGACCGCCGCGAGACTGTCCACCCGCATGGTGTGGAGATCGAGAAGACGAAGGTCGGACTCGCGGTGCCAGATGGGGAATGTGCCGTAGGCCTGCTGTGTGTAGAGCAGATAGCGACCGTCGGGGGATATTCGCGGATGACACACTGACGGCAGTGCGGCGGTGAGTGTGTCTATGTGTGAGCCGAAGGTATGGCGGTCTGCATCGAATGAGATGCGGCATAGATAATATTGCAGACGTTCCACCTGGGTCTGCAGTGTGGTGGTGTCCGGCGATGCCATGAGGGTGTTGGCCGATGAGCAGAAGTATATCCATCGCCCGTCGGGAGAGAAGGTCGGGAAGGTCTCAAGGCATGTGGTGTCGGTGAGAAGCGGTGAGCTAAGTATGGCGTGGCTCTGCAGATCGGCAACATACACGTCAGAGGCTGTGTCATAGACCTCAAGACGTTTGGAACCTGATGAATGGAATGCTGGAATAATCTTGTTGGAGGAGAAGACGATATGCCGCCCGTCGGGATGGAATCCGAAATACACGCTGCCGCTGACCATGCTGTCGGTCTTGATGTCGAGAAGTGATAGCTTGCCGTTGCGGTTGAGCACGGCTCCTCCTCCTTCGCCTCTCACATAACACATGGAGAGCGATGGCGAGGAAGCGGCATAGGTGTGGCAGTTCATGCAGCGGTTGCCCACCTCACGGTGGTCGCAGAAGTTGCGTGTGGAGAAGTCCTCAAGGCAGCGTTCCTGAAGTTCGAGACGCGAGAACACCTCATAGTCGGGCTCGATGAGGCGGTAGGTGAGATAGGGGTCGATGGAGTCGCCCACCACATGCCATGTGAATGGGCGGTATTCCACCCATTCCTTCTCCTGTCCCACTTGCAGGGTGACGTTGATCTTGCCTCCCACATTGTCGGCAAGGAGCTTGCGCCAGTCGTCGATGTCGAATGTGACTGATTCATCTGATGACTCGCAGATGAGGCTGCCGTTGGCATATACCCTTACGTCGCGGCATAGTGAGTCGCGCACGAGGAAGTTGAGCGGCGCGATGTTGACAGGTATGGTGATGTCCCTATAGTCGGGATAGATGGGGGCGTCGAGGTCGGCAGTCACTTCCATGCGTGAGTCGCATGAGGCGAGTGTGTTCAGGGCAAGTCCCGCGATGACAATGGCGTGGACGAGGCTTCTGAATGTTGCGGATAAATTTGATATTGTCTTCATGTCGTGAATACGTTTTTCTGATTTTATTCCAGTGCTATTCTGATTTTAATACCAGTTTTTTTCATGATTCCAAATCCAGGTTATTTGTTCTTGTATAAATCCCTGTACATGGGTTCTGTGGGAAGTCCGTAGATGGGGATGTAATATTTGTCGATGTCGCCGACAAACAGCTCGCGTGCGCCAGCCAGATAGTCGGTGCACAGGAGAAGGTCTAGGGCAAGCCGGTTGCGTGGATTGTCGTCAAGCAGTCGGGTGAGTGTGGAGCGTCCGTCGGCAGAGGTGCGCAGCGCATCCGCAGCCGTGGGCAAAGCCTTCTCTCCCTGCACCGCGGTGGAGCGGGAATTGAGGAGCGCCATGCGCGATTCTGCCCAACGGCGGTGAGGGATGGTGTGGGAGAGTATGCGCAGATACTTCATTGCGGCGGGGCGGTCGCCTGACGCAATGTTGACCTCGGCAAGTCGGCGTATCATGCGGGAACTGCGGTTGGCTGGCGAGAAGACACACGAGAGCATGGCCTGACGCTCGGCCAATGTCCAGTCGCCAAGGGCGAAATATAGTTCCGCCACAGCCTTGATCTCCTGAGGTGTGGATTGTGGTCCAATCTTGTATAGGGTGCCGAGATTGACAGGCTTGACCTTATTAATAATATATGGGAGTTCACCGCGGCGTGCCTCTACGAGATAGTAATAGAAGGCTTCAAGCGGCGAGGGGTCGGACATGGCGGCAACAGTGTTGACCACCTCGTCATAACGTCCGAAGTAGTATAGATTGTCGATGGCGAGATAACGCTCCGTCTTCATGTCGGGCATTCGGGGCGATGTGAATCCACGGGGCATGAAAAGCCACAATACAAGCAATATGCCTACAGGCCTGAAATATCTGTGGACATGGCGCGACAAGAGCATGGCGATGAGGCATATCGACATCGATATGGCTACCGTCTGCGACAGGGGATGCTCGAAACTGAAGTTTTGGGCAGCAAGAAGTGACATCACCGCCAATGAGACAACCATCGGGACGATGGCGCCTGTTCGGCTGCCGGACTTGACGAAGCAGCGGGTGAACCTCGTGGAAAGGGATAACATTCCAAGTCCTCCCGTCATCACAAACAATGAGAAGATGGCGGCTCCCGCATACTCATAATAATATAATGACGTGAGGAAATCGCCAAGCAGCTGGGCCAGCCACCCCGCAGAGGGTAGGAAGCTGACATGAGCCAACCAGGGCGACAGGTAGGTGGAGACATAGTCGGGCGAGAGGACGAAGAGCTGGTTTTGCTCCTTATAGAAAAAGGAGTATTCATAGCCAAACTGAAAGAACGCCCACACTGCCACTGTTGACGCTATAATGACGGCATAATGCCAAAATCTGATGGTTTTCATACTTGAAAGTTATAAATTTGACTGCAAAAGTAACAAAAACTTTCGAAAACTTATGCTTTTTCGAGGAAAAAGTGTAATTTTGCCGAAGAATAATCGTAATAAACAGTAATGAGTATGAAAGGACTAAGAAAAATGGCATTGATGCTGACCCCATTGGCCGTGATGACGGCAGTGGCAGGTGGCGGCACATTTGTGGTGAAACAAGTGAGACATGCCGGACCGATGAAACTCATCGCACCGGTGGTGATGGACAGCACAAATGCCACACAGACAAAGTATTCCGCAGACAAGATGATCGACATGGCAGTCGATATGGACCTGGCGGCAAGAAATGCTTCATTAACCGAACTGAATTCGCTGCGGCTCGACTCGGCCACGATGAACGTGATGGAGTTTGACATCAACGCCGCTACATACGTGAAGGGACTGAAACCCGAAATAAAGGGCACTAAGAAATGCAAGTGGTATGCCGACGGCAAGGCGGTGCAGGGCGACATGAACCTCCAGCCGGGATTTCACCGCATCGGAGTGAAATTCATTGTCGACAGTGCGGCGGTGGAAATCACCATGCCTACGGACAATGTCAGCGCTACCGCCGACGGCAAGCGTCGCACCACCATGGCCGATGTGCTCTCCACCAAGATAACACGTAAGGCACAACTGTCGCCCTCAGGCAAATGGGCCATGGTGCAGACTTCATGGTATGACGACAACTACAAGTCGCAGGGAGAGACATGGCTGATAGACCTGAAGACGGGCAGAAAGCGGCTGATGGGCGAGAGCGCACAGTGGATGCCCACCACCGACCGCTACTGCTACATCGACACCGACGGGGACAAGAAGACCCTGAAGATGACCGACCCGCAGACCGGGGAGGTGAGAATACTGGCAAGAGACATACACGACTGGTATTATACCATCTCGCCCACTGAGGACTTCGCCATATTGCAGCAAAAACAGGAAGGCCCGAAGAAGGAGGACGGAGTGTTTGAAATAGTCCATCCCGACGACAGACAACCGGGATGGCGCACCAGATACTCACTTGCCAAACTCGACTTCAACACAGGGATGGTGACGCCGCTGACATACACATGGCGCCCAGTGTCGCTCCATGACATCACTCCCGACGGGCAGCACATCCTCTTCGCCGTATATACCGACTCGCTCACACAGCGTCCCACGACGAGAGCCTCCTTCTATGACATGAACCTTGCGACAATGGAGACAAGGCAAATAGTAGATAAGGACGGCTTTGTCGGCGGTGCGATATATGCCGGCAGCAAGGACAAGGTGATCTTCACCGCCAGCACGGAAGCCTTCGGCGGCGTGGGCAAGAGAGTGCCCGAGGGAAGAACACCGAGCATGTATGACTATCATCTTTATCTGATGGACACACAGAGCAAGAAGGTGACCCCGCTCACTGCCGACGACGCCACGAGCATCGAGGACGTTGAATGGTCGCCAGTCGAGGGATGTGTATATTACACCGCGCAGAATGGCGACAGCGTAAGCCTTTATCGTATGGACATGAAGAGTCTCAAGTCGAGGAAGGTGACTCAGCCTCTTGAGGTGGTGGGCGGATTGAGCGTGGCCGTCAAAGGCGGCAATGTGATGGTTCACGGCTCGTCGATGACGGTCCCTTATGAGGTCTATGAGATTGCCTCGCCTGGCAAGGGCGGCAAGCCCCGCCTCGTCATGGCTCCCAACAAGCAGATGTATGAGCATATCGCCTTGGGCACTGTGAAGCCTTGGCGCTTTATGACCGAACGGGGATATGAGGTGACGGGATTCTATAACCTTCCCGCCGACTTCGACCCTGACAAGAAATATCCAGTGATAGTGCATTATTATGGTGGTTGTTCGCCCACGTCGCGCCGCTTCGGCAATGGCTCGCACTATCCCGTACACTATTGGAACGCCTTAGGATATATCGTTTTCACCGTCAATCCCTCAGGCGCATCGGGATTTGGACAGGAATGGGCTTCTCGACATGTCAACACAATGGGCGAGGGACCGGCACAGGACATCATCGACGCCACCCGACAGTTTGCCAAAGACATCAAGCAGGTTGATGCTGACCATATCGGATGTGTGTCGGCCAGCTACGGAGGATTCATGACGCAGTATATGATGACCAAGGACAATCCCTTCGCATGCGGTGTGTCGCATGCGGGAATATCCGACCACACCAGCTATTGGGGTGAGGGATATTGGGGATATTCATACAGCGAGACATCGGCAGCCAACAGTTATCCATGGACACGCAAGGACCTCTACGTGGACCGCTCGCCGCTATATAATGCAGACAAGATAAAGAAGCCTATCCTCTTCACCCACGGTACGGCCGACACCAATGTGCCGGTGGGAGAGAGCATACAGATGTTCACCGCCCTCAAACTGCTCGGCGTGCCAACGGCATTCGTGGAGGTGGAGGGCGAAAACCATGGTATCATGGACCCGACAAAGCGTGTTAAGTGGATAAACACTATGGTGGCATGGTTTGACAAATACCTCAAGAACGACTCCTCTTGGTGGAATGAAATGTACGGACCGAAGAATCTTTGATTGATATAAATCAATAAAATTACAATATGCGTGAAAAGCACGATGAAAAACTTGCAAATTGAAAGAAAAAGCAGTAATTTTGCATCGTGTTTTTCATAGTATTAGATTTAAGGTTAACAAAGGTTTGGGGTCGCAGCGGCGACCCTTTTTTTATATGTGGAGAAGCGACTTCTTTAACTTCTTTAACTTCCTTAACTTCCTTAACTTCTTTAACTTCTTAATAATAAAAAAAACATAAGTATGAAAAGAATCAAAAAGACTATTGCGGCGATGGCAATCGCCATGACAGCCTTGGCACAGGGCATCGAAGCAACAGCCCAAAGTGTCAATCCCGTTATTCCCGGATTTCACCCCGACCCGTCGGTGTGCAGGGTGGGGGACAAGTTTTATCTTGTCAACTCCACATTCCAGTATTTCCCCGGAGTGCCAATCTTCGAAAGCACTGACATGCAACACTGGAAACAGATAGGCAATGTGCTCGACAGGGAAGAACAACTGCCACTGAAAGGCGGCACGTCGTGGACTGGCATCTATGCCCCGACAATCAGGTATAATGACGGTACATATTACATGATCACCACAAATGTGGGCAACGGCGGCAACTTTTTCGTCACCTCCCACGACCCCAAGGGGCCGTGGAGCGCGCCAATATGGCTCGAACAGCAAGGCATCGACCCTTCGCTCTATTTCGAGGACGGCAGATGCTATATGGTGAGCAATCCCGACAACACCATCATGCTATGCGAGATAGACCCCAAGACAGGCGGCCAGCTGACCAAGTCGAAGGCTATATGGCGGGGCACGGGAGGCAGATACCCCGAAGGCCCACACATATATAAAAAAGACGGATATTACTATCTGCTCATCTCGGAAGGCGGCACGGAGATAGCCCATAAGCTGACCATTGCGCGCAGCAAGAAAATCGACGGGCCATATGAGTCATGTCCGCGCAATCCCATATTCACACATTGCTCAATGGCAGGCCAGACCTCGCAGATACAGGGCACCGGACATGGCGACATCGTTGAGGGCGCCGACGGCAAGTGGTGGATATCCTTCCTTGCCTTCAGATTTATCGGCGGCAGTTATCATCATCTTGGCAGGGAGACATTCGTATTGCCAGTGACATGGGACAATGACGGATGGCCGGTGGTCAACGACGGGCATATAGCTGAGGTGTGCGGCCTATCCACGGCTATCGACAATTCATGCGAGAAGTCGTTTGCCAACATCGGACATGAGTTCATATATATCCAAAACCCCGTGGAGGAGAGATATGAACATGTGGGAGGCGCGCTGAGACTGCATTGTTCCCCATCCACACTGACGCAAAACCAGAATCCTACATTCATCGGGCGGCGCATGCAGCACGACGTGATGCGCGCCACGACATACGTTGACGCCACTGGACTCCAGCCAGGCGACGAGGCGGGAATGACGATATATCAGATACACGACGGCCACAGCGACATCATCGTGGGCAAGGAAAAGGACGGGCGGACATATATCACCGTGAGACACCAGCTGAAGAGCCTTGTCAAGGAAGAGCCACGACAGTATATCGACCGACAGAAGGCATTCCTCAGGATTCAAAGTCACAAACCAGAGACCATACAGCTCATGGAAGGCGAACATCCATACAACATGCAGGTGAAAGGCGAAATCGACGCGCCGTTGCTCTCGACGGAAGTGGTGGGAGGATTCACCGGAGCAATACTGGGTATCTTTGCAACAGGCAGAGGACATGCCGATTTTCACTTCTTTGATTATTCTCATTGATAAAATGTAATCTCGACTTTGCAAATATGACAAAATAACATTTTTTAGGTGAAAAAAATGGCAAAATGCTTGTAAATCACAAATAATTTGAGTAATTTTGCGGTCGAAATAGAAAACGTTATTAGTAACACATATTAAAAAACATTTAAGACAATGGTAAGTTACAAGGAATTGGGTCTCGTGAATACACGCGAGATGTTCAAAAGAGCTGTGGCCGGTGGATATGCAATCCCCGCCTTCAACTTCAACACAATGGAGCAGATGCAGGCTATCGTGCAGGCTGCAGTAGAAACAAAGTCACCTGTCATCATGCAGGTTTCCAAGGGCGCACGCAACTATGCCAACGCCACTATTCTCCGCTATATGGCTCAGGGTGCTGTTGAGTATGCCAAGGAACTCGGTTGCGAGCATCCTGAAATCGTGCTCCACCTCGACCATGGAGACAGCTTCGAGCTTTGCAAGGATTGTATCGATATGGGATTCTCATCAGTGATGATCGACGGTTCACACCTCCCCTACGAGGAGAACGTGGCTCTCGCAAAGAAGGTTGTTGAGTATGCTCATCAGTATGACGTGACTGTTGAGGCTGAGCTTGGTGTCCTCGCCGGTGTTGAGGATGAGGTTTCGGCAGCTGAGTCACACTATACCAAGCCTGAGGAAGTTATCGACTTCGCCACACGTACAGGTTGCGACTCTCTCGCTATCTCTATCGGTACTTCTCACGGTGCTTACAAGTTCACTCCCGACCAGTGCACACGCGACCCGAAGACTGGTCTTCTCGTGCCTCCTCCATTGGCATTCGACATCCTCGCCGAGATCGAGCAGAAGTTGCCCGGATTCCCAATCGTGCTCCACGGCTCTTCTTCAGTGCCACAGGACGAGGTTGCCACTATCAACAAGTTTGGCGGCAAGTTGCCTGATGCCATCGGTATTCCTGAGGACCAGCTCCGTCAGGCCTCAAAGAGTGCAGTATGCAAGATCAATATCGACTCTGACTCTCGTCTGGCCATGACTGCCGCTATCCGTCAGCATCTCGCTGAGCATCCCGGTGACTTCGATCCTCGTCAGTATCTGAAGCCAGCACGTGAGAACATGAAGAAGATGTACATCCACAAGATTGTGAATGTGCTCGGTTCTGACGGCAAGCTCGCAGAATAATTTTGTAATGGGATGGAATAATATATTGTTTAAGGGCGTGTCATTTCGTGTGGCGCGCCTTTCTTTTGTCTTGGCGATGATTGCCGCGATAGTCTCTTGCGATAAGGTGACTGTCGATGACGACCCGAACGAGGGCAAGGAGATGGTCACATTCGACGTGATGAACGTGGACAACCTGCTGCCCTTGGGTGATACCTCGACTAACCCGTCCGGGGCTTCCACAAGGGCTGCCAACACCTCGACAAGGGCTCTTGAGGACAATTGCAACAGGATTAGTCTGGCCATATTCAGTTATGAGGATGGTTCAAAGGTGATGCAGGTGGACCAGACCTATCTCGACGAGGACTTCGGACTGTTCACCGTATGGTTGGCGCGTGGGAAGTATTATGTGGTTCTATTGGCTTATACGTCCAAGGAGCCGGCCACCATTGACTCGCCTTCAGCCGTGAGCTTCTATAACAATTCGGTGAAGGACACTTTTTATAAGTATGCCGGGATTAATGTCGGAGCCACCAACCGCAGTTATTCGTTCACATTGCAGCGGGCCACCTCGCTTATCCGTCTTGAGATTACCGGCGACATCCCCGACACGGCATCCCGCCTCACGCTCAAGGTCTCAAGTCCGTCGTTGGTGTTCAATCCCAAGGACGGTGTCGGCGCGACTTCTCAAAACGTGACTGTCGGTTGGACGATAAGTCAGGCGAAGAAGATATATGACATATATGTCTTTGCCATGGAAAATCCACAGATACTCGAAGCACTGACATATACCGCCACTGGTACTGACAATACGGTGATTCGACAGTTGAACTATGAGAATGTGATACACATCGCTCCCAACAATATGACATTGATTAAAGGGGACTTCTTTAAGACCAGGGCGAAGTCTTCCATTGAGATCGACGATACTTGGGAATGGACCAATGAATATGATATTCCAGAGTAATAAACAACAGACAGCCCCGATTGAATCATTATAATCGAGGCTGTCTGTTGTTTTTATAGGGTTAGCAAACTGACTTTTGCCAGTTAGCAAATAGATTTTTGTCAGTTGGCTAAATCACTTATGCCTATTGGCCCGCTGTTCGCGGTATTTCGCCTTTTGTCGGGCACTACCGCTGCCGTGTGCCCCGGTGATGTATTTTTTCTTCTTGGCCTTGGTCTTCACCTTGTCCTTGTTTGGGTCGCCTTTCGGCATGCCCTTGAATACCAAACCGCCGCCGGCGATAATATCGTCAATGTCTGCCATGTTTTTTCTTTTATAGTTGACGAGTTGTCCACTTGTCCACTCAATTAATGATGGAACAGTCTGACTCCGGTGAAAGCCATGGCGATGCCATACTTGTCGCATGTCTCGATGACATTGTCGTCGCGCACGCTGCCGCCAGCCTGGGCGATATATTCCACGCCGCTCTTGTGTGCACGCTCGATATTGTCGCCAAACGGGAAGAAAGCATCGCTTCCGAGGGCCACACCGCTCATTTGGGCTATCCATGCCTTCTTCTCCTCCATGGTGAGCACTTCGGGCTTCTCCTTGAAGAACATCTGCCATGTGCCTTCGCGCAGCACGTCGTCGTGATCCTCCGAGATATACACGTCGATGGTGTTGTCGCGGTCGGCCCTGCGGATATTGTCAACGAAAGGCAGCGACATCACCTTCGGATGTTGGCGCAGCCACCAGATGTCGGCCTTGTTGCCGGCGAGTCGTGTACAGTGGATGCGGCTCTGCTGTCCTGCTCCGATGCCGATGGCCTGTCCGTCCTTGACATAGCATACCGAGTTGCTCTGTGTATATTTCAGAGTGATGAGTGCAATGATAAGGTCGCGCTTTGCAGCCTCAGTGAATGTCTTGTTTTGTGTGGGTATGTTTTCGAAGAGAGCCGGGTCGTCGAGCTTCACCTCGTTGCGTCCCTGTTCGAAGGTGATGCCAAAAACCTGTTTGCGCTCTATTGGCTCAGGCACGTAGTCAGGGTCGATCTTGATGACATTGTATGTACCCTTGCGCTTGGCTTTGAGTATCTCGATAGCCTCGGGAGTATAGTCGGGAGCGATCACTCCGTCGCTCACCTCGCGCTTGATGAGCAGGGCTGTGGCAGCGTCGCATGTGTCGCTCAGTGCCACGAAGTCACCGTAGCTGCTCATGCGGTCGGCACCGCGCGCCCTGGCGTATGCGCATGCAATGGGCGACAGTTCTGTCTGGAGGTCATCCACGAAATAGATTTTCTTTAGTGTGTCGTCGAGAGGCAGACCCACGGCTGCTCCGGCCGGTGACACATGTTTGAACGATGCGGCTGCGGGCAGACCGGTGGCAGACTTCAGTTCCTTGACCAACTGCCAGGAGTTGAATGCGTCGAGAAAATTGATATAGCCTGGACGGCCGTTTATCACTTCGATGGGCAGTTCTCCCTCGGTCATATATATTCTTGAGGGTTTCTGATTCGGATTACATCCGTACTTCAATGCTAATTCTTTCATTTTTATTTTTTAGAAGTTAATGAAGTTAGAGAAGTTAATGAAGTTAAAGAAGAGAATGACATTAAGGAATTAAATCAAAAAAGAGACAATCCACATGATTCATGATGCGGCTTGCCTCTCTTTTATTCCTTTGTGAAAGTCATGCAGCCATATTATTCGGCTGTGGTGTTGACTCTTCTCTCCTTGATACGGGCCTTCTTGCCAGTAAGTGCGCGCAGATAGTAAAGCTTGGCGCGACGCACCTTACCATGCTTGTTCACCTCAATGCTCTCGATGTTGGGAGACTCGATAGGGAAGATACGCTCTACACCTATAGTGCCCGACATTTTACGAACTGTGAAGCGCTTTTTCTCACCGTGACCGGAGATTTTGATTACCACACCACGATAGAGCTGGATGCGCTCCTTTGAACCCTCGATAATTTTGTAAGCGACAGTGATAGTGTCACCCGAACGGAACTCAGGGAACTTCTTGCCGGTTGCAAATGCTTCTTCAGCAACTTTAATTAAATCCATCTTGTTTGTATAAAATTAAATTTGTTTATCGTTCCAACGCAACATAACAGGCAACTCGTTACTTCCTGCCAGCGATTACGCCGAAAAGCGGCTGCAAAGGTAATACTTTTTTGTGAAATATGCAATTTTCTTTGGCTTTTTTTTGTGTTTTCACCTTATTTTTGTACTTTTGCATCAAATTTTTGTGTCTTATGAAGAGATTTTGCACTTTTATCTTTGCTGCGGGACTTTATTCCGCATCATCATGGTCGCAGAATTATACTGTGGCTGAATGGAATAGGACGAGGATTCTTGTTGATTCCACATACGATGTCAAGCCCCATCAGGCGGCTATGGATTTCGTAGCCCCCTACAAGCATCGGGTTGACAGTATCATGTCGCCTGTGGTGGGATATTTAGAGTGTGCCGCCAATATCGAGAGGCCTGAGAGCAAGATGATGAATCTGATGGCCGACATAATGGTGTGGGCTGGCAAGATGCATGGCGAGAAGGTTGACATCGGCGTGTATAACTTTGGCGGTGTACGTTCGCCGATGGCCCGCGGACCGGTCACCTTCGGCGATGTCATGGCTGTGTCGCCTTTTGAAAACAAGATTTGTTTTCTTTCCCTCCGTGGCGATGCCGTGCTCGAACTGTTTCAGCAGATGGCTGTGACTGGAGGCGAGTGTGTCAGTCATGGTGTGCAGTTGGTCATTTCACAACCCAAGGACGGCAAGTTGATCAGCGCGCGGCTCAATGGCAAGAAAATTAATCCCAAGAAGCTCTATCGCATTGCCACCATCGACTTCATTGCCCAGGGCAACGACAATATGGCTGCATTCCGTAAGAAGCAGGATGTCAGGTCATTCTCTGACCCATCATTCAATGCCCGTGAGATTATTGCCGGTTATTTCCGTGAGATGAAGTCGAAGGGTATCAAGGTTAATCCCGTAGTGGAAGGAAGAATAACAATAAAAAAATAAAAATGAACAGGATATATATGACTCTGTTGGGACTGGCGCTTGCATTCGGTGTCCATGCCCAGGACAAGAAGGTGTTGGTGATGCTTCATACCAATGACACACATAGCACTGTGGTGCCAGTCAACAAGAATCTTGAGGACACGCTCATTGCCGGACGGGGAGGCTTCTTGCGCCGCGCCACTGTGGTGGAGCAGGAGAGGGCCAAGCATCCTGACCTGCTTCTCTTCGACAGCGGCGACTTCTCACAAGGCTCACCTTATTATACTATGTACAAAGGCGAGGTGGAGGTCGGTCTGATGAACGTCATGGGATATGACGCCACCACACTCGGCAACCATGAGTTTGACAACGGGTTGGACAATCTCGCCCGATTAGTGAGGATGGCCAAGTTTCCATTTGTCTGCGCCAACTACGACTTCACTGGCTCGCCCTTGGAGGGACTGGTGCGCCCCTGGACCATCATCGAGCGCCAGGGAGTGAAGATTGGCGTGTTCGGACTTACCCCCAACCTCGAAGGCATAGTGATGAAGAATGCCATCAAGGGCATGAAATATCTCGACCCGATAAAAGCCACGCAGCAGGTTGCCGATCATCTCAAGAACGTCGAGAAGTGCGACCTCGTGGTATGTCTCTCCCACACCGGTTGGGACCTATGGCCCATCGACATGGATGACAATCATATCATCTCAGCCACGAGCAATGTCGATATCTTCCTTGGGGGGCATTCCCACACCTTTATGGAGAAGATGGAATGGGTTAAGAACAAGGACGGCCTTCTTGTCCCTGTCGAGCAGAATGGCAATACTGGCTCATTCGTCGGCAAGGTCATCGTGACTATGCAGCCGCGACAACAGTCTTATTCAAAGTAGAATGTCAATACAATCATCTTCGTATGGCCGGCACGCACACTGCCGGCCATTGCTTTCATTGTGTCGTCCTTCAGTTGCGAGGCATGGCTTTTGTCGAGAGCGTCCGTGAGGCTAAAGCAAAACTTCAGTTCAGGAATCAGTTTGAAGAATGGTAGATAGATGTCACATCCTGCTCCAATTTCGAACATGGTGTCGTATCGCTTCAGCTGGATGATATCCTGCTCCTTGGAGGTGAGATTGACCATGGGGTTGACGCCAGCCAGCAGGTAGGGGCGACAGTTGTTGAATCGCTTGCTGCTGAATTTCACGTCCACGGGCAGTGAGATATACGTGTTTTTCAGTTCCTGACTCTCTTCGTATGCCCTGCCGTTTTCATCCGTTCTGTCCAAGTCGCGAAATCTCAGGCTTTTCGAGCCAAAGTGCATTGTCGGCGTGAATCTCACGTTGAGATGGTCGGTGAGCCGCATGTCCGCCAATACTCCCACAGAGATGCCTGGATTCCATTTGTTTGCGTCGCATACTATATTGCGTGTCACCTCCGTGCCGTCGCTCTGGGTGAAGGTGTATGGACCCACGTTCTCAAGTTCGATATCCTGAGTGTGAAATCCTATGAGGATGCCGAAGTGCAGCGGTCTCAAGTCTATGTATGGCTTGTTTTCCACCTTGCGGTCCTGTGCATAGCCGGCTGCGGCGGTGAGCAGTGCTATGAGTATTAATGCTGTTTTTTTCATAATTGTACCTCTTTTATTATATAAAACGTGCGAATAGTGATATTATTGTATTAAAAATAGCAAAAAACTTACCCAAAATGTGGTATATCTCAAATATATTTTGTACTTTTGCATCACTATTTATTAGTATTCACAATTTTATTAACATTAAAAAGAAAGTAATATGGCTTACGTAATTGGTGACGATTGTATCGCTTGCGGTACATGTATCGATGAGTGCCCCGCTGGAGCAATCTCTGAGGGCGAAAAGTATTCAATTGACCCTGATACCTGCACAGAGTGCGGTACTTGCGCGGATGTATGTCCTTCTGAGGCTATCAGTCTGCCTGCATAATTTGCGGCTATTGAACAAAAGAAACAGGGCTGACGTCATTCGATGTCAGCCCTTCTTATTATAATAAGTCCAATATTGTTATCGGGGGTATTAGCTACCCCCGATATTGATAATTTTAGATTCCAAGTACCTGCTTGGCCACTGCATTCTCCGGGTCGAGCTGAATGAGCTTCTCGGCATGAGCCTTGGCTGCGTTCATATCGTCGGCAATGCGTGCCTCGTATGAGATGAGATAGAGGTAAGCCTCCTTAAGACGGCTCTTGTCGGAGTTGTTCAGTTCTGTGCGTGAGCTGTACAGTTCGATGAGCTTCTCATAGTATGGCTTTGCCAGTCCGTTCTTCTGGTCGTTGTCCATGGCATTGTTCACACGTGCACGCCAGAATGTGGCATACTCCACAGCGTCGGCATATTTCTCGGCCAGTTGTCCGTATAGTTCGTCCGACTTCTTCAGTGAGGCAATCATCTCGTCGCCTGTCTGCTTGCTTGCCTGATAGTAGTAGAGCTGTGGCAGTCCGGCATGGTCAGTAGCTGTAGGAGTGGAATATTCCGACAGATACTGCTCATAGTATTTGATAGCCTCTGGATAGTTCTCCACCTCGCTGTAGGTGTCAGAGAGAGCCTTGATCACACCGGCCTTCTTGTCCTTGGAGTCAAACTCCTGTGCCAATGCCTTCTCAAAGCTGGCGATAGCCTCGTCATATCTCTTCATGGCCTTCAGCGTGTTGCCATAGTATGTATAGTCGAAATAAGAGAACTTTGCGCTGTCAGACTTGTTGAACAATGCGTCGGCATACTGCAATGCCTGCTCATACTGCTTCGTGTCGCTTGATGTGAAGAAAGCCAGACGGTTGAAGGCAGCGTCGCGTGGAGCCTTGGTCAGTCCGAACTTTGCGACCTCAAGAGCGTTGGCAGCCTTACCTGTGAGATAATATGCCATGGCGAAGTCGCGGATGTCGCGCTCCTCCATCTTGTCCTTTTCTGCCCATGCCTTGCTATAGCAGTCGATGGCATTGCCAAACTTATTGGATGTGTAGTAGATACGTCCTGCAAGAGCATCCACTGCGATGTCTGGACGATGTGTGCGAAGCTCCTCCAACTTGGCAACAGCCTCCGACGGGCTCACTTTCTTATACACGTTGGCATACTTATAGTAAGCCTCTGGGTCCTTTGGGTCGAAGTAGATAGCCTGTTGATATTGTCCGGCTGCACCACCGCCATCGTCGCTCAGGGCCTGGATGTCGCCGAGCATGATGAATGCCTTGGCGCATTTCTTGTCTGCTTTCAGGGCATTCTCTGCCATAATGCGTGCGTTGGCAGTGTCCTTCACCTCATAATATGCCTTTGACATTGCCAGAAGAACCTCAGTGTTCTTCTTGTACTTCTTGGCATACTTCTTTGACATTTCAGCTACATCACCCGATTTTCCCTTGATCATCTTGGTGATTGTCTCTGTGTCTGCCTTTGGATCGCCTGTCTGGGCGAACACCGGAGCGCTGATGCCTAGCATCAATGCTCCCATCATTACATATTTTATTGTTTTCATAATCTCTTTTAATTTTTTAATATTTTAATTCTTTAATTCTTAACTATGACTTCCCTAACCGCCATGTTTCCGCGAGCCGGGAGCAGACCGGACTTGAATATGATTTTCTGTCCGATGGGCGACTGGAGGAAGTTGGCAAATCCCCATGGCAGACCCTGTCGGGGGTCGTTGAGCAGTGCGTAGATAGTGCGCACCAAGGGATAGTTGCCATTGTATATATAATATTGGTATGGTTTCCAACTGTTCATCGCTGTAGCGTTGTCCAGTCTTGACACCGATACCACACGGATGTTCTTCTTAAACGTGACATTGGTAGTGTCGCGGGCATCGTTCAGCCAGTTGCTGCCAATGATGCCGATGGCATTCTTGTGTGCAGACACGTAGTTGATCACCTCCTCGCTCTTGTTGACCGCCTCGATATTCGGGCTGTTGATCGGTTTGCCGCCGAGAAGACTATCTACACAAAACTGCACTGTGCTCGACTTTGCATTGTCAAAGACTACGTCCAACTGTCCGAGCTTGCTATGCGGATAAAGCTCCTTCCACGTGCTCACCTCTCCTGCGAGCACCCTCTTGATGTCGCGGATGGAGATACAAGTGTCGGGATTCTCATTGTTGACGATAAGAGCCAGTCCATCGTATGCTATTGGGATGCAACGTGGGATGAACTTTCTGTCCTGAAGGCTCTTCATTTGGTTGTCCTTGAGTCGCCGCGTGGCCACGGTAAGCCATATTTTCGTTTCCATGAGCTGGTTGATACCATCAAACTCATTGGTGTATTTTGCCGTGATATGGGCATCGGGGTAGGTGTGTTCAAACACCTCTTTCATTTCTTCTATTATCGGACTGAAACTCTCGTCGCACACGAAGGTCATCGAGCCGGAAGAGTATGTGTCCGTTCTACCATTTTTAGGTTTGTTGTGGCATGACCACAACAAACCTAAAGTGAGAGATAATCCAACCAATATGTTGAATGTACGTTTATTCATATTACTGAAGTCTAAATGTTACAGGCACGGTGAACTTCACACGTACAGCCGAACCGTTCTGCTTACCAGGAATCCAGTGAGGCATGGCCTTAACCACGCGCACTGCCTCCTTGTCGAGCGACGGGTCAACCGACTTGGCCACCTGAACGTCAGTGATTGAACCATTACGCTCAACCACGAATGTGACGATGACGCGACCCTGTACACCGTTTTCCTCAGCTACAACAGGATACTTGATGTTCTTGCTCAACCATTCGAACAGGGCAGCGTTGCCACCCGGGAATGTAGGCATCACCTCCACGACGTCGAAGACCTTAGTCTCTTCCTCCTTTGGAGGTTCAGGCTGGGCGATTACTTCCTTGGCCTTGAGCACCTCTCCTCCAGCCTCGTCGTTACCCTTCACGTCGAACGAACCGATGGCGGTGGCATTCTTGTTGAGGTCTTCCTGGCTCTTCAACTCCTCTTCGGGCCTTACATCCTCGTCCTTCTTGATGACAGGAGGAGTAAACTTCACGGAGCTCTTCACCTTTTCAACCACTTTCTGCTCTTCAACCTTAACGGGAGCCTTCTTCTCCACCTTGGCCTCTTTCTTCTGGGCCAGCTTAGAGAGCTCGACATCCGTCTCCATAGCTACCTTCTTGGGGAATGCATTCTCGATGGCAACCTTTGCGGCTACAGCGGCCATAATGGCGATGATCACTGCAAAGACGAGGAGCATAGACTTGATGTTGCGCTTGCCGGTATCTCTACGCAGCGTGTAGGCACCATATTCCTTGTTGCGTCCCTCGAATACGAGTTCAACCCAATTTTTATCTAATAGATCTACTTTTGACATTGTTCTTTACTTTTTAAATTGTTGTTACTTAACACCCTTCAACGCAAGCAGCTTCTGGTCGTCCTCAGTAATTTTGTCAATCACGTAGGTACCGATGCTGCATATCTGCATTTCATCGAGAGCGTCAACCATGTTCTTGTAAGAAGCAGTGTCAAGAGGCTTGATGATGATTGTCAGCTTGGGCACTTTCTCGCCGTCGATATTACCATTCTTGATCTCAGAGAGTTCACGCTGGTAAATGCTGTCGGCCATATTGTACTTCAGCTTCTTCTCATCCAGTTTCTGCTTTGCCAACATAATCTTTGCAACCGGTGCAATGCCTTCCTCAGTCACGTGGCTGATCAGCACCTTGCGGATGCCGTCCTTGCCCCATGTGGTTTCCTTAAGGCATGTGGGGTCGTCATATTTTGGCAGACCGTCAATGTGATAAATCTTATCGTTGCCTGCAAGGATCAGGGTGATGGTGTGTGAAGCCTTAGTGGCGTTCTTGTCCTCATCCTGAACATTCTTGTCGTTGCTCGGCATCGTCAACTGCATAGCCTGAGGCTTGCTCAGAGTGGTACACAGCATGAAGAACGTGATAAGAAGCATGAGCATATCCACCATAGGCGTAAAGTCTACCCGGACATTCATTTTCTTTTGTTTGCTTTCTTTCTTTGCCATTTATTCGTCCCCCTGTTGTTTTAACTGTGTAATCATATAGTAATGACTCTCATCCATGTCCTGGAGTTCGTTCATCACTCTCTTCACTGT
>JAXEKN010000088.1:0-10216 GCA_034101015.1 Prevotella sp.
GATGGGCAAGGTGCCTCATGGCGTACAGAAGCGATGCCTAAGAGCAGGAGTTGAGGTATGGCTATTGTCTGGTGCAATAGATGACCCTGAGTCTGTACTGTCCCGACATTTCTCAAAGGTAAAGAGCATCAACGAGAATGACTCCCACGCTCTTGCGCAACTCCTTTTGCCCGAAGTGGCAACGGAGAATCTAAGGAAAACAGTAAAATCTTGCATGAAATAGGAAAAAAAGTCAAATATGAAAGAATGACCATTCATCACAGAAACAATCATTTCGTCACATTGCACTGGCACAAAGAGTTTCTACGGCTACGAATACTCCTATCGCGAGGACACGTTCAAGCCGATGACTTTCAACTTCTCCCTGCCCAACGTCAGCTATAAGTTGGAGTTTTGGTCAAGGAGACACTACAAAAATGTGGTATTAAACATTTTTAAGGGCGAAAGTTATACTTGTTCTAATATTTATTTGTATCTTTGTCGCCACTTACTACATTTTAGGAATTATTATAAGATGAAGGAAATAATTGATTTTCTGCGCGACCTTTCGTGCAATAACAACAAGGAGTGGTTTACTGCCAACAAGCAACGATATCAGGAGGTATTGTCGCGTTGGCATGAGTTCTGCGAGAAACTCATTCAGGAAGTCGGACAATTTGACCCGGACATAGCCTGCCTGACAGTCAAGGACTGCACTTACCGCATTTATCGCGATACTCGTTTTAGTGCAGACAAGAGTCCTTACAAGACTCATTTCGGCGTGTTCCTGTCAAAAGGCGGAAAGAAATCAATGCACGCCGGCTACTACTTCCATATAGGAATCGGCTCAGGGAATGAATACCCCCATTGCCACATGATTGCATCGGGAAACTATTGCTTCGCCCCACACGTGGTCAAGATGCTTCGCGAGGACATCAGCTTCGGATGGGAGGAGTTCAAGACGGATGTCCTTGATGTTGCTGACCCTTCGTTCTCGGTGGATATGGACGGAGCACTAAAGCGAGTGCCGAAGGATTATCCTGCCGATGCACCATACGCAGACTTCATGCGCCTGAAGAGTTTCTCATTGGTCACTTACCTCGACAATGATTTCATTCTCAAGCCTGGTCTTGTGAAACGCGTGTCAGAACTATTCAAGACCGTAAAGCCTTTCAACGACTATATCAACCGGGCGGTGGATTTTACAGATGATTGACGTGGTTACTTCTATCACTTCTATCACCCCTTCTATCACTCTTTTATCACTATTTAACTATCAGATAATAAGAATGTTAACTAATTGAGTGATAGAAGTGATAGAAGAAAATGAAAAATTACTGAATGCGCACGCGCGCGAGTAAAGGAATGGGCAACGAGGTGCTATCACTTTACACTATGTAAAAGTATGAAGACAGGTATCTATAAAAATCTACGGAAGCTATCGTGATTACGTCATCATAGGTGCTTCATTCTATATTCCGCACTGCGGAACAGACGTTCTCCACTGCGGAACAGACGTTCTCCACTGCGGAATATACGTTCTCCACTGCGGAATATAAAACACACCCGTGTACTCATCAAATTCTAACCGTCATTATTGAGAAAATACCATGCCTATAGTAATAAACTCACGAAGCCCGAACGGTACAGAGGATTGTCACCTATTCCACCCAGGGGACTGTCACCTATATCACCCTGTACCACATCTCCTGTACCACAGTTTTGTTAAATACCCATAAATATCACGCAACAATTATCCGTATATTGAGTTTTTTTATTATCTTTGCCAATCAAAATCATACATAAGAATATGAGAAGATTCATCCGTCAGATAAAAATAGAATGACTAATACTTTATGGACAATATATCCCACTTCCGTTCGCTCGACGAACTGATACGCGCCTTGGACAGGGAACGCAAGCTGCTGCATGCTCTCTTTCAGGACAGGAAACGGCTCTCGTTCCGCTATGACCTGGCACGCGAATTGGCAAGCAAGAGGGATGAGAGCATAGAGTTCCTGCGTCGCTATGGCGTCATACGCGAGAATGCTGACTTCGTGGAGCTGGAGGATGTCTATCTATCCTTCTTCGAAGAAGTGCTAGAGGTGAACGAGGACATCAACGTGGCGAGCGTGAAGGAGAGCATCGACTCGCTGAACAATGCCATCGACTATTATCTCAGCGAGAACAATCCAAGCAGAAAATACGGCTACCTGCGCGACGTGAAGAGAATGCTCCGCAAGATAGCGCTGACCACACTGAGGAATGTAATCGACCTGAAGCGCAACATCGACAACACCTACAAGAACGAGCCAACCTTCGCCATAAAGAAAAAGAAACTTGTCCATTTAGACGAAAAGCGGCGCGACATTGCCGTGCTCATTAACGAATGTGAGCGGGTGATTGACGAGAAGCAGACTACGTTCTTCATGGTCGCCATGGACGTGCAGCTGAAGGAGATTGTGACTGACGTGAAGTTGCAGTTGCGCGAGGTGTATCACAATCTGCTGGAGCTTGACAGACAGATTATCAACTACCTGAACCTGATTGAATATCAGAACCGCCTGTTCCAGAAGGTGCAGAAGCTGAAATACCTGCGCGACCAGATGCAGTTGGAAACTAATACCGACATCAGGGCAAAGCTCTCGGCGAGAAACCCCGTATGGATGGAGCCTCGCCCACGCTATCCGCTTAAGGTTTCATTGTCGATGCTTCGCAATACGGAAGAGGGACTGAAAATCATCCAGGATATTGCCAAGGGAAAAGGCAACAGCCGACTGAGGAAGGGCAACTTGGCAGAACCATTGACTGAGGAAGAACTTACCGAGCAGCGACAGACGCTCCAGATGGTTGATATCAGTGAGGTGAAGAATGCCTTCATGGCATCAGGCGACCACCTTTTCCACTTCGTCATGAACTATTCCAACTATAGGATTCCCATGGACGATGAAGCCAAGTTGGTGCTGTTCTGCCAGATAGCCACACAATATCTCGAAGATGTGGAGATTACGGCAGAATACCGTAAATTCGGCGCAGTGGAGTATCCGCTGATTTTTTCAAAATCCTTTCATTCATAAAAGACATTCAAGATGCGCTATACCAAAGAAATATTTGACATACTGAGCAAGGGCGGATTCATCTCCCAGAACTCCATATCCCAGCAGAGGTCGCATCTCTACGATGCGATAGAGGATGACTTTGAAAGTTATCAGGAGTACTACCGTGGCATTGGCTTCCTGCTCGAAGGGGGCAACGGCTACTACTATTTCTCCCGTACGGAGAACAAGGTTGAACTAACAGACAAGGTGCAACGGCTTGCACAGTGGATTGACCGTGTGGATTTCCTCAAGACCTTCAACAACACCTTCGGTTCGGGATTCTCATTCCGAAAGTCAAACATCTTAGAGCAATTCTCCAGCGACATCGAGCTGAAAGAAAAGGCGCGCAGCCTCTATCCTGATGTAAAGACCAACGAGGAGAAGATGGAGAAACTCATTGCCGACCTGGAGCGGCAAGGCTTTGTGGAGTTGGAGAATGAGCTGGACGGCACCTACAAGGTTACTGCCGCCTTCCATTATATCGAAGAACTGATAGATTGTCTCACCATCATTGAAACAGAAGAAGCATGAGAGCCTTACGGAAAATCGTTTTCATCAACAGTGCCAACATACGTTATGCCGAAGTGAAGTTGGATGGCAATGTACACTTCATCGGCACACAGGGAGTGGGCAAGAGCACCTTGCTCCGTGCAATCCTGTTCTTTTATAATGCCGACAAACTGCATCTTGGCATCCCGAAGGAGATGAAATCGTTCGACGAGTTCTATCTGCCTCATGCCAATTCATATATGGTCTATGAGGTGGAGCATGAGCATGGACCTTTCTCCATCCTTGTCTTCCGTTCCTCGGGCAGGGCATGCTACAGGTTTGTGGATGCCGCCTATCAGAAAGAGTGGATTGTAGATACAAATGGCGAGGTGACGGCAGAAAGCAAGGTGATACGCGAGCGGCTTAACGGAGTATTTATGAGCAAGATAATCGACCGATACGAGCAATACCGTGACATCATCTACGGCAACCGTCAGGCTGTGGGCAAGGAGTTTGTACGCTTCCAACTGATGGAGACAGGCCGCTACCAGAACATTCCGCGCAGCATACAGAACGTGTTCCTCAACTCACGCCTCGACGCCAACTTCATCAAGGACATCATCATACGCTCGATGACTGAGGAGGAAGCGAACATAGACTTGGGATATTTCCGCCGCCAGGTGGCTGACTTTGAACAGGAATACCGCGACATCTCTTGCTGGTACAAGCAGGACCAAAAGGGAGAATCGGTTGTGAGGAAACAGGCAGAGACAGTGGTGAAGGCATACCATGAATTGCTCTATATGAAGCAGCAAATCACTGACTTATGCGGCGAACTGAAATATGCAGAGCGCACTTCACGCGAACGGCTTCCCCTTATCGAGGCCAAGATTGCCGAGCTTATACAGGAACAGGAGAAGCAGAAGCGACTGCTTGCAGAACTACAGCAGAAGCATGACACGGAGAAATCGGGCCTCAACCAGGAACAAGGTGTCGTAAACGAAAAACTGAAACGACTGAAGGAACGTCGTGACTACTATGCCAAGGAGCAGATTGAGGAAGTAATCAAACGATGCGACAAAGAGCAAGGCGTGAAGGCGGAACTGGACACACTCAAGGAGAGGCTCGCCGAACTTACCGCACGGTTCAACGACATCACGACAAAGTATAAGGCACTATGTCAGAACGTCACCAACCAATTGGAGACATTCCGACACGCACAGCAGGAGAGAATACTGTCGGAAGGTCAAGCCAAACAGAAGACGGACGAGCGGCTTATCGACGAATACAACTCGGCACGCACGGAGATTGAACTCTCTTTCAAAGAGAAAATTGCCACCACATCGACTTCGATGGAAAGTATTAAGTCGGAGCAAAACGATTGCGAAAAGGAACTCCTGAAGTTGAAGTATTTCAACCCATTTAAGGAGGAGAAGGATGCCCTGAACAGGCAACTAAACGAACTTAGTCTGAAAGAAAAGGAACTGCAAGGAACAATAGCTGCCAAGACGGCGGAGATTAACCGACTTCAGGCAGAATATGACAAACAGGAGGTGGAGACTCTTGCCAACTATCAACGCCAGATGGACGACAAGCAGGCGCAAATTGACTCGCTCAAAGAGCAGATTGCAGCGATTGACAAGATTCTCGACCGCACGAAAGGCTCTCTGTATGAATGGCTTGAGGAAAACAAGAAGGACTGGGAGCAGAACATCGGTAAGGTCATCAACGAGGAAAAGGTGCTATATCAGACAGGCTTGCATCCGCAGAAAGCCGACGGAACTTCGTTGTATGGAGTGCGTCTGGACCTTGCCGACCTTCCGCTGAACGTAAGGAAGCCCAAACAACTGCAAGAGGAGAAAGCGGAATTGGAAAACAAGCTGAATGCCATCAAGGCTGAGCTGAATAAACTACAGGAGGAAAGAGAGAAAGCCATCGGGGAATTGAAACATCAGTTTAGTCCCAAAGTGAAAGACCTCAGACAACAGAAGTCACTTGCCGAGGCTGAACTGAACATGATACCACAGCAAAGGAAAGCCATACGTGTAAAGTTGGAGGACTTTGAAGCCAAAGGCAAGACCCTCATCGAGCAGCGACAGCAGGAGCTGAACTCCCGTCAGCAGGAGTTGGCCCACAGCATGACTGCGGCACAGGCACATCTCGAAAAGGTAAATGCCGACAAACAGAAGCAACTCACCGCAGCACAAAAGAAATACGACGAGACCAAGAGAAGCAACGAGAAGGGCTACATGGAGCGCGTGGCGGAGATTCAGGCAGAAACCAAGCTCCGCGAGAAAGAAGCTGAGGCAGAACGGCTGAAACTGAGGCAGATGGAAGTGGGAGAACTGAAAGGCCGTGGTGCAGATACCAGTTTGGTTGAGGACTGCAAGTTAAAGATACAGACAGCGGAGAATAATCTGAGGTATATCGAGCAGCACCGCAAATTAGTGTATGACTACCGCCGTGACAAGGAGGAACTGTTCGACCAAGAGGAGAACCTCAAGAACCAAAAGAGGATGCTTGCCGACAAGCTCTCGCAACTGAACGAGAAATACGCTTTGCGCAAGCAGAAGCACGACGGACATTTGACCGCCATAGCCAAAGACCTGAGCGGACGAAGGGACGAAAAGCAACGCACAGAAGAGGAACTGACAAAGGCAGAACGTTTCGCCCACGACGAGAATCTCTGTCCGCCGATGCTGACTGATGCAAAGGAGAAGCAGACACTGCGCACTCCAGGACAAGCTGTTGACGAACTCACCGGCATCATCGTGTCAAGACAGAAATGCCAGAACCAGTTCAAGCAGGGCGTCAATGTGTTCAAAGCCAATTTCTCGGCTAAGAACACTTTCAACTTCCGCACAGAGCTTACCCTCGACGAGGACTACCTCGACTTCGCCAACAACCTCGACGACTTCCTCATCAACAACAAGTTGGAGGAATACCGCCGCAGGACCAGCGAACGCTATGTGGACATCCTTGCACGAGTGTCGAAGGAGATGGGCGAACTGACACGCCATGAGTCGGACGTTGACAAGATTATCCATGACATCAACAACGACTTCAAGGAGCGTAACTTCGTCGGGGTCATCAAGCTGATAGCACTCCAGTCGGTGCCGTCTGCCGACAAGATGGTGCAACTGATGAAGCGCATCAAGGAGTTCAACGACGACAACCAGTTTGCCATGGGAGAGATGAACCTCTTCTCAACCGCCAACCGTGAGGAGGTGAACCATAAGGCGGTTGTCCATCTGCTCGACTTCATGAAGTCGCTTACCGACAATCCGCAACGCCAATACCTCACGCTCTCCGACCTCTTCCAACTTCAGTTCCGCATCATAGAGAACGACAACGACACGGGCTGGGCTGACAAGCTCTCGCATGTGGGCAGTGAGGGAACGGACACACTCGTAAAGGCGATGATCAACATCATGCTCATCAACGTGTTCAAGGCGAAGGTTAGCCGCAAGTTCGGCGACTTCCGCATCCATTGCATGATGGACGAAATAGGCAAACTGCATCCGCAGAACGTGAAGGGCATACTCGACTTTGCCAACGCACGCAATATCCTGCTCATCAACTCTTCGCCCACCACTTACAACGTGACCGACTACCGCTACACCTATCTCTTGCAGAAGGACGGCAAGTCGAAGACCATCATCCACCCTCTCATCTCACAACAATGAAGATAACTACAGCACTCATCGACAAACTCATCCGCCTTGCTGGAGGAGAGTCGCTGCCTGCCAGCCAACTGCGAGGGGAGTGGGTGGACGAACTGCTGCGCGAAGGACTTCTCGTAAGTACCTCGCATGGCAGTCGCAGAACACTACGCGCTCCCCAATCCCAATCTTTCTGCCGTGCACTGGCTGCCCTTGACGAGAGGTTGACCGACTTGAATCAGATGCGGGAGATGCTATTGTCAGAGGAGGCTTTACGTGCCGAACAAGCTGAAGCAACAGGCAACTCCAAACTATTGCCCGTCCGTTCATGCCCAGGCTTTCCCGTCAACTCCTACGAGTTGATTGTATGTAGTCTGCACGGACGGGAATTCGTGGTCAATCCCCAGGAAGGAAGTTTCCTGTTTGTGGCTGATTGGCAGGAGTTCCGCATCCCGGAGGATGTCGTGGTCGTAGGCGTAGAGAACATGGAGAACTTCCGTCTTATCCGCAGGCAACGCACCTTGTTTGAACAATCCATAGGCAGCGAACACCTGCTTTTCGTCTCACGCTATCCGCAATCCACCGACCTCGCCTCATGGTTGCAACTCATTTCCAACCGATATGTACATTTCGGCGACTTCGACCTTGCCGGCATCCATATCTTCCTCACGGAGTTTCATATACATTTGAGCGAACGCTCCTCATTCCTTGTCCCCGAAGACATTGAGGCAAGGCTGTACCATGGTTCAAGAGAGCGGTACGACAGTCAGTACCGTCATTTCCGTCATCTGCATTGCGACAACCCTTCCCTGCAACGCCTTATAGACCTTATTAATAAGTATCACAGGTGTTACGACCAGGAAGGATATATCACATACAATAAGATCACCGTCTGCGGTGATACAAAAATTGAATAAAAAACGACATGAACAAGATATTATTTCTACATGGTTTCTTTGCCACAGGCAGTGCTCCTATGGCAATAGCATTAAAGGAAGCTTTCCATGGGGAAGCTATTGTGCTGACTCCCGATTTGCCTCTTCATCCCAAGGAGGCATTGAGATACATCCGAACACTAATCGACAAGGAGAAGCCCGACCTGCTCATCGGCAATAGTTGCGGGGCTTTCCTCGCACAGATGATTTCACCCGTTGTGGGCATCCCTGCCCTGCTCGGCAATCCTCACTTCAAGATGACGGAGTTCCTGAAAGAACGCATCGGCGAACACGAGTACAAGGCTCCACGCAAGGATGGCAACCAGAAAATCGTCATCGACGAGACACTCATCCATGGGTTTGAGGAACTCGAAGCCATGCAGTTTGACTGTTGCAAGCCTTCTTTCAAGAATCGTGTGTGGGGACTCTTCGGCGAGAAAGACACTTTGGCTCATTTTGAACCACTGTTCTTACAGCACTACAACAACAGTTTTCACTTCCCCGGTGGACACACGCCCACAGAGCAGGAGGTAAAGACATGGTATGTCCCGTTGGCACGGAAGATGCTCGCAGAAGGTGGAATAAACCGACTGGCTCTCGCCATGAGTGACAAATGAAAAATATGAACAACAAACACTCTGCTATTGTTATGGGAGCTACCTCTGGCATTGGCTATGAGGTGGCGAAGGTTCTTGCCATCCGAGGATGGAAAGTCGGTGTGACTGGAAGAAGGGAAGACATCTTAGCTAAGATGTCAGCCGAAACAGATGGTATCGACGCATACGAGGTGATTGACGTCACCACACCTGAAGCTGTTGACGGTCTGCACAAGCTCATCGGCAAGTTGGGAGGCATGGACATGTACTTCCATAGTTCCGGTATTGGATACCAAAACACGGAACTTGATGCCGACAAGGAACTGAGAACTATCGAGACCAACTGCCTCGGTATGACAAGACTTGTAGGCGAAGCATTCCGATATTTTGAACAGCACCCCGAAACCGAAGGACAGATAGCTGTCATCAGTTCCATAGCACGAACAAAAGGTCTCGGTGCCGCACCGGCATATTCCGCTTCAAAGCGATTCACAAGCCATTATCTCGAAAGCCTCTGTCAACTGACGACTATAAGGAACATCCGCAATATCCACATCTCCGACATACGTCCTGGATTCGTCAAGACTCCGCTGATAGAAGGAAGTAACTTCCCGATGCAACTTGATGCGGGAAAAGTAGCCGTCAGTATAGTCAATGGACTCGAAAGGCGCAAGCACGTAATCACCGTCAACTGGCTCTACCGCCTGCTTGTCTTCTTCTGGCAGATGATACCGCGGTTTATGTGGATAAGAATGAGGATCAAATGAAGCGCTATATACGGAACACTTCAAAAAGATATTAGCAAGCAATGTTAAATTCCTGTAAATATCACGCAATAATTTTCCGTATATAGAGTATTTTGATTATCTTTGCCCATTGAAATCATATATTAGTGTCGAACAGACAACAATAATAATATTAACAACAAAAAAATCAAATCATTATGGACGCAAAAGAAAAAGTATTGGCAACAATGAAGGAGGCAGGTCAGCCTCTCAATGCAGGTAAGATTGCAGAACTGAGCGGTCTCGACCGCAAGGAAGTGGATGCCGCCATGAAGCAGTTGAAGGCAGAAGGCGCCATCGTCTCTCCCGTACGCTGCAAGTGGGCACCTGCTGAGTAAAAGTTTCCTTTTGGCGCCTGTTTTTCATCTTCACCCTCATAGCCTCTGTCGTCGGATTGAAGATGTTATAGTCGCCCGTAAGCTGCTCACACAAATAGATGGTTATACCGACCAACAGATTGTTACTTTGACTGTCATGACAAAGAAAATTATTGTTGCATTTGACTCGTTCAAAGGATGCATCTCCGCAAGTGAGGCTTGCGAGGCTGCAGCGGAGGGAATACGCTCTGTACTTCCCAACACCAACGTCATCCAAATTCCGCTAAGTGACGGGGGCGAGGGACTGGTGGAATGTGTCAAAAGATTGCTGCCAACCATTAACGTTTCATTGACT
>JAXEKN010000091.1:0-38941 GCA_034101015.1 Prevotella sp.
ATATATTATTAATAACTTCGAAAGAGCGTATGTGCAAAAAACGAATTTGCAATTTGCAATTTGCAATATTTTGGGTTGTTTTATTCTTTAAAGAGCTGATTTTTAAGATGTAACATATTGAATATTAGCGGTTTATGTTCAATGTTAGGATTTGGCGTAAAGGCGAAAATATTGCAAATTGCAAATTGCAAATTGCAAATTCGCATTTGCATTGTTTTCGGATTGTTTCGGGATTGTTTTCTGATTGTTTCGGGATGGCTAAAAAGACACTCCGCTCTGTGTCCACTATTTCCGGTTTGGGAAGCGGAGTCAGAGCGGACTTACAGCGGAGTCAGAGCGAGGTCGAAGCAGTCCTTCGGAAATTAAAAAATTAAAGAATTAAAGTTTCGTTGACGACGGGGGAAGTGTTAATGGCGAGCGGAGAAAGTGTTAATGGGGGAGAAGGGAATGCTTAAAAAATGTTTAAGTCGTGAAAATAGTTGAGGAAATGCTTGGAAAGTGAAAAAATATTTCGTACCTTTGCATCGTCAATGAATGACAAACAATGTGATGGAGGCCAAAGGTAAGCGCGCAGCCTAAGGCGAAGTCACAATGGAGAACAGTAAATTTAATTATTAATCATTTATGTTGAAACATTATGGCAATTTTGAATGGTATCTTGAGTAAGCTGAATGGTTCGGCTGGTAGCCTTACCTTCAAGCAAGTGAACGGAAAGACAGTCGTTTCTGAGAAGGCGACTACAGTGAGAAACGCTAAGACCCCGCAGCAGCAGAGGCAGCGAACCAAGTGGGGCAACGTGGTGGCGATGTACAGGGGTATCCGACCTCTCGTCAACTACGGCTATGAGCAGAAGCCCACGGGCATGAGTGACTTCAACATGTTCATGAAGGCCAACGTGAAGCTCACGGACATCTATCTCACCAAGGCGGAGATGGCAGGCGGTGGATGCATAGCCGCTCCCTACCAGCTGACGCAAGGCTCACTGCCCACCATCGTGACCACCGGCACCGGCGACAACGTACGCACCGACATCAAGCTCGGCGACCTCGTAATCTCTGCTGAGACCACCGTCAAGGACTTCTCCAACGCAGTGGTGATGAACAACGCCGACTACGACTACGGCGACCAGATCTCCTTCTTCGACGTGGTGCAGAGAGTCAACGCGGAGACGCTGATCCCCTACTGCCAGTTCTTCGGAACGAACGTGGTGCTCGACAAGGCGTCGGAGGTGAAGCTCCTCGACATGGTGAGTCCCTACGGTTTCGCCACCGTGGATGGCTACCTCGGACACATCGAGGGCGAGGGCAACGGCTGCTTCGGATGGGTGCACAGCCGCATGGGCAGCGGAAAGACCTTGGTGAGCACGCAGATGCTGGTCAACAACAACGCTGACATGATTGCCGACTACAGCGGCGACCAGGCATACAAGCGAAGCGTGAGGACCTACGGCGGCGAGAACTCGGCATTCCTCACTCCGGGAAGCACCACGACTTCCTCGGCAGGCAACTCCTCTACGCAGCAACCCGCTGACGACAACGGAGGAGCTTCCGGCGGCGAAAACGGAAATGGCTCTGACGGAGGCAGCGGCGGCGGAAGCGGCAGCGACGGAGGCGGTGACGACGTGTTCGTAGATGGTGATGAGGACACTGGGGTTTAATCATTAAAATCTGATGACCATGACTCAGGAAAACAAGAAGAGGCTTATCAAGTTCCTATGGAACCTCGCCTCGGCGGCATTGGCCGCTATCGGAACAGCCCTTGGGGTGTCTTGCGCTGTGTGTTAGTTAGCCATATATTGGCCGAAGAATAAAAAATATGCAGGCTTTTTGTACTAAATAGCATGAAAAAAGGCAGATTTAGCACGAAAAGCTTGCATATTTGCGTTTAAATAATTATGTCACCACTTGTCGCGAGTCTGAATGTCGTCAGCCCAGCGGTGGTCCTTCGGGAAGGGTTGGCCGCCCCATGCCTTCACCTGAGTCCACGGTTGGGCGGCGTCGGTCCAGAAGGGGTGTGTGGCTGGCAGACCCAACGGCATGAAGGCAAGGGAGGTCATATAGAGCGAGCCGTTGTTGGTGTACCAGTCGGCGGTTTCGGGCTGAGAGCCGCAGAACCCGATGGTGAGATAGCCGCCGGAGTTGAAGTTTTGCTGATGGTCGAACATACGGTGCATCACCTGCGTCAGGGCGGCTCTCACCTGGCCGTTGCTCAGGTCGCCGGGCAGGGTCTGATACCATGCCATGAGGGCAAGGGGCTGCATGGCGGCGAGGCGGTAGGGGGTGGAGCGTCCGATGACGGGGAAGGTGCCCTCGGGGGATATGAAGCGTTCGAGGATGATGGCGAACTTCTGTGCGCGCTTCAGGGCGCGGGCATGGTATTTCTTATAGTCGAGGCGGGTGTTGGCCTTGGCATCGACCATGGCCTGCAATGTCTCAAGATACATGGCATGGAAGACATAGCTCGTGTAATAGTCGAAGGCAAACACCGGGCCGTCGGCATACCATCCGTCGCCCACGTACCATTCCTCCACCTTGCGGCAAGCCGTGTTGACTCTGAACTCGTCGTATTGCGCCCCCGCCTTGGCCAGGAAGCTCTCTATCGTCGAGGAGAAGAGAAACCAGTTGGTATAGGGCGGGTCGATGGAGCGCAGCTTCTGGAACTCGCGGATATACCTGTCCTTGGTCTGACGGTCGAGTGGAACCCAAAGCGCGTCGTAGGCGCGGAGGAAGCTCTCGGCGATATATGCCGCATCGACGAGGTTCTGGCCGGCAATGCCCCAGCACAGATAGTCGGGCGATGAAGGGTCAACACTGTTTTTGTATGACGCCAGTGCCCATTCCCTCAACTGCTTGCGCTGCAATCCCTCGGGGGTGTCGTCGTCGGGCAGTGAGAGCCATGGAGCGATGCCCGCCATGAGCCGCCCGAAGGTCTCCATATACACCACACGTCGGTCACGGTTGTCAAAGCTGGGGCTGAATTCTGTCTGCATGTTTTTTTGCAGTTCTCCCTTCGCCATGTTTTCCAGCACGGGTTGTGACATACGATAGGCGAGCGATGTCCAGTATTCACGGTCGCTCTCCTGTTTTTTCACTTTCTTTGCTTCGGCTGTCATGAATAATGTCATCATGAGAGCCACAATCATTGTCAGTTTTCTCATACTTATAGGTTTTTATTTATGTTTCGCATTTGTCATTTATCTCCTTTTATCTGATAGATGCTCATTCCGAAGTCCCCGACAGCGGCGAGAAGTCGCTCGATGATGCAGTCCTTTTGGTTTTCGAATGGTTTCCACTGCTTTTCGCGGAGGAAGAAGTAGAACTCGACGGGGAGCCCCGTGGGGGTCGATTCGAGTTGGCGCACCATATACATCATGTCGGGATTGATGTCGGGATGGTTGGCGAGGTATCTGTCTGCCCACAGGCGGAAGAGCGACAGGTTGACCGTGTGGGGAGTGAGCTCAGAGGTGCGGAGCAGCAGCTTGTCGGCAGGCTGTGTAATGTCGGCATCATGCGGCTTGTCGGTGGTGTCGATATATTCCTTGTCCCTGAGTCGCTGGAGGGTGTCGTCATCGACGAGCCTTATGGTGTGGACGTCAATGAAGATGCGCCGGTTGACACGCCGTCCGTCGCCCTCCTGCATGGACTTCCAGTTTTGAAACGAGTCATCGACGAGTGTCTGAGGGGTGATGGTGACGATGGTGTTGTCGAAGTTGCGCACCTTGACGATGGTGAGTGTGATTTCCTCCACCACTCCGTTGATGCCAGCCTTGTCCACGGTGATCCAGTCGCCCTTGTGGAGCATGTCGTTGCTGGTCAGACGGATGCCAGCCACGAGTCCGGAGATGGTGTCCTTGAAGACGAGCATCAGTATGGCCGACGTGGCGCCGAGTCCAGCGAGCAGGGTCAGAGGGTTGCGGTTGACCACGATAGCCACCACCACGATGACGGCGAGGAAGAGCGCCACTATCTTGAGCACACCGCAGAAGGTGTGGAGATACTGGTGGCGTGCAGACTGCATGTCGGGGTCGAGCATCTTCAGCGAGTTGATGACTTCCAGGGCGAGCCTTGTTGACATCACGGTGATATAGATGGAGGTGAGACGTTCGAGCATCTCCATGATGTCGGGCATGCGGTGGAAGATGTCGGGTATGAACATCGACACGACGATAGCCGGCACGATGAGACATGCCTTGCGCAGTGTGCGGCCGTTGAGCAGCACGTCGTCCCAGTCGGCGTCGGTCTTCTCCGTGATGCGCATGGTGAGGGGCACCACCAACTTGTGGCACACCGTGAAGGACAGCCATGAGAGCAGGAGGGTGAGCACCACGAGTGTGGCGTCGGTGATATATACGGCTCCCGATGTCGTCGCTCCCAATCCCAACACCGTCTGTTCGGTCAAAAGTCTTATGTCTTCAATCATGTCATTTTTCTGCAAAGTGTTGGATAAATAATGTATTCAATGCATAGAGCGGGATGATCCTTATGTTTCTCGTTGCTCCATCGTCCTCGTTGTCAACGAATTTGAAAGTGGAAAAGTTCTCAAGCGATGTGCGGATGGCATCTGTCAAATGCTTCTTACGCATAAAGAGATAAAGGCTCTGCATGCTGCCCTTTGTAGATGCCTTCACTTCAATGGGAAGAACCCGTCCATCGTGGGATATAAGGTAATCGACTTCGGCATTCCCAGTGCGCGAGTTCTGTTGCCAATAGTATGATTCCGACTTTATGAAACAATCGGAATATTTGATTAGTTCCAATCCTGCCAGCATCTCAGCAATAGCTCCCTTGTTGACCAAATCGACATCTGTGGCGAGCATAATGTCCTTGAAAGGCATTGACTGAAGGTTCATCAGTAATCCCGTATCTATGAAAAGGTATTTGGCAAAAGACGGATTAACTTCTGCCCCCAAGGGGAGACCATTGCCGTCTGAATGGCGCACGGGTATGATGAGTCCTGCCATCGACAGAAGACGTAAGGCTTCCTTTATGACAGAGGAATGTACATCCGGTATCGCTTTCGACATGACGAACTTGGAGCCAACCTGGGAAGCTACTGATTGAACCACCAAACGAAGAACATCAGGTGATATCCTTCGTTTATACTTAGAGAAGTCATCCATATATGTGTTGATTATGTCTCCGTGTATCCTGCCGCATCTCAGATAGTCGTGGCGCTTCACCCATTCGGCTACGGCTGCCGGCATGCCGCCTACGAGAATGAAAGAGCGCAGTTGCTCGCACAAGCTGTTGTGTAATGGCAATGGAAGAGGCTCGTCGGGATTTGCCTTCCGTTTGAAGTCAACCTGTAGCTGCAGGCCTTGGGCCGAGAGAAATTCGTCAAAACTGAATGGATACATATATAAAGAGCGAATCCGGCCTACTCCGAATGAAGACAGCTCCTCAAGTGTAAATTCAAGAAGTGAACCTGCTGCCACGACATGTAGCTCCGGGTATTCCTCTTTGAAATACCGAAGATACATTATAGCTTGTTTGGAAACTTGTATCTCGTCGATGAACAGTAGGGTGTTGCCAGCCTCTATTGGTATTGCAAGGGTTGCGCTTAGTTTGCTGCATGTCATCTTTACGTCTATATTTTCGGTGAACAAGTCTGCAAGGAACGGTTGCTTTTCAAGATTCACCTCTACATAGTATTTGAAACTCTTTCCAAGTTCCCTGATTGCAGTGGATTTCCCGACCTGTCGAGCGCCTCTTACCAATAGGGGCTTCCTTTCCGATTCGTTCTTCCAATCTATGAGTTCGTCGTCAATATGTCTTCTGTAATATGCCATATTTCTCTTTATTTAATGTCACTTCTGTTGTTATGATTTTGCAAAGATAAGAAAATTATAGAGAATGACAAAGCTCGATGACTTGTTTTTCAGTATTTTCAGTAAAGTATAATATAGCTTAACATTTCCGTATTATCCAAAATTGAATGCGAAAATCAGTGGTTTTCTACCAAAATTGGATGCGAAAATCAGGGGGATTCTACCAAAATTGGATGCGAAAATCAATTAGTTTGACAGGTTTTGTACTTTTATCAGAATTTAACGTCAGAAAGAAGCGGATAAGAAAAAAAAGTGGTATCTTTGCAGCCGAAAATCGACATGAAGAAAATAATGTCAACTTGATGTGGATAAGATTATGAGAAAAAAATGTATTATAGGGATAACATCTTCCGCGGTGGCCGCCGTGGCCACACTGTCATTGTATGCGCTTGCTTCCTGTCTGCCTGAGGTGGAGACAAGCAAGAGCCGTGACGAACTGGAGGTGGTGCAGTGCCGACAGTATGCCGCTAAGGATGTGCCTCCGGGCAACTATAGCGGTATGACCCATTTATGGGGCAACAGGTATGCACTTGTGTCGGACAAGGGTGAGTCGGGAGGATATTATTGTTTTGAAATCAATGTTGACAGTATAGGCAACATTTCATCAGTGAAGCATGTAGGCTATCGCAAGTTGTCGGAGAAGAACCTTGACGAGGAGGCGATATGCTACGACCCCGACCACCATAATATATATATAGGCAGGGAGGAGACCTCGGAGATAGTGAGGTATGATGTGCTCAACGGACAGTGCAACGCATCGGTGGTGGTGGACCGCTATCGTGACTTCGGGGTGCACAATCTCACGATTGAGAGCCTGGCCTTCGACCGCCGCCGACTGAGTGTGTTCACCATCAGCGAGGGGCCACTGCGTGGTGACAACGGCCTGATGTTGCGACTGCTGGAATATACGCCCAACCTCAACCTCAAGCACCAGTACACCTATATCCTTGACCCGCCGCTCGACGACAGTCCGGTGAATGAGGAAGGGCATGTCTTCGGTGTGTCGGAGCTGCTCAGCCTTGACGACGGCACTCTGCTTGTGCTCGAAAGGGAGTTCAAGATGGCACTCACGGGAGTGGGCAGTTGGGTGGTCAACAAGATATTCCGAATCAGGCCTGGTGAGCCGGGAAAGCATTTCGTCACTGGATGGCGCACCACGATGGGCAGCTCCGATAATGGTCTTGCCAATTATGAGGGTATGTGTCTTGGGCCGCGCCTTGCCGACGGCCGTCGTGTGCTCATCCTGTGTGCCGACAGTCAAAACCGATATCTCGGTATCCTCCAGGACTGGTTTAAGACCATCGTCATCAATCCGTGAATTGCAGCATTATGTGGCAAAAATACCAATGCGACATCTGAAAAAAAAATTAAAAATATGAATGCTATGAATTACCAGCAAGTGATCAATCAGATTTATGAGCAAGTGCAACCACTTCTCGGTATGGGGCGACAGGCCACATATATCCCTGCCTTGGCCGCTGTGGACCCGAATCAGATGGGGATGTGTGTGGAGACCCTCGACGGCAGGCGATACTCCGTGGGAGATGCCGACCGGCTCTTCTCCATACAGAGTATATCCAAGGTCTTTTCATTGGCCATGGCTCTCAGTCTTGAGGGCGACGAGGTGTGGAAACGTATGGGCAGGGAGCCGTCGGGGGCGTCGTTCAACTCGCTTGTCCAGCTCGAACTGGAGTTTGGCAAGCCACGCAACCCCTTCATCAATGCCGGAGCCATCGTCATCGCCGATATCCTCGCCTCGCGTCTTGACTGTCCGGAGGAGGACTTCCTGAGCTTTGTACGCCAGTTGTGTGGCGACGACTCCGTGGACTATGACGAGGAGGTGGCGCTCTCCGAGCGTTCGTGCGGCTATCTCAATGCCGCCATTGCCAATGTGTTGAAGTATCACAACAACCTTACGGGAGATATCGAACGTGTGCTGCGACTGTATTTCCTGATGTGCAGCCTGAAGATGGACTGCCGACAGCTGGCCCAGGCCTTCCTGCCTTTCGCCGACCATAAGCGGTGCTTTGACTATGGAGGGGTGCGGCTCACCACGTCGCAGGTGAAGCGCATGAATGCCATCATGCAGACCTGTGGCTTTTATGATGAGGCCGGCGACTTCTCATTCCTTGTCGGACTGCCCGGCAAGAGCGGAGTGGGGGGAGGCATTGCTGCCGTATGTCCGGGATATTACTCCGTGGCGGTGTGGAGTCCGCGACTTAATGCCAAGGGAAACTCTGTGGTGGGGATGAAGATGTTGGAGTTGCTCACCACATTGACGGAGGAGTCTATCTTCTGAAGTTAAGGAAGTTAAAGAAACCGCCCCGCTGTTTGTGTGAACAGCGGGGCGGAAATGTTTTACCCTACAAACAGGCGGCTTGCCACCTCGGCGTCGTGTCCGTGATAAAACCGGACTGGCATGAGAGGCGAATACTCGAAATTCTCAAAGCGCAGGATGTTGACGGCAAGAAACTGCCGGTCGTCGGAGCGGCACACCTCAGCGCGGATGTTGCCCACGGGAGTGGCACGCACCATGATGCCACGATTCAGCTTGTCGTCGAGCAGCTGGCTGTTGAGGTCGAGCAGCAATGAGAGCCTCTCACCGTTATCTGCTGAATACTCGTATGTTTGAGCCTTGATGCGGCTGCCTGTCGGGGTGTATGTGGCTTTCTCCACCAGTCCGAAGAAGGAGTTGGAGATAGTCACGTCATCATTTGAGGACATAGCCTCCGCCATGTCCAAATGCTTGATCTTTGTCATAATGATGTCTTGTAATGATTACCTTTTATTGTTTGTTGCTTATAGTATATACGTATAAAAAATCTTATTGTGTGTGTGATGACGTATATCGAGCAACTAACAGATAAGGCGTCTCAGCGCTATCACATAGTATAGGCGTGGGACAGACGACTCGAAGGGTGTGGCCTTCTGTCGCAGAGAGGGTGTTTGACAAAGGTTACAAACCGGGATGTTATGTATTGATATGTTGCGTCCACAAGACTTGTGAGGCTGAAACCCTGACGATGGCAACAGGCGTTGGGGGCTCGGCATGCTGATGCGCAACATATCGGTGCTTTCGTTGATCATCGCCACGGGGCGCTGACGGTCTTGTCGGGAGAGGTCGGTGAGCCGGTCGTTGCGTTCGGTCGTCACCATTGCATCATTGGCGGAAAAGGCATAGGAGGGTATGACAGCCAATGTCATGATGGCTACCGCTATCCACATTATTATGATATGCCTTGCTTTCATATTCCTTGATGCTTTAATGTCTGTCTTTTATTTCATTATCTTGCCGCAAATATACGACATTATTTGATAAGTGGTTCGTTTTGGGCTGATTATTTTCGAGTATTTAATTCTTTTTGTCCATTGCGTCTGCTTTTTAGCATATTTTTATTCAACTTTAGCAAGTAATTAGGGAAGTTAAGGAAGAAGTTTCCTTGAGCGAAGCGAAAAAAGGAAGTTAAGGAAGTTAAGGAAGTTAAAGACAATAGTCTTTTTAGCTTCCCTTACTTCTTTAACTTCAAATAGTTGAACTAATGCGAAACTTAAATCAGAAGATTTTGATTTCGTAGTTGCTGACGAAGGTGGCTCCGGGAAGGAGATGGTTCATCAGATACTTGTCCTTGAACTCACCGGTGTATTCCGCCCAGTCGTGTACACCATACCATGGCTCAATGCACACGAAGGGCGCATTCTTGCCGTATGGGCTCCATATACCGACGCATGGAGCGTCGAAGGAGAGGCCGATGACGGGATTGGCTTCGGCGTCGAGCAATACGCTGAGTCCCACCTGCGACTTGTCGAGGATGACGGCGTCGTCCGCAAACGACTCCTCATTGAACGCCCATGTGCCGTGGTCGGTGGCGAGATCATAGCGCTCGGGCTTGATGCATCCGCCAGTGTTGCCGATGATGCGAGTCAGCGGCTGGGTGTTGTCGAAGAGGATGGAGCCCTTCATGGGTTCGCCCTCCTTCACTCCGGGCAGGTTGAAGGCGGGATGTCCGCCTATCTGGAAGTGCATCTCCTCCTTGCCGGGATTGCGCACTGACCAGATGACGTCGATGGCATCGTCATTGAGGACATAGGTGACGTTGAGCTCAAACTCGTATGGATATACCTTGAGTGTATCCTCGTCAGAGACGAGTTCGTATGTCACCATGGTGTCGGTCTTGTCGATGACGTCGAAGTCCATGTCGCGGGCGAAGCCGTGGCGTGGCAGTGAGTAGGTCTTGCCGTCGATGCGATATTCGTTTTTCCACAGTCCGCATACGATGGGGAAGAGCAGTGGCGAGCGGCGTGGCCAGTATTTGTCGTCGCCCTGCCAAAGGTATTCATGGCCTTCGGCATTCCTGATGCTTTGCAGTTCAGCTCCGTGGGATGATATCTCGACGGTGAGCCGGTCATTCTTCAGTTGTTCCATAATAGTGTTTATTTAAAAATAATACCGTCCTCACATTATTTGCAGCAGGCGCAGGGCTTGAGCTGCTTGAAGAAGTCATTGCCCTTGTCGTCCACGAGAATGAATGCGGGGAAGTCCTCCACTGTGATCTTCCATATAGCCTCCATGCCGAGTTCGGGATATTCCACGCACTCGATGCTCTTGATGGAGCTTTGTGAGAGCACTGCTGCAACGCCGCCGATTGTGCCGAGATAGAATCCTCCGTGCTTCTTGCATGCCTCGGTGACGCAGTCGCCGCGGTTGCCCTTGGCTATCATCACGAGTGATGCGCCGTTGGCCTGGAACTCGTCCACGTAGGGGTCCATGCGGTTGGCTGTCGTCGGGCCCATGGAGCCGCAGGGATAGCCCTCGGGAGTCTTGGCCGGTCCGGCATAGAGGATGGGGTGGTTCTTGAAGTAGTCGGGCATTCCTTCGCCGGCATCGAGGCGGGCCTTGAGTTTGGCGTGTGCGATGTCGCGAGCCACGATGATGGTGCCCTTGAGGTTGACGCGGGTGCTGACGGGATATTTCGACAGTTCGGCGCGAACGGCGTCAATACCCTTGTCGAGGTCTATCTCAATGCCTGTGGTGCCCTCGCCGGGATTGCGCAGTGACTCAGGAATGAGTTCGGTGGGGTTGTCGTCCATCTTCTCAAGCCATATACCGTCCTTGTTGATCTTCGCTTTGATGTTGCGGTCGGCAGAACAGCTCACACCCATACCGATGGGACAGCTGGCTCCATGGCGAGGCAGACGGATGACACGGATGTCATGGGCGAGATACTTGCCGCCAAACTGTGCGCCCAGTCCTATCTTGTGAGCCTCCTTGAGCAGTTTCTCCTCAAGGTCGATGTCGCGGAAGGCGCGTCCTGTCTCGTCGCCTGTGGTGGGCAGTGAGTCGTAATACTTGATTGAGGCGAGCTTAACGGTGAGGAGGTTCTTCTCTGCCGATGTGCCGCCGATAACGAAGGCGATATGATAAGGCGGGCATGCTGCGGTGCCGAGGTGCTTCATCTCCTCAACGAGGAATGGCAGCAGTGTGCCCTCATTCTGTATGGTGGCCTTGGTCATGGGATAGAAGTAGGTCTTATTGGCTGAGCCGCCGCCCTTGGCCACCATCACGAAGCGATACTCGTCGCCCTCTACGGCCTCGATGTCTATCTGTGCGGGGAGGTTGCAGCGGGTGTTGACCTCGTCGTACATGTTGAGAGGCGCGTTCTGGGAATAGCGGAGGTTGTCCTGTGTGTAGGTGTTATATACACCGAGGGAGAGAGCCTCCTCGTCCTCGAAGTCTGTCCATACGCGCTGTCCCTTCTCGCCGTGGATGATGGCGGTGCCGGTGTCCTGGCAGAAGGGGAGGATGCCCTTGCATGCTGTCTCGGCATTGCGCAGGAACTGCAGGGCAACGTACTTGTCGTTTTCTGATGCCTCAGGGTCGGAGAGTATCTTTGCCACTTGCTCGTTGTGCTCGCGGCGAAGCATGAACTCCACATCGTGGAATGCCTGTTGGGCGAGGAGGGTGAGAGCCTCCTTGGATACCTTTAGGATAGTCTTGCCTTCAAACTCACCTGTAGATACGCCTTCCTTTGAAATCAGGCGATATTCGGTGTTGTCCTTGCCCAATTGAAACATTGGTGCATACTTGAATTCTGGAATGTTTGCCATAATGATAATAATTATTTAAAAGATGATTTATATGTTTTATGTGAATTCTTATACCTTATTATATATAGGGAGCCGCTGACGGGCGATGTCACCCTGCGCCCCATGAGGTCGTAATATTCTCTTGGCCCAGCCTCCGTGGGGTCTATGCCGATGGCGTGGATGCCCGCCGTGCCGCCCATGAAGTCGAAGGAGATGAGTCCTTCGGCATTGCGGGTGATGTTGGTGACAGGCTTATGCAGCTTTTTCACTCCGTCGGTATTGGCATTGAAGACCACCGAGGCTGGCGAGCTGTCGTCGGTAAACTCGTTGTTGCGCACGGTGTATGTGCCGTCGATGCCCTTTGTGATATAGGGATAGGGATAGCCGGATGTGTTTTTCGACGAGTTGTTGGCCGGCACGATGACTGCGCGCTGGTGGGTGGCGGTGTTGTTTACTTCGTTTGAGTTCCATGCCATGTCGTCGTAGTCATAATGCGTGATGAGGAGTCCCTCGCCAGGAATAAACGTGTCCCATCCGCTCTTCATGCGGTTTTCGAGCACGAAAAACTCATTGCTGTTGCCGTCGTTGTCGATGTAGTAGGCGTCGCCCCCGTCGCTCATAGGCTTGAGGTCGGTGACGGTGAGGGCGTCTGTAAGCTGCAGGGGTTCATACCATCCCAAGGTGTATTTTTCGAAAGCCGTGTAGTTGGCAGGACACCATGAGTCGCCGTTGTAGCATCCAGTGTGCATCAGGTCATATTCGCCGAAGTTGTCCTTGCCGTGGGTGCTGCCCGATGTCTGGTAGTAGTCGGGCTGTCCGAGACAGTGGCTGTATTCGTGTGCGAAGGTTCCGATGCCGTCGATGTCGTTCCTGAACTCATGGTTGAGTATGCAATATGTGCTCACGGTGATGCCGTCATGATGATATGCCTTGCTGTCGGTAGTGGCATATTCGAGATAATACTGGTGAGGCCAGATGAGGTTGGCGTCATTGACCGAACTGTCGTTTTCGCCGCGTCCGGCATAAATGACCACCACCTGCTCCACCTCTCCGTCGCCATCCCAGTCGTAGTCCTTGAGGTTGGCCTGGCCTTCGATGGCTTTCAGTCCCTCAACGACGAGGTCGCCGGGCACAATGTCGAATCCGCTCCTGTCGTTTTTGCCGTAATAGGCATATTCATGCTGGGCGGTGAAAGGGCCATAGATGTCGAAGCCAACGTCGAAGATGCCGCGGCTCTGGTCGAGGAAGTACTGGCGTAGCGACCCGTAGGTCTTCACGCCGCTGACGTTGCCAGTGTTGAGGGCACCGTTCCAGTGGTCATAGGCATCGTCGCCGAGGAATGTCTTGTCGGTAAACTCCATCAGGATGACGAGCTGCTTCTTCTTGCCAGGGGTGGATATTGGAGATTGCGACTGGCCACGCTTGGCGGCACGACGGAGCGAAAGGGCAGCCGGGCTCTGTCTCTGCGGCACCTCGCCGACGGGTGTTCCGTCCTCTGTCACATAATAGTGGCAAAACTCGTCTCCCACGAGTCTCACCTTGACGACACTGCCGTCAGCAAGTGTCATATATGTCCATCCTCCACGTGCCGGGGCGGCGACTGTGGGGAGAGCCATCAGTGTGGCTATAAGGAGAGATACTATCTTCTTCATGTCATTTTATAAATATTAAATATTAAACAGACGGCGGGCGTTGAGGGTGGTCTGGCGTGCCACTTCATCCTCCGTGATGCCATAGGCTTCAGCCATGCGGGCAATGACATAAGGGATGAAACTGCTCTCATTGCGCTTGCCGCGCATGGGCACTGGAGCCATATACGGCGCGTCGGTCTCGCAGACAAGGCGGTCGAGGGGGATGGTGGGGAGCACCTCGGGCAGATGGGACTTCTTGAATGTGAGCACACCGCCCACACCAATGAGAAAGCCTTCAAACTGCAACAGTTCGGCTGCCTCCTTCTCATTGCCCGCAAAACAGTGGAATACACCTCCGCAGAGCTGTCCGCGGTATTTCTTCAGTATGGCCACCAACTCGTTTTGGGCTTTGCGGCAGTGGATCATCAGCGGCAGGCGAGCCTCCACGGCCCATCTCACCTGCTCCTCGAAGCATTCGAGCTGCTGCTGTTCGTAATCGCGGCTCCAATAGAAGTCGAGACCCACCTCACCGATGGCGACAAACTCATCGGGATTGTCGGCAAGGATATGGCGCATCTCTTCGGTGACCTCCCGCCAGTCTTCCCTGACGTCCTCCGGATGAAGCCCGATCATGGCATGGGCAAACCCTGGATAAGCCTTTACCACGGAGCGCAACTTGCCGAGGTCGCGCAGGTTGATGGCAGGCACCAGGATGGCTTCCGCTCCCGCCTCACGGGCACGGAGTATCATGTCGTCGCGGTCGGAGTCAAACTCCTCGCCGTCGATATGTGCGTGAGTGTCAATGAAATGTGTCATCAGTTCTCGCGCTTCATCATCCTGTTGGTGTAGTCGATGAGATGCTGCTTGCGCTCCTCGCTCACCGCCACCTTGTCGAGCCACTCGCGGCCCTCCTTGAAATATTGCTCAATCTTCTGTTCGCAGAGGGCGCGTATGCCTATCTCGTCGTACAGACGGGTGACGGCTGCCACCTTCTCCTTGCGTGGATATACCTCACCGTTGCACCACTTCTGCAGTTCGGCAAGCTGCTGGGCGTTGGCGCGGTTGAAGGCGTTGATGAGCATGTATGTCTTCTTGTTGCACATGATGTCGCCGCCTATCTCCTTGCCAAAGACCTTCGGGTCGCCATATACGTCGAGCAGGTCGTCTTGTAGTTGGAATGCCAGTCCGATGCGCTCACCGAATTTGTACAGTGCATCGGCGTCCGTCACAGAAGCACCGGCAAGTATGGCTCCTATCTTCAGTGCGCATGCCAAGAGCACGCTTGTCTTCAGGCGAATCATCTCAATGTATTCCGCCTCGGTGACGTCATTGCGGTTTTCGAAGTCTATGTCATATTGCTGGCCTTCGCCAATCTCCAACGCTGTCTCGGTGAAAAGGTCGAGCACCGGCTTGAGCTTGTCCTGGTCAACCGACGCTATGCGCTGGTATGCCACCACGAGCATAGAGTCGCCCGACAGAACAGCCGTGTTTTCGTCCCATTTCTTATGGACTGTGGGATGGCCGCGTCTCACGTCGGCATTGTCCATGAGGTCGTCATGCAGCAGTGTGTAGTTGTGGTAGGTCTCTATCGCCACTGCCGGCATCAGTATTCGCTCCGGGTCTTCCTTCCAAAGGTTGTAGCTCAGGAGCATCAGAACGGGACGTATGCGCTTGCCGCCGAGCGAGAGCACATACTTGATTGGTTCGTAAAGCGATTTCGGTTCCCGGTTGTAGGGTAATTTGTCGATGAAGGCGTTCACCTTCTCGTACAGTTCATCTGATGTTTTCATATATTGTAAATTTAAATTCATTCAAAGTTTGAATACTATGGGCACGCATACCATGGTGCGGCAAGGCTTGTTGTCGTGTGTGCCGGGAGTCCATCGGGGCATCATCCGCATCACACGAAGGGCTTCCCTGTCGAGCGATGCATACTGCGCGCTCCTGACCACCTTGAGGTCGGAGAGGGTGCCGTCGCGGTTGATGATAAACTGGACCACCACCTTGCCCTCCTTTTTCGCCTTTTGGGCGTCGTGGGGATAGCGGAGGTTCTTGGTGAGCCATTTCATCAGCTCCACCGCCCCGCCGGGAAATTTCGGCAGGTCTTCCACTACGCGGAAGTGGAGAGGGTTGTCGCCCAGGTCGGCCTGAGCCGGAGCAAAGTCGGTGTCGGCGTCAGTCCTGGACTGTTGGCTGTCGTCGGTGTCTCCTTTCTGGTCGCCTTCGCTCTTGTCGGTCTCGGGAGGTTGTACCTCGGCATTGTCTTCCACCACACGTATCTTCTGTGGTGTGGCTTCCTGCTTCTTTTCGGGAGCCAAGGCGATGCGGTTGGGCTGTTGCTGAGAGACGGGTGCCAGCTCCACATCTCTCGCCACATCCTCAAGCATGTCGTCGTCGATGTCGTCGCCGTCGCCATTACCGCTGTTGTATTCGAGTGCGACAAGGACGGACGACAGCACAAACACCAACGCCATGAGCCACCTCGTGAGGCGTTCATTCTCCAAGTCTGCGTTTTTATTCTTTTTTATTTCCATTTTTGCACAATAAAACTCACCTTTTCCACGTTTTTTTATGTAGAGGTGCGATTTTCTGCTACAAATATAGCTCAGATATTTTAAAAAATCGTATCTTTGCAGACAAATTCTCAAAAATAGATGAAAAAAAATGTAATTATGGCCATTTTTGTCCTGATTTCGGTAAAAATCGGGGCGCAAGAGAGCGAAACAGTGTACAACTTTCTCCGTTTGCCGGTGAGTGCACACGTTGCTGCTCTCGGGGGTGACAATATCTCGATAACGGACGATGACCCGACGGTTGTCTTTCACAATCCAGCTCTTATCAGCAATGTCACCGACCGTTCTCTCAACCTCAACTATATGACCTATATGGAGGGTGTGAAGACAGCCAGTGCATCATTTGTCAAGGCTCATGGCAAGCGTGGCACGTGGGCCGTGGGGGCAAGGTATGTCGATTATGGCAAGATGAAACATACCACGGTAGATAATGAGATACTTGGTGAGGTGTCGGCCAAGGACATCGCGCTGAGTGGTACTTACACGTATGCCTTGAGCGACAAGATTGCGGGCGGTGTGACCGCGAAGTTTATAACCTCCAAGCTTGCCGACTACACGTCGATGGCGGTAGCTGTCGATTTGGGTCTTAACTATTTCGACCAGGAGATGGACTTGTCCATCTCGGCTGTGGCGCGCAATCTCGGTGGACAGATTCAGGCATACGACGAGGAATTCGAGAAGTTGCCTATCGACCTGCAGGTGGGTGCCACGAAGCGCATCGGCGAGTCGCCCATCCGTCTGTCGCTGACCATGACGGGACTGACGGAGTGGAAAGACACCAAGCTGGCTGACCATCTCGTCTTTGGCGCTGACGTGCTTCTGTCTGACAATATCTATCTTGCGGGAGGATATTGCCCCCGGCGCAACAAGGAGATGAAAATCATGGTGGACGACACTGAGAGCAGTCATGGAGCCGGTTGGTCATTCGGTGGCGGACTGCAGTTGGAACGTCTCAAACTGCAGGTGGCTTACGCCAAGTATCATGTCTCCGCTTCGTCAATACTTTTCAATGTGACTTATACTTTGTAATAATAAACTATGAAAAAGATAATAATAGCTATCGACGGACATTCGTCGTGTGGAAAAAGTACGATGGCCAAGGACTTGGCCCGAGAGGTGGGATATATATATGTTGATACGGGGGCAATGTATCGCTGTGTCACCCTGTATGCCATGCGCTCCGGACTCTTCACCCCTGACGGTGAGGTGGATCGCGACGCATTGCAGGCAAGCATGAATGAAGGCAAGGTGAAGGTGGGCTTTGTGCTCAACGCAGAGACCGGTCGTCCGGACGCTTGTCTCAACGGCGATGTCGTGGAGCGCGAGATCCGTTCGATGGAGGTGTCGTCGAGGGTGAGCAAGGTGGCTGCACTGGACTTTGTGCGCCAGGCCATGGTGGCCCAACAGCAGCTCATGGGCAAGGAGAAGGGTATCGTGATGGACGGGCGTGACATAGGCACCACGGTCTTTCCCGACGCCGAACTGAAGATTTTCGTCACGGCCTCGGCTGAGGTCAGGGCGCAGCGCCGTTATGACGAGCTGAAAGCCAAGGGTATGCCCTCCGACTATGCCGACATACTCAGGAATGTGCAGGAGCGCGACTATATCGACTCTCATCGTGAGGTGTCGCCGCTTCGTCAGGCCCCGGATGCCATTCTGCTCGACAACAGCCAGATGACCATTACCGAGCAGAAGGAGTGGTTGATGGAGCAATACCAGAAAGCCCTGAAAGGCTGACCGCTTTTACGCAAATCCCCGGAGGGCTGACTTGTGAATGTCAAAACTCCCTGACGCTCCAGCCGAGAATCCTGGATATCTGTGGGATGAGCGTCATGGCTATCTTGCATTGTCCCTGATAGTTGGGATGCCAGTCATTGCCAAGGTCCGTTTCCTCGATGATGATATTGTTCATCGACTCGGCGAAATGGACGTTGGCATATTTGTTTTTTGTGCGCTCGCGCAGCAGGCCCAGGGCGGCACGCAGATAGCGGTTGGAGGAGTGGGGGGTGATGCAGAGTATCGGCACATTGTCGTATCTCTTGCTGATGTCCTCGATCATCTTGATGTAGGCGTTGACATAGTCGTCGGCCTCGGGTATGGCGGTCGGCGAGAAGTCGTTGGTGCCGAGATTGATCATCACGATGTCAGGACGGCGCCAGTTGAAGTCAAACGGCTGCTTGGAGTATTGGTCGTAGAGCTGGCCGGAGCGGGTGGACAGGCAGTCGGCCGAACGCTGTGACTTGTCGCCCCAATTGCGCACCATACCAAATCCCGAATGGGCGGTGATGCGATAGTCGGCATCAAAATAGCGGGCTATGATGCAGGCGTAGGCCATGTTGCAGTTTTCCGTCTCAAGGGTGAAACGCTCGTTGGCCTTCTTGCCCTCTGTGCCGTAGCCGCAGGTGTATGAGTCGCCGTAAACCTCTATTATCCTCTTTTTCTCGGCCACGGGAGCAAGTGTGGCATTGCCGTCAACAATCAGTTTGTGGATGGTGGTGCAGCCATATTCACCCTCAGTGCATTTCTGGAGACGAAGGGTGTGGACGCCTTTCTTCAGGCCCTCGGCGAGAACCATCACATGGGGCTCTTTGCCTGTTACCTTTACCTTTTGTCTCACCTGGCCGTCGATGATGACATTATGATAGCTCGTGCCGGTCTCGGAGATCTCCACTGCCACGCGGCTGCCCGTAAACTGTGTCTGCATGTAAACGCCAACCCAGTCATATCTCACTCCGCCGTCGGCAAGGCGTTCCACCCTGCCGGTGAAACTCACGTTGGGGTCGTCTGCCTTCACTCTCTTCTCGGATGCCGCCAATGTCGTGGCGGCAATCATTATGGCTAATGCCAATACTGCTTTCCTTTTCATTTCTTAATGTCTGTTTTTTATTGGGTTATCGATTGTTTGCGCAATTTCGCAACAAAGGTAGTGAATAATGGTGATATAACCAAATAATTGAGGAAAAAAGAATTAAAATATCAAATAATTCAATAAATATTTGGTGGAATGATACAAAATGATTACCTTTGCAGAAAGTATTCTTAACTTCTTTAGCTTCTGAGAGTTTAGATTTCAGTAACTTGTATTTAATGAAAGATAACGATATAAGATGATTGTCTGTATAGCAGAGAAACCAAGCGTAGCACGCGAAATAGCAAAGATACTGGGAGCCAATACCTCCCGCGACGGATATATCGAAGGCAACGGGTATCAGGTGACCTGGACCTTCGGACACCTATGTACACTTAAGGAGCCGGAAGACTATACCTCGCAATGGAAGAGATGGTCGCTCGGCTCCCTGCCGATGATACCCCAGAGATTCGGTATCAAACTCATTGAGGACACCGGAATAAAGAAACAGTTTGCAGTCATTGAGCGACTGATGCAGGCTGCCGACAGCATCGTCAACTGCGGCGACGCCGGACAGGAGGGTGAGCTGATACAGAGATGGGTGATGCAGAAGGCGGGGGCGAAATGTCCCGTCAAGCGACTGTGGATATCGTCGATGACCGACGAGGCCATTCGTGAGGGATTCCAAAACCTGAAGGACCAGGCAGACTATCAGCCTCTGTATCTCGCAGGACTCAGCCGTGCCATCGGCGACTGGATCCTCGGTATGAACGCCACGCGCCTATATACCCTGAAATACGGACAGAACAGACAGGTGCTCAGCATCGGACGTGTGCAGACTCCCACGCTCGCCCTCATCGTCAACAGGCAGAAGGAGATAGAAAACTTCAAGCCAGAGGCTTATTATGTCCTCTCTACGGTTTATCGCTCCACCACCTTCACTGCCACCAAGGGAAAGTTTGGCACTAAGGAGGACGGTCAGTCGGCTCTCGACGAGGTGACTGGCAAGCCATTCACCGTCACCGACGTACAGAAGAAAAACGGCATCGAACAGCCCCCGCATCTCTATGACCTCACCTCATTGCAGGTCGATTGCAACAAGAAGTATTCAATGAGCGCGGAGCTGACGCTCAATATCATCCAGGGACTATACGAAAAGAAGCTCACCACATATCCGCGTGTGGATACGCAGTTTCTCAGCGATGACATTTATCCCAAGTGTGCAGCCACGCTCAAGGGACTGAGGGGATATGAGACACTCACCGCACCCCTCGACGGCAAACCGCTCAAGAAGACCAAGCGCGTCTTCGATTCATCCAAGGTGACCGACCACCATGCCATCATACCCACAGGCGTGCCGGCCACCAACCTCACCGACCTGGAGCGCAATGTATATGACCTCATTGCCCGCCGCTTCATCTCCGTGTTCTATCCCGACTGCAAGTTTGCCACCACCACTGTCCTCGGCAAGGTTGACAAGGTGGAGTTTAAGGTTGGAGGAAAGACCATCCTCGACGAGGGATGGCGTGTGGTATATGGCAAGGGACAACAGGCATCGCAGGACAATACCGACTCTGACAACCCACAGGGCGGCGACAAGGCAGACAACCCCGACAATGCCGAGGAGCGCACACTCCCTGTGTTTGAGAAAGGGGAGAGTGGCGACCACCAGCCTTCGCTCGCAGAGAAGTGGACCACACCGCCCAAGTTCTATACTGAGGCTACACTGCTCCGCGCCATGGAGACGGCGGGAAAGTTTGTCGATAACGATGAACTGAGGGCTGCACTGAAGGAAAACGGCATCGGGCGTCCGTCATCGCGAGCAGGTATCATCGAGACTCTCTTCAAAAGAAGATATATCAAGCGCGAGAGAAAAAACCTCATAGCCACTCCCACAGGCATCGAACTCATCGACCTCATCAAGGAGGAACTGCTCAAGAGTTGTGAGCTGACCGGTATATGGGAGAAGAAACTGAGAGACATTGAGCACAGAAAGTATGACGCTGCCGACTTTGTCAGCGGACTCAAGGAGCAGATCAACGAGATAGTCCATGACGTACTCGCCGACAACACTCCACGCCACGTTACCATCCTCTCGGAGAAGGACCTCAAAAAGAAAATGGCCCCAAAGGCGCAGCAAGCCCCCAAACCCGCGGCGGCTCCAAAACCGGCGCACCCTGCCCCTCCGACGCAATCTTCAGCCCAACCCGCGGCGCAGCCCGCCGCTCCCGCCGACCCGTTTGTCGGCACGCCTTGTCCCGTATGTGGACTGGGACATATCATCAAGGGCAAGGCGGCATACGGGTGCAGTCGGTGGAAGGAAGGGTGTAGCTTCAGGAAGCCATTCTGACTCCTTTAACTTCTTTACTTCTTTAACTTCTTACATATAAAAACAACAAGCAGGATATGAAGAATAGGGTATATCACAGATTCATCGGGCGGAGCATGGCGACCACGTTGCTATGTACAGCCTCGATGATGGCCTTGCTCCTACTGGCGAGTTGCGGTGGAGCCGATGTGGCAGAGAAAAAGGGCGACCGCTTCTTTGCCTTGGGCGAGTATTATGACGCAGCAACACAATATCGCAGCGCATATCAGCAGACTGCTGCCAAGGACCGTGCCGACCGCGGCAAGCGAGCACTGAAGATGGCAGAGAGCTATCGACGCATCAATTATACCCAACGCGCCATATCGGCATACAACAATGCCATCAGATACCATCAGGCCGACTCGCTCACCCATCTGCGACTCGGACAGCAACAGATGCTTGCGGGCAACTACAAGGCGGCTCTCAACGCCTTCACCACCGCCGCCGACAGTCTGCCTCACGGTATGTGGCGCGACCTCGCCGTCAACGGTATGGAGTCGGCAAGGATGGCCCCACAATGGAAGGCCGAGGGGTCGAGATATACCGTCAAGAAGGAGAACAATTTCAACTCACGGCGCGCCGACTATTCACCATGTCTTGCGGGCGAAAACCACGACGTGCTGTATTTCACCACCACACGCAATGACACCAAAGGCGACGAACTAAGCGGCATTACGGGCACAAAGACCGGCGACATCTTCATGGCAGTCAAGGACGAGAAGGGAAAATGGCAACGGCCGCAGTCCATAGACTCCGAACTCAACTCTGAGGAGGATGAGGGATGCTGCACAGTGTCGGCCGACGGCAAGACGATGTATCTCACCGTATGTCCCACCGACCCCAATTACCCACGATATGCCACGATAGCGCAAAGCGGACGTTCGGATGCCTCATGGGGCAAGCCCAAGCAGCTCGCCATCTCAGGCGACACCTTGTCGAGCTATGCCCATCCCGCCATATCGCCCGACGGCAGATGGCTCTACTTCACGTCCGACATGCCAGGAGGCATGGGCGGCTTTGATATATGGCGCGCCCAACTGACCACGTCGGGCGACATCGTGGCCATAGAGAACGTGGGCGAACCCATCAACACTCCCGGCGACGAGAAGTTCCCCACATTCCGTCCCAACGGCGACCTCTACTTCTCTTCCGACGGACATCCTGGAATGGGCGGACTCGACATCTTCATTGCCCGACAGCCACAAGGCTCGGACAAGTGGACGATAGAGCATCCGGGCTATCCGCTCAACTCTCAGGGCGATGACTTCGGAATGACCTTCGACGGACTAAAGAATGAGGGATTCTTCTCCTCCAACCGCGGCGACGGCAAGGGATGGGATCATATCTATTCTTTTGTCAATCCGGAGATAATACAGACCATCAAGGGATGGGTGTATGAGAAGGACGGATATGAACTGCCGCAGGCGCAGGTGTATATCGTCGGTGACGACGGCACCAACATGAAGGTGGGAGTCAAGGCCGACGGCTCGTTTGAATATCAGGTGCGTCCAGGGGTGACGTATGCTTTGCTCGGCACATGCAAGGGCTATCTCAACCACTCCGAGGAGATGGGCGTCAAGCCCGCCGAGGAGTCAGAGGAATACACCCTGCAGTTTCCATTGGCGTCGATCACCGCCCCGGTGCTTATCGACAATATCTTCTACGACTTTGACAAGGCCACGCTGCGCGAGGAATCAACCGCTGCCCTTGACCAATTGGTCAAGCTGCTCAATGAAAACCCCAACGTGACCATCGAACTGTCAGCCCACTGCGACTATAAGGGTCCGGCGGAATACAACAAGCGACTGTCTCAGCGAAGGGCGGAGGCAGTGGTCCGTTATCTCATTGCCCAGGGTGTTGCCGCTGACAGGCTCACTCCCGTGGGATATGGCAAGGAGCGGCCCAAGACCATCACCCGTAAGATGACGGAGAAATACACATTCCTCAAAGAGAATGATGTTCTCTCTGAGGAATATGTCAAGACTCTCAAGACAGAAGAGCAGGAGGTATGCAACCAGCTCAACAGACGCACGGAGTTTCGCGTCCTGCGCACCACATACGGTATGTTCGACTAATGGGGCATACCGTGGCCTAAATCTCCCCATGACCTCTATCCCAACCGGTATTCACGGTAGGCGAAGACACACGAGACGAGCATCGTCAGCGTGGGCAGGAGGATGATGACTGTCAGGAGATGGAGCCAGTCGATGTTGTGGCCGATGCATACTATGTTGACCGCCGCGTCGAGGATGAAGTTCCATGCCTTGAAATAGGTCAGCAGTATGAATCCCACCACTGTGCATACCGTGGTCCATATACGGCTGAGACGCTCCGGCCGCGAGGGCAACCGGCGCATCACCACCCTTGTGAAGCCCCCGTCCTCTATCTCCACCTGCGAAGCCTCCTTGAAGAGACGGTCGAGCCTCATGTCGTTGTTGATGATAGTGTTATCTTCCATATCCATTAGAGATTAAATAGTTCTGCATTGTTTTTCTTGCACGTGAGATGTGCGACTTTATCGTGCCCTCAGGCATGGCGGTGACCGAGCTGATGTCGGCTATGCCCATGCCGTCGATGAGATGCATTGTCACGCATGTGCGCTGCACGTCGCTGAGCAGTGCGAGGGCGTTGTAGAGGTCCATCTGCAGACCGGTGTCCGACGCTCCCTCGGCAGGGCGTGTCGCTGCGGCGTCCATGTCGTATGTGGTGTGGAGGCTCCGCCGGTAGTCGTAATATACGTTGTAGGCGATACGCAGGAGCCATGTGGCAAACCCCGACGTGCCCCGAAACGACGACAGGCGGGTGTAGGCCTTCAGGAAGGTCTCCTGCGCCAGGTCGTCGCTCAGTTGGGCGTCACCCAGTGTCTGGGCGAGGAAGAATTTCCTCACCCTCGACTGGTATTGCCTGACGAGACTGTCGAATGCCCGCTTGTTGCCAAACAGCACCACCTGCGCGATGAGCGTCAAATCACTTATCTTGTGCATCTCTCTTGTGGATTCTTGTTCTTATGCCTTTTCGTCTGTTTCTGCCTCTGTCGGTGATGTCGGGGCTTCGTCGGCGGCTGGCTCTTGGGGCTCCTCATACATTGCGCCCTGCTGGTTGCTGTTGCGGTTGCTTGTCCAGGCGATGAATGCCTGTCCGGCTCCGTACAGTGTGACGATGACGCCGATGGAGAAGCCGAAGTCGCCCATCATGTTGTCGAGAAGAAGCATCAGTCCCAGTCCGACGAAGAAGTGCATCACGCCCTTGCGCCACAGCGGGTCTTCGGTGGGCAGTGTGTCCAGGAATCCCCGGCGATACATCGGGTTGGCGGCGTTGTATGTGTTGTTGCCGCCCGCCGGGCGTGCCTGCTGCTGGCTATATCCCTGCTGGCTGTAACCCTGCTGCGAGGATGTCGTCTGTTGGCGGCGGGTCTTGTAGCCTAAGACGGAGTCGGGGATGGGCTGTCCGTTTTTCATTGCCATCTCGGCGAGCTTGATTTTCTGCTGGCGGTTTTTGTAGATGAAGTAGCAGATGATGCCTATGATGACAGCCGGGGCCACGATGAACATGATGGATATGATGAATACGGGCATGATCATCGTCGGACCGATGGCGTTCATCACCTCCTTCAGTTCCTGGATGTCGTCAGCGTCGTCTGTGTCGTAGGAGTAGGTCGTACGTGATGTTGCGGCGTTGTCTTCGTCCGCCACACTGGTGGTGTCGGAGAATGCGGCTATCGAGTCGTTGCCCGTTGCCGGTGTTGTCGCTGCGGTGGCTGTTGTCTTGGTGGCATTTGTTCTCGGCGTGTGCCTGTGGCTTTGCGCCGAGGCGTCCATGGTCATCGGCATTGCCAACATTGCCGCGATGGACAGGTAAAGCATTAACTTTTTCATATCTTCTATTGTTTTTATATCATTAATAATTTTGTTTTCTTTGTCTGTTTGACGTGTCGTGTCGCGTTTTGGTTGCAAATATACTGAAAAAAAAGTCTTTTTTATTGTTATTTTCGTGTTTTTCCCTTGAAATGGATGAAAAAAGTGGGGAATGCTCCTTTATATGGCTTTTTTTTAATATATTTGCAGTCGATTATGACAAGAACAGATGAATTGCCCGAGGCTTTTGTCGGGCATACTCGCAGTATAATGGGCGACGAGCTCTTCGCCGCCTTTCTCAGGGGGCTCTCCGAGGAGCCTCCCGTGAGCATACGTGTCAATGCCGACAAGTGGCAGGGTGAGCCGTGTGGCGGTGAGCGTGTGCCATGGTCACAGTGTGGGTGGTACTTGCCCGCGCGTCCCAATTTCACGTTCGACCCTCTGCTTCATGCCGGCTGCTATTATGTCCAGGAGGCGTCGTCGATGTTTGTCGAGAGGGTGGTGCGCCGCTTTCTTCCCGACCGTCCCGTTTCGGTGCTCGACATGTGTGCCGCTCCTGGTGGCAAGTCTCTTGCCGTGATGTCGGCATTGCCCGAGGGCAGTGTCCTCGTCAGCAACGAGCCTGTCCGGCTCCGTGCGTCGGTATTGGCCGAGAACATATCCAAGTGGGGTTCTCCCCGCATGGCTGTGACCTGCAATTACCCCCGTCAGGTGAGTCAGTCGAAGATGAAGTTTGACGTCATCATCTGCGATGTTCCGTGTTCGGGCGAGGGAATGTTCCGCAAGGATGCCCAGGCCATACGCGAGTGGAGTCCTCAGAATGTGGAGCGGTGCAGCGCATTGCAGCGCGAGATTGTCGCCGAGGCATGGAAATGCCTTAAGCCCGGCGGTCTGCTTGTTTATAGCACATGCACGTTCAACACCCGCGAGAACGAGGAAAATGTCAGATGGATTCTTGATGAGTATGACGCCTCGCTCATGGCGGTGGATGTGCAGCCGCAGTGGGGGATTACGGGGTCGTTGCTTCCTGGCTTCGACGGCCCGGTATATCGCTTCATTCCGGGAGTCACCCGAGGCGAGGGCATCTTTATGGCGGCTATCGTCAAGGAGGGGCAGCTCGCGCCTGCCAAACTCCCTTCCCTCGACCGTTTGCCTGCACCGCTCGTCATGATGGAGTTGCGCCGCCTATTGCCATCCTCCGACTCTAATGACCATGCGACAAGGGTGGAACTGTCCTATCGTGATGCCATCGCCTATCTGCGTCGCGAGGCTCTTGTCCTCCCGCCCGACGTGGAGCGTGGCATACTCACTGTGACGTATCGCGGCATGGCTCTCGGCGAGGTGAAAAATCTTGGCAACCGCGCCAACAACCTTTATCCTAAGGAGTGGCGAATCAAATCGACCCACCTGCCGGAGAGTGAGCCGGGGGTGTTGTCCTTAACTTCTTTAACTTCCCCAATAAATAACTATATACATAATTTACAATGAAGCAATATTTGGACCTGCTCTCGCGAATAGTCAATGAGGGCACAAGAAAAAGCGACCGCACTGGCACAGGTACTGTCAGTATCTTCGGCAATCAGATGCGCTTTAACCTTGAGGAGGGTTTCCCCCTTCTTACCACCAAGAAACTACATCTCAAGTCGATTATCTACGAACTGCTGTGGTTTCTGCGTGGCGACACCAATATCAAGTATCTCAAGGACCACGGCGTGAGCATCTGGGACGAGTGGGCGGATGACAATGGCGAACTCGGACCAGTGTATGGCCATCAGTGGCGCTCATGGCCCGACGGCAATGGCGGTACCATCGACCAGATACGCAATGTGGTGGAGCAGATCAAGCACAATCCCGACTCACGCCGTATGATTGTCAGCGCATGGAATGTGGCTGAGGTGGAAAAGATGGCGCTGCCGCCTTGCCACACGATGTTCCAGTTTTACGTCGCCGACGGACGACTGAGCCTGCAGCTCTATCAGCGCTCGGCCGACACCTTCCTCGGTGTGCCGTTCAACATCGCCTCCTATGCCCTTCTGCTTCAGATGATGTCACAGGTGACGGGACTCATCCCCGGCGACTTCATCCACACCACGGGCGACACACATCTCTATCTCAACCATCTCGACCAGGCGCGCCTGCAGCTCACCCGCACCCCGCGCCCACTGCCGCGTATGGTCATCAATCCCGACGTCAAGGACATCTTCTCATTCGACTATGACGACTTCCGTCTCGAAGGCTATGACCCATGGCCGCATATCAAGGCGGAGGTGTCGGTATAAACAATAATAATAAATTTCATAGTATGACAATATCCATCATTGCAGCCGTGGCGCGCAACCGCGGCATCGGTCTTGACAATAAGTTGCTCTATTGGTTGCCCAACGACCTAAAGCGGTTTAAGTCGCTTACCACGGGCCACACCATCATCATGGGGCGCAACACGTTTCTCTCCCTGCCCAAGGGCGCATTGCCCAATCGACGCAACATCGTGCTCAGCCGCAGCGCCACTGACTTTCCCGGTTGCGAGTGCTATGCCTCCCTTGAGGAGGCCATCAGCCATTGCTCTCTCGGCGAATGTCGCGACCATGGCCTTGACGACGACGATATATATATAATAGGTGGGGCGTCGGTATATGGTCAGGCTATGAAGATAGCCGACCGCCTCTGCCTCACCGAGATTGACGATGAGACAGAGGCGGACGTCTTCTTTCCTGAATATCATGAGGGATGGCGCGAGGCATGGCGTGAAGACCATGCCATCGACGAGCGTCATCCTCAGCGCTATTCATTTGTGGATTATGTGAGGGAGTGAGGAGGGTTTTCCTCACACCTCTTCCTCCACGGGGATGTTGACAATGGGTATTTGGCGGCGTATGGCGGAGTTGAATGAGATGATACTCTCGCTGCGCGCCAAGCCCAATGGCTGCAACTTGTCGTGGATGATATTCAGCAGGTGGTGGTTGTTGAGGGCGTATATCTTGATGAAGAGGTCGAAGTCGCCGGTGGTGTAGTGGCATTCCACCACTTCCGGTATCTGTTTCAGCTGCTCCACCACCTCGTCAAATTTTTCGGGGTTCTTCAGGTTAAGGCCTATGAAGGCACATGTCTCATAGCCGATCTTCTCGGGGTCGATCACAAACTGCGACCCTTTGATTATTCCGGCGCTTGCGAGCTTCTGTATGCGCTGGTGAATGGCCGCTCCGCTCACATTACATGCTCTTGCCACTTCGAGGAAGGGCACACGTGCATCTTCTGCTATCATAGTCAGAATCTGCTTGTCCAATCTGTCAATTTTTTGGTTTGTCATATCAATTGTTGCTTTATTGTTTTTTTCTTCCCGAATAATGTATCTTCAGTGCGTTGGCGCGTCTGAGCGACTGCTTCACGTCGCCCACCACACCCATGTCAGCATTGCGGTCGGCCTTGATGCTCACAGTCATCTGACGTCTGTCCTCGGCTCCCATCCTCCTTCGCTCCGCCGCTATGACGTCCTCCACGTCGGTCGTCTCCACTATCTTGTCGTTGACCTGTATCTGGTCCTTATGTCCGCCCTTCACGCTCTGGCCGATATACACGTGTGTCACGGTGGATTTCTTGGCGAGGCGTTCGAGCCGTGTGCCCTCCGGCACCTGGTATCTGACCTTCATCGTGTTTTCCTTCATATGTGTCACTATCATGAAGAAGAAGAGCACGGTGAATATCAGGTCGGGCAGTGATGCCGTGTTCAGTCCCGGCACCCTGTGGTCCTTGCGTTTGAACATGCTCATCTCATGCCTCCTTTCCGTGGATTGCCTTCTTCCGTGGCTCCCTTGTCCGCACCGATGATTCCGTCCGTGGCTGTCAGTTCGTTTTCCGATATTCTTTGCGGACACATCTCCGCCACTCTTCTGCGCTGCTCCTCTGAACATTGGGAGTAGGGGATGTGGTATTCCCGTCGTGCCGTTCGGTCGCGCTGTCGGGCGTATGCCTCGACGATGGCGTTCTGCACGTGGAAGTATGTGTCGTATGATGTGTTGCGGTCGGCGGTCAGTGATATGAGATGTCGTTTGCCGCGCTTTTCGGCAAAGTCCTCCACGAGGCGGGTCAGTTCGCCGGTGCTCACCTCACGTCCGTCGCATGTCACGCGGTCGGCCGCGTCGATGCCCACGCTCATCAGGTCGCGCCTATTCACGTCGGTCTGCTTCTGCTCCTCCTTTTGCGGCATGGGCGGCAGATGGCGCGACAGTCCCTCGTCGGTGTCCAATGACGTGGTGACGAGGAAGAATATCAGCAGCATGAACGAGATGTCAGCCGTTGATGTCGTGTCGAGTGCGGGCACTTCGCGGTTTTTTTTCTTTCTGAAAAGCATTATAGTCTTTCCCTTTGATAAGGATTATTATCTTATTCTTCTGAATGCGGCCACCACTGCGATGGCTATTATGATCATCACGCCCGACGTGTAGATAAACATGTCGGACATTCGGAGCCACAGGCCGTCGGTGTATTCCGTGCCGTTGACCTTGATAGGGTCGGTCGAGCCTAATGCAAAGGTGACGGCGAGAAGTATGAGCGTCGTGCCCCAAGTCAGAAATGTGATGCGGGTTGTCGGCACACCGTTTTCCATCCCCTGCCGGCGACCGTGGGTGCGGATGCCGTGGACTGCGCTATACACCGTCACGCCCACAGCCGCTGCCGCCATCACGTATATGAACCACAGCAGCAGGTCTGTCAGCAGTGGGGCGTTGAATTCGGCATTCTCATCGTAGGGCATGTCATAGCCCACGAGCCAGAACGCGGCGAACAACACTGCGGTCACAGCCATCATCATTATCTTCAGCCAGGTCAACCTCTTCATCTCTGCTTGTATTTGGTGAGTGAGTCGAGCAGTGTTATCGCCGACTCTTCCATCTGCGACGTGATGTGCTCAATCTTCGAATTGACATAGTTGTAAAAGAGTTGCAGCACCAAGGCCACGATGATACCGAAGATGGTGGTGATCAGGGCCACCTTCATTCCCGATGCCACGATGGTGGCGCTGATGTCGCCCTCGATGCGGATATTGTCGAATGCCATCACCATACCTATCACCGTGCCGAGAAATCCCAACGACGGCGCTATCTGTATGCACAGCTTTATCCACGAGCAGCCGCGCTCTAAGTTGGCCGTCTGCACCGCACCGTACGACACTATCGAGCGCTCTATGTCCTGAAGGCTCTCGCTGATGCGCAGCAGGCCCTGGAAGCATATCGACGCCACGGGGCCGCGGGTGTTGCGACACAGCTCCTTGGCTCCCTCGATGTCGTCGCTTTCCACCTTCTCAGCCACTTCCCTCATGAATTTCTTCGCATTGATCTCCGACATGGTCAGATAGATGATTCTCTCGATGCAGAAAGCCAGACCGATGACCAAGGCCAGGGCCACGAGCGACATGAACCCTGCGCTTCCCTCGATAAACTTCGACTTCAGCTGTTTGTGCAGACCCTGGGTCTCCTCTGGCTCCAATATCTCCTCGTCATCGATCATCACCGATGCCGCCGAGTCGGCCTTTGCCTCCGCCGTCTCCCCGTTCATTCCGGCCATTGCCGCCGAGTCGGCATTTGCCTCCGTCATTTCAGCCTTAGCCTCCGTCATTTCGGTTTTGGCCTTAGCCGTTTCTGTTTTGGCTGTGGCTTTCTGAGCCTGTAATGTTGTGGCAGCCGTAATCATTGCCGCCGCCACGATATAATAGCGTAAATGTTTCATTATCTGCAATACTTCATGATTTTGGCTGCAAAAGTAGCAATAATTATCGAGACTGCAAAGGCTTTGCCGCCCCTTCAAGGTTAAAATTGCACAAAAAACCCACTTTTATCTGTTAATCCTGTTTCCAACCACTCCTTTTCCTTACAGTTCGATGGCAGCAAGTCATATATGGCATTATTGAATAAATAAACATACAAAACGAGTTTTTTCTTCGTTAAACAGAAAAAATACAATCTGAAAGTAATATTTCTCATTATTTTTGTGTAATTTTGCACCCGTTATAAATATGATGTAGAATATCTGAATTAATTAACGTTGCAAATATGACGGCACAAAGTGAAGCAGCATTGGAAACTGGGTTGATAGAAACCCTAAAGCAGATGGACTATGAATACGTCCAAATTGCTGAGGAGGAAAATCTGCAATCCAATTTCAAACTCCAACTGGAGAGGCACAACCATAAGCAGTTGGCTGAACATGGACGGACGGAGTTCACGGCAGAGGAGTTTGACAAGATACTCATCTACCTTGAAGGTGGCACTCGTTTCGAGAAAGCCAAGAAACTTCGTGACCTTTACCCATTGGACACTGCCGACGGCAAGCGCATTTGGGTGGAGTTTCTGAACCGTCACCAATGGTGTCAGAATGAGTTTCAGGTCTCTAATCAGATAACTGTCGAGGGCAGAAAGAAGTGCCGTTATGACGTGACCATCCTTGTCAATGGTCTGCCACTTGTGCAGATAGAATTGAAGAAACGTGGCGTGGAACTGAAACAAGCCTACAATCAGATTCAACGCTATCATAAGACATCGTTTCACGGCTTGTTCGACTATATCCAGTTGTTCGTTATCTCCAATGGTGTCAATACACGCTATTTCGCCAACAATCCCAACAGTGGATATAAGTTCACCTTCAATTGGACGGATGCGGAGAATGTTCCGTTCAATGAACTCTCTATGTTTGCGCAGTTCTTCTTCGACAAATGTACATTAGGCAAGATGCTCAGCAAATATATCGTGCTGCATGAGGGTGACAAATGCCTGATGGTGTTGCGCCCTTACCAGTATTATGCCGTGGAGCGCATACTCGACAAGGTACAGAACTCCAACAAGAACGGATATATATGGCATACTACAGGTGCAGGCAAGACCCTCACCTCGTTCAAGGCAGCACAGCTCGTTAGCGAGATAGATGGTATTGACAAGGTGATGTTTGTCGTTGATCGTCACGACCTTGACACTCAAACTCAGTCAGAATACGAAGCTTTCGAGCCGGGAGCCGTGGATGGTACGGACAATACTTACGAGTTAATCAAACGACTCAGTGGCAATTCAAAAATCATCATCACCACCATCCAGAAACTGAACTGTGCCGTCACCCGAAACTACTACAACAAGCATCTGCAAGAGGTGAAAGACCAAAAGGTTGTGATGATTTTCGATGAATGTCATCGCTGCCATTTTGGCGAGTGTCATAAGAATATCGTGAATTTCTTCAAGAACCTGCAGATATTTGGCTTCACTGGCACACCTATATTCTCTGAGAATGCCAGAGGCGAACATACCACAGCCGAGGTGTTTGACACCTGTCTCCACCGCTATCTCATCAAGGATGCCATAGCCGACGAGAACGTGCTGGGATTCTTGGTGGAATACTACAAGGAGAATGGCGACGTGGATGTGATGGAAGAGAAGCGCATGAGGGAGATAGCACAGTTTATCCTCAACAACTTCAACAAATCGACCTACGATGGAGATTTCAACGCTCTGTTTGCCATACAGTCTGTCCCCATGCTGCTTCGCTACTACAAGATATTCAAGGAACTCAATCCGAAGATACGCATCGGTGCGGTGTTTACCTACGCTGCCAATGACAGCCAGGATGATGAGCAGACAGGCATGAACCAGGGTTTCGCCAACGATAAGGTGACGGCAGACGAGTTGCAGGCTATAATGGACGACTACAACGGCATGTTCCACACCAATTTCTCTACCGACAATTTCAGTGCCTATTATGATGACATTAACTTGAGAATGAAAAAGAAGCGTGCCGACATGGAACCGCTCGACCTACTGTTGGTTGTCGGAATGTTCCTTACGGGCTTTGATGCCAAGAAACTCAACACGCTGTATGTGGATAAGAACTTGGAATACCATGGACTCTTGCAAGCATTCAGCCGTACCAACCGAGTGCTCAACGAGAAGAAGCGGTTTGGCAAGGTGGTGTGCTTCCGCAATCTGAAAGACAATGTAGATAAGGCTGTCAAACTGTTCTCCAACACCAATGCTCCCGAAGCGTTGGGCTTCGTGCTGCGTGCGCCATTCGAGGATGTGAAGAAGGAACTGAATGCCCTGTGCCATACTTTCCTGACCCGTTACCCTGATATGATATCCGTTGACCGCATCCAGAACGAATACGACAAGCGAACCTTCATACTTGCATTCAGAGACATTATCAAGAAACGTTCCGAGATTCAGATATACGAAGAGTTTGATGCTGATGACCCTACTTGGGAAATGACTGACCAGCAGTTCAACGACTACCGCTCCAAGTACCTTGACATGACACTTGGCTTTATCTCAACAGAGGATGATGAACAGGAAAAAGGGACAGAAGAAACCACAAGTATGGTGGCAGAAGGGCAACCAGGCGAAATCACCGATATTGACTTCTGCCTTGAACTGCTTCACAGCGATGTCATCAATGTGGCATATATCCTCGAACTGATAGCCGATCTCAATCCTGATAGTGAAGACTATGGAGAAAAGCGTCAGCATATCATAGACACGATGATAAAAGACCCCGTGATGCGTAACAAGACTCGCATCATCGACAACTTCATCCGTGAGAATGTCGATAACGACCATGAGGGTTTTACTCGCAGCAAGGCAGATGGAACGATGGACTTGGAGAGCCGCCTGACGAAATATGTTACAGAAGCTCGTTTGCGTGCCATTTCCGACTTGGCAAAGGAGGAAGACATTGACGAAAAGGCTCTTGTCAAGTATGTACAGGAGTACGACTATCTGCAACGTGAGAAGCCAGAAATACTCCAGCGTGCCATCAAACAGAAGAAGGGACTTCGTCTTCTGCAACGCTCATGGCTTCTGAGAAGCCTGACGACAAAGTTGAGAAACATTATAAATACATTTAGTTGGGAATAAACAAATATGTTATGGAAAAGATAACAGTACAAGATAAACAAGTGACCATTATCGGTCATAACGAAAACGATTATATCTCACTGACAGACATCGCCAAATTTAAAAGCGATGATCCTACTGCCGTGATTGGAAACTGGATGCGCAATAGAAACACGATAGAATTTTTAGGCATTTGGGAAAGCTTATACAATCCGAGGTTTAATCCCCTCGAATTCGAGGGGTTTAGAAAAGAAGCAGGATTAAATGCTTTTACCATGTCTCCACAAAAATGGACTCATGCCACTAATGCTATTGGCATCATTGCAAAAGCGGGTAGATATGGTGGAACATACGCTCACAAAGATATTGCCTTCAAGTTTGCAAGTTGGATTTCCGTAGAATTTGAGTTGTATTTAGTCCGGGAATTCCAACGTCTGAAGGAGATAGAGCAGCAACAACTCGGTTGGTCAGCCAAACGAGAACTCTCCAAAATCAATTACCGCATTCATACCGATGCCATCAAACGTAACATCATCCCCGAAGAGATAACACCACAACAGGCAAGCATCATCTACGCCAACGAAGCAGATGTGCTTAACGTTGCTATGTTCGGTATGACAGCAAGGCAGTGGCGAGAAGCCAATCCAGACAAGAAAGGAAATATAAGGGACTACGCCACCATCAATGAGTTGATTTGTCTCTCAAACATGGAAAACCTCAACGCAGTTTTTATTGATCAAGGACTGCCACAGGGAGAGCGACTGATAAAACTGAACCAGATAGCCATTCAACAGATGAAGGTGTTGGAAGGTGACCAAGGAAGAAAACTATTGCAATAATAATATGATTATCAATTATATAAGATAATAATATGGAACAGAATGTTTTTCTCGTAAAATGGTTTGGACCATTTAATACTATAAAAGAGGTTGAAGAATGGGAAAAAATAAATGGGGCGTGTAAGCTTTATCTATTCGGTGGAATGAAAAAATATGCCAAAAATAAAATGACATATTATTGTGGTGAAACAACAAGATGTGCTTTTGAAAGGCTTAAGGATTCTAATCATCACATCAAAGAGATATCGAACCGAGTGTCAAGTATATATATCGGTAGAATTTCTAACGTGAAACGTCCTACTGATAATCAGGTTAGGCTGGTAGAAAAGGTGTTAACTGCATATCTTGACTCGTTTATCGGTAGAGATTCTATGCTTAACGAGACCAACTTTGCGTTCCCAAAATCCAACATTTATATTGTAAACGAATGGTGGAAACCTTATATAACAGAAGTCTGGCAAAGGCAATCGAAAGATGCTCCCTCACACCATATTCCAGATGTCTTATGTTTCCATTATTTTTCAAATTACAATTTCGAACTATTTGGAACACAAAAATTAAAAAAGCTATTTTGATAATTTATGAGCGAAGAACTGCAACAGAAACTGCGTACACAGCTTTGGACTGTGGCAAATACCTTGCGAGGCAATATGTCGGCAAGTGACTTTATGTATTTCACCCTCGGATTCATCTTCTACAAGTATCTGTCGGAGAAGATAGAGATGTATATCGATGGCGAACTGGAAGCGGATGAGATGACCTTCAAGGAGGCTTGGGCGAGTGACGAGCAAGAACTGAAAGACGAGATAAGGGAAATAAGCATGGAGAATCTGGGCTATTTTATAGAGCCAGGTTTTCTGTATTCATCTGTCATTGAGGCAATCAAACGCAAGGAGAATATCCTGCCCATGCTCGAACGCTCGCTGAAGAAGATTGAAGACAGCACCATCGGACGAGACAGTGAAGAAGATTTCGGAGGACTCTTCTCTGACATTGACCTCGCTTCACCAAAGTTAGGCAAGACTGCCGATGACAAAAATACACTTATCAGCAACGTACTGTTGGCACTCGATGATATTGACTTCGGTCTGAGCGAGGCTTCCGACATTGACATCCTCGGTGATGCCTACGAATATATGATAGGTCAGTTTGCCGCAGGTGCAGGAAAGAAGGCAGGAGAGTTTTATACCCCACAGGAGGTGAGCCAGATACTTGCCGACATCGTTACAACAGGAAAGACCCGACTGAAAAATGTCTATGACCCGACATGTGGCTCTGGCTCGCTGTTGCTCCGCACGGCACGCAACGGCAAGGCGGATTTGATATACGGACAGGAGAAGAACCCTACCACTTTCAACCTTGCACGCATGAACATGCTGCTTCATGGCGTGAAGTTCTGCGATTTCTGCATAGAGAATGGCGATACGCTCGAAGCCGATGCCTTCTCAGAGGAGCTGTTTGATGCCGTGGTGGCCAATCCTCCTTTCTCTGCCGAATGGAGCGCAGCTGAAAAGTTCAACAACGATGATCGTTTCAGCAAGGCAGGTCGCCTCGCACCACGCAAGACTGCTGACTATGCCTTTATCCTGCACATGATTTATCATCTGAACGATGGTGGCACAATGGCTTGTGTCGCTCCTCATGGTGTGCTCTTCCGTGGCAATGCCGAGGGTGTCATCCGTCGTTTCCTCATTGAGAAAAAGAACTATATTGATGCAATCATCGGACTTCCAGCCAACATCTTCTATGGCACAAGCATCCCTACCTGCATCCTTGTGATGAAGAAATGCCGAAAGGAAGACGACAACATTCTGTTCATTGATGCCAGCAAGGAGTTTGAGAAGGTGAAGACGCAGAATAAGCTCCGTCCGCAGCACATCAAGAAGATTGTAGATACCTATCGTGAACGCAAGGAGATAGAGAAATACAGTCACCTCGCCACCCTGCAGGAGGTTGCCGACAACGACTATAACCTCAATATCCCTCGCTATGTCGATACCTTTGAGGAGGAAGAACCCATCGACATCAAGGCTGTTATGGCGGAAATAAAGGAATTGGAAGCCAAACGTGCCGAATTGGACAAGGAGATAGAAGTTTATCTGAAAGAATTGGGAATAGTCTGATAAATTGGATGTCACAAATTGTGATTTCCAATTTTTCACCAGCTTGGTAGAATATTAGCAATGGAACAGAGTAATAAGGAATTGTAAGCAATGGCAGAGAATATGACAATGGCAAGCAATAGCGATTTCAAGAGTTGGGTGTCGCAATTGAAGCAAGATATTCGTAGTGCGCAAATAAGGGCGGCAATCAAGGTGAATACAGAATTGCTCCGTCTTTACTGGCGCATGGGTGCGGACATTTGTGAGAAGCAGAAATCTGCCTCTTGGGGAGACGGATGGCTTAAAGAACTAAGCCGAGAACTTATGGCAGAGTTTCCAGATATGAAAGGACTCTCTCATCGAAACTTACAATACATTAGGCAATGGTATCTCTTTTATAATCAAGGAAATATAATTGTGCAACAAGTTGTTGCACAATTAGACGATGAAAAGAGGCAACAAGCTGTTGCCCAAATCAGCGAGGACGTTTTCTTCTCTGTTCCATGGGGACATCATTTGTATATCATATCGCAGTGCAAGGATGTTGACCGTGCCGTTTTCTACCTGAAACAGACCGTTGAAAATGGTTGGAGCCGTGCTGTTCTGCTTAATTATCTTGATACCAATCTGTATGAGCGACAGGGAAAGGCCGTGAATAATTTCAACAGACTGCTGGCTAACCCTCAAAGCGAATTGGCTGCTCAAACATTGAAAGACCCTTATAACTTCGATTTCCTCACGCTTGACGGTGAATACAGAGAGCGAGAGTTAGAACACGCTCTTACTCATAACGTCACACGGTTTTTGCTTGAGTTAGGCACAGGCTTTGCTTTTGTCGGGAGTCAAGTTCCCTTGCAAGTGGGAGAAGACACCGTATATCCCGACTTGCTTTTCTATCATCTGGAGCTACGATGCTATGTGGTCGTAGAGTTGAAGGTCACAAAATTCAAAGGTGAGCATTTGGGACAATTAGGTGTGTATGTGAGTGCAGTCAACCACATCAAGAAGAAACCGACTGACAATCCAACTATCGGATTGCTCATCTGCAAGACGAAGAATAACGTGATGGCGCAATATGCCCTTGAATCAACAAACCAGCCGATAGGCATCTCTGAATATCAGCTGTCAAAACTCATGCCTGAGCATATTCAAAGCCAATTGCCTACTATTGAAGATATAGAGACAACGCTTTCAGATAATTTTGTTGATGCAGATTCGTGAAATCATAATATGTGACATTAAGTTATATATGTGTAAATGAAATAATGACAACTATGGCAGATAATAAAGATAAAAAAGTCCTTAATGTTCCCCATTTGAGATTCCCGGAGTTTAGTGGGGAGTGGGAAAAGTGTAAGGTTTCAGACTTGCTGGATTTCTATTCCACCAATTCACTCAGTTGGGAGCAACTTGAATATGACACTAATGCCATGATGAATTTACATTATGGTCTTATCCATGTAGGACTTTCAACTATGGTAGATTTGGCAAAAGATAAATTGCCTAACATAAAAGAGGATAATATGCCAAAGAACTTTGAATTGTGCAAAGAGGGTGATGTGGCTTTCGCTGATGCTTCGGAAGATACAAATGAAGTAGCTAAGGCAATTGAGTTCAATAATCTTGCAGGCAAAAACGTAGTCTGTGGATTGCATACAATTCATGGTCGAGACAATAAGTGCAAAACTGTTGTGGGGTTCAAAGGATATGCTTTCTCATCTACTGTCTTTCATAATCAAATAAGACGAATAGCACAAGGAACAAAGATTTACTCTATTAGCACTAAGAATTTTTCTGAGTGTTACATTGGATTGCCTTCCAAACCAGAACAGGTAAAAATAGCGACCTTGCTTCGCCTTATCGATGAACGAATAGCAACCCAAAACAAAATCATTGAGGATTTGAAAATACTAAAGTCCGCAATTGCAGAAACAGTATTCAACAACATGAA
>JAXEKN010000101.1:0-22938 GCA_034101015.1 Prevotella sp.
AAGGCCTTCATACATATTTTTATTGCTGCTACGATTCATAGTGCAAAGGTACTAACTTATTTTCAATCATGTATCGTATAGCGACAGTTTTTGAGTTAGCATCCGTATGCCCTCCTCCACAGGGTTTGTCGGGTGCGCCGATTATCCAGGGCAAATGCTCTATGCAGAGCAGCTCAAATGTGTCGCCGGCCCACGAAAAAAAAGCCGATGTTCCGTGTATGGCATTCCAACCGCCGGGTTTTGGCTGTTTGCCATTTACAAATCGAAGATAGAATAGGGAGAAAAAATCCTTAAGTTGATACACTGTCTCAACCCTTTCCTTTCCATATCTTGGATATTCGCGTGTTATGCCCGACTCCCTGAGATTGTCGAGAAGTTTGCTCATCGAGCCTCCGGTTTTCATCCCGATTGACTTGCTGATTTCACTTTGTGTCATACCATAAAACTTGTGTCCCAATGCCTTTACGATATCCATGTAGCGTTCCTTACTGGAATAAAGTCCTGTATATACATCCGAAAATTCCTGATGTATCATTTCGTCTGAGAAGAAAATCCGGTCTATGTTGCCAGTGACAGTCTGGTCATTGCGCAGTTTGTCCAAATAGTATGGAATACCGCCAAATGCCATATAGCTTACACACATCTCATAGCGCGACAGCCGGAAATGGTTTTTGCGATAATAATTCTCACACTCTGTCAATGTAAACGGAAGCAGGCGGATTGTAGAGGTCAGACGGCCATGCAGGCCTCCGTAGTCATGAATCACGTTGTCAAGCATCCAACTTGTGGCAGAGCCGCACACCACAAGCACAATGTTTCTCTCACTGTCGGCCCATGAATTCCAGAAATATCCGAGTTCGGAAATCATTTCGGATGATTGCGGTCCTGCAAGCCATGGCAACTCGTCGATGAAGATAACTTTACGGCGTGCCCTCTTAGACTGTAGCACCTTTCTAAGAAGCAAAAATGCCTCTCGCCAGCATGTTGGCATAGCTTCTTTGTTGTTAAGCCCCGAAAGTAGAAGTGAGTCGTAGAAATGAGCCAACTGTAGTTGGCGATAAGTCTCGTAATTCTTATCGCCGTCCTTGACGTATGTGCCAACCACCTTGAAGTGGATTTTCTTGGCAAACACTTCGCTTACCAAGTAGGATTTTCCCACTCTTCTGCGTCCGTAAATAGCCACAAATTCCGACTTAGTGGAATTGTAAAGTCTCTCAAGCGTCGCTATTTCTTCAACTCTGCCTATGATGTTTGTATAACTCATTATAATACAATTTATTGAATGATGCCGCAAAGATAATGATTATTCACGAAAATTCCAAATATTAATTTGAAAAATCAGCGAAAACGGCACTTTTTTCTTCGTTTCCGCTGATTTTTATAATATTTCGACCTTTATATGTTGTGGCTTTGTTTTGTGCTTCATTGTCACTTACTTTTTTAGCTCCTAAAGTGACAACTTTTTCTAGTATAAGTCAATTTGCATTTTCAGGTATCATCTCGCATACTCCATCAACACGTCCCAAACGGCGACGATATGGCAGATACTGCCTATGAGGACGAAGAAGTGAAAGACGGAGTGCATGAAGCGGCGCTTGTTGAGGCTGTAGAAGGCGGCACCGGTGATGTATGCCACTCCCTCAGCTATTATCCAGATTACCGCTGCGGTGCTCACCGTGTCGATAAGTGGCTTGAAGGCCACGAGCACAGACAGTCCCATACCCACAAAACAAAAGGTCTCTATGTTGCTGTGCTCCTTAAGATGTCGGAAACTGACTATGGTGCCCGCTATGGCACATAGCCATACGAATACAAAGAGCCCCCATCCCCAATAACCCTCCTGGCGAAGGGCCACAAGGGTGAGAGGCGAGTATGAGCCGGCAATGTGCCAGTAGATGGCGGCATGGTCCCACTTGCGCAGTCGTTCTTTCCACTTGCTGCGCCTGCGTGTGGCATGATATGCCGTGGAGGCTATGTATGAACCGAGCATGCCGAAGAGATAAAGTATCACTCCGGCTCTCGCCCAGGCATTGTCGCCTCTATAGCATATCACGAGGAAAAACACACCGACCGCCAAGCCGAGGGCGATGCCCGCGGCGTGCGACCATGTGTTCCAGAGTTCCTCCGCCTTTGTATATCTTATCATTTACTGGCAAGGATAAAGTCGAGTTGTTTCTTTTCGAGATTGGCTTTTACTACTTTGATGCGTATCGGGTCGCCAAGCTGGTACTTGTGATGATAGCGGCGGCCGACGAGACAGTAGTTTCTTTCGTCGAAGTCATAATAGTCATCGTCGAGGTCGCGCATTTGCACCATACCCTCGCAGTGGTTTTCGTCAATCTCGCAGTATATGCCATAGCTCTGAATGCCACTGATATGAGCATCAAATTCCTCGCCGATGAATCCGCTCATAAATTCCACCATCTTGTATTTGATGGAGTCGCGCTCGGCATTTTGGGCTATCAGTTCCTGGTCGCTACAGTGCTCACAGAGTTCCTCGTAGTGGTCCTTGTTGGCGGAGCGTCCTCCCGACTGGTATTTGGTGAGCAGTCGGTGAACCATAGTGTCGGGATATCGCCTGATGGGTGAGGTGAAGTGGGTATAATAGTCGAAGGCGAGACCGTAGTGTCCGATGTTGTGTACACTGTACTTTGCCTTCATCATGGCTCTCAGTGCCACTGTCTCGATGAGCTTTTGCTCCTTCTTGCCCTGACATTCGTCCATCAATGCGTTGAGGCTCTTGGATATGGCACCCTTTGTGCCTCCTGTCTTCATCTTGTATCCGAACTTGACTACAAATCCTCTCAGTGTCTCAAGCTTCTGCGGGTCGGGTTGGTCGTGGATTCGATAGGGCAGTGTCTTGGCTTTTGCGCCTTTCTTCACCTTGCCGATACTCTCGGCCACTGTGCGGTTGGCGAGAAGCATAAACTCCTCGATGAGTTTGTTGGCATCCTTTGACACCTTGAAGTAGCATCTCACGGGTTTGCCATTCTCGTCAATATCGAAATGAAGCTCCTCACGGTCAAACTTCACCGCCCCGTTCTTGAATCTTGCCTCGCGCAACTTCTTTGCCAACTTATCCAGTTGCCTAAGCATCATTTTCTCCTCTTCGCTACAAGGTTCCCCCTCGGGGGTTAGGGGGGCTGAGTCTTTCCCCTCCAATACAGCCTGTACCTCCTCGTACGCGAAGCGGTGGTTGCTCTTGATTACGGTGTGGGCAAGATGCCATCTCTTGATGTTGGCGTCCTCGTCGAGTTCGAAGATGACGCTATATGCGAGTTTCTCCTCGTTGGGTCGCAGCGAGCAGATGAAGTTGCAGAGCCGTTCGGGGAGCATGGGGATGGTGCGATCGACGAGATAGATACTCGTGGCTCGCTTCATGGCCTCCTTGTCGATGATGGAGCCTTCCTTGACATAGTGCGACACGTCGGCGATATGTACGCCAACCTCCCATAGCCCATTGTCGGTGCGCCGTATGGAGAGGGCGTCGTCAAAGTCCTTGGCGTCCTTGGGGTCGATGGTGCAGGTATATACATCCCGGAAGTCCTCCCTCTCGGCATAGTCCTCGGCGGTAATCTCCGCAGGTATCTTCTCCGCAGCGTCCTCCACGTTTTTGGGATACTTATACGGCAGTCCGTATTGCGCCAGAATGGAGTTCATCTCCACGTCGTTGTCGCCCTGTGTGCCTAGCACATCGACTACGGCTCCAATAAGGTTTTTGTGTTCGGAGTCGGGCCATTGGGTGATTTTCACCACGGCCTTGTCGCCGGTCTTGCCTCCCTTGAGTTTGCTCTTGGGGATGATGATGTCATGGACGAAGATATTGTCGGCAGTGACGAGGAAGGCAATGTCCTTCTCCACTCTGAGCTTGCCCACGAATGTCTCCCTTGCGCGCTTGATAATGGCGGTGACCATTGCCTCCTTGATATGTTTTTGTCGGCGTGCCATATAAGCCACCTGTACCTTGTCGCCGTCGAGAGCCGACATGGAGTTACGCTCTGCCACAAATACGGGCTGGCTGCCGTCGTCAGGTATGAAACTGTTCTTGCCGTTGGCCTTGCGCCGGAAGGTGCCTTCCTGAAGCTGGGTTTTGGTGTTGAGCTTGTATGACGAGTCGCTCACCTTGGTAAGGAAGTCATCCCAAGCCATCTCCTCCATGATGTCGATGGCGAGCATCTTGAGAGGGTGAGTGTCAAGTTTCAGCGACTTGAATATCTGTTTAAAACTGAATGTCTTTTCCGCATTCTCCTGGAAGAAGCGTTGCAGGGCCTCGGCCACCTGCTTCTTGTTCATCCGCTTTCCGCCTTTCTTCTTTCCCATAGTCGTAATTTATTTAATTTAGTAATATTATCTGCAAAGATAGTGATTATTTCTGAAAGATACTCATGAAAATAATGGTTTTTGAGTTATTTATTGTTAATACATGCCATTTGTCTTTGAATTGTATTATCTTTGCAGTACGTTTGAAAGCATAAGACTATGGAAGATAGAGAAAGAGAACAAGGAATATATCGTGTGACGCTGGCTGGGAGCGCTGTCAATGTGATATTGTTGATATTCAAGTTTGTTGCAGGTATATTAGGCGGCTCTGCGGCGATGATAGCCGATGCCGTTCATTCATTATCGGATTTTATTACTGATGTGGTGGTAGTGGTGTTCGTGCGTCTGAGCTCTAAGCCCGAGGACCATGACCATGCTTATGGACATGGCAAATACGAGACCCTTGCCACGTCACTTATCGGTTTGGCTCTGCTTGTCGTGGGAGTTATGATTATGTACAATGGCGTTTGCAATATCATCTCCGCAGCCACGGGTCATCATCTCCGCCAACCGGGCATGATTGCCTTGGTGGCTGCATTGTTGAGCATTGCCCTGAAGGAATGGGCATACCAGTTCACGGCGAGAGCCGGCAGGCGCTTGGGGTCGCAGGCTGTCATTGCCAATGCGTGGCATCACCGCAGTGACGCTCTCTCTTCGATAGGTACGGCAGTGGGTATTGGCGGAGCCATCCTCTTGGGTGATCATTGGACGGTGCTCGACCCAATAGCCGCAGTGGTGGTGAGTGTGTTCATCATCCGCACCGCATGGGTGTTGATAAAGCAGTCGGCGGGAGAACTGCTCGAACAGAGTCTGCCTGAGGAGATGGAGCGCGAGATAGAGCGTATCGTCGCCCAAGAGCCCTTGACCAGTGAGGTGCACCATCTTCGCACCAGGCGCATAGGAAGTCATATAGCCATTGAGATGCACCTTCGTATGCCAGGCGACATCTCGCTGTATGAGTCGCATCTCCACGCCTCTAATATAGAGCGTCAGCTGAGGCAGCATTTCGGTCAATCGACTCATATCGGCCTACATGTAGAACCACTGAAGATCAATGGGAAATATGTTGACCCCAAGGCCAATTGTTAGCGCAGTCATCATATTGTTATTTCCAATGTGCATCCTGGCAGCCGCAGATAGCCGTTGGGAACAGTGGCTTGAGGCTCAGATGCTTGACTGCGACACCAATCTGCAGCAATGGCAGGATATGTATGACTTTCTCGACGAACTGCAAAGGCAAAAGATAAACATCAACCAAACCACACGCGACGAACTGTTGCAGTTGCCTTTCCTCTCAGAGCAGCAGGTGATGGACATAATGGAATACCTACACCGCTATCACACGATGAAGTCACTCAATGAACTGATGCTCATCGAGTCCATAGACTATGACACCCGTATTCTGCTTTTAGACTTCCTTGTCGTGGGAGAGGGAGCGCAGCCGTCATTCCCATCGCTTCAGGACCTGATGAAGTATGGGAAGGGTGAACTGTCGGCATACATACAGGTGCCGATGTATGAGCGTGAAGGCGACCGCACGGATTATCTTGGATATAAGTATAAGTATTGGACAAGATACACCTTTGACTGCTCATCATGGGTCAAGGCTGGCATAGTGGCTTCGCAAGATGCGGGAGAGCCATTCTTCTCACAAAGCAATCCGCAGGGCTTCGACCAGTACTCGGCTTATCTGCTTATGAAGCGGTTAGGCAGGGTGGAGACACTCGCCTTGGGACGCTACTGCCTGTCGGCAGGAATGGGTCTGGTGGCCAATACCGGCTTCACCATAGGCAAGACCTCAGCCCTTCAGAATATGGGCAGACAGACAAATGTCATCAATGCTCACACCTCAGCCTCGGAGAGCGGATATTTTCAGGGAGCCGCTGCCTCAGTGCGTCTATCATCTCGTCTTGTTGTCTCCCCATACTTGTCGTGGCGACAATATGATGCCACCCTGAATGATGACGGAACTGTCTCCACCTTATTATATAGTGGCTATCACAGAAAGCGCGAAGAGATAGACAAGAAGCACAACACGTCCGCTGTGGCTGCCGGTGTGAACGTAGGTTATGACCTTGGCGACATAAGCCTTGGCGCGACGGCCGTATATACACATCTCAGCCGTCCTCTCGCCCCTTCCGCCTCGTCGGTCTATCGGAAGATTTATCCCCGAGGCAGTGACTTCACCAATATTGGCATTCATTACGGATGGAGACATTATCCCATTATCCTCAACGGCGAGACAGCGACAAACGAGCGGGGAGCTATAGCCACTGCCAACAGTCTATCTCTTACCATAAACCAATATCTTGAGATAGTGGGCATACAGAGATTTTATTCTTTCAGATACAACTCGCTTTATGCCAGTGCCTTCAGTGAGGGTGGGGAGGTACGCAATGAGTCGGGAATGTATCTTGGTGTCAACTGGTCTCCGCGCTATGGCCTGACTGTGTCGGCATATAGTGATGTAGCTTATTTCGCATGGCCCAGATTCGGGGTGTCGCAGTCCTCTTATGCCTTAGATAATCAGGTGAGTGTCCAGTATAAGACGGACAAGTGGACCTTCGCGGCGCGCTATCGACTTCATCTGAAACAAAATGACGTGGCCAACGCCAGAGTAGCCTTTCAGAAAGACCACCGCATGCGGGCAGATGTCCGATGGACTGACTCACGATGGACATCCCGCACGCAGATAGACTTTGCCAACAGTGTTTTCACAACATCCTCCTTCGGATATATGTTGAGCCAGAACATCGGTTGCTCTTTCAGTCATGTGTCGTTATATGCCGGAGGCAAGTATTTCCATACCGACGACTATAATTCACGGCTTTATTCCTACGAGCGGTCGATGCCGCGCACATTCTCCTATCCCGCCTATTATGGACATGGCATACGCTATTCCATCATGGGAGAATGGAAGCCAACCCGACGTATTGTCATCAATATCAAACTTGCCACCACCAACTATTTCGACCGTGCCTATATCAGCAGTGGAGACCGGCAGATTGACCATTCCTCAGCCACTGACCTCGAACTGTCATTGCGCTGGAAGACAGGGCGAATAAGATGATAAAAGAGGACATGGATCAACGGGTGGACTTGACGGTCTGCAACAACACGCTAAGCACGACAAGCGCAATGCCTATATAAAAGGAGAGGTTGAGCTCGCGGGCCTCGCCAAAAAAGATAAAGGCAAGGAGAATAGTATAGCATGGCTCAAGGTTGTAGGTGAGATTGACCGTGAACGCCGACAACTGCTTTAGTGCTTGAATCTGAAGGAGATACATGCCGATGGTACAGAAGAGAGCATGACAGAGCATCCACCAAAGGTTGCTTCCTTCGGGGATGACCACAACAGGTTGCTGCGATGGAAAGACCATAAGATAAAAGGGAATGATGACGCTCACACCCATTATGCCTCCGCTCATCTGATACATCAGCATGGTGCGCGACCTAACCCCGACACTCACCTTCTTGTTGAAGATGGCATAAAGTGCGCATACCGCCGACGAAACCACCCCAATGCAGATGCCATAACGATAGCGGGCATCAAAGGAAAAAATGCACAGAAGACCTGCCACCGTGATGAGCGACAGAAGCAGTTCCGTCCATGACACCTTGCGTCGAAACACCAACGGTTCGAACAGGGCGGTGAAAAAGCCTACAAGGGCAAAGCATACCACGCCTATCGACACGTTGCTCGCCTTGATGGAACTATAAAACAACATCCAGTGAAGCCCCAGCAGAGCTCCGCAGCCCGCTATCTGCAGAAATTTCCTCCATCCCACACGTGGCAAGCCTGTGAATACCATCAGTATGAGTGATGTGAATAGCATACGATACCATACGATATCCACCTCGTTGAGCGTAATCAGTTTGCCAAACAGACCGGTAAATCCTGCAAGCATCACACTGACGTGAAGTTGCCAAAACGCCTTCTTTCGGTTGTTAGCTGTAGTCTTGTCATCAATAATAATCTTGTCCATTTCAGAAATAAATCATAAACATTCAACTTGCCAATTCATATATCCGTCAATTTAAACGACGTGCGAAGGTACAACAAATCCCCCATATATCCAACCTTTTTTACGGAAAAGAGCATCAACGCATCACTTTTTTGCCTTTTACTGCCCGTAATTCAGAAAAAATGAGTAAGTTTGCACTCAAAAAACAGAAAAGACATGGAAAAAGGAGCTAACATACTGATTACGGGAGCCACAGGCTTCATAGGCGGTTTTATTGTAGATAAAGCCCTCGCCGAGGGTATGAACGTATGGGTGGCGGTGCGCCCGTCGAGCAGCAGGAAGTATCTCACAGATACACGCATACACTTTATAAACCTCAACTTTGACTCTACCAGCCAGATGATGGAGGCAATGGCCGTGATGCGCTTTGACTATGTGGTGCATGCAGCCGGGGTGACCAAGTGCATACATTCCGAAGACTTTTTCCGTGTGAACACCCAAGGGACGAAAAACCTTGTGGACACACTCCTGAAGCAGCACCATCCATTGCGCCGCTTCGTATATGTCAGCAGTCTCAGTGTATATGGTGCAGTGCGTGAGGATTATCCCCACCAAGACATACTCTCCACCGACATCCCGCAGCCCAACACCCAATACGGGCGCAGTAAACTGCAGAGTGAGGACTATCTCGACGACCTCACCCGCCGCGGACTTCTGCCTTGTGTTACGTTGAGGCCCACTGGAGTGTATGGACCGCGCGAACACGACTACTTCATGATGGCAAAGAGCATCAGCCAGCATGTCGATTTTGCAGCAGGCTATAAGCCACAGACCCTCACCTTTGTCTATGTGCTCGACGTGGTGCAGGCCATCTTCCTTGCCCTTGACCATGGCAAGGTGGGCGGGAAATATTTCCTCAGCGACGGTCACAACTATTCGTCGCGCGACTTCAGCGACCTCATCCGCCATGAATTGGGCAATCCGTGGCTTCTTCGCATCAAAGCTCCGATATGGCTCTTGCGTGTCATCACCTTCTTCGGCGAGTATGCGGGCAGGCTTACGGGCAAGATCTCAGCTCTCAACAATGACAAGTACAATATCATGAAACAACGCAACTGGCGCTGCGACATAACACCGACCCGTGAGGAACTCGGTTATCATCCCGAATATGACCTTGCCCGTGGTGTCCGTCTGACCATTCAGTGGTATAAGGACAACAAGTGGCTATAGCCTATTTCCCGTTGGCATATATCTTGTAGTTCTTTAGCCTGATCCATGAATGGTTTTGTGAGTAGGTCGTCTGATAGCATTGAGGCAGTGGCAATAATTAGGGATAATGACTTTTTCATTTATAGTTAATTTTGAATTTTGATGCAAAGATATGCCATTTTCCCCAATTATAAGAAAAAAATCGTCTCAATGTTTGCTATTATTGTCCCGAAGGTCACCCTATTATCAAATCGATGACGGTGGGAGTGAGAAGTGCCGTCAGAATGCCGTTGAGCGTGAGGCCGAGACTGGCGTATGCGCCGACAAACTGGTCGCGGTCCATGGCCGCCGAGGTGCCAAGGGCATGTGAGGCTGCTCCCATGGAGAGACCGAGGGCCATCGGGTTGCGCACATGACCCACGGAGAGCGTCTTGAAGCCAATGATGGCCCCGATGAGACCGGTTATCACCACGATGGCTGCCGTGAGCGACGGTATTCCCCCCAACACTTGCGTCACTTCCATTGCTATAGGAGTCGTTACAGACTTGCTGGCGAGCGACATAATCACAGGGTCGGAAGCACCAAGCATCTTGGCTATAATCACCACACTCACTATGCCGGCTATACATCCCATCATCTGAGATGCCAATATGGGCAGAAACTGGCGCTTGATGGAAGAGAGCTGCATATAGAGCGGCACTCCGAGCGCCACCACCGCCGGCTTCAGCCAAAACTCTATCATCTGGGCTCCCTCTTGATAAGTCTCATAGGGAATGTCCATGACGAGCAGAAAACATATTATTATGGCTATTGCCACCAGTATGGGATTGAAAAGCACCCAGCCAAGACGGCGTTGTATGGTCTTGGCAGCATAAAACACGCCGAACGTGAGGGCGAGCATGAAATATTCGTTGTTGATGATTGTCTTCATTGTTTTTCCTTCTTTGATTTGATCTTATTGCGCACCTTGTTTTCTCCCTTGCTCACTGCCTGGTGGGTCTGACCGGTGATGAGGAGCACGATGATTGTGCTCAGAAGCGTGGCAAGCGCTATAGGCATTACTTCCGCCTTGATAAGGTCGAAATAGAGCATTAGGGCCACTCCTGGCGGCACGAAGAAAAATCCGAGATTGGCAATAAGAAAATCGGTCAATCCGCGCACCCATTCCAGTTTCACGACCTTTAGTTGCAAGAGTAGCGTCAAGATGAGCATCCCCACAATACTCGCCGGCAGTTTGATGCCGAGAGTTCTTACGATGATTTCTCCAAGGGCGAGACACCCGAATAGAATGAAACATTGTCTTACCATGTTGTCCTGAATGATATTATGCTTTTTTGGGGTGCAAAGGTATGGATTTTTTTCCAAATATTGCTGATTTGTCAAGAAATCAATCTCATAGTGTCATTTTCTTGATTTATCTTGTCTGCCAAATGATATTCCTTATATATGAAATAACGGGAATGACACCAGGATTAAGTAATTTTGTATCGTAGCATAACACAGATAATGCACGAAATCATAATTTTGTATGTGCCTTGTGTGGCGAGCACCACTGCCGCCACCACAGCCAGTCCGATAAGTTTTGTTTTTATGCCTCCTGGCAGTATGGCAAGCAGCCTGAGCAAGCCCATGCCACCGCCAGCCATGTTCATTCTTTCTCCGCGACGATCACTAATGTTGTCGCTCATTCTTCTTCCATCAAGTTTCATATTTTAATTTTTAATTATCCTAATATCTAATTATGTACACTTTTTCTTCCAATAATACATAAACAGGAATGACCTACAGGGTAGGCAAATCCACTTTCACAAAAATATCAGTCGGCTTGTCTTTTACTATAAACATAAGCATGTATATCGGCAAGTACCTTATTCTGCCTGCCACTTTGAGATTAGCTCCTGACAAGACGTATGCCTCACGTATATTGTATGTTTGTTCAGCCATTATATTAGACAAGGCATTGTGACGCTGGTATGCCTTTCCAGACTTCACCTCAATAGGCAAGGCAAAGCCTGATTTCTCTACCACAAAGTCAACCTCGCCCAGTTTCTTACTGTTAAAATAATAAAGGTCGAAACCATGGCAATGCAATTCCTGTGCGACAAGGTTCTCGTAGATTGCTCCAAAGTTGATATCTTTGTCATCATCCAATATTCTCATTTGTATTCCATCAGCGTATGAAGCTGCCAACAGACCCACGTCATTCTGGAATAGCTTGAAGAGATTTCTCTGTCGTGACAAGACAAGTGGAGCTGTTGGCGCTTCCACGGAGAATGTCGGCATAGCTACACCAGCATCCTTCAGCCATATAAAACTGTTCTCATAACGTGAAAACTTGATGTTCTCATTGAGATTCTTAAGTATGAAACGCTTGTTCTTTGCGTTTAGTTCGGGTGGGATAAGGTTGAATATCTCACGGATATACAGCTTGCTGTTTGGGTCATATTTGGTTATGTCAACCTGATAGAGCCTGAGGATAGCTTTCTGTACCTCCATGACAGACTGCAGATTGTTGGTTTCGAGGTATTTTTGCACGGCAGCAGGCATACCTCCTACAATAAGATAGAGTCTAAAAATTGACATCAGTTTGCGATGGACGACTTCATCCACGGGCTTCATCGCGTCCCAGGACTCTTTAATGTGCTTTATGACAGTGTCAGACACTCCAACTGCACCAAAGAATTCCTCAAGGTCAAGGGGATACATTTCCCATATATCAATATATCCAACTGGAGCTGAACGTAGATCTTTCATCTCTACTCCCAAAAGTGAACCGCTCATAATGTAGCGATAACTACCTTCTTCTACAAGAAACTTTATGGCAGTAAGTGCCTCGGGACATTCTTGTATCTCGTCAAAAAGTACAATAGTTTCGCCTTTTTCAAGTGTTTCTGAGGTATAGGCAGATAATCTGACCAATATGTCCTTGGCATTGTCAGCATTAACAAATATGTTTCTTGCCGAAGGTGTTTCGATGAAGTTTATCTCAACGAAATGCTTGAAATACGTCATGCCAAAATGACGGGCAGAGAATGACTTGCCCGTCTGTCTTGCTCCCGTCAGAAGCAATGCCTTATTGGTATTGTGATAAAAATCACATAACCTACTGGTTATCTTGCGATTAATCATATATTGTCCGTTTTTCCAATGCAAAGATACATCATTTTGTCCGTTTTTCCAATATATTTTGGCATAATTTTGTCCGTTTTTCCAATTGATTAACCTTTCTACATATTATTTATCACTATGCCATTGTACTGCCTCCTACAATTTTAACGTTTATTGCACTGTGATTTGGTAGTTTGGCGCATTTCCGTTTGGGATTAATACTTTATAGTACATGTCTTTATAACACATTACTTACGTTCAAATGTCAATTCTAATCTTTGGATGCCCCTCTTATTCGCATTGGCAAGAATAAGTACGTATGTAAGTTGCTCTCCCTTATTCATAGTGGTAGTCACGTAGCGGAAATCGTCTTCCGTAACGATATATTTCAGCATGGGACCGCCGCCAGATGCCACCACAAGACGTATCTTGTCAGAAAGAGGAGAGATAACGTAGGCATAGCGGGCCATATACGTTGTACTATTGAACTTCACCCAATCAGGGTCTGTTGTGTCTAAAGTATTATTCAGATAGATGCGGCAGTTCTTGTAGGATGGTCTTTCATTTCCCTCTGAACTGTATATTTTCCCGTTGCCGTCAACAAATATTGGAGAGGACACGGAATACTTCTCTATAGGACACTGCTCCTCATAGACAATGTCTGCCTCAGACTTGATTACATCTTCTACAGGAAGTTCCGGACCTATAATTTCCTTGTCTTCCAATACCTCGATAAGTTCGTACTTCCATGCCGAACCATCTGCAGGGGGATTGGCAAGTATGGTCTTCTTTGCCCTAAGCTTATACCTGTGCCCTTTCTCATACGTAAACCATTCTATCCCTGAGAAACTCATCTTTCGCCAGGTCTGGTCAACGCCATCCTCCATGACAAGCATACACTCAACGGGATTCTCCTTGTTGTCATCAAATAACGAATACATGATGTCTGTGTTCTCTGAAACCGACATGGTGACCTCGACCACCTTGTCTTTGAGTTCATCATCGTCATTGCATGATACCATTCCAATAGCAGAAAGGATAACGACAAATAATGTTGAAAAAAATAATTTCATTGTCTTCATAATATCATTTGTTTATCTCTTATGTATTGAGTTCACGTTAGTTGATTATATGCCTCCTTTATCTTTATGACTTCAATAAGCGGCCTCTGTGACTGGAATTTTTGACAATACATCGCCTTTTGCGCTCCAGTTGACATTCCACATATTGCCCGTCTCAGAGTCAAACAGTACCCAGACCCAACTGCTGTCTGTTGGATACATTTCAAAACGTCCCGGTTTTTTGTCAAGTGCAAGAGGTTCTGCATTAAGCACTCGGTTTTTCTTAGGGTTTGAAGGAACAATGGCTTGGATTGTCCCGTCTCTTGTGTCAAGCCTCAGAAAAACACCTGTTATAGCAGGATAAAGAGCATAGTTTGTGCTTTTGCTCGTTGGAATCACTACCTTCACGTCATCATCTGCATTGACTGTAGCAAATGACAAACAGCAAATGGTCAACAATACTATAAATCTTTTCATAATTATATATATTTAATGGTAAACGATGAGATATTCATAAATTGGCTATAATGCTTCAGTCCTCATCTTGAATATAATCACTTGTCATGAATATGGATGAGAGGCTGACCAAAGAAAGTGGAAAGCATCGAGATTGTTTTTAGTGTGAAATTGTGTTGACCGCTCAACCATTTTGTCACTTCACTCGGTTTCTTGCCAAGAGCCTGAGCAAACTGCAGTTTGGTCAAACCGCGTTGTGTCATCAACTCATAAATTCGGTTTGAAACGGCAAACTCCATTGCCACTTCCTGCTGTATGGCAGGAGAGGTGTTTGCCAACATTTCGTCAAATGATGTATTAATCCGCTTGACCTTCGGTCTTCCTCCTCCTTGTAAGGCAGAGCCAATGCCAGCATTGCTCTGCTCTTCCTTCGTTCGTCGGTTCATAAGTCAAATGTTTTATAAGTTTCAATGATGTTTTCTGTTACTGAAATCGTGCCATCTTTGACACCAGCTCTCATTAATCTGTCAAAGTTCTGGAGTGTGATGACTCATCTGATAGGAATTGTATTGTGTACATGGTGCAGTTTTTCGCATCTGTAACCAATTTCAATTCGGCTTCACTCATATAGTATCATGTTTTGTCGATGCAAAGATACAAAGAATATTTCACTTAAAAGTAAAAGTTTGTCTATATTTATGCTTTTTTATACAAAAATCGACTAAATTCTGCGAATATAGTTTGATTAGGCTTACATAGGGTTATATTACATCATTACCAAACCTTCCAATCGTCAATCTGCTTGACAAGTCGCGAAACGGATTTATTGCATATCCGTTACTATTATCCCGACTTCGCCACTCCCGTCTCCTTGTCCTTCAAACTGTCGGTGTCGCGGTCGATGCCTTTGAAGTTACGGCCTTTCGACAATGTCCATACAAGTTTTATGCCGATGGCATTTGATGTGTCGCGGTTGCGGGCTACAAGGAGCTTGTGGGCGAGGTAGTTGTGGTTTTCCACCTCTTCTATCTTGCCGTTGCTCTTGAACAGGTTCTGGCAGAAGAGGCTTGCGGTGAGATTCTTAAGTCTATATGATACACTGATGTAGTCGGAGAAGATGTTGCGGCTTTCATACTCGTTTTCCATGAAATGAAAGCCGTTGTCCATTGTTGCCATTATTGTCCAATTGCCGAGCCATGCCGTGAGTCCCACGTTGAAGTTGAACGATGTGAGGCGATGGCTGTAGTCCTGTCCGTCGTTCCAGATGTTCAGCATTTCTGCCGACAGATAGGCATTGAGATGCTGCGGCACGATGTCGTAGTTGGTGTAGCTCTGCAGCATGAGCATGTCAATGCGTCGGCCTTTGAGGAAGGTCTTGGCGAAGCGTCCGTCTTCCGTGCGATTAACGTGCTGCATGGCAGGATGGTCGTTGTGGCGATAGAATGTCATCAGTTGGGTGTAGAGGCGTGGCGACTGATAGCTGAGGGTGAGGGTGTGGTCGTCGCGCCTTGCCATAATCAAATCAGGATTGCCCACCGAATATTCCATCTCGTTGGTTATGATGGACATTCCGCTCATATTTTGCAGTTTTGACGATGCAGGCGAGGAGGTGAGGGTGTAGTTGAGCCTGAGGCTTTGGGAAAGGGGCAGGGAAAGGTTGAGTTTCGGACGGAGCCACACTCGGTCGTACATCGTTTCGCCTTGGCGATAGTATTCACGGCTAAATCCAAGGCCCACCATATAACCGATTTTCCACAGCGAACCTTGGATTTGCGAGAAGGCATAGACGTTGCTTGCATGGATTTGCGACACAAAAACGGCATCGCCCGAATAGTCGTTGTCGATGTATTTCTGGGCATAGCGAAGACCTGCCGAGAGGGTGAATGGCTTCAGGCGGTTTTCATATATAGCCTCCGAATTGAGCGACCACTTCTTGCCGAGAGTATTATAACCGAAAGACGTCTTGTCGGATGTAAACAGATAGCCGTAGTCCGTATGTGTGTATGCTCCCGTGGCATTGGCTATGAGGCTTTGGTTCTTACCTATATTGGTCTTGAAATACAGGTCGAGCAGAGGACAGATGGTCTTCTCACTGTTGTCGATGGTTTCTGTAGTGTTTCTTCCGTCAGAGTATGACACATCGGTTTTGTTATAGTTTCGCGGATTATTATCGATTGATGTAGAGAACGTGGTGAGGAAGGCAGTGCCTTTGGTATCTATCATGCTGTATCTTGCCTGTATCTCGTGACTTGTGTTTCTGTTGATGATGTCGTTAGTGTTTCTCTCCACCTTATTATATGTATTGTCTGCCATCAGATAGTCGGCTTGCTCCATGGTGTTCATTCCGTTGGAGTGGCGATAATATCCGGAATAGTTCAGCGACAGTTCGCTCATTCCGCTGTTGAGCTTTGTATAGGCATTGCCCTTAACCATGTCAGTCTTTGGCACGAGAGTGCCGCTCGCCCCAATGACATATCCTGCCGTTACCTTTCTCGTGATGATATTGATGACGATGCCCACGCCCTCGCCGTACCTCACGCCAGGGCGGTCGATAAGTTCCACCTTCTCCACTTCCCTTGGCTGCAACGACTGGATGTCTGCCGAGGAAGCCTCAACATCATTAATTCTCACCTGCACTGCTCCTACGAGAGAGTTGGCTGCAGTAATGCTTTCGCTGATGTCATCTACTTTCACGTTTGGCAGTGGCAGCATCTTCAACAGGTTGTAGCCAGAGGTAGCCGACTTGGTCATTTCCTCGGAGGGAAAAAGTATTTTGCCATCGGTGCGGTTGACTACCCTTGCTCCTCTTACCACCACTTCTTGCAATTGCACACTGTCATTTGGGACAACTGTCTGTGCTTTCAATGCAGATGTTGCCCCCATAATCAATAATACTAAAACAATCGTACTTTTCATCTTTTGCATTTCTTTTTGTCAATGGCATGGACTATCCACGCTTTCGGAATGCAAAAGTAATAAGTTTGCCTAAGAAAAGCCCCAATTATATACTGACATTTGTCTGACATTTATCTGCCAGGATGGTCAACTCTCTGATTTTCTTTTCTTTAGGATATATGCCCTACCTCTGTCTGATACGATGTCAAAGTCCGTACTGCGGCTTAGTTCGCGCTTCAATCGGCTTATCAAGGCATAGAGCGTCTCGTTGGCGTCGTCCTTCTTAGGCCAAAGGGCATTGCATATCTCATGCTTTGAAAGTCGATGAGAGTCGGAGGAAACGAACATCTCCATGAGTTGGCGTTGCATGGGAGTGAGATGTGCTTCTGAGAAGTTTTCCATAACGACAGGTTGCAGTTGTCTTCTCCCTTGGAATGAGAAAGCAAGTGACAACAAAGCCATTATAGCGAGCACAAGAGTCAACCGCTGGTCTGACAAGCTCCATATCATTGCCGCCGAATATCGTGCCTCGGTGCTGAACATCACCTTCCACCGTCCATTCTCCTTTCCTACTGTATAAGTGATATACGCCCTTTCGCGCAGAAGAGGCTCACGAAGATGTCGGCGAAGCGTCTCATCGCCCACTGCTATAGTCATTATCTCGCCTTCGGCATGACTTATGCTCTTGTAAGCCCGAATAGAATCCTGGCGCATAGTCTCCACGCCCTTCTCGTTGATGGTCTTGGCGAGTGCCTGCCGCATATCGCCCTCAATCGCCCTCCCCGCACTGCGATAGCTCCCATAACTTGTCGCCAAGGCTGTGAGACACAGGGCAATAAAAATCAATATCGGAAGTTTCTTCATATCTCTCTTTTTCGGCAAAAGTACAAAAAAAGAACCAAATTAGCAAGGGATTAATCTTTTTTTGCTTAGATTTATTGTTTATTGGCAATACTTTTGCCCATTTTATAAAAACTATTCGCATTAATTATATATGAAAGTGATATTTTAACAATAAAGATTTTGAGATTCCGATATTTATCCGTAATTTTGCAGCCTACAACATTATGAACCATAAGAATCGAATGTGGATTCTATGAGCATTGCGGATTCAAGAGGGGGGAGGACGAAACCCCTATGTTCATCACTTCGTTGTGGACATAAATTATAATAGTATTGCGAAATCAATATTCAAATAAAAGACATGAAAAGACAGTTTGTAATGACATTGCTTGTGATGCTCGGTTTTGTGGGCATTATGGCACAGAAGACTATTGTATGGGAAAAACCGCTTACAGCATATAATCGTATTACGCAAAGGTTGACCATTAGCAAGGTTGAGTTCTGCGACACTGCCACTGTGCTTACATTCCACCTAACCTTCGCTGGCGGACAGCAAGTCGGTTTTTCAAGTGAGACTATGCTGCAGGCTGACGGCAAGGATTATAAGGTGAAAGGCATAAAGGACTATGCGCTAAATACCGGCATTACCGTTCCTCCATCGGGCGAAATGGATCTTCATTTGATATTCACCCCTCTGCCAAAGGATGTAAAATCCGTGACATTCAACATGCCAGGCGCATTCTCCATCAATGAAATCCGCGACCGTAATCGCATGAAGGACGGCATCAACGACACTTACTGGCGCAACGACAATACTGGTGACTGGATGATTGGCATTGGAAAGAACCACTTGGTATATGACTGCAAGGTATGGAGCATCACTTCGCAGACAGAGAAGAAGGGGGCATACACCATCAACGCACAGAACGCTACTGACGCCATCACTATCAATATCAGCAAGGCAAAGGGAAACACCCGCACCATAACAATAGGTAAGGAGAAGACGGTTTGCAGCTATATCACAAGCAACTATCTTCCGGACTACCCAACCAAGGACACGACGAGCAAACTGGCGGACAACGGCTACCATGCAGGCGACAGCATCACCATCATCGGTTGGTACAAGGATATGCCAAAGGAGATGCGTGACCTCAGTGGAGAATTTGAAGCTGGATACAAGAGTGTCTTCACCGGCAGTGAAAAGATGTATTCTGCCAAGATTGATTCCCTTGGCTTCTTCACACTCCGTATGCCTGTGGAGAATACCCAAATGCTCTATTGCGACTGGAGCAGAAGCAGCTTATTGTTCTTGGCAGAGCCAGGTGAGACCTACCTTCTCCTTAAGGACTTTGCAGAGGACAAGACACTCGTGATGGGACGCAACGCCCGTCTGCAGAATGAACTGCTCGGCAATTATTTCTACTATGAGGACGGCGACCACCGGAAACTGCGTGAGATAGGTGGTGCCATGCCTTATCTTGCTTACTGCGACAGTCTTCATAATGCAGCATTAGCAAAGTTGGAAGCTCTGTGCAAGGAGCATCCTACACTATCTACACGCACTGTCAATCTCCTCCGTAATGAGATGACAGCTGCCGTTGGCTGTGCATTGATGCAAGGCCGTTTCATGGTGCCGGAATTTACTCTCCCGAAGGAGTACGTTGACCATGTGACAGAGAACTATTGGAACAAGATAGAAGAACCATATACCGCTCTTGGCAACAGATATACCACTTTTATTCGGGACTATGCCGATGACTTGCTCTCGCATCTGCCTGAGACGGATGAGATGCCCGCTATCTATGCCCTTAAGAGAGCAAACAAAGAAGGTAAGCTCAAACTCAGCGATGAAGAAATGTCGCTCATTAACAGTCATCCTGCAGCCTACAGTGCTTTCAAGAAGAAACTGACAGAGACACCCGATAGCCTAAAGCAGAGCGTGTTTGATGAGTTTAACAACAGCAAAGTAGTGAAGGAAGTTAATCCCATCTTGACGCGTGATGGGGTACAGGATATCGTTGTTCCTATCGTTGATACTTATAACTACAGGCGTCTGCTTGCCGCTACCGACTCCCTCGGTTGGAACAAGACTCAGCAGGATATTGCGATTGCTACGATGTTATATGCTTACATTGACCATGAGCGCCAACCATTGAAGCTTCACTTCCTTGAATTTGCAGACGCAAACATCCAGCATGAGGCTGCTAAGAAAGCCATCCTCGAACTCAACGACAAGTATGAGGCCATCGGCAAGCGTGTGCTGTCAACAGATAACCTTAAGTCCAACGATGATATAAAGAATCTCAGTGAGGGCGAGCAGATAATGAGAAAGCTCATTGAACCTTACAAAGGCAAACTCGTTCTGCTTGATATATGGGGCACATGGTGCGGTCCTTGCAAGGAGGCTCTCTCACACTCACAGGAAGAATATGAACGCCTGAAGGACTATCCTATAGTCTATCTCTACCTCGCCAACAGATCGCCTGACGAGAATTGGAAGAATGTCATCAAGGAATACAACGTAACGGGTGACAATGTAGTGCATTACAATCTCCCTGCTGCCCAGCAGAAAGCTATAGAGAACTATCTCAAGGTGAACTCATTCCCAACATACAAGCTGTTCGACCAGCAGGGCAATCTACTCGATATCAATGCCGATCCACGCGACCTCGAGAAGTTCGAGGCATTGCTGAAGTTAGTGACGGGGAAGTGAACCGCCCCATCCAATAGCGAGACACCCGAATAGAATGAAACATGGCATTTGATTCATATTGACCCTCGCCATACCTCCTTTGGTTGATGTTTATATGCGATTTTAATTACGAAGACAACTGATTGGGACAACAAGCAACCTGCCATTCGTCATGCAAACGGGGACGCTCGCCTTTGAGCAGGCGTTTAATACTGACATCTGCAACACGGGCTACTTCTGGGTCTGCCATATACAACACACTGGAAGCATGCTGTTCGGCCGTGGTAGTCTTTCCACACCATTTTGCGCCTTCTATCAAGACTGCACCTTTTCGCCTCAGACGTGCCTTCAGCATATCATCCACAATTCTGCTCTTGTATTTCTTCATAATAATAATTCTTATTGAGATTGCAAATATTTTGCAAACGAGCGCAATGAGAGTTTACTCTCAAATTGCCGAGTGCAGCTAAATTTTATGCAAAGGTAAGGATAAAAACTGAAATAACCAAATATTTTCTGACTTATTTGGGAGTTTGGCGCATTTCCGTTTGGGAGTTTGGCGCATTTCTATCTTCGTACATCCAAAATATCCCCGAAAGAATTCGCATTACTATTCAGAAACGTGAGTCTATAAGAATAAATCATCCATCGTCACATTGCATTGTATGTCGTCAGCATAGCCTCCCGGCACCAAGCCAAAGGGAGTTACCATGGTCAACTGAACTGCCTTGGACGTTCCGCTCTCGGCAATAAAAGTCTCGCGACAGTATTGAAGACGCTCGTATTCCTGCTCATCCAAACGATATTTCGCCGTGGAATATTTCATCTCACACAGGTTTATGCAGTCGTCATTGCGGTCAATAAGCAGGTCTATCTGCACTCCATGTCCATCGGTAGGCTTGAACGACCAGGAATGTGCGGAGCTGATGACAGCTGAAAAGCCGAGGGCTTTCTTGATTTGCGGAAGATGCAGCAGACAGGCACGCTCAAAGGCAAGTCCCGCCCATACATTATGAATGGACGACTGGTAATGATTTGTCCAGAAATGTTCGTCGCCATTTACGTTCTCTTTCATAAACTGATAGTAGAACAGCGTGAAATTGTCTATCAACTGATACATGGCTCCCTTTGCCTTCTTGCCTATCACCGTGAACTTCCTGATGAAGTCGCACTGCTCCAACTCCTTCATGGCCTTGACAAAGGTAGCATTGTCATCCATTCCCGACACGTCGAGTATCTCGCCCCGCGTCATTCCCGACTTCTTGCCGGCAAGAGTGTTAATTATCGTGAGATGGGGATTGGGGTTGCGGAAAAGCGATGCATACAGGGCATCAAACTCACCCGTAAGCTCACCTTTCTCCGAGAAAAACATCCTGTCGAAATTCTGGGCAACGCTCTCGCCTCGGCGCATATAACTCCAGTAATACGGAATGCCGCCAAGAGCCATATATGCCTCAAGAACCTGCCTGCGGGTAAAGCCCAACTTTTCAGACTTGCACAGTTCCTCACATTCGCGCAGACAGAACGGACGCAGGTATATCTGACGAGTGAGGCGGTTGTGAAGCCCACCGTAGTTCATGACTATATTGTCGATAATCCACGACGTGGCGCTGCCGCATACTATAAGCAGGATATCCCTTCGGGCGGAAGCCCAACTGTTCCAGAAATGGTCGAGGGCACGGATGAAGTTGGAGCGTGGGGTGTCCATCCATGGCAATTCGTCGATGAACAGCACTTTCCTTCCTTCGGGCAACTGCTGCAAAAAACGCTCCAAGGCATGAAAAGCCTCGCTCCATGTCTTGGGCATAGCCGTCGGTTTCATGCCGGCACTATACAACGACTCACGGAATTCCACCAGTTGTTCGGACAATGGCGCGTCAAGCACACCAGTATGCTGGAACGTAAACTGATAGTTGAAGGCTTCTCTGATAAGAAAAGTCTTTCCCACCCTTCTACGTCCATATACCGCCACAAATTCCGACCTATTGGAATTCATCAATTCACTGAACAGCTTCAGTTCTTCTTTTCTGCCTATAATCATATCATCGTATATTATATTAGAAACACCCCTGAACACTGAGGAAATCTATCTTTTTTGACCACATTTCCTCAGCTTTCAGGTGCAAATTTACACAATTTATTTAATCTTGCAACAAAAGGTACAGCAAGTTTAACATTATTTATTAGCAATCTCAGTGAATTATCATAAGTCACGTACATATTCCATCATTCCTTTTCTTCACGATTTCCGGCGCACCCGACAAACCCTGTGGAGGAGGGCATACGGATGCTAACTCAAAAACTGTCGCTATACGATACATGATTGAAAATAAGTTAGTACCTTTGCACTATGAATCGTAGCAGCAATAAAAATATGTATGAAGGCCTT
>JAXEKN010000108.1:0-7854 GCA_034101015.1 Prevotella sp.
ATTACCTCAAGTCGCTTTATGGGGTAAGGGAATTTTGTGTTTACGACGTTTCTGTTATGCCCAAGGAATATGTACAATAAAAGAATTTTTGTCGTTTTACAAGTAAATTCCCACGAAACCCTATAGGTTGCGGATTTGAGGTAAACATCAAAGCCCGAACACTCTACCGTCAGGTTCTTTACAACTCCGTTTCTGCCTATGCAACCAAACAAGCCTCCACCGTAAATATATGCGCCACGGTTAGGGTCAATCACTTTCCATTGCTTTATCTTTAGTCCTTTTATGGTCTTGCCGTTACCATCAAAGACTCCCTCGAACGCCTTCATGGGCGTTCCGTCGTAATCTGCAATGCCAATGGGTGGAAAAGCATTTGTGAGACTCAGGTCGGCGTTCAGCACTATGTGACAGCCCTTGAATGTATTGCCGGCATCGACTTCGTTGGACAAAGCGATAAGGTCGTCCTCATCATTAATCAAGAAAGGAGACTCCTTGGTGCCTTCCCCGTTAAGAGATATCGTCTTGAATCGCTCTTCACGACCATAGAAAGTGCCTGCCGGAGTCTTTGCATATCCTCGGTAGGTATAGGAAGTGTTGGACTTTAGACCATCCACTGTCATGCTTTCCTCTTCGCCTGACAGAACGATTACTTCGCTATTGCCATCAGATATGACAACCCCGTATTCCTCTACATCCTGAACACCCCTCAACAGGGTTATCGGTATCTTTACGGATGATTTGCCGACATATATGGGTTTCTCGGTTTTTACCTTCAGGGCATAGTTGGTCTCTATCCCCACATTGTCCAAACCAATATAAGCCTGTTCCCTGGCAAGTGTATGGCCATACTTCACATCGTGAACGGCAAGGAAGCCCAATTGTACTACATCTCCAAAATCTTTGAGTTCAACCAATTGGCTTACCCATCCGTCTGTCCGGCCAGTATAGGTGGAGAGAACCTCCCATTCCAACTTGCCATCGCGCCGCACATAAACCTGCAGTTCCTGATAGTCCCCCATCGTGTAATCGAAAGAGACTGCCGCACATTCTGCGCTGTCAAGGCTGAACTCTGGAGACTGCATCATGGATGACATGAGAGCGAATCCCGACTCATGGTTCATTCCGCCACGCACATACCAGTATGTAAGCCCTTTTCCCCCATCTGCATCAGGATATTCCGTATCAAGAGCCCACTTGTACTCCTTTGTCCCAGATGTCGTCTGTTTCCACACCTCTGCGCTGAAATCCTCATAAATGGGATACCTTGAGGGATCAATCTTCCTGGTCCGCTGTTTCATGTTTTTGCCCAGGCTCCATTCTCCCTGTCCCTCTCTCTTATAAAGACGGTAATAATAATCTGTGCCATTCTGCAAATTTTCGTGTTTGAACCTGTCATAGGCTCCTGAAATCAGTACTTTACAGGACTCCCCTATTGTCTCACCAACCTCGTATGCCCTGTTCTCGGGTCTTGCCTGTATCGGGCGCAAGTCTCCCAACAACAGGTATTCACGCCCTGTTTCCAACATCCATTGCAGATTTATTTCGTTGTCGCTGACACTTGTGCATCTGAACCCTTTTGCCTCATTTGCATCTATCAAGACATCAAGCTTGACCACATCTCCTTCCTCCCGTATGTTGTCTATGCCATATTCGGCAGATGTGCCTTCCCAACTAACAGCGGCAGGCATGGTGCCATCCGAAAACGACTTGTTGTTGCCGGTACCGGGGAAGGGACACGATGCGCTATTGATGCTGCCATAACTCTCTGCAAGCACCTCTGGCAAATAGTAGCCAAAGTTTCCTGCTGCAACAGGATAGAAATTCTGCCGATGTGTGCTGTTGATTTTATTTGTCGCTTCTCCCAACATGCTGCCATTGCCATCCGTAGTGGCATGGTATATCATCAATCCATGTCCGGGAATGCCCATGTCAAAACCAGACTGCCTGCGGTTTTCCAACAAGAAGTACTCATTGTCGGTTCCCGTATTGATTCGATATATACTTTCAGCTTCAATCTCAATCTTGTCTTGGCTGCCATCCAGAGTCTGGACATTCGTCCATCCAAACACGCGAGACCTTACATCGGGATTGAAATGGGCTGGAGTAGAGCCATCGCCGTTCCAGTTTCCCGAACCCATAATGTCCCACATCCCAGTTCCAAGATACTGACCTCCCGTGTCATAATCCGTGTCATAATAGTCCATACAGCCAAACACATGTCCAAGTTCATGGCATATTACGCCGATATGCGTCATGGATTGACCATTATTCCCTCTCAGTTCGGGTGAACATGAGTATTTTCGTACGACAACCCCGTCAACAGACTCGGAAATGCTACTCGAATGTGCCCATATCGTATTTGAGCCGCCACCAGCCTCTTCTCCATATCCGGCATAAATAACATGTACACCTTCAACAACTCCATCCTTGTCGTTGTCGAATTGCGTGAAATCCACATCATTGTCGGCATTATGCACAGCTTCCCTTATCAGTCCCCAAGGATTTCGGTCATGCCCCAGGCTTGAAGCCCCATAATAGCTCATTTCATGTTCTGCCATATATGGTCCTGCCACTTCAGATACCACATCCAACTGCGACAGCGATGACTCAGCAAAATAATCACGCACGCTACCCTTTGCGCCATTGTCAGAGAATCCTGTTTCGTTCATCAACCGCTCAAAATCATTCTGTGATTTGGTGAACTTCTTGTCAGGAAACTCCATCAGTATCACCAAAATCCGACGTTTGCCTGTCACTGCCCTTGCAGATGTATGCATGGGCGACATCTCCGGCACCTCAATACCAGAAGCGTTGGGAGCCATCTTCCTGAGCTTCGTCGCATTGTCGCTCCTAATGGACTCTAATTGTGCTTTCGGCATAGTGAGCATTTTGGGGATTCCACCAAGCACCCCGTTTTCCTCCGCTCTACGGTCGGAAAAATTGTGCGCCAGTGTTTTTGTCGGGACCAACATTCCTTTTGTATCCTGATTGGCATATACAAGATATCCTTCATCGTTGAACATCAAGGTATAACCATCCAGTGTCCTGAATAGTTTTATGGATTCATCGCCGATGATATTCACGGTCACCATTGTGCCGTCCGCTTGTTTCATGTTGACTTGATACGGATATGCAATGGTTCCAAACGCCATATTTGCAAGTGATGTTACAAGCACCACAAAAGTGCAAAATCTTTTTATTGATTTCATAAAACCTAACGTTAATATATTACGATGCAAATTTACCTAAAAACGTTTAAATTACCAAATATTTCTTTATATAATCCCTGCTAATTAACATTATTATACAGTCGGGATGGATAAAATGCAGAAATCGTGTTTAAATGACATACCGATATTGTTTACTCATCCGCTCTTCCTTCGCTGTGACTCCGCTGTGAGTCCGCTCGCAGGGGGTAGATAAAGCGAAGGTACAGCGAAGGAAGAGCGAAGGTACAGCGAAAGAAGAGCGAAGGAAAACCTTCACCCTTCACCAATAGCTCTGAACCCCCGATGTACAGAGGGTTTCCGGCGGTGAAGGTTGTCTGAGAAACCTTCACCCAACCTTCACCTTAGATATTTTTTATCCTTTTGGCACTTGCTACAGTCAAGTCGCCATTCTGAAATGTTTAAGCCAAGCGAACAGAGTGTTAAAGTCGAGCGAACAAAGTGTTAAAGATAATTAGACAGGATAAAAATCCCGGATACTTTTCTTTGCCAATTCAAAATTTTTTCTTAACTTTGTGGTCGAATTCCAAATAAGTTCACATTGAATAAACAATCTATAGTTAATGTCCAGCAATGGGTAATTATTGGTACATTTTTTTAAAATGTTAAATTATGAAGATAGACATTTCAGTTCCAGACATGATGGAGGCAACCAAGGGTCAGGACCTTGTGTTCGAAGTGGAAGCGTTTCTTGAGGAAGGCTTCGAGTTTCGCCGTAATGTAATCAACGGCAAGTTGGAAATACGCTTTAAGGATGAGGCAGAGTGGAGAGCACTCACTCCAGAGGTGTTCAACACCATCGTCATCAAGGCGCGAGAGGAAGGTGTGGGAGGCAAAGCATCGCCCCGCTCAGTCATCGAGGAATACATTCATTCGATGGCAGTAAACGACTACAACCCCATTGTCAACTATCTCAACGCCATTGGCGAATGGGATGGCGAAGACCATGTGTCGCGTCTTTTCGACCGTCTTTCTGGAGTGAGCGATGAGATGAAGGGCTTTCTTCGCATCTGGATTCGTTCGATGGTGGCACACTGGTTGCAGATGGACCCCCTGCATGGCAATGAGTGTGTGCCGGTGCTCATTGGCGAACAAGGTTGCGGCAAGAGCACATTCTGCAACAGGATTCTACCGCCGGAACTGCGCTCCTACTTCTTCGACCACATCAATTTCTCCAACCGTTTCGACCTTGAGATGGCTCTCACGCATGCGCTCCTCGTCAATATCGACGAGTTCAACGTGGTGACACCCTCGCAAATGGCAAAGCTCAAGCAAAACCTATCGAAGGTGAAGGTGAACAGTCGCCCCATCTTTGGCAGGACGACAGAAGACCGCCTGCGCTATTCCACCTTCATTGCCACCACCAACGAGCGTCATCCGCTCTGCGACCCCACAGGAAGCCGCCGATTTCTCTGCATCGAGATTCCGTCGGGCGAATTTATCGACAACGGCACGCCGATCGACTATGCCCAGCTCTATGCCCAGATTCTCCACGAACTGAGCCTTGTGGGCACACGCTATTGGTTTACCCGTGAGGAAGAGAGCCGTATTCAGGACCTTAACATGCCCTTCATGAAGACCGACGACATCGATGTGATGATTGCGTCGTCATTTGATTTGGAGAAGAGCGAGTCCGAAGGTCATTGGATGAGCGGCAATGATGTGGTCGATGTCCTGTGTCGGAATTACTCTCAACTCAAGTCCGACTCCAGTCTTAAGTTAAGGCTCGGCAAGGCATTAAGGTATCTTGGTTGCAAGTCCAAGCACACGAAGAGGGGTCAGGAGTATCTTCTCAGTGCAAGAAAATGACTAAGAGGTGAAGGTTGGGTGAAGGTTTTTCGCCCAACCTTCACCTCTTGAAACCCTTTGTACATCGGGGTTTCAGGGCAAAAGGTGAAGGTTGATGATTTTTATATAAAGTTAGTGATTTTCGAACTTTTGTCTTTTCTTCAGACACAAAGACGACAAGCGACTTAAAAGTCGCGACAGAGCCTTGTGGCAGGAAAGACATAAATTATGTTAAATAAATTCAATCCAACCGTTATATGTTTGGAAGTAAAAGGAAAAGTCATATCTTTGCAAATAAATTATTTGTAATTTACAAATTTGTAAAGTTATGAGGTTCTATGACAGAGAAAAAGAAATAGCCGAACTAAGAAGGCTTGACGCACTGGCAGAGCATAGTGCGCAACTCACAGTGTTGATGGGGCGAAGGCGTACCGGCAAGACAACTCTTATGACTCACGCCCTCGACAGACAGCCATACCTGTACTTCTTCGTAGGCAAGAAAGCTGAACAGCTGCAATGCATCGACTTCCAGCAACAGGTGGAGTCGGTGTTGGTCACATATTGCTGATACTCCGCAATAAGAATCTTTACCAAATCTTTAGTCATGACAATAATGTTTAATCGGGTGCAAAGGTAATCATTTTGTCGGATATAAACGATAAAAATCACATAATTTTATCGTTTACATCCGATATTATTTTGCAAATAGCCTCGTTCAAGGGTCATGGGGTCCAACAGTCCGAAACGATTACGTCGGTCATTGTGGACAATGCAGCGGTTGTTGTGAAACACATAGCCCTCTGCTCCGGGGATATAAGGAATGCCATCAACAGCATCAGGAACGCAAAGCAGCTACCCACCGTACGACGGAGAATCTTGCCATACTTGGAGTCATCCCTCATGCCCAATACCACCGTAAACCAGTTGGCAATGCCAACGAGGAGGGCGGTCAACCCATACCAGAACAGAATGAAAGCCCTTTTCATTGACTTTGTCTTCGTCTTCATTTTCCTTCCTCCTCATCAAAAGCTTCGTCTGCCATACTGGTATATAGGTTGTGCCGCTCCTCTGCCGACATGGGTGCTGCGCATCCGTCTGCCTCCCTCATCTTCATGCACGAGAGACGTGAGAAGAAGTTCATACGGGTGCTGGTATCTTTGCCCATCGAGGCACGAGTGCCCTCATGACTATAGGCGAAGTTGCGCGAGTTGCGGATAGACAGTTTCATTGCAACTTCCACGGAATCCTGGTTGGCACCCATATAGGTGAATGTCCATCCCTCGCCACGCAGACGTTCCACAAGATCCTTGATAGTTTTGCCGTTGTACTCGTGCGAGGCATTCTCCATGCCATCGGTGATGATGGTGACGACAACCACACTGTCCTCAATCTCCTTGACATGCTTGCGCATAGCAGTGACCGTAATGCCCATGGCATCATACAGCGGTGTGGTGCAGCATGGCTGGAAATCCTCCATCTTCAGCGGATGGGCATCCGCCACAGGCGTCTTGTCAAAAACGTGCTTCGTCTCACAGCTACAGAATGTGACCAATGTCACAAAATGGTCTTGTGTCTCTACAAACTTCTCCTGAGCCTTCTTGATTCCTGCCAAGGTCTCGTTGAAACCCTCTACGGCAGCCTGACGAATACACTCCATCGAACCGCTGCGGTCGAGGATAATCACATTGAAGACCTGCGTCTTCTTCATCTCTTGCTTGTTCTTTACTTCTTCCATCGTTTCAAACATTTATTGGTTATCTTATTCTATACTATCCACACTCACTGTATCTGCAACGATTTCAACTCTCTCATTGGGAAAACTGATGAATGCTTCCAATCTCTTTACATCACTTTCGGTCAATTGAGGAATGCCCACATCTTTATGATAAGCGAGTAACCATCTGGCTTCTCTCCGGGAGAGCAACGCATGTTCGTCAGCTTTCATATAATAGTAGGCGACTTTTCTCTCATCAATTATGCCGTTTTCGTCTGGCTTCAGACTGAGTTTGCCGAGCAGCTTATATGCCAATGGGATTCTTTCCGCAAGCTGTTCCAGTTTCATCTTATCAGGCTGAATATTTCCTTTCCAGTCCGGCAAAGCGTTCAGCAATGCTGCAAAATCACTTCCACGCTCAGAGGCATCCCTTATGATTTCAAAACCACGTATGGTATCACCGCTTTCCACACGCAGAACACCATAAATTGCGAGTACATCGGGACTGTCGATTGTAGCCAATTGCGCCATGATACTGTCTTTCTCTTCTATCAGTTGACTACAGCTTTTGTCCATCAGGTTACAGAAACGTTTGATGTCATTGTCATCCGGGATTTGTGTCATATATTCCTTTTCACTACGAATGGCACCATGGTCTCGTGCTTGTTCCACCATAGCCAACATTCCGAGGAAATTCTTTTTCACACCGATACCGTCCCTGTAACAGTCTGCAAGTTGCAAATAAGCCTGACCATCACCCCAGCGTGCCCTTTCAACAAGAGCATTGATTTCTGCACTGCCATTGGCATTCTCCTTAACCAATTCTGACTCCTTCACATCTGCGATGCTCTCTGCCAGTTGCATGTCAGAACAAGAGGCTAATATAGCCACCATAAATAGGATAATATATTTCTTCATAGCCATACCTTATATGATTTACATAAATTCTGCTTTTGCCTTGTGATATGCGGAACGCACCATGCCAAGAATGTTCAGTACATGCTCCACGTTGTTCTTCAGACTCTCCATATCGGTGTAGAAGAACTCGCAGCTGGCTGTTACGCTTTTCAATGCCTGGTCAATATACACCTTGGCAAGCTTTACTTCACGGCTCACCTTGTTGCAGAC
>JAXEKN010000031.1:0-62839 GCA_034101015.1 Prevotella sp.
CTACGTCCGTAAACGGATTGATGTATTTTCCCATATATGACTTGCTTAAATGGTTATTACACTGTTATCGGGTGCAAAGATAAATATAAAAATTGAGACTGCCAAATATTTTTGGATGTTTTTTTGACGACAACAGGGACATATAAGGATTAAAAAATTAAAGAATTAAAGTTCGACGAAGACAGTTCGCTTCGCAAAACAGGTCGCTTCGCGAAATTAAAGAATTAAAAAATTAAAAGATTAAAGGGGAAATGTTTGGTGGTTTGGGAAATAATGATTAACTTTGCAGCGTGATTTTTTAATGAGTGAAAATTATGGCTATACATTATACCTTCAATGAAAATAAGACAATCAACGCTGTGCTCTATATTGCAGAGAAATTAAAACGGCGTGATTTTCATAAGATTTTCAAGATTCTCTATTTTGCTGATAGGGAATACTTGTGCCAATATGGTGTCACTATTACTGGTGACACATATATAGCTATGGATGCAGGACCAGTTCCGACTAAGACGTACGATATGTTTAAAATTGTTCGTGGCGATTCGTATATAACTGACACAAAGAATCTTGGTCGTTTCTTTACAGTGTCAAATTGGATGTTTGTGCAGCCACTTCAGAAAGCAAACCTTGACGAGATTGCACCAGCAGAGAGAAGGGTTATCGACTCGGTGATAGCTCAGTATGGCGATTTGTCATACGATGAGATAAAAGAGAAATCGCATGATGTGGCATGGCGCAACACGGCGCGCGATTATCCAATATCATTTGAAAATATGGCAATGGAAGTTGGTCTGGATGATGATGACATACTTTATTTGGAAGAATCTTCCAACCTTCAAAAAATGTTTTGCTGATGGTTTCTTTATCTGACATATTGAGCAATGACTCTGTTGAAATGTTGAATATTACTCCTGGTACTGTATTACTTGGAGAGATTGAAGGTGTTGACCATTTGTTGTCACGTCAAGTACAGATAATGAATAAGAATTATCGTTTCTTGACACATGACTCTTATGTCAATTGCGCCCAGCCAATAAAAGGTATTTCAGATTATTTTAAAGGCTTTAAGCGAGTCGGGCAGTTGACAGATGACGATTTACAATTGGTGAGAAAGGAAATTATCCTTTCTGGCACTCTGACAACCAAAGAGGTGGATTTGTATAATCTTCATTGAAATAACTTTTTCTAACTCACCAGTCAGTTATTCCCCCAGGTGGGGGAAATTAAAAAACTTAATCCTTCGGAACGCGTTCCTTCGGAAATTAAAGAATTAAAAGATTAAAGAATTAAAGAATTAAAGGGGAAATGTTTGGAGGAATGGGGGATTTTTTGTAATTTTGCATCCAAAAAAAGTAATGGAGTATATGTCAGAAGAGGGCTACAATAAGATTGTAGCCGAACTAAAGCAGTTGGAATCCGTGGAACTGCCACGGGTCAGGGATGCCATATCAGAGGCTCGCGCACAGGGTGACCTAAGCGAAAACTTTGAATATCACGCCGCCAAACGTGAACAGGGACGACTGTTGGGAAGAATACGATTCCTGCAACGGGTGCTCGAACACTCAAGGGTGATCGACCGCTCACTGTTGGGCTCAGACTCCGTGGGACTACTGACTAAGGTGGAGATGACTAATCTCAACACTAATGCCAAAATGACATACACCCTCGTCAGCCCTCATGAGGCCGACATCAGACAGGGAAAAATGTCGATTAAGTCGCCTATCGCCCAGGCACTGGCGGGAAAGAAACCGGGAGATACCATCAGCGTGAAGGTTCCGGCAGGGACTCTGCAATTGCGTATAGACAATGTCAGTATTTGATCAAGAAGTTAAAGAAGTTAAAGAAGTTAAGGAAGAGATATGAAGAAAATAGTATTTGTTTGCCTCGGAAATATATGCCGCTCACCGGCTGCCGAGGGTATTATGAAACATATAGTGAAGGAGAAGGGTAGGGAGGACGACTTCTTCATTGACTCGGCGGGTATCGGACCATGGCATGTGGGAGAACTGCCCGACGCAAGGATGAGACGACATGGCGCACAACATGGTTATGTATTCAATAGCCGTGCAAGACAGATAAGACAACAGGACTTCACCGACTTCGACCTTATCGTGGTGATGGACCTCGACAACTATAGGGCGGTGGCCGCTAAGGCTCCTTCCAAGAAGGCTATGGACAAGGTGGTGATGATGGCGGATTATCTCCAACATCATCCCGCTTACTCCTCCGTGCCCGACCCGTATTACGGTGGGGAAAGGGACTTCGAACTGGTCATCGAATTGCTTGAGGACGCTTGTGAGGGGTTGTACTTGAGTATTTAAGAAGTTAAGGAAGTTAAAGAAGTTAAAGAAGTTAAGGAAGTGGAGATGGAGATAATATTGTTGGCCGGTGTGGCGGTGATAATGGCCGCCATCGGTTTTGTATATGGAAAGAGGGTGGGCGAGAAACAGACGGACATCGTCAAGGAGGCTTACGAGAGGCAACTCGCACAGATGAAGGACAACATGGAGCGACAGCTCGACACGCTCAGAGAGATGAACCGCCGACAGGTGGAGGACCAGATGGCACTCATACGCGAACAGATGAGAACCACCTCGGAGTCGGTGCTCAAAGCCCGACAGGAGGAACTGGGCGCACGCAACGTGGAACAGGTGACTAAGATCATCGACCCGCTGCAGAGAAGTATACGCGACATGCAACAGGCCCTCGACGCCACCAAGGAACAGCAGAAGGACGCCATGACACGTCTCGACGCCACCATCAGGCTGAATATGGAGAAGAGCCAGTCGCTCGGCGAGACAGCCGACAGGCTGACGCGCGCGCTGACCGGCGAGGTGAAGGTGCAGGGCAACTTCGGCGAACTGAAGCTCAAGCAACTGCTTGAGGACATGCAGCTCAAGGAAGGGGAACAGTTTGACACCCAGGAGACCCTGCGCGACAAGGCGGGAAAGAGCCTGCGTGGCGACGACGGCAAGGGACTCATCCCAGACTTCATACTCCACTTCCCCGGCAACAGGCATTTCGTGGTCGATTCGAAGATGTCGCTGACCGACTATGAGAGATATATGAACGCCGACGACGGCACGGAGGAAAAGACGGAAGCCCTCAAGGCCCATATCGCAAGTGTCAGGGCGCAGGTGAGGCGGTTGGCCAAAAAAGACTACACGAGATACCTGCCCGAGGGCTACAACAAGCTGAACTTCGCCATCATGTACGTGCCCGTGGAGGGCGCGCTCAATCTTGCGCTCTTCAACGACACGACATTATGGAAGGAGGCATACGACGAGGGGGTGATGATACTCGGTCCGCAGACGATGTATATGAACCTGAGGGTGTTGGAGATGATGTGGACACAGGTCCGACAGCTCGAAAACCAGCAGGCGATGATCGACGCCGCCAACCAGATAGTGGAGCGAGTGCAGGACTTCAACAGCCGCTTTATGGACGTGGAGACCAGTGTCGCCGACGTGCAGCGTAAGATAGAGTCGCTGAAGATCACCACATCGGAGAGCGGACGAAGCATCATCACCGCCGCGCGTAATCTTATCAAGGCCGGAGCCAAGGAAAACAAGAAGAAAGCCGCCCTAAGGCCTAATATAGAATAGGATAAGCTCTTCGAGGGCCTGACAGCATACAGGACAGAAGTCGTCCACCTCATTGATGCGCATGCGACACGTGTCGCAGCCACGCCAAACCCCGTTTTTCAGATAGCCGCCGCCCTCAATAAGGGAGGCCTTGCCCTGAGAGATGAGACCGCCCCATTTCTGGCTGAAGTCAGCCTTGGTGGTGATGTTTCGCTCCCATGGCTCTATGTCCGGGAAGTACATGGGGTCGTCGTTGGAGTATTCATACTCGTCGGCAAGCCCACCGAAGCTATGTCCGAACTCATGCACCACGACGGGGCGGAAGTCCTTGTCCTTGGCTGCCGTGAGCGTATAACTGTTGTATATGCCGCCGCCGCCATACTTCTTCGAGTTGACCAGTACGATGATATGCTCGTATGGCACGGCGAGAAGCATGTTGTGGAGCTGCTTGAGATGGAGCGTGGTGAGATAGCGCTCGCTATAGAAGGTGCTGAAATGGGAGTTGATGGCAGTGTTGATCCACTTGCCCGCCGACGGCTCGCTTGTGCCCGACTCCTTCGACGGCGACTTGACGGCGACGATATGCAACCAGTCGGCATAGCGGCTGAACACCTTATGGCTGAGCAGGGCGTCGATGGCCGTGCGGCAGTCGTCGAGATATGACTCCATCTCAGCGTCGGTATATCCCTCAGCCACAAAGGCAATGTGTATGCAGTTGTCCGGGTTCTTGGCGGAATGCAGTACGTCATAGTCATATTGCGGACTTGTCACCTTGCGGATGAGAATGTCGGATGGTATGACGCGGTGAGTGTAGCTGACAGCCACCCGTCGGTGGTAGTCGAAGAGGTTGACGGTGATGTCGCAGGTGTCCTTTGGGAAGGGCACGAGGAAGACGTTCTCAAATGACTTTGCCGTGGTCTTCGACTCCTCGGTGGAGAGCCATTCCTGGAAGAGGGTAGAGAAAGAGTGGCGATAAATGACACGACCTGTGCGGCTGTCGCGCAGGGTGACCTGTCCGTTGCCTTCGAGGGGCAGGGTGTCGAGGTGGTGCCTTCTGCCGTACCATCCCGGGGTCTTGGTGAGCTCATCGACATAGATGGCCTGACTGTTGCGGTCGCCCGCAAAGACGTAGTCGAGCCTCAGTGTGCTGTCGGTGAAATAGTCATCGAAGTTTTGTGCGGCAGCACATACGGCGATTGCCGCCATCATGATTGACATTACAATCTTCTTCATAGCTGTGTTGTTTTTTGAATTTGACAATATAGGTTTTTAATATACTCGCGATTCCAGTCGGCGGGGTGTAGGATGATGTCGTCGTAGCGCATGATGTCGATGTCGATGGTGACGACGCCCGTGCCGTGGCTGCGTCCGAGGGCAGCCTCCGTCTCCTTGGTATGGTGGGTCAGGCTGTCGAGTGAGAGCCGTGTGGTGGCGGTCAGGAGCTGGTTGTGGAAGTCGGGCGACGCTGGCATGCCTATCGGCGCGGTGGTGATGATGTCCGACTCGCCGGTGACCGTGAGCCAGGCTTCCATGAGCTGTCGCGAACGGATGAGACAGTCGCGGCTGACGTTTGACCCTAATGCTATTATAACGAGGTGGGACATATATTAAAGAAGTTAAAGAAGTTAAAGAAGTTAAAGAAGTTAAAGAAGTTAAAGAAGTTAAAGAAGTTAGGGACAAATGTTGAGCCTCACAAAGTCGTTGAACTGGGAGCGGTAGCCGTTGAAGACGTTGATATCCACCTCGCCATGGATGCCGTTGACACGTCCGTGGGGAGTGAGTTGCCAGTATGCCAACTTGATGTCGGGCTTGAACTCGCCGTAGCGTGCTATCCATACGTTATAGCCGTTCTTGATGTCGGGCGCAAGTTCAAGGTAGCGGTTGACAAACGACTGGCTGACGTAGAGCACAGGACGAATCCCCGTGGCGTTGCCCACAGCGGTGAGCCATTGGCGTATGTTGCGGAACATCACTTCCGGTCCGCCCATCTTCCTGATCTGCGCATCGGTAGGCTCCACATCCAGCACAGGCGGCATGTCGCCCTTGGAGATACGTGTGTGGCGCAGGAAGAAGCGTGCTTGCAAGGCTCCCGATGTGCGTGTGGAGAAGAAATGGTATGCGCCCGTGTGATAGCCGTGGCGGCGTGAGGCGCGATAGTCGGCGAGATAGTACTTGTTGCGCACCGTGGTGCCTTCAGTCGATTTGATATATATGAACGACACGGGATAGTCGGCAGTGCCGCTGACATTACGGTTGTTCTTCCCGAGGTTGGTGATGCGCAGTTTAGACCAGAGGATGGGGTAGTACTTCCGTCCCTTGCCATGCTGATAGCGTGAGATGTCAATACCGTAGATACGCTCCGAGGTGTATTGCATACGCTCGCCGCGGAACTTGCCGTCCTTCCATTCGCCTGCCCGCAACTTATGCGTGGATATGGCAACGCCGAATCCCGACTCCCGGTCATCGACGAACCGTCCCTCGTAGATATGTCCGCCATAGCGGCATGAGCCATGCCCCTGAGCCTGCATCCACCTGTCGGTCTGTCCGTTGTATGTGGCTTCGGGAGAGAACCTCACGCCCGTCTGCATGGTGTCGGTGTTCCATCTGCCCGCCACGAGACGTCCTGACCAGTCGTATGCCACACCCACGCCATGACGCATCGCCCTGACCCATCTGCCGTCGGTCCACAGGCCATTGTCGATGGCGAGAAAGACTGCAGAGGTCTCCACGCTGTCGGCAGGCAGTGACTGCGCCACGCGGCGGATGGAGAGCGACGTGGATGGAGTGACCCGTGAGAGAGCGTCGCGCCACTTCTCTAAGAGTGTGCGCCGCTGCACGAGTATGGTGACACGTTCCGCCACCATGTCGAAACCCTCGTCACGCACGTTATGCCGGTCGAGATAATACTCCAGTTCCTTGCGTATGGAGTCCATCTGCGACAGGCGGTGGTTGATGTGGCTGAGGTTGATGTCAACGATGCGGTGAAGCGAGCCAGAATCTATGTTCAGGCATGGCGCGTGGTCCACGGACTTGGGCGAGAGCGAGATGCCCGTCAGCAGGGAGTCGGAGCCTATCGACCGGAAATAAATCACGGGGCGGCCGTCGGCGCGCAGTTCATGGTAGGCGCGAGTCTCCACCCTTGGCATTTCCGGTTTCCACCATCTTGCGGCGGCGAGCCATAGGGTCGCACCTACCGCCAATAACGACAACAACGCCAAGGATATTCTCCTCAGCGTTGGTTTATTTCCTTGTCTATCCATTCATTGAAAGCAGGAACTCTTCGTTGCTGTGAGTCTGTATAAGTCTGTCCCTGACGGTGTTCATCGCCTCGATGGGGTTCATCTCGCTGATGAACTTGCGTATGATCCACATACGGTTGAGCGTGGTCTGATCCTGAAGCAAGTCATCGCGTCGTGTGCTCGACTGCACGAGGTTGACAGACGGGAAGATACGCTTGTTGCTGAGCATACGGTCGAGTTGAAGTTCCATGTTGCCCGTACCCTTGAACTCCTCGAAGATGACCTCGTCCATTTTCGACCCCGTGTCGATGAGAGCCGTGGCGATGATGGTCAGGGAGCCTCCGTTTTCGATGTTGCGCGCGGCACCGAAGAAGCGCTTCGGCTTTTGCAGCGCATTGGCATCGACACCACCGGTGAGCACCTTTCCGCTTGCCGGGCTGACAGTGTTGTATGCTCTGGCGAGACGTGTGATGGAGTCGAGGAAGATGACCACGTCATGTCCGCATTCCACCATTCTCTTTGCCTTCTCCAGTACGATGCCCGCAATCTTGACATGGCGGTCGGCTGGTTCGTCGAAAGTAGATGCGATCACCTCGGCGTTGACGGTGCGGCTCATGTCGGTGACCTCCTCCGGTCGTTCGTCGATGAGCAGCATCATGAGATAAGCCTCGGGATGGTTGGCAGCTATTGCATTGGCGATGTCCTTCATGAGTATGGTCTTACCCGTCTTGGGCTGTGCCACGATGAGGGCTCGCTGTCCCTTGCCGATGGGGGAGAAGAGATCGACGATGCGTGTGCTTGGATTTGTTGTTGCGGGGTCGCCGCAGAGCTTGAACTTCTCATCGGGGAAGAGCGGCGTGAGGTGTTCGAAAGAGACACGGTCGCGCACCTCTGAAGGATGACGTCCGTTGATGAAGTTGACAGTGCTCAACGCGAAATATTTCTCGTTTTCGTGAGGTGGTCTCACCGTACAGTCGATGACGTCGCCAGTCTTGAGTCCGTATCTTTTGATTTGCTGCGGAGAGATATAGATATCGTCGGGTGACGACAGGTAGTTATAGTCGGATGAGCGGAGGAATCCGTATCCGTCGGAAAGGATTTCCAGTACTCCGTTGCCTTCGATGATATCGTCGAAGTTGTATTCTTCCATAATGTCGTCCTGCATTGGAGGATTGTTGACAGGCATGTCAGTGGGCGGAATGTTGACCATCGGGCGGTCGAAGATGTCGAGAGTGGGCAGAGCTTCCTGGTCCTCGATAGGAATGTCCTCAACGATGATGAAGTCAGTGCCGTCTCCTGGGTCTCCCGTCCAGTGTCCTTCAGCGTCCATGCCGTCGGCGTTGGCGTTGTTGTTTTCCATCTTCTGCTTCAGTTTTTCCACCATCTCCTCCGATGGCTGTTCCTCGACAGGCATGTCGCCGTCTTCGGCAGGCAGCTCAGATGGCTGTTCGTCCTGTGGCTGTTGCTCGTCATACATATCAGTCTGTATGGGTTCAAGAGGGGCGTCGGCGGTCTGGTCTTCATTGACGGGTGTTACTGTGTCGGCTTCAGCCTTCTTTGCCTCTGCTGCTGCCTGTGCATTGCTTGCCTGGATGATGATTAGGCGTGCCTCGTCGGCAGAAGCGGCCTTGCGTGCCAGTTCGATGACCTCAGTCTCTGCCTTTGGCCTTCTGCCGCGTCGCTTGGGCAGCAGTTGTTCGATGATATCCTCAATTTCCTGTGCCACCTTCTTGGATGGCTTCTTGGTCTTTTTTGCTTGGTTGACGCCATTTACGTCATAGTTTTCACCATCATTGCCTTTCACGGTATAAACCTTGTCTGTATCCTTCTTCATTATTCTGGTCCTTTTCCTTTTGGCAGTTCCGGCTGCAGAGTCCTCGGCAGCCTTGTCGAGAATAGCATACACGACATTCTCCTTCGGGTCGTCAGGGTTGGTCTTGATGCCCAAGTTATCTGCAACAGTCACCAACTGGGTGATGTCCATTGATTCTAATTCTTCTTTTGTGTACATACTTTTATATGTATAATAATGTCTTATAAATATGTTACGTGATGATGTGTTTCAGGATGAGAAACACAGTTTTCTTTAAAAAACGATGCAAAGGTAAGCCTTTTTTTTGAATTGAACAAATAAAATCCCATTTTTTTTCGTATATTTGCCAAAAAAGATGTACCTTTGCACACAATTATGACAGAAGTGACAGTAAAAGACTCTTCACTGCGCCAGGCTGCGGGTGAGGGTATGGATGAATTTATAGATGTCTTCTTCAATGCCGTCAAGGAGGCGGCGGGAGGAGAGTTGACCGCGGAGAATATGGCTGAGCTTAATGCCGACCAGATTACGCTGTGGGCATACCGCATATTGCGCGATGAGGTGATGGACGGCGGTTTTGTGCAGCTGATACATAATGGCTACGGACCATTTATCTTCCTCAATCCCTTTGCCAAGGCATTGAAGATGTGGGGTCTGCGCGACTTGTCGAAGATGATCTATGGCGCACACACGCTCTACAAGAAGTATCGTACGGAGCTGGAGGCGGAATGCAGCGACGATGAGTTTATGGCACTCTTTGAGAGCCATCCGGAATTTGACGAGCTCGACGACGACTTCGTTGAGAACGAGGAGCAATACACCGCCATGGTCGCAGAATACATTGACAATAACATCGAGAAGTTTGCGAAAGTGGTTGATTGAATAAAATAATATGAACAAGGAACAAGAGAAACTAAGGAAGAAGAGCCCGGTGAACATACGCAACAAGAAGGCCTCATTCGAATATTTCTTCATTGAGGAATACACGGCGGGAATAGTGCTCACCGGCACAGAGATAAAGTCCATCAGACTCGGCAAGGCCAGTCTGGTGGACACATTCTGCTATATCAACAACGGGGAGATATGGGTCAAGGGCATGAACATCAGTCCATACTTCTACGGCTCATACAACAACCACGAGATGAAGCGCGACCGCAAGTTGCTGCTCACCAAGAAGGAGATACAGAAGTTGCAAAGCGCCACGAAACAGACGGGCTACACCATCATCCCGACCCTCGTGTTTATCGACGACAAGGGTAGGGCGAAGATGGACATTGCCCTATGTAAGGGTAAAAAGGAATTCGACAAGCGACAGACGCTCAAGGAGAAGGAAGACCGGCGCGAGATGGACAGGGCAATGAAGCATTATTGATTAAAGAAGTTAAAGAAGTTAAGGAAGTTAAAGAAGTAAAATGAACATAAGAGACCGGATAAAAGAGAGGATACTGGTGCTCGACGGTGCGATGGGCACGATGATACAGACATACGGACTGGGGGAGGATGACTTCCGCGGCACACGGTTTGCCGGCACGCAGGTGATGCAGAAAGGCAACAACGACGTGCTCAACATCACCCGCCCGGACGTGATACTCGACATCCACCGGCGTTATCTGCACGCCGGGGCCGACATCATCAGTACAAACACATTCAGTTCGCAGCGAATCAGCGAGGCCGACTATCATCTTGAGTCAGCGGCATACGAGATGGCATACGAAGGCGCAAGGCTCGCACGGAGAGCCGCCGACGAATATGCCAGCCCCGACAAACCACGCTACGTGGCAGGGTCGGTGGGCCCCACCAACAAGACATGCTCCATGAGCCCCGACGTCAGCGACCCCGCCAAGCGCGAGCTGACCTACGACCAGCTCCATGAGGCATACCTCGAACAGATGGAGGGCCTGATAGAAGGCGGTGTGGATATCATCCTCATCGAGACCATCTTCGACACGCTCAACGCCAAGGCGGCAGTCGATGCGGCGCAAACAGCCGTCAAGGCCTCGGGCAAGGACATCCCACTAATGCTGTCGGTGACGGTCAGCGACCTTGCAGGGCGCACACTCAGCGGACAGACCCTTGACGCCTTCCTCGCCAGCATGTCGAGCTACGACATCTTCTCAGTGGGACTCAACTGTTCCTTCGGGGCAAGACAGATGAAGCCCTTCCTCAGACAGTTGGCACAGAAGACGCCCTATTATGTCAGTTGCCATCCCAATGCCGGACTGCCCAACTCGCTCGGACTATACGACGAGACCGCCGACACCATGGCGCCACAGATAGCCGAATATATCGACGAGGGCCTGGTGAACATCATAGGCGGCTGTTGCGGTACGACGGACGAGTTCATAGCGAGATACGTGCCGCTCGTGGAGGGAAAGACCCCGCGAAAGCCGTGTCCACGCCCCACGACGATGTGGCTCAGCGGACTGGAACGCCTCGACGTGACACCCGAATTAGGATTTGTCAACGTGGGCGAGAGATGCAACGTGGCAGGATCCAGGAAGTTTCTCAGGCTGATCAAGGAAAAGGCATACGACGATGCCATCGGCATCGCCCGAAAACAGGTGGCCGACGGTGCCCAGGTGATAGACATCAACATGGACGACGGACTGCTCGACGCAAGGCAGGAGATGAAGACCTTCCTCAACCTCATAGCATCCGAACCGGATGTCGCGCGCGTACCTATAATGATTGACTCATCAAAATGGGAGGTCATCACCGAAGGACTCAAGTGTGTGCAGGGAAAGTCGATAGTCAACTCCATATCGCTCAAGGAAGGCGAGGAGACCTTCATCGCGCATGCACGCGACGTGATGCGCTATGGGGCTGCCGTGGTGGTGATGTGCTTCGACGAAGAGGGACAGGCCACGACATACGAGAGGCGAATAGACATCGCACGGCGCGCATACGACATACTGACCAAGCAGGTGGGCATGAACCCCACCGACATCATTTTCGACCCCAACATACTGGCCATTGCCACGGGTATGGAGGAGCATGATGCCTACGCCGCCGACTTCATACGGGCCACGGAGTGGATCAGGCACAACCTGCCCGGCGCGCATGTCAGCGGAGGAGTGAGCAATCTCTCGTTCTCCTTCCGCGGCAACAACTATATCCGCGAGGCGATGCATGCTGTGTTTCTCTATCATGCCATATCCCAGGGTATGGACTTCGGTATTGTCAACCCCGCCACAAAGGTGCTATACACGGATATTCCCGACGAACAGTTGGAGGTCATCGAGGACGTGGTGCTCAACCGCCGCCACGGGGCTGCCGACAGGCTCATCGCCCTCGCTGAGAAAATCAAGGAAGAGCAGAACGCCGCCGGCGCGACCGACAACGCCAAGAAAAGCCAGGACGAGCAATGGCGCAACATGCCATTGGAGGACAGACTGCGACATGCTCTCGTGAAGGGCATTGCCGACTATCTCGAAGAAGACCTACATGAGGCAATAGAGAAATATCCGCGGGCGGTCAATATCATCGAAGGACCGCTGATGGACGGAATGAACACCGTGGGCGAACTCTTTGGCAGCGGTAGGATGTTCCTGCCCCAGGTGGTCAAGACAGCACGCACCATGAAGCAGGCAGTGGCCATATTGCAGCCATATATCGAGGCGCCGGCCGACGGCAACAACAACCCGCCGACAGCCAAGGCGGGCAAGGTGCTCATCGCCACCGTCAAGGGTGACGTTCACGACATCGGAAAGAATATCGTCGGTGTGGTCATGGCATGCAACAACTATGAGGTGATCGACATGGGAGTGATGGTGCCTGCCGAACAGATTGTGCGCAAGGCCATCGAAGAGAAGGTGGACATCATCGGACTCAGCGGACTCATCACACCGAGTTTGGAGGAGATGGTCAACGTGGTCAGGGAGATGGAGCGCGCAGGGCTCCACATACCCGTGATGATCGGCGGTGCCACGACAAGCGAACTGCATGTGGCGCTGAAGATAGCCCCCGTATATGGCGGTCCCGTGGTGTGGATGAAGGATGCCTCGCAAAATCCCCTTTTGGCGTCCCGGCTGCTCAATGCCGACGAGATAAGAGAGGTGGAGCGAGAACTCGACGAGAGATATGACCATCTCAGGAATGACTATCATAACAAGCAGGAGGCCCTACTGACCATCGACAAGGCAAGGGAAAACAAGCTCAACCTGTTTGATTAAAGTAAAGGATGTTAAACAACAATGATAAAGACAATATTATTTGATATGGGGGGCGTGGTGCTGACACTCGCCCAGCCACAGGCAATAGAGCGGTTTAAGGCTCTCGGTCTGAAGGATGCAGAACAGCGTCTCGATGCCTATACCCAACAGGGAATATTCGGCGACCTTGAGGCAGGAAAAATCAGCGACGAGGACTTCCGGCGTGAATTGTCGAAGCTCGTGGGAAGGGAGTTGACATGGGAGGAGTGCTGCCATGCCTGGCGCGGCTATTGCAAGGACGTGCCACAGCGCAACCTACAGAAGATGCAAGAACTGCGCGAGAGGGGCTATCGGGTGGTGCTGCTCTCCAACACCAACCCGTTTATGATGTCGTGGGTGATGAGCGACCAGTTTGACGGCAACGGTCATTCGCTCATGCACTATCTCGACGCCGCATACGAGAGCTATAAGTGCGGGGCGATGAAACCCGACCCGCGATTCTTCAACGCCGTCATCGAGGGTGAACACTTGGTGCCATCGGAGACTCTCTTCCTCGACGACGGACCGCGCAACATCGAGGCAGCGGAGGCACTCGGCATCCACGGACTGCTCGTCAACAACGGCGAGGACTGGACAGGGAGAATAGAAGAGGTGTTAAGAAGTTAAGTAATAATATGAAAAGAATAAGCTATATTATCCTGGCATTGCTATTGGCAGCGTCGGCGATGGCACAGAAACGAGAGTTCCGAGGAGCGTGGATACAATGTGTCAACGGACAGTTTTTAGGTATGGGTACCAAGGAGATGCAGAAGACACTCAGCTATCAGTTGGACGAACTGCAGAAGGACGGTGCCAATGCCATCATCTTCCAGGTCAGACCGGAATGCGACGCACTATACAAAAGCGGCATAGAGCCATGGAGCCGGTTCCTCACCGGCGAACAGGGCAAGGCTCCCTCGCCATACTGGGACCCTCTGCAATGGATGGTGGAGGAATGTCATAAGCGAGGTATGGAACTGCATGCGTGGATCAATCCCTACAGGGCAAAGACAAAGACCACCACGGCCTTGGCTCCACAGCATATAGCCAAGAAAAGGCCCGACCTCGTCTTTGAATACGACGGACAGCTCATCCTCAATCCCGCATTCGAGGAAAACCGCAAGTATATCTGTCATGTCGTGGCAGATATAGTGCGCCGGTATGATGTCGATGGACTGCATATCGACGACTATTTCTATCCATATCCCGCGGCAGGATGCAACATACCCGATGAAAAGCACTACCGTCAGAACAGCAACGGGCTGAAGACCATCGGCGACTGGCGGCGATATAATGTCAACCTCTTCATGCAGGCCATGCACGACACGATACGTGCGGTGAAGCCATGGGTGAAGTTTGGCGTGTCGCCATTCGGCATCTACCGCAACAAAAAGAGCGACCCCAACGGCTCGGAGACCCGCGGACTGCAAAACTACGACGACCTCTATGCCGACGTACTGCTATGGGTCAACAACGGGTGGGTGGATTATTGTGTGCCACAGCTCTATTGGCAGATAGGCCATCCCACTGCCGACTACAGGACCCTCATACAATGGTGGGACCATCATGCGGCGGCACGTCCCCTCTTCATCGGCGAGGATGTGGAGCGCACGGTGAAATACCGCGACTTGGACAATGACAAGCAGCACCAGATGCCCGCCAAGTATAAGTTGCACGACTTCGCCCACAACGTGCAGGGCACCGTGTTATGGTATGCCAAGGCAGCTGTTGACAATGTTGGCAACTACGGCCGTCTGTTGCGCAATGTCTATTGGAGCACACCGGCGTTGCAGCCATACATGCCATTCATATCCAAGAAGCAGCCTGGCAAGCCGCGCAAGGTGAAGGTGATCGGTACGACGGACGGTCCGGTGCTCTTCTGGACCGCGCCAAAGGAGTCGCGCGACTGGGCAGGCAATGCCCGTCAGTATGCTGTCTATTGCGACGGCAAACTTGTGGCAGTGACCTCCGACACCCACTACAAGTTGTCGCAAAAGCCCGACGGCAAAAAACATGTCTTCACCGTCTCAGCCCTCAATCGTATTCATAATGAGAGCAAGACGGTGAAGAAAAAAGTGAGATTATAATAAGTGATATAATAACCGGCGAATCAATATCCCAACGACTCACCCACGAGGATCACCTGATGCTTTGACTTGGGAGAGTTGCGCAGGAAGTGGATGTAATTGCAGATACAGTCGGCGGAGTTGCAGTTGTGGCACACACCATCGACCTTACAAGGAGTGTCGATGTCGAAGCGTGCCGTGTTGATTGGACCTGCTGTACTGCGTGCGCGCTTGAGTGCGGCATCCACATCCTGGCATACCTTGTTGAGTCCGACGATGAAGATGACCTGGCGCGGACCGAAGGTGATGGCAGCCACACGGTTGCCCGTGCCGTCGATATTGACGATGACACCGTCCTCGGTGATGGCATTTGCGCTGGACAGATAATAGTCGCAGGTGAATGCCTTGAGGTAGATCTCCGTGGCGGCAGCCCTGTCGGGAGCCAGGTCGCGGTCATACACGTCATAGCATTTGGCTTCGTGAAGAGCCTTGGGCAGTTGGATGTCACGGATTGTCATTGAGCCGCCCCAAGTGATGGAACTCCCCGAGGGGATGAGTTCCATCACTTTGTTTATGGCCTCTTGGGCAGTCTTGCAATAGTGCCCCTTGATGTGTCTTTTGGCGAGGTTTTTGATAATCTTACCTGCCAGTTTTTCATTTCTTGTTTCTATTGGATGCATATTTTTTTATTATTTGGGAAGTTAAGGGGAGTTAAAGGGAGTTCTCAATACGCCTCGTCGGTGGCAATCTCCTGCTTGTCGAGCTTTTTCTTGTCGATGCTTCGCCAGGCATAGACGATATATGCGAGGACAAAGGGCACGAGAAGGCTCACGATAGCCATGGTGTGGAGAGTGAAATAGCTGCTGCAACTGTTGGCGATGGTGAGTGAGCTCTGCAGGTCGGCATTGGAAGGATAGAACGCCGTGTTGTTCCATCCGGCGCAGAGCAGTAGGGCAAGCACAGTGAACACTGTGCCTACGCCGACCGGCCAGATGCCCCCGATGTATGTCTTTGAGATGATGGTGCGGATGATGCCGTAGAGCACCAATGCCACACCTGCAAGGAGGATGGCAGCCAGCCATGGCATGGCGATGAAGTTGTTGAGATACTTGTAAGGCTCCATCATGATGACACCCGTGGTGGGCTCATAGGCATAACCGTCCTTGATGAGCGTGCGCACGAGGAAAGCCACGAAGAGGATGAGGAAGGGTATGGTGGTGCCGACAAGCCGCACACTGCCTCGCGAGCGGATGTTCTCGTCGTTGACATTGTTCATCACATAGAGGATGCCCAATATGCGGGCGAGGAAGAAGACGGCGAAGCCCAACACCAGGTTCCATGGGTCGAGAAGGGCGTCAAGACCATGCGAGGCATTAGCCCAACTGCTGATGACAGGCGATGAGAACCCATCCACGAGGTTGTCCTTGGAGATGACGAAGTTGCTGCCGTTGAAGAATGTGGCAACAGCGCCGCCGAGTAGGAGCGGACCCACAATGCCGTTGATGATGAGAAACCACTGGAACGTGCGCGTGCCGAGGAGGTTGCCCAACTTGTTTTGAAACTCATAGCTCACCGCCTGAAGGACGAATGAGAACAGGATGAGCATCCACAGCCAATAAGCACCTCCGAAGCTGGTGCTGTAGAACAGTGGGAAGGACGCAAAGAACGCGCCGCCAAACGTGACGAGCGTGGTGAAGGTAAACTCCCACTTGCGTCCTGTGGAGTTGACCACCAACCGTCGCTCCTCTTCCGAGCGACCGAGTGAAAAGACTAATGAGTTGGCTCCCTGCACAAACAGAAGGAATACCAACAAGGCCCCAAGGAGTGATACGAGGAACCACCAGTATTGTTGCAAAAATGTATAATCCATAGTGATATAATTTTCATTTTTTAATTTTCAATTTTTAATTCTTAATTCTTAATTCTCCCCTCCGGTCCCTTCTTGATGGCTTTGAGCAATATGCTGATCTCCACGGCGAGCAGAGTGGTGAAGAGGGCGAGGAAGATAAAGAACGTGAGCATGACACTGCCGGAACCCACATTGCTCACACCCACCCATGTGGGCATCATGTCCTGAATGGCCCATGGCTGTCGTCCGAACTCAGCCACCAACCATCCCGACTCACTGCATATATATCCCAACGGCACCATTGCGATGGCAGCCATCTGCAGGAGGCGCATCTTGGGAGAGGCAATGTCCTTGCGCCATGAGATGAAGGTGACGGCGGCAAAGAAGAGGAGGAAGAGAGTGCCCAACCCCACCATCACGCGGAAGGCATAGAAGCACAGCGGGATATACGGCACGAGGTCAGCCTTGTCCTTGACATATCCATATCCGAAGCAGTGCATGTTCTCGTCGATGGTGCGGCGCAGCTGCTCCATCCTTTCGGGAGAGGCCTTCTGCTGGCGGTATTCCTTGAGGGCCTCGATGGCCATCTGTCCGCGGCGTATCTTCTCGTCGGAAGCCTTCAGGAGGTCGTTGACACCAGGCACATAACCGTCGAGGTCGCGGGTGGCGAGGAATGAGAGAGCCTTGGGTATCTCAATCTTCAGAGGCGGCTCCTCGGACGAGGCATAGTCGGGCTGGGCAAAGGGATTGACAAGAGCGATGGCAGTAAGGCCTTGCGACTGTCCACCGTCGTAGAGAGCCTCCATGGCAGCTAATTTCATAGGCTGCACCTGGGCCACCATATAAGCAGAGTGGTCGCCAGTGTGGAGGGCGAGCAGCGATGCCGTGAGTCCGACCACCGACCCCACCTTGATGCTCTTCACTGCAAGTTCGGTGTGGCGCTTCTTGAGCAGATACCACGAGCTGACCGCGATGACGAAGATGGCACCGATGATCCATGACGAGATGACCGTGTGGCAGAACTTGTCGATGGCGAAAGGAGAGAGAGCCACCTCGGCGAAAGATGTCATCTCATTGCGCATCGTGTCGGGATTGAACGAACAGCCCACAGGATATTGCATCCATGAGTTGGCAACCAGTATCCACCATGCCGAGAAGGTGGCACCGATGCCCGTGAGCCATGTGGCAGCAAGGTGGAACCCCCGCGACACCTTCTTCCATCCAAAAAACATTACCGCCACGAAGGTCGATTCCATAAAGAACGCCACGATACCCTCAATGGCAAGCGGGGCACCGAAGATGTCGCCCACAAACCATGAATAGTTGCTCCAGTTGGTGCCAAACTCAAATTCGAGGATGATGCCCGTGGCCACGCCCATGGCAAAGTTGATGCCAAAGAGCTTCTGCCAAAACTGTGCGGCATGTTTCCAAAACTCCTTGCCCGTGCGGTAATAGCAAGTCTCAATGATGCCCATGATAAGGGCCAGTCCCAGGGTGAGCGGGACAAACAGCCAGTGATAGATGGCGGTGAGCGCAAATTGTGCCCTTGCCCAGTCTATCGCCGCTGCGTCGATGTTCATAATTGTCTGTACCATATTATTTAAGTTTTTTAGATATTCAATATTTCCCCTGCCACAAACGTGGCCTCCTCGCCATCGGCGGCATTCTCGCCTATATAGTCATGAAAGAAAAAGACCTTGAGAATGGCAAAGATAATAATCAGTTTGATGATTATAATCGTCCAAAGGGTCTTGCCGATTTTCATGTTGCGAAAACCGTCAGCGTACAGGTCATAGGCACGATAAAAGACATTGTTCTTGTTCATATCATTCAATCATTATTGACTAACAATGTGCAAATCTAATAAAAATATTTCAAACAGCAATGGAAAAGAGCTATTTTTTTATATTTTTTAAATCTAAAATTGTTCATTTTTTCCATAATAATACTAAAATTAGAGGTTATCCACAAAATCAATTAATAATTTTCTTTGCAGTTTCAATTAATTGATGTAATTTTGCAGCCAAGAAATAATAATCAATATTATATAAATAGGTATAAAGAGATGAATAAAAAAGTATTGTATTCACTTATCATAGTGATAGTGTTATTGGTGGCAGGTGTCGGATACTTAGTTATCAATCTTGACAAACAGACAAGAGCCAACGAGGAAATGCAGGAACTCGCCGCACTCGACAAAAAAGAAATGGAGAACGAGTACGAGCAGTTTGCCCGACAATATAGCGAGATGAAGACTCAGATCAACAACGACTCCATAGTGGCTCAGCTGACACAGGAGCAGCTCAAGACCCAGCGTCTTCTCGAAGAGCTCAAGCAGGTGAAAAGTTCTGATGCCCGGGAAATAGCCCGACTGAAGAAGGAACTGGCCACGATGCGAGCAGTGTTGAAGTCATACGTCATGCAGATAGACTCGCTCAACCGCATCAACGAGAGCCTTACGGCAGAAAACACCCGTATGAAGGGACAGTATGCCGAGGCGACACGACAGATTGAGGGACTCAACTCCGAGCGCGCGTCGCTGTCGGAGAAAGTGGCCATAGCCGCCCAGTTGGACGCCACGGGCATCACCATGACCCTGAAGAAGAGCGAGAAGAAGGTGGCAAAGAAAATCAAGGACTGCAAGAGTGTCGTGGTGGGATTCACCGTGGCAAAGAACGTGACGGCGACCAATGGCATGCGCACGTTCTACGTGAGGATAACAGGTCCTAACGGCGAGGCATTGGACGGAGGCGGCACGTTCACATACGAGAACCGCTCCCTGACCTATACCATGTCGAAGAAGGTGGAATACACGGGAGAAGCCATCTCGCTCACCACATTCTGGAACGTGAAGTCATTCCTTGAAGCAGGAACATATAACGTGAGCATCTTTGCCGACGGACAGATGATCGGACAGAGAAGCTTTACATTCAAGTAATAGCTCCACTTTCGTAAAAAAAGTAATTTGGTATCATAATGAAAAGGTTATTTTCATTGATATTGCTGATGGGAGGAATGGCCACAGTCGCCGATGCCCAGAGACTGCTGACACTCGACAGTTGCCGACAAATGGCATTGGAGAACAACAAGCAGCTCGGAGTGGCACGAGTGAAGCAAGACGTGGCCCGCAATATCAGAAAGTCAGCGCGCACGAAATATCTTCCCAAGGTGAATGCAGTGGGAGGGTATCTCTATACGAGCAAGCAGATGTCCATTCTGAGTGACGACCAGAAACAGACATTAGGCAACATGGGCACTGTAGCCGACCAAATGATGACCCAGATGGGACAACCATTAGGGGCACAGTTGGCAGCAGTGCTGAATGGTGTGGGAGGAGGTATTGTAGATGCCTTCCACACGGACACACGCAGCCTTTGGGCTGCATCGGTGATGCTCACACAACCAGTATTTATGGGAGGTAGCATCATTGCCCTGAACAAGATGGCAGACCTCGGTGAGACCATGGCAGCCAACTCCGCCGATGCCAGTAAGCAGAATGTGCTGTACAGTATTGACAACGCCTACTGGACGGTGGTGTCGCTAAAGCATAAGCAGCAATTGGCAAAGAGTTATCTCGAACTGGTCAAAAAACTGGATAGCGACGTGGGCAAGATGATACGCGAGGGTGTGGCCACGCGTGCCGACGGACTGCGTGTGGGCGTGAAGGTCAATGAGGCGGAGATGACACTGACGCAGGTAGAGGACGGACTGGCCCTTGCCAAGATGATGCTGTGCCAACTGTGCGGTATGGACATCAACGAGGACATACGGTTGGAGGACGAGGACCGCGACGACCTCGCCACCGTGGCCGACGGAATGACTGCCGACAAGGAAATGCAGGCAATGACAGCCGCCGAGAAGCGTCCGGAACTGAAGATGCTGCGCAATGCAGTGGATATCTCCAACGAGGCGGTCAAGGTGGCAAAGGCCGGACACATGCCCAAGGTGATGCTCACCGGAGGATACACCACCACCAACCCCAATGTGTTCAACAGCTTCCAAAGGAAATTCGGCGGATTCTGGAACGTGGGAGTAATGGTGACCGTGCCGGTGTGGAACTGGAACGACGTGACTTACAAGGTGAGGGCAGCCAAGAACCAGACTGTCATAGCCAACCTCGAGCTCGATGATGTCAGGGAAAAGGTGGAACTACAGGTGAGCCAAAGCAACTTCAAGGTCAATGAGGCAACACGCAAGTTGCAACTCGCCCAGTCGAGTACGCAGCGCGCCGAGGAAAACCTGAGATGCGCCAACGTGGGGTTCAGGGAAGGCGTGATGCAATCCACCGACGTGATGGAGGCACAGACAGCCTGGCTCCAGGCACAGTCACAGAAGATCGACGCGGAAATAGAAGTAAAACTAAGCCAGGTGAACCTCAGCAAGGCACTTGGTACATTACACGAATAATATTATGACGGAAAAATCACAACATAAGAATATACTCCTCGCCACTGTGGCGTTCACCATAGTGGTCTTCGTCGTGGGACTAATAGGTTATCTGACCCTCGGACAGAAGGAAGAGGTGGTGCAGGGACAAGTGGAAGTGTCGGAATACCGTGTGTCGAGCAAGGTGCCGGGACGTATTCTCGAAATACGGGTGAAGGAAGGTGACTTCGTGAAAGCCGGCGACACATTGGTCATCATAGACGCTCCCGACGTCAAGGCAAAACAGGCACAGGCAGAGAGCGCCGAGTCGGCAGCATCCGCCATGGACCAGATGGCACAAAACGGTGCACGTCAGGAACAGGTGAGAGCGGCATACGAGGTGTTGCAGCAGGTGAAGGCAGGATTCGAGATCGCCGAGAAGTCATACGGACGTATGCAGCGACTCTTTGACGAGGGAGTGATGAGTGAGCAGAAGCGCGACGAGGCCTATGCCAACTACAAGGCTATGGAGGCGCAGATGAAGGCAGCCCAGAGCCAGTATGACATGGCGCGCAACGGTGCACGACGCGAAGAGAAGATGGCTGCCGCCGCACAGGTCAGCAGGGCCAAGGGCGCCGTGGCAGAGGTCAACTCGTATGTCAACGAGACCGTGCAGGTGGCCACGCGCGACGGCGAGGTGAGTGAAATCTTCCCGGAGGTGGGAGAGCTGGTAGGCACCGGTTCGCCGATCATGACCATCTCAGTCATCAACGACCCGTGGGCAACGTTCAACGTGCGTGAGGACCAGCTCGGCGACATGGCCATAGGAAATGTCATACATGCCTTCGTGCCCGCATTCAACACCACGATGGACTTCAAGGTGTATTATCTCAAGGACCAAGGCTCGTATGCCGCATGGAAGGCCACCAAGGCCAACGGCGACTATGACCTCAAGACCTTCGAGGTGAAGGCACGCCCCGTGAAGAAGCTCGACGGTCTGCGACCGGGCATGAGCGTGGTGGTAAGAAAATAATAACCGACAGATAATATACCACGACATTGAGATTGTTTGATGTAATAAGGCGCGAGTTACGGCTGATGCGGCATAATGGTCTGTATGCGGCATGTTTAGTGGGATTCCCCTTGTTGGTGATGTTCTTTTTCACATCACTAATGAATGAAGGACAACCCTCGGAGATGCCCGTGGGCGTCGTTGACCTCGACAACACGTCGATGTCGCGCCAGGTGACACGTGCGCTTGACGCCTTTCAAAACACGCGTGTCACAGCCCGCTATGCCGATGTGGCTGAAGCGCGGAGTGCCATGCAGCGCGGGGAGATATACGCATTCATGTATTTTCCTCACGACGCGGCAAAGAATATGATAGAAGGCCGTCGGCCGGGAATATCCTTTTATTACACGATGACCTATCTGACGGGAGGGTCACTGCTGATGAGCGACCTGAAGACGATGACCACACTGGCATACGCGGCAGTGGCAAAGGCCAAGCTGCAGGCACACGGAATGACCAACCGCCAGATTATGGCAGCCATCCAGCCCATCAACGTGGAGCTCCACCGTCTGAACAATCCATCGACAGACTATAACGCCTATCTCTCACCGATGCTTATCCCGGGAGTGTTCATGCTTTTCATCTTTATCTTCACAGCTTATTCCATAGGAATGGAAATGAAGTTTGGCAGAGCACAGGAATGGCTTGCCACCTCAGGCGACAGTGTCGTCGTGGCATTGGCGGGCAAGATGCTGCCACAGATGGTGATAAGCCTGTGTGTGATGTATGCCTATCTGTATTATGTCTTCGGCATACTTGCCTTCCCGCATCCGGGAGGTTGGGGAGTAATCATGCTGTTGGGGCTGCTGACGGTGCTTGCAGCCGAGGGCTTCGGCATCTTTGCCTTTGCACTCATACCGTCGGTGAGGATGTCGATGAGTATCTGTTCGCTATGGGCGGTGCTCAGCTTCTCCATGGTGGGTACGGCATTTCCAGTGATGGCCATGGACCCAGAGCTGGAGGCGCTGTCATGGCTCTTTCCCCTGCGCCATTATTTTGTGGTCTATCAGACAAGCGTGTTCAACGGTTATCCGCTCACCGACTGCTGGCTCCATCTGTTGGGTCTTGTGGCTTTTGCCCTGTTGCCCCTGCCGTTGTTGCCACGTCTGAAAAAGGCGTTGAAGGAATATACTTATATGCCATGATGTGTCCTTAACTTCTTTAACTTCTTTAACTTCTTTAACTTCTTTAATTAATAGATGAGATATGCAGAAAAGATGAAGGATATATGCCGTCGGGTGAGCTATGTATGGGCTCGTGAGATGAAGACGGTGGTCAAGGACGAGGGAGTGCTGATTTTCTTTGTCCTTGTCCCGCTGGTCTATCCGCTGCTTTATTCCTGGATATACAATAATGAGGTGGTGAGGGATGTGCCCGTAGTGGTTGTCGATGACAGTCACGGCCAGATGAGCCGCCGCTTGGCGAGGATGCTTGACGCCACGTCGGACGTGAAGGTGATGGGTTATGCCGCCGACATGGAAGAGGCGCGTAATATGATGGCCCATCAGGATGCCTTTGGCATAGTACATATCCCTTCCGACTTTGAGCGGAGGATATACCGCCGTGAACAATCCACGGTGAGCGTGTATTGCGACATGAGCCTGCTGCTCACCTATAAGGCCATATACACCTCGGTGATGGCAGTGACATCGGACATGGCCTCGGAGATGGCAGGACGCAAGGGAGCCGACGTCAGCCTGCGCGAGGTGGCGATGTTCAATCCCACGTCCGGCTATGGTTCGTTTATCATTCCCGCCGTGTTGATGCTCATCATCCAGCAGACCTTGGCATTGGGCATAGGAATGATAGCGGGCACGCAGCGTGAGCGACAAAGGCCGTCGGAGACAAACAAGTCCTTTGGTGCCGGTGTGCTTGTCGTGGGCAAGTCATTGTGTTATTTTATGATATATGCCGTGGTGGCGGCTTATCTCGTATGCGTCGTCCCCGGTCTGTTCTCCTTTGTAAGCCTGTCGCATGCCTCGGCATTGACAGCTCTCTTCGTGCCATATATCCTGTCGTGTATCTTCTTTGCCATGACAGTCACCTCGATGGTCAGATACAGGGAAAACGTGATATTGCTCGTTGTCTTTGCCTCGGTGCCATTGTTGTTTATATCCGGTGTGTCATGGCCTCAGAGCAACATATCATGGTTGTGGCAGTCGGTGTCGTGGCTCTTTCCCTCCACATTTGGCATACAGGCCTTCGTGCGTCTCAACTCCATGGGGGCGGAGGCGCAAGATGTGATGCCGCAAATATGGGGACTATGGCTCCAGACCGCTTTTTATCTCACATCGGCGTATGTCATACACTACTATAGAAAGTAAGGGAAGTTAATTATTCCGTCGAAACTCCGAACAGGTGATGGCAGTGGCAACCGCCACGTTAAGACTCTCCGCTCCATCGCCATGGCGGAAGTTGGGAATGAGCAGGGGACGGGTGACATGCCTCCTCACCTCAGCAGATATGCCCTTGCCTTCATTGCCCATGATGATGATGCCTTGGGGGTGAAGCGGGGTGGAGTAGATGTCGGTGCCGTCGAGCAGTGTGCCATAGACCTCCACTTCGCCGCAGAGCGAGTCGAGGAGCGCGGGCAGGTCGGCATAATGTACGCCCACGCGCGCCAGACTGCCCATGGTGGCCTGCACCACCTTGGGGTTATATGCGTCGGCAGTGTCATTGGAGCAGATGATATGGTCGATGGCAAACCAGTCGGCTATTCGTATGATGGTGCCGAGGTTGCCGGGGTCTTGCACGCCGTCGAGCATGAGGGTGAGTTGGTGCGTGAGGTCGATGCCGCCGTCGGTGTTGTCGGGGATATGGAATATGGCAATGACCTGCTGGGGGTGTTGCAGAAAACTGAGGCGTCGCAGCAGTTCGTCGTCAACCACTTCAATCCTCGCTTGTCCGCTATCCGCCTGCAATGCCTTTCCATGTGCGTTCATCCATTCGTCGGTGGCGAAAACGGTGTGCAGGCGGTAGTGGCCGAGGAGGTCGCCCACCACCTTTGGCCCTTCAGCCACAAACAAGCCTTCGCGCAGCCTGTTTTTCTTCATTTCCAAGGAATGGACCCATTTTATAGTGTTTTTACCAATCATTTTATCTAAAAAAATTAAAAAGTTTGCAATTTTGCCGCAAAGTTACAATAAAAGTTTTAACTTTGCAAACGAATTAAGAATAAAATGTCAAAACAGATATATATTATCGGGGTGAGAAGCCTCGTGAACAGGCTGAAGAGTGTTGTGGCGATAACAGTAGCCATGATAGTGGCATCATGTTCGAGTACGAAGTTCGTACCCGACGGATATGTCATGCTCAACAAGGTGGAAGTGACGAAAGACGATGGATATCCCGATGTCAACACGTCAAGATATAAGTCATACGTCAGGCAGAGGGGCAACCAGCGATGGTTTTCCACATTGAAAGTGCCTCTCGCCATATACTCCCTGGCAGGCAGGGACACCACCAAGTGGATGAACCGCACGCTGCAGTCGATGGGAGAGCCGCCAGAGGTGTTCGACACCCTGATGGCGCAGAGAAGCTGCAATGACCTTGCAGCCTTGCTTCGCAATGAGGGCTATCTGCAGGGTAGGGTAGATATGAGTGTGAGACAGAAGAAAAAGAAAGTGGTCGATGCCACATTCACCCTCCATCCCGGTGTGGCATATACGCTCAACGAGGTCAGCTATGACATCCTCGACCCATATCTCGACAGTCTTCTGACCTCGTCGGGTATGCTCCACAATGGGTCGGCACTGTATCGCGGTGACCGTTTCAACGTGGCCAACCTTGACGCGGAGCGCAAGCGCATCACCGACCTGCTTGTCAACAGAGGGTTCTTCCGCTTCAACAAGGACTATATCACATACCGTGCCGACACCGTGGCGGGAGTGCCAAAGATAGACCTCACCTTGGTGCTGAGAAAGTATGTGGTGAACAGGGACAGCCTGGGAGAGCATCCCGTATATACGGTGAGAAGCGTCAACTATAAAAGCGGCGACCCCGAGGACGACAGGATACACCTGAGAGAGTCGGTGCTCAAGGCCAACACGTTTATCACTCCTGGCAAGCCATATTCAGCCAAGGACCTGCAGACCACATACAACCGCTTTGGCAGGCTGCAGGCGGTGAAATACACCAACATCAGTTTTGAGGAAGATGCAGCCAACCGCCTGTTGGACTGCAACATACAGTTGACCACCAACAAGCCACACTCCATCAGTTTCCAGCCTGAGGGCACCAACACGGCGGGCGACCTCGGAGCGGCAGCCTCGCTCACCTATCAGCACCATAACCTGTTCAGGGGCAGTGAACTGTTGAGCCTTGAGTTGCGCGGGGCATACGAGAACATCAAGGGACTGGAGGGCTACAGCAATGAGGACTTCTTAGAATACTCCGTGGAGGCTAAGTTGCAATTTCCCAGGTTCATAGCCCCCTTCATTCCCATGCCTTTTATCAAGCGCACCAATGCGTCGTCTGAGGTGTCGCTGATGTACGACCTTCAAAACCGTCCGGAATATCACCGCCGCGTCCTGTCGTTGGCATGGAAATACAAGTGGAACCACACCAACCACCACGACCGCTACTGGATAGACCTCCTCGACCTCAACTACGTCTTCATGCCATGGATCTCCGACACGTTCAGGCATGACTATCTTGAGGACGACAACAACCGCAATGCCATCCTCAGATACAACTACGAGAACCTCTTTATCATGAAGTTTGGACTGGGATGGGCATACAACAACGGTATCGACGCCATCAAGGTGGCTGTGGAGACATCAGGCAACCTCCTTGACCTGCTTGCCAACACCCTCGACGTGGGCCACAAGGAAGACGGCCACACCAAAATCTTCGACATAGCATACGCGCAATACGTGAAGGCCGACATTGAATACACCCACAACATACGGTTTGACTACAACAACCAGTTGGTGATGCATGCCGGACTGGGCATAGCATATCCCTATGGCAACAGTACCATACTGCCCTTTGAGAAGCGATATTTCTCCGGTGGCGCCAACAGTGTGAGAGGATGGTCGGTGAGGGAACTCGGCCCAGGATCGTTTGCAGGCAAGGACGGCAACATCGACTTTATCAACCAGACAGGCGACATGAAGATAGACCTCAACATGGAATACCGCGCCCATCTCTTCTGGAAACTCAATGGCGCCCTCTTCGTCGATGCAGGTAATATATGGACTATCCGCAACTATACCGACCAGCCTGGCGGACAGTTTCGCTTTGACCGTTTCCTGAAGGATATGGCCGTGGCATACGGCATGGGCGTGCGCATGAACTTTGACTTCTTCATCCTGCGCTTCGACTTCGGCATGAAGGCAGTCAACCCGTCGTATCGCGAACAAGGCACCACGCATTATCCACTAGTCCATCCCCGTCTCAGTCGTGACCTGACATTCCACTTTGCAGTGGGACTGCCGTTCTAAACAATGTAAATAATACTAAAAAACATCCCAAAGAAACGTAATAAATTTGGTGGTATAGTTTTTTTTTGTTACTTTTGCACCAAATTCACGAAGAAATGCTGAAATTTATATCTTTTGGTAGTGGTAGCAGCGGTAACAGCTACTATCTATATACAGAAACCGACGGATTGCTGATTGACGCAGGAGTGGGAATAAGAACCATGAAAAAGGGCTTTCGAGACTATGGTATCAGTCTTTCCGCAATCCACAACATATTGATAACACACGACCATGCTGACCATATCAAATGTGTCGGCAGCATCAGTCATGAACTGAATGTGCCGGTCTATACCACCGGTAAGGTGCACGAGGGAATATTGAAAAACTATTGTGTGCAGCGCAAGGTGAGCAAGGACCTGGCGAGAACAGTGGAAAAAGGCACCACCATTGAGGTGGGCGAGTTCAGGGTCACCCCATTCAGTGTGCCCCATGACAGTGCCGACAATGTGGGATATGCCATTGAGGCAGAAGGCGTAACCTTTTGCATCATCACCGATGCAGGTGAGATCACAGACGAGATAAAACCCTTTATCAACAAGGCCAACTATCTCGTGATGGAGGCCAACCATGACGAGGAGATGCTCAGAAGCGGGCCTTATCCCGACCATCTGAAGCGGAGGATCACCAGTGCAGCCGGTCATCTGAGCAACAAGGCCTGTGGCATAGCACTTGCAGAAAACATGTCGGAGGACTTGTGCCATGTATGGCTTTGTCATCTCAGCGAGGAGAACAATCATCCCGAACTGGCCCGCAAGACCGTAGAGGCCATCCTTCGCGGCTATGGTATAGTGGCGGGCAAGGACCTGATGCTTGACGTGCTTAAGCGCAAGACCCCCACGGGAGTGTATGAACTGACGAAAAAAGAATGACTATGGACATAGACAAGGTATTGAACAAGTTGGGCATCGCAGACCTCAACGAGATGCAGCAGATGGCATGCCGGGCAATCCTCGGCACCGCCGGTGACGTGGTCATCCTCTCACCGACAGGTTCCGGCAAGACCCTTGCCTACCTGCTTCCATTGTCGCATACCATTGACGTGGCCAACGATGCGGTGCAGGCCATTGTGGTGGTACCCGGACGTGAGCTGGCCCTCCAGTCGGACACGGTGATGAAGGACATGTCGTGCGGTGTGCGCTCTGTGAGCTGCTATGGAGGTCGCCCGGCGATGGATGAGCATAAGGTCATCAAGAAAGAGCTGCCGCACGTGGTGTTCGGCACGCCCGGCCGTCTTAACGACCATCTCGACAAGGGCAACATATCCCCATATAATATAAGGTACGTGGTGATTGACGAGTTTGACAAATGTCTTGAGATGGGATTTCGCGACGAAATGTCACGTCTGATGAAGAAGTTGCCGGGACTGCGCCGCCGCATACTCCTCTCAGCCACCGACGCCGAGGCAATCCCCGACTTTGTGAGACTGAAGAATGCCGTGCGCGTTGACTGTCTTGACGAGGGAGAACAGGTGCCCGACCGTGTCACCATCCATGAGGTGGTCAGTCCGACCAAGGACAAGTTAGCGACGCTGTCACTGCTGTTGCGCTCGTTTGAGGGAGGGAGCACAGTGGTCTTCCTCAACTATCGCGACGGTGTGGAGCGCACCGCAGACCATCTCAGACACGAGGGGTTTGCAGTGAGCCATTTCCATGGAGGCATGGACCAGCAGCAACGCGAGTCGGCCCTTTACCGCTTCAGCAACGGGTCGGCCAACGTCTTTGTATGCACCGACCTAGCCTCGCGCGGACTCGACATACCCGACATCGACAACATCGTGCATTATCACCTCCCGCAGGGAGAAGACGGCTATGTGCACCGGGTGGGGCGCACGGCAAGATGGGACGCTACGGGGCGCACATTCTTCGTGCTTGGTCCCGACGAGCATATTCCCGACTTTGTCGAGGGCGACATCATCCCTTATGAACTGCCCTCCGACGATGACCTTCCCGCCCCGCAGCCCGCACGTATGTCAACCGTCTATATAGGCAAGGGCAAGAAGGACAAAATCAGCAAGGGCGACATAGTGGGATTCCTATGCAAAAAGGGCGGTCTCACCTCAGCCGACATAGGCAGGATAGATGTCAAGGAGCGCTACACCTATGTGGCGGTAGCATCGGACAAGGTGGAGGGGATGATACGGTCGGTTTCGGGCGAGAAGATCAAGAACGTGAAGACCGTGGTGGAGCTGGTGAAGTAAGTGCGTTAAAAAGATGTAAAAAGAGCGCATAATTATGCTTTTTAGCCCTTATTTGGTGTCAAAAAGACAATTAAATTGCTTTTTTTGTGACATTTTTGCAAAAATATTTGGATATATGGAATATAATGTGTACCTTCGCAGCGATTTTCACAACAATAGTAGATACAAAACTTATATAATTAATAAATTTAAAGGACAATCAAAATGAAGAAGTACAATTTTAATGCAGGTCCGTCAATGCTTCCCCGTGAAGTGATTGAAAACACAGCAAAGCAGTGTTTGGACTTCCAGGATTCAGGTCTTTCTCTTATGGAGATTAGCCATCGTGCCAAGAATTTCCAGCCCGTCGTTGACGAGGCAGAGGCTCTTGTTAAGGAACTGCTTCAGGTTCCGGAGGGTTATTCGGTATTATTCCTTGGTGGTGGTGCCTCCCTGGAATTCTGTATGATTCCCTATAACTTCCTCCTAAAGAAAGCCGCTTATCTTAACACCGGTGTATGGGCAAAGAAAGCCATGAAGGAAGCCAAGTTGTTTGGTGAGGTTGTTGAGGTGGCTTCGTCGGCCGATGCCAACTACACCTTCATCCCCAAGGACTGGACATGCCCTGACGACGTTGACTATCTGCACATCACAACCAACAACACCATCTATGGTACAGAAATCCGCAAGGACCTGGATGTGAATGTTCCTATCATTGCCGATATGTCGTCCGACATAATGAGCCGTCCGGTGGATGTGAGCAAGTATGACTGCATCTACGGCGGTGCCCAGAAGAACCTCTCCATGGCAGGTGTTACCTTCGTCATCGTCAAGAACGACGCCCTTGGCAAGGCACCCCGTGAGATACCCACCATGCTCGACTATCGTACACACGTCGAGAAAGGCTCAATGTTCAACACACCTCCAGTGGTGCCAATCTATTGTATGCTTGAGAATCTCCGTTGGATCAAGAAGAACGGCGGTGTTGAGGCAATGGCAAAGAACGCCCAGGAGCGTGCAGACATCGTATATGGCGAGATTGACCGCAACAAGTTGTTCCGCGGCACAGTGGCTGAGGAAGACCGCTCATTGATGAACATCTGCTTCGTGATGAACGACGAATACAAGGAATTGGAGAAGCCCTTCCTTGACTTCGCCACAGAGCGTGGTATGGTCGGCATCAAGGGTCACCGCAGTGTAGGCGGTTTCCGCGCCAGCTGCTACAATGCCCAGACCATTGAGGGTGTCAACGCCCTTGTTGCCTGCATGAAGGAATTTGAGAGTAAGAACTAAAATTTTTAATTCTTAATTCTTAATTTTGAAATAGTTATGAAAGTATTAGTAGCAACAGAGAAGCCCTTCGCAGCCGCAGCAGTGGAGGGCATCCGTAAGGAAGTGGAAGGAGCAGGCAATGAGCTGGTTCTGCTTGAGAAATATACAGAGAAGCAGCAGTTGCTCGATGCTGTGAAGGATGTTGATGCCATGATTATCCGTTCCGACAAGGTGGATGCAGAGGTGCTCGACGCTGCAAAGCAGTTGAAGATTGTCGTTCGTGCCGGTGCCGGTTATGACAATATCGACCTTGCAGCAGCCACTGCCCATGACGTGGTGGCAGAGAATACACCCGGTCAGAACTCCAACGCCGTTGCGGAACTGGTATTCGGAATGCTCGTCTTTGCAGTGCGCAATTTCTATAACGGCAAGGCAGGCACAGAGCTCAAGGGTAAGAAACTGGGTATTCTCGCCTTCGGTAATGTGGGTCGCAATGTAGCCCGTATCGCAGCCGGATTCGGTATGGAGGTATATGCCTATGACGCTTTCTGTCCGAAGGAGGCCATTGAGGCTGCCGGCGTGAATGCCGTTGACTCTCAGGATGCCCTTTTCGAAACATGTGACGTGGTGTCTCTACACATACCCGCCACCGCCGAGACCAAGCAGAGCATCAACGCCGCTCTCGTGGGCAAAATGAAGAAGGGCGGTATCCTGGTCAACACAGCCCGCAAGGAAGTGATCAATGAGCCTGAACTCCTCTCGCTGATGGCAGAGCGTACCGATCTGAAGTATGTCACCGACATCAAACCGGATGCCGATGCCGACTTTGCACAGTTTGAAGGCCGTTACTTCAGCACTCCCAAGAAGATGGGTGCACAGACAGCCGAGGCCAACATCAATGCGGGCATTGCAGCCGCTTGTCAGATCAATGCGTTCTTCAAGGACGGATGTACAAAGTTTAAGGTCAACTGATTATGGCAGTAGTAAAACCATTCAAAGGCGTAAGACCGCCGAAAGACCTTGTTGAGAGAGTGGAGTCACGTCCTTACGACGTACTTGACTCGGAAGAGGCGAGGGCAGAGGCAGGCGACAATGAGATGAGCCTCTATCATATCATTAAGCCTGAGATTGATTTTCCTGTTGGCACGAGTGAGTACGACCCCTGTGTGTATGAGAAGGCAGCCGAGAACTTCCAGAAGTTTCAGGACAATGGTTGGCTCGTTCAGGACACAGAGGACCACTACTATATCTATGCCCAGACGATGAACGGCAAGACCCAGTACGGTCTTGTTGTCGGGGCATTCGTTGACGACTATCTCAACGGCGTGATCAAGAAGCACGAGCTGACCCGCCGTGACAAGGAGGAGGACCGCATGAAGCATGTACGTGTGAACGATGCCAATATCGAGCCGGTCTTCTTCGCTTATCCCGACAATCAGGTGCTCAACGACCTTATCATGCGCTATGCCGCCACAGAGCCTGAATATTCTTTCATTGCTCCAGTTGACGGATTCGGACATCAATTTTGGGTTATCTCCGACGAGAAGGACATAGAGACCATCACCAACGAGTTTGCCAAGATGCCCAGCTTGTATATTGCCGACGGTCACCACCGTTCGGCTGCCGCAGCACTTGTCGGTGCGGAGAAGCAGAAGCAGAACCCCAACCACAAGGGCGACGAGGAGTACAACTATTTTATGGCGGTATGCTTCCAGGCATCTCAGCTTACCATTCTCGACTACAACCGTGTGGTCACCGACCTCAACCGCATGGACAGTGCGGAGTTTATGCGCAAGCTCACCCGCAACTTCATTGTGGAGGACAAGGGTGAGGAGATCTATAAGCCGCAGCAGCTCCATGAGTTCTCCATGTATCTCGACGGTCACTGGTTCTCGCTGAAGGCAAAGGAAGGTACATACGACGACACCGACCCCATCGGAGTGCTCGATGTGGATATCTCCAGCCGTCTTATCCTCGACGACCTCCTTGGCATCAAGGACCTTCGTGGAAGCAAGCGTATAGACTTCGTGGGTGGACTGCGCGGTCTTGGCGAACTGAAGCGTCGTGTAGATAGCGGTGAGATGCGCATGGCTTTGGCGTTGTATCCAGTGTCCATGCAGCAGATTATGGACATTGCCGACAGTGGTAAGATTATGCCTCCCAAGGCTACATGGTTTGAGCCGAAGCTCCGCTCTGGTCTGGTCATCCATAAGTTGAGTTAATCCATTCACTGATTATGTCAGACATATACAAGACAATAAGTGAAAACAAAATAGGCGAGGGCTACTACACCGAGAAGCGTAGTAAGTTTCTCGCCTTTTGTCATCATGTCGATAGTGTTGACGACGTGAAGGCGTTGGTGACCCACTATCGCAAGAAATACTTTGATGCGCGCCATGTATGCTGGGCATATATGTTAGGACATGAGCGCACGGACTTCCGTGCCAATGACGACGGTGAACCAAGCAGTACGGCGGGCAAACCCATCCTGGGTCAGATCAACAGTCGTGAGCTGACCAATATCCTTGTAGTTGTGATAAGGTATTTCGGTGGTGTCAAATTAGGCACCAGCGGACTTATTGTGGCATATAAGGAAGCAGCGTCGCTTGCCATCGACGATGCTGAGCAGGAAGAGCGTCAGATAGAGGAGGAGGTGAAATATTCCTTCACCTATCCCATGATGAACGACGTGATGCGGATTGTCAAGGACATGCAGCCCCGTATTGTCTCGCAGACCTTCGACAATACGTGCGAGATCACGCTGTCCATCCGCAGGTCGCTTGCAGACCAGCTTCGCCAGCGTCTTGCCCAACTGAGTTTCTGATTGAATAATACGTTGTCGTTTACCGCGCCTGTTTGTCTCCTCTGATGGCGTTGACCACGGTTTTCCAGATGATATAGAGGTCAAGCCATGGGCTCCAATGCTCGATATACCAGATGTCGCCTTCGATGCGTCCTTCCATCTGGTACAGTTCCTTGGTCTCACCTCTGAATCCCGTCACCTGGCTCCATCCCGTGATGCCCGGTTTCACCCAGTGTCTTATCATGTATTTGTCGATAAGCTGTGAGTATTGTTCGGTGTGCTTCACCATGTGCGGTCTGGGCCCGACGATACTCATGCTGCCGAGGAGCACGTTGATGAACTGGGGTGTCTCGTCGATATTGGAGCGTCTGAGGAAGTTACCCCATTTTGTGATTCTCGGGTCATGCTCAGTGGCCTGCTTGGTGTCGGCCTCCTTGTTGATCTTCATGCTTCTGAACTTCAGACATGTAAACTCCCTGCCGTTGAGTCCGTTGCGCTTCTGGCAGAAGAACACCGGTCCGGGCATGGTCAGTTTGGTGATTATGGTGACAACGAGCAGTATGATGGGAAAGACGGTTATGACGAAGATGAATGAGATGACTATGTCCATCACCCTCTTGACCAGTTTGTTTTCGGGCAATGTCAGCGGGTCCCGGTATAGACTGAGATAAGGCACACGTCCCATCATGTTGAGGTGCATGCGGTGTGATATATAGTTGCTCACGTTGGGCACGCTATAGAAGTGCACCACGTTTTTCACGCAATATCTTATTATCTCCATGATGACCTCCTTGTTTCTCGACTGCAGGCAGCAGTAGAGAGAGTCGATGTCGTCGTGTGTCTTGAGATATCCGACCACATCCTTCGGTTTGCCGAGATAGATACATTCCTTGGAGAACTTAAGGTTTTCCTCGAAGTCGAAATATCCGCACACCTTAAATCCGAAATAGGGCGAACTTTTCATCTCACGTGCGAGGTTGACATTGTTTTCCGTACTGCCCACGAGCACTATATGCCTTTGGTGTCCCTCCTGTTTCCTGTATTGCTTGATGGTGAAGCGGAGAGCGAGCCGGAACAGTGTCGATATGATAAAAACAACGGCCAAAAAAGCAATGCCATACCAGAAAGGCATCATTCTGAAATTTCCCAATGGCAGCAGTATGAACGACAAGACGGCGAAGGTGCATACGTTTCTTGCCACGAGGAGCATCACCTGAAAGTCCCGTATATTGTTTTTGTATAGTATGACACCGCCGCTGATGACACATCCTGCGTATATCACTCCGATGAATAAAGTGGTCTTCAGCAGTTCACCATCCCATGTAATATCGGTGTATTTGACTATAGCGAGATATGCCGCGATACATATAATGATATCGCAGATTTGTGTAAACGAAGCAAGCAACCTGTTTTTATAGTTGTCGAAGTCTTTATATTTCATACTGCAAAGATACAACATTTATTTTAAACCAATTATATTATTCCTTAATAATTATAAATTATTAACTATGAACACAAAAACAGCAAGGAGCCCACAAAGTGCATTGTGGGCTCCTTGGATAATCTATATGGAATAAAGGTGTTTATTATTCACCCTTTTCCATCTGAGCCTTCAGCTGTGCAAGTACATCGATATCACCGAGTGTAGTTGCAGCGGGCTGGTTCTCAATCTTCACAGTCTCCTCCTTCTTGGCGCGTGGCTTTCTTGCTGCGCGCTTCTCCTCACGCTGAGCGTCCTCGAAGGTACGGCTGTGAGAGAGGATGATTCTCTTGCTGTCCTTATTGAACTCGATAACCTTGAATGGCAGGGTCTCGCCGAGAGCGGCCTGTGTGCCATCCTCCTTAACGAGGTGCTTAGGAGTGGCAAATCCCTCAACGCCCTTCTCAAGAGAAACAACAGCACCCTTTTCGAGCATTTCGATGATCTTGCCTTCGTGTACGCTACCCACGGTGTATGTAGCCTCGAACTGGTTCCATGGGTTGTCCTCGAGCTGCTTGTGACCGAGGCTGAGACGACGATTGTCCTTGTCGATGTCGAGCACGGCAACGTCGATATCGGCACCCACCTGAGTGAACTCAGAAGGATGCTTAACCTTCTTGGTCCAAGAGAGGTCAGAGATATGGATGAGTCCGTCAACACCCTCTTCGAGTTCAACGAATACACCGAAGTTGGTGAAGTTGCGCACCTTGGCAGTGTGCTTGCTTCCGACAGGATACTTAACCTCGATAGCCTCCCATGGATCTTCCTTGAGCTGCTTGATACCGAGGCTCATCTTGCGCTCCTCGCGGTCGAGAGTGAGGATGACAGCCTCTACCTCGTCGCCCACCTTGAGGAAGTCCTGAGCAGAGCGGAGGTGCTGGCTCCATGACATCTCAGACACGTGGATGAGACCCTCAACACCAGGCTGGATCTCAACGAATGCGCCGTAGTCAGCGATAACGACCACCTTACCCTTGACATGGTCGCCCACCTTAAGCTCGGCATCGAGAGCATCCCATGGGTGAGGAGTGAGCTGCTTGAGACCGAGAGCGATGCGCTTCTTCTCGTCGTCGAAGTCGAGGATAACGACATTGATCTTCTGGTCGAGCTCAACCACCTTGTGAGGATCGTCAACACGTCCCCAAGAAAGGTCTGTGATATGGATGAGTCCGTCAACACCGCCGAGGTCAACAAACACACCATAAGATGTGATGTTCTTGACAGTACCCTCGAGAATCTGTCCCTTTTCGAGCTTGGAGATAATCTCGCGCTTCTGAGCCTCGAGCTCCTGCTCGATGAGAGCCTTGTGAGAAACGACTACGTTGCGGAACTCCTGGTTGATCTTGACAACCTTGAACTCCATGGTCTTGTTGACAAACTGGTCGTAGTCGCGTATAGGATGAACGTCAATCTGGCTACCGGGCAAGAATGCCTCGATGCCGAATACGTCAACAATCATACCGCCCTTAGTGCGGCACTTGATATAACCCTGGATAACCTCCTCGTTGTCGAGGGCTGCATTGACGCGCTCCCAGCTCTTGCTGAGACGTGCCTTCTTGTGAGAAAGAATCAGCTGGCCCTTGCGGTCCTCCTGGTTCTCTACATAAACCTCAACCTTGTCACCAACCTTGAGGTCAGGGTTGTAGCGGAATTCGCTTGCTGGAATGATACCGTCGCTCTTGTAACCGATGTTGACGATAACTTCCTTCTTGTCCACTGAGATTACGGTACCCTCAGTCACCTGATGCTCACTCACCTTGTTCAAGGTTTCATCGTAAGCCTTGTCGAGCTCTTCCTTGCTGACATTTGCTGACGAGCCATTCTCAAACTCTTCCCAATTGAAGTCGTCCAATGGCTTGACGTTGTTTGTTAATTCTGACATAAAAAATTTAATTAATTGTTTTTTAAAATAATGTTAGACATTATGTGAACTATATGCTTTTTCAAAAGCGGGTGCAAAGGTACTAATTATTTGGGAATTACAGATAATTAGTTGTGTATTTGCCTTTAGATTTATGATTATTTAACTTTATTTGTCTTTTTCTTCTTCTTTTTCTTTCCTATCAGGTCGCCGAGTCCCTTAAAGTCCTTTTTCATGATGAGTCCGATGCCCTGTGTGTTCAGGCTCGACTTTGTGAAGTATCTGTCGTTGGTCTGGTTATATACCTTGAGGGCGAGATTACCGTTGGGAAAGAGCAGGTATCTGATGTCGAAGTCACCGATGAAGTTGGTGCTTGCGGTGTTGACGTTGTCCTTGTAACCGAATTGTCCGTTGATAAGCAGTCGGTTGTTGAGAAGTCGTCCGTTGACGATACCCTCATATTCCGCGTTGTTCCATCCCTCGTCGCCGGTGGATATGTTAGCTCCGAAGTTCCAGTTGTCGTTTTTGATGACGGTGTTGAGCACGCTGCTTATCTGAGATGAGATAGTACCCGAGAGCAGGCTTTGCATGGCGAGTGACGTCTCGCTCTGTTCGCGCGATGTGGAGTTGTTGGTGCCGGTGGGGTAGAATCGTCCGATGCCGAGCAGATAGACCACCTGCTGGTTGAGTTCGTCCTCCGAGTTGAGCACACTGCGTATCATCTGTTTTTCGTCGGAGCTGACAGTCGGCATGTCAAGGTCGAAGCTCACCTGCGGGTTACGAGCCACGCCTCCGATGTTCATCAGGCAGTTGACCTTGGTGGTGTTGTTGGTGAAACTGTTGCCGACGTTGAGGTCGGACAGTGACACGCCGTTGACGGTATATACCGCCTGCAGGTTGAGCGTGGCGTCGTATGGGTTGCCTCCGAATACGAATGTTCCTCCTTCCTGGAATGTGAAGTTTTTCTTGATGATGTTTTGTATGGTGATGTCATACGTGCCGTGGTCCATGGTGTATGTGCCGAACATGTTGAATGCCCCCTTATTATAGTAGGTGGCGCGTATCATGCCGTTGCCATACATGGTGATATAGTCGCCGGTATGACTGTCCATGAGCAGTTTGATCTGTGCGTCGGGTGTACAGTTGATGTTGAAGTTGATAAACATGTCCGAGGAGTATTCTTTGTCATCGTCATTGTCTGTCTTGCTGTTGTCCGACATTGCCGAACCGTTGTGTCTTGATGTGACATCATTCCATGCGATAAACTCCTGGTCGTAGATTTGGTCGTTGGTTGAGGCGTTATATACGAATGATGAGCCTCGCAGTGGAGTCACATCGACATCCATCTGCAAGAATCCGCTTCTTCCCGTGATATCCACGTTGCCGTCGGCATACACCGTGCCGTAGAACACCTCGTTGCCGAAGTCCCTGAAGTCATACGCCAGGAGGTTTTGTGCCCTGACGTTGAGGTCATAGCTCAGTCTTGTGAGATGCTTGTGGTGGATGTTTCCGTTGACAAATCCCACATTCCCCGTAACATCCTTGATCCTGACGTTTCTCAGTTCTATTTCGTCGGGAATGAGTGTGATGGTGTCGTTTTCGAGATAATACCTGCAGTTGAGCGGCCTTATCATGGCGTTGCCGTTGACCACCACCATTCCCGTGAGGTTGATGTTGTTGAGAGGTCCCGCCAGTTTCACCTTGCCCTTTGCCCTTCCGTCGATGTCACTTATAAAACTCTTGGTGAACGAGTGCATGAAATCGATGTGAGTGCTGTCGGCCTCGATGTCGAGGTCGATATAGTTTCTCTTTGGCGACACATACCCATTGATGATGGTTCTTGCGTCTGGACCGTCGTTGGCTATGGCGTCGATGTCGATTTGCTTCTCCGCGTTGTTCCAGTTCACCTCCGCCGTGAGCACGCCCATCCTTCCATGTTCAAAGAAGAATCTGTCAACGGTGAGGTTTGCCTTGGCCTGCATGTCGCCAAAAGGAGCCACCACGAGAGCCTTACCCGAGGCGAATCCGTCGAAATCCACCGAGTGGAAGTTGACCAGGTCGAGCACGTATCTGACGTCCACCCCGTTGAGGTCGATGAAGAGCGAGTCCTGCTGGCTGTTGCTTGCCTTACCATTGATGATGATATGCTGCGATTCGTGTTCGATCCTGAAGTCATTGATGTCGAGGTTGTTCTTGGCATACATCACGTCGGAAGCCTTCACCCTCCATGTCTTTTCGCCGATGGTGATGACCGATGGTTTGATCTTGACCTTTGCATAGTCCTGTCCGTTGTCGTTTTTTCCGAATGTTGACAGGGCGTTGAGCTCGCCCTTGATCTTTCCGGGGTTATCCCATGTGAGGGATGCGTCGATGATGTCGTCGTCGGCCTTTGCCGACACGTGGCAGTCGATGATGTCGCCGTTGTACTGGTGCTTTTTTGTTTGTGTCTTGATGGATATATTGTCCTCCGAGGCATAGACGTATAGTTTGGAGTCGGTCAGTCTCATGTTGTCGTATGTGATGTCCGGCGCGTCACATTCGATGGTCATGCTACCATCGTTGTCGTCCATGTTGGCCCTGAGCAGCAGGGGCTGTTCGGTGGTCAGCGGCAGTCCCAGCAGTGGTTTTACCCATTTCGTGTCGTTGACATGTGCTATGAGCGTGAAGTTGTTGTCACCCGTCTTTTTGTTGTTGCCTTTGTTTTTCATGATGGCGGGCAGGTGCTTCTCTATGTGTCGTGTGATGCTGGCAGGCAGGGTGGGATAGTCGAAGTTGCCCACGAGCATGGCATATCCGAAGTCGCTCTCCATGACGAGGTAGTGTCCCTGCACGTCAAATCCTGACCTTATCTGCAGTTGTCCGATATGGCATGAGTCGCCCTGCGCCGTCATATTGAAGTCAGAAATTGACACGGTGCCGTTGGAGTCGTTCATGCCCGACGCCGTCAGTTCCGCCCCTATCTTCGCTGAGAAGTTGGCGTTGCCCCATTTGTTCGACAGTTTGATGGCTGCCGGTCTGAGTCTTTCTATGTCCATGTCGATGACGAGCGTCTGTCCCCTTTTGTCCTCCGCCTTACCGTAGTGTCCTTCTGTCTTGAGAGCGATGTTGGGGTCGTTAATGTTGACAGTGCCAGAGATGTCCCCCCTGTCATATAGTCCGTCGATGTCGATATTGCTGAATGAATATCCGTTGTAGGCAAACCTTGAGATGACGCCTTTGGCACTGACCGTCGGCAGTGCGCCCCGTCGGAGACATCCCTCGACGGATATGTCCGTGTCGATGTTGCCCAGTCTGGTGTCCTGTGTTATCTTGTTGAGTGCCACGCCATGAGCGGTGACATTCCCCGTAAACTCCCTTGCGCGATTGTCGGCGTTGTCGTCCTTGATATTGACGTTGACATCCGCCTTTCCCGCTTCCGAGTTGATGGCGAGCCTTGCGTCCATGGTGCCGTCGGGCGTTGACGACGCCTTTCCCCTCATGTCGATGTCACCGAGCCTGTATGCCACGTCTGGTATTTCGATGGTTTTCCCGTTGATGTTTTTTACGAGAAACTCGATGGTCTTTGGCGAAGCGATGAGCCGGTCGATGTTGACACCCCAGCTTTTGTGGGGCTTCGTGTCCTCATACCATCCGCTGGCATTAACCCCCAGGTCGCCCGATTTGGATGTCAGTCGGATGCTGTCTATGTCTATTCTCTGGTGTGAGCCGTGCAAGAGGATGTCCATTTCAAACTTGCTCGTGAACGACCTCAGTCCTGGCACAATCGCCGCGATGTCGGCTGGAGTGACCTCAGAGTTGTTGAGATGACCACTGTAAGTGAGGGATTTAGGGTCAGTCTTACCGTCTTTTCTATTGTATGTGGCATCGAGTCTTTCTATTCTGACCACCGAGTTGGGCATTCTCAGCTCGAAGTCCTTAAGCAGGCATGTCTTCGTTCCCGCCACGAGGTTGAACCTCATGTCATCCACCCTCAGTCCCGACTGTTCCTTTAGCGTCAGCTTTCTCATCTCCACATTGATAGAGTCGTCCCTGAGCGCCTTGAGCATCACGTAAGTGCTGATGTCAGACAGCCGGATATGGTTAGGGTCGAGCAGTCCGTTCTTTTTCGGTTTGTCCCATCTGTCATAGCTCACGTTGCACCTTCTCATGATATATGAGTTGATGGCTATGTCGAGCGGTTTCTTTTCCTTGGTGGAATCTTTAGAAGCCAGTGCGTCGATGACAAACTGGAAGTTGCTCTTCGCCTTTTCATTTAATTTATAGAGGTGGAAGTTGGTGGCAAACATCTGTGCCGATGAGATGCGCACCTTCCCCTCAATGAGTTGCAGCAGGTCAATCTTCACCGCTATTCTCGCCGATTTCACCATCACCTTTCCCCTTTGGTCGTATATGGTCGTATTGTCGATGACCACCCTGTTGAGTAGTCCGAGGTCGATGCGTCCTATTTCCACCTTGGTGTTGATTTGTTGCCCGATGACCTCCGCCATTTTTTCAGCCACGGCATTCTGCACTGCAGGCACACGCATCACCACGGCGATGAGCAGATAAAGTCCCACCGTCGTCCAAAGTATGATGTTAATAATATGTTTAATCCACTTCAGTTTGCTCATGAAAATTTTGTTATATGGAGTTTACAAAATGATTGCCTTTCTCCGAAATTGCCTACAAAATTATGAAAAAAAACACTAATTCGAAAGTTTTGTTCGTTTAATATGCCAAATATTAATTTTTTTTTGTAATTTTGCGGCGATATTCATGATAATGTCTAACAAAACAGTATAAAATGGCTAATTTATTCAAGTTGCGCAAAGGTCTTGACATAAATCTGTCAGGCAAGGCTGAGAAGCGAAAGCTCCAGTTGAAGTCCAATGGCAGTTATGCCCTTCAGCCCGACTGCTTTCAGGGTGTGGTGCCCAAGGTAGTTGTCAAGGAGGGCGATAAGGTCAAGGCTGGTGATGCATTGTTCATCAACAAAAATTATCCTGAGATGCGGTTTGCATCTCCCGTGAGTGGCACGGTGGCAGCCGTGGAGCGTGGCGAGCGCCGCAAGGTGCTTGCCGTGAAGGTAAGTGCCGATGCCACACAGTCGTTCACTGATTATGGAGCGAAAGACGTGTCGTCGCTCAGTGGCGAGCAGGTCATTGCCTCCCTGTTGGAGTCTGGTCTGTTTGGTTATATCAACCAGCTGCCCTATGACGTGGTGACCACACCCGACAGTGCCCCAAAGGCCATCTTCGTCTCAGCACTTCGCGACAAGCCCCTTGCCGCCGATTTCGAGTATGAGTTGGAAGGCCAGGAGAAGGAGTGGCAAACCGGTCTCACCGCCCTTTCCCGCATTGCCAGGACCTGTCTTGGCATAGGAGCGCGCCAAACCGCCCCGGCTCTTACCGGAGCGCGTGATGTGGAGGTCAACATCTTCGACGGTCCATGTCCTGCTGGTAATGTAGGCGTACAGGTCAATCATGTCTCCCCGATCAACAAGGGCGAGGTGGTATGGACAGTCGATCCCTCGGCAGTCATCTTCTTCGGACGTCTGTTCCTCACAGGACATGTCGATCTTCGCCGCACCGTGGCTCTTTGCGGCAGTGAGGTGCGCCAGCCAATGTATGTTGACATGCTGGTGGGAGAGGAGCTTTCCACCCTGTTGAGCAACACCTACGATGCCTCCCATAGCGTGCGCATCATCAACGGTAATGTACTGACCGGACGTGTCACGTCGAAGGACGGTTATCTTGGTGCCCACAGCAGCGAGATCACCATTATCCCCGAGGGCGACCATGCAGACGAGTTTGCCGGATGGATTATGCCGCGTCTCAACCAGTTCTCCGTCAACCGCAGCTATTTCTCCTGGCTCTTTGGCAAGAAAGAGTATGCCCTTGACGCACGTGTGAAGGGCGGCGAGCGCCATCTCATCATGTCGGGCGAGTACGACAGGGTGATACCAATGGACATCTATGCCGAATATCTCGTCAAGGCCATCATCAGCGGCAACATTGACAAGATGGAGCAGTTGGGCATCTATGAGGTCAGTCCAGAGGACTTTGCCCTTGCCGAGTTTGTTGACAGTTCGAAACTAGAGCTTCAGCGCATCGTGCGCGAGGGACTTGACATGCTTCGCAAGGAGAACGCTTAGTTATTTGTCTAATTATATAATTTCAGAATATTTGAAAGAATTATGAACTTGCGAAATTATCTCAACAGCATAAAGCCGAACTTCGAGAAGGACGGCAAGCTACATGCCTTCCGCAGCGTGTTTGACGGATTTGAGACCTTCCTCTACGTGCCCAACGACACCCGTCGCACCGGAGTCCACATCCACGACGCAATCGACTCGAAGCGTATCATGAGCATGGTGGTGATAGCCCTGCTTCCCGCCCTGTTCTTTGGTATGTATAATGTTGGCTATCAGAATTATCTTGCCGCCGGCACCTTGTCTGAGGCCTCTTTCTGTGAAGTGTTCTTCTACGGCCTGCTTGCCGTATTGCCCAAGATCCTCGTCAGCTATATCGTGGGTCTCGGCATCGAGTTTGCATGGGCACAGTGGAAGGGCGAGGAGATTCAGGAGGGTTATCTTGTCTCCGGAATCATCATCCCGATGATTCTCCCCATTGGTTGTCCGATATGGATGATAGCCATTGCGGTGGCCTTTGCCGTGGTCATCGGCAAGGAGATCTTCGGAGGCACAGGAATGAATATTTTCAACGTGGCACTCGTGGCGCGTGCGTTCCTTTTCTTCTCTTACCCCACCAAGATGAGCGGCGACACCGTATGGGTGGCCAACGACACCATCTTTGGACTCGGCAACACCCTTGCCGACGGATTCACTCAGGCCACGCCCCTTGGACAGTTGGCAGCCGGTGTCCCCGTCAGCGCGTCATTGTCGGATGCCGTCATGGGCTTTATTCCCGGCAGTGTCGGTGAGACAAGCGTGGTGGCTATAGCCATTGGCGCCGTCATCCTTCTCTGGACGGGCATTGCATCCTGGCGCACCATGTTGAGCGTCATGGTAGGCGGCAGCCTGTTGGCTGTAATCTTCGAGCAGACTGGTCAGTCGCCCGTGGCATGGTATGAGCATCTGGTATATGGCGGCTTCGCCTTCGGTGCCGTGTTTATGGCCACCGATCCAGTCACCTCGTGCCGCACCGACTGTGGCAAGTATGTCTATGGTTTCATCATTGGTGCCCTGGCAGTGATTATCCGCGTGATGAACCCCGGTTTCCCAGAGGGCATGATGCTCGCCATCCTCTTTGGCAATATGATGGCTCCTCTCATCGACCATTATGTAGTGGATGCCAATATCCGCAAGAGAGCCAACCGTATTAGGAATTAAGCAACCCGTCAAATAGAATAATTTATATATTATGGATACAAACAAAAATTCCTACATTATTATATATAGCACGGTTCTCGTCGTTATAGTAGCCTTCCTTCTTGCTTTCATCTTCCAGGCCCTGAAGCCCCTTCAGGATGTCAACGTGGCATTGGACAAGAAGAAGCAGATTTTGGCGTCGCTCAACATCCGCGACCTTGAAAATGCCGAGGCTGAGTCGCGCTATGAGTCAGTGGTAAAGTCCGAGCGCACAGTAGGTGACGGTCTCACCCTCTACGAGTGTGAGGTCGAAGGAGCTGTCAAGTATGTCATCCCCGTACGTGGAATGGGCTTGTGGGGACCCATCTGGGGCTATATAGCCCTCGATGACGACAAGACCACCATCTTCGGTGCCTACTTCAACCATGAGTCGGAGACAGCCGGTCTTGGTGCCGAGATCAAGGACTCACGTGCATGGCAGGACCAGTTCCGCGGCAAGAAGATCTATGCTGCCGACGGCAGCGTGGCTATCGCCGTGAAGAAGAAGTCCGACGTGAAAAACCCTGAGTCCGAGTGTGATGCCGTGACCGGTGCCACCCTGACCTCCGATGGTGTCTCCCTGATGCTCCGCGAGTCATTTGAAAAATATAAGAGTTATTTAAAGTAATACCAATATGAGTCTATTTTCAAAACAGAATAAGGAAGTGTTCAGCCGTCCGCTGAATCTCGACCATCCCATCTTGGTGCAGGTCCTGGGTATCTGTTCGGCTCTTGCCGTCACCGCCCAACTTGAGCCTGCCATAGTGATGGGACTTGCCGTCACCGTCATCACGGCCTTTGCCAATGTGATTATCTCGCTCATCCGCAAGACCATCCCCATGCGCATCCGTATTGTGGTGCAGCTGGTTGTTGTGGCCACCCTTGTCACCATCGTCAGTCAGGTGCTCAAGGCGTTCGCCTATGATGTCAGCGTGCAGCTCTCGGTATATGTCGGACTGATTATCACCAACTGTATTCTTATGGGTCGCCTTGAGGCGTTTGCCATGATGAACAAGCCATGGCCGTCATTCATCGACGGAGTGAGCAATGGTCTTGGCTATGCCATGATACTCGTGATAGTGGGCGGTGTGCGTGAGTTCTTCGGCCGCGGTTCGCTGCTTGGATTCCAGTTGCTCCCCGATGCCGTGTATGATTTTGGATATGTCAATAATGGTATGATGACCATGCCCGCTATGGCCCTGATTCTTCTCGGATGCGTAATTTGGGTACATCGTGCATTTTTTTATAAGGAGAAATAAGTTATGGAACACGCAATAAGTCTATTCTTCAGGTCCATCTTCGTGGACAACATGATTTTCGCCTTCTTCCTCGGCATGTGCTCATTCCTTGCCGTGTCAAAGAATGTGAAGACCTCTTTAGGCCTTGGCATCGCCGTCACCTTCGTGCTGATGGTCACCGTGCCAGTGGATTATCTGCTCCAGACCAAGATTCTCGGTCCCGACTGCCTTGTTGAGGGCGTCGATCTGTCCTATCTGAGCTTCATCCTCTTCATTGCAGTCATCGCCGGCATCGTGCAGCTTGTCGAGATGATAGTCGAGCGCTTCTCACCCTCACTGTATGCCGCGCTGGGTATTTTCCTTCCCCTGATAGCCGTCAACTGTGCCATCATGGGAGCGTCTTTGTTCATGCAGCAGCGTGTCAACCTCGACCCCTCCAACACCCAGTATATCGGCAGCATCCTCGATGCCCTTGTCTATGCCATTGGCAGCGGACTGGGCTGGACCCTTGCCATCATAGCCATGGGTGCCATCCGCGAGAAGATGGAGTATAGCGACGTGCCCAAGCCTCTCCAGGGCCTCGGCATCACGTTCATCACAGTGGGCCTCATGGCGATGGCCATGATGTGCTTCTCAGGTTTAAACATCTAAAAAATAAGGAGGCAACAGATTTATGTTTATATCAGTAAGCATTGCAGTATTCCTCGTGTTGATACTGCTCATCGTCATCCTTCTGCTTGTAGCGAAGAAATACCTCTCGCCGAGCGGAAATGTGAACATCACAATCAATGGCGACCGCACCATATCGGTGGGTCAGGGTTCGAGCCTGATGACCACCCTCAACGAGAATGGCATCTTCCTTCCCTCCGCCTGTGGCGGCAAGGCCTCTTGTGGCCAGTGTAAGGTACAGGTACTTGAAGGCGGCGGCGAGATACTCGACAGTGAGAAACCCCATTTCACCCGCAAGGAGATCAAGGACCACTGGCGTCTTGGTTGTCAGTGCAAGGTGAAGAGCGACATGAACATCCGCGTGCCGGAGAGTGTCCTTGGCGTGAAAGAGTATGAGTGTACGGTCATCTCCAACAAGAATGTCGCCACGTTCATCAAGGAGTTCAAGGTGCAGCTGCCAAAGGGAGCCCACATGGACTTCCTCCCTGGTTCTTATGCCCAGATTAAGATTCCAGCTTTCTCCATCGACTACGACAAGGACATAGACAAGTCACTTATCGGCGATGAGTATTTGCCTGCATGGCAGAAGTTTGGACTCTTCCCGTTGAAGTGTGTCAACACCGAGCCGACCATCCGTGCATACTCCATGGCCAACTATCCCGCCGAGGGAGATGTGTTCATGCTCACCGTGCGTATTGCCACTCCGCCGTTCAAGCCCGACCGCTCGGGCTTTATGGAAGTCAATCCCGGTATCGCCTCTTCGTATATCTTCACCCTGAAGCCTGGCGACAAGGTCATCATGAGTGGACCTTACGGTGATTTCCATCCACATTTCGACTCCAAGCGCGAGATGATATGGGTGGGCGGTGGTGCCGGTATGGCTCCTCTCCGTGCCCAGATAATGCACATGACAAAGACCCTCCACACCACGGATCGCGAAATGCACTACTTCTATGGTGCCCGCGCCCTCAACGAGGTATTCTATCTCGACGACTTCTTGGGATTGGAGAAGGAGTATCCCAACTTCCACTTCCATCTTGCCCTTGACCGTCCCGACCCCGCAGCCGATGCAGCAGGCGTGGCATACACTCCCGGTTTCGTCCACAATGTCATGTACGAGACCTACCTCAAGGACCACGAGGCTCCAGAGGACATCGAGTACTACATGTGCGGTCCTGGTCCAATGTCTAAGGCCGTAGTCTCCATGCTCGACTCCCTTGGTGTAGAGCCCGAGTCAATCATGTATGACAACTTTGGAGGATAATAAACAAGGAATCAACAAGTTGACAGAAGATTTGGCTTTAGGTCTTATGAACGAAAAGCTTCCCGTATCCTATGTCAATTGATTAACTTCATATAGAACTCTTAGCCCTCGTCGCAGTGATTGCGCCGGGGGCTTTCTTTTGCCAGTTGTGATAATATTTGCGTTGGTCTTCTTCAGGTGCTGCTTCGTTGTTACTCCGCACCAAAGTCGGTCATCCACCGCTTTTTTCTAATTAAAGAGCGGACTTGCAGCGACTTTGGTGCGGAGATTCACCGACTTTGGTGCGGAGGAAGAGCGGAGGAAGAGCGGAGGAACATCGAAACTGCCCAAGCTAAACTAAGGGCACTATCGTTTGTCGTTTCCAACAAGCGCTCATGTCCTTAATATGTCCGTATATAAAATAATAAAAGTCGCAAAAGATTGATGAACAACCAATTGCGACTTGATGGTTGCGGAGGCAGGACTCGAACATGCGACCTCCAGGTTATGAGCCTGGCGAGCTACCAACTGCTCCACTCCGCGGTGTTATTTCTTAATTGCGGGTGCAAAGGTACGACTATTTTTTGAATTATCCAAATAATTGGGCGGTTTTTTTTCAAAAAAGCGTGTTTTTAACTAAATAACACTATTTTTTCGGTCTTTTTTCGTAAATTTCTTGCTCATTTCAGATAAAATGTCTATATTTGCACACGATAACGTAATGTGCAATATAAAATTCAAGAGGACAGAGATTATGTCAATATCAAAAACAAGACAAAAGCTAGTTGACGTAGCCCGCCAATTATTTGCCAAGAATGGTCTTGAGAACACGACCATGAACGACATCGCCGTGCAGTCGGGCAAGGGCCGGCGCACGCTTTACACCTATTTTAAGAGTAAGGAAGAGGTGTATCATGCGGTGATAGCTTCCGAGTTGGAACTTCTGTCAGACAAGCTCGACGAGGTTGCAGCCAAGAAGATACGTCCTCAGGAAAAAATCATTGAGCTCATTTATACTCATCTGAGCATGATTAAGGAGACCGTGGTGCGCAACGGTAACCTTCGCGCCGAGTTTTTCCGCAATATATGGATGGTGGAGAAAGTCCGCAAAAACTTTGATGAGGATGAGATAGAACTGTTTCGCAAAGTATATGCCGAGGGTAGGGCAGAGGGCGAGTTTGACATTGACAATATCGACCTTGTTGCCGACATCACCCACTATTGCATCAAGGGTCTTGAGGTGCCGTATATCTACGGGCGACTTGGCCACGGCATGACTGAGGAGACCAGCAAGCCTCTCGTGGCTAAGGTGGTCTATGGTGCCTTGGGAAAGGTCAGGAGATGAACTAAACATAAGTTATTAATTACATATATAAAAAAGAGAAAAAGAAAATGGGACTATTAACAGGTAAGACAGCAATCGTAACAGGTGCTGCACGTGGCATCGGTAAGGCCGTAGCCATGAAATTCGCTCAGGAAGGAGCAAACATCGCATTCACCGACCTCGTCCTCAACGATGAGATGGCAGCAGGGCTTGAGGCTACCCGCAAGGAGATTGAGGCTCTCGGCGTGAAGTGCAACGCATACGCAGGTAACGCTGCTGACTTTGCAGAGACAGAGGCAGTGGTAAAGAAGATTAAGGAGGATTTCGGCACTATCGACATTCTGGTCAACAATGCCGGTATCACGAAAGACGGACTGATGCTCCGCATGACAGAGCAGCAGTGGGACGCAGTGTTGAACGTCAACCTCAAGTCGGCATTCAACTTCATCCATGCCTGCGCCCCGATTATGCTCCGCCAGCGTGGTGGTTCTATCATCAACATGTCGAGTGTTGTGGGTGTTCATGGCAATGCAGGACAGTGTAACTATTCAGCCTCCAAGGCCGGTATGATCGGCTTGGCCAAGAGTATTGCTCAGGAACTTGGTCCGAAGGGAGTCCGCGCCAATGCCGTGGCACCCGGATTCATCGAGACAGCCATGACAGCCCAGCTGCCCGAGGAGATTCGTCAGGACTGGATGAAGAAGATACCTCTTCGTCGCGGTGGACAGGTTGAGGACATAGCCAATGTATGTCTATTCCTTGCCAGTGACATGTCGAGCTATGTGTCAGGCCAGGTGATACAGATCGACGGTGGTATGAATATGTAATATATTATATTAGTACATTGAAAGTAATATACGAAGATAATCATATCATCGTGGTGAACAAGGAGAGCGGGGAGATCGTACAGGGAGACAAGACCGGCGACCGCCCCCTCTCCGACACCGTGAAGGACTATATCAAGGAGCGTTATGCCAAACCTGGCAACGTATTCCTTGGAGTGGTCCACAGGTTGGATCGTCCCGTGAGCGGACTGGTAGTCTTCGCGCGGACGTCGAAGGCGTTGAGCCGGCTGTGCGACATGTTTCGCACAGGCGATGTCCACAAAACCTATTGGGCCATAGTCACCGCGCCTCCGCCCAATGAACATGGTCACTTGGAGCATTGGCTCGTGCGCAATGAGAAGCAAAACAAGAGTTATGCTCACGACCACGAGGTGACGGGAGCGAAAAAGGCCATTCTCGACTACCGGCTTATTGGCGCAAGCGACCGCTACTGGCTTGTGGAGGTCAACCTGCTTACCGGACGCCACCACCAGATTCGATGCCAGTTGGCAGCTATGGGATGTCCCATCAAGGGCGACCTGAAATATGGTGCGCGCAGAAGCAATCCCGACGGAAGCATATCACTACTCTCGCGCAGGGTTGATTTTATGCACCCCGTAAGCAAGGAGCGCATACGGCTTGAAGCCCCGCTGCCCGACGACCCGCTTTGGAGCTGTTTTTAAAGGAGGATTATTATTAGGAATTAACTGCTTGCCACATATTGATAATGAAGAGAACGTTAAGATGGATATTAGGCATACTGCTTAGCCCCGTCCTGCTATTTCTGACAGTTGTGATACTGTTGTATATGCCACCCGTGCAAAACTATGTTGTACGGAAAGTGGCTGCGTACTTGTCAGAAACAACAGGGTCGGAAGTTCGTGTGGGACACGTCACGCTAAAGTTTCCGCTCGATCTTGCTGTCAACGACATACTCTTCATACAACCCAATGACTCTCTGCCCCAGCGTAAGGATACCATTGCCATGGTCAGCGGCATCTTGGCCGACGTGAAACTGATGCCTCTGCTGGAGAACAAGGTTGTGGTGGACCGATTTGAAATGAGTGACGCACACTTCAATACAGCATCGATGATAGAAGCGGCAAGAGTGAAGGGAAGCATAGGCAGACTATATGCATCAAGTCCTGGCATAGACTTAAATGACGAGACAGTCAGGCTCACATTAGCAGAACTTAGTGATGCCGATATAGACGTGGCCCTCTCTGACTCCGTCGATGAAGACACCACACAAAGTAGCACAAAATGGCGAATATTTATTAATAAGGTGAAAATCGCCAACACTGGTGTTGCCATCCACACACCTGGCGACACTACGCGGGTTTATGCCTATATGGGTAAGGCAGCTGTGGACCAGACCATGGTGGACCTCGCTCGCCAGCACTATGCTGTGGACAGACTGAAATGGACAGATGGCAAGGTAAGCTATGATAACAACTATCAACCACGGCTCGAAGGACTCGACTATAACCATCTGTCATTGACCGATATACGACTGTGTGTTGACTCTATTCAATATACCTCGTCCGACATAAGGCTGCATATCGCCGAATCCAGTATGAAGGAACAGAGTGGCCTGCAACTCACAAAGCTTGACGGACGGGTGGCGATGGACTCCACCAGGCTGTCATTGCCCAAGATGACGCTTGAGACACCCGACAGCAATGTCGATCTGGAATGCGACATGGACCTCAACGCCTTCGACGAAAAAAATCCTGGAAATGTCTATCTGAGGCTTTTCGCCCAGTTGGGCAAACAGGACATCATGCGGTTTGCGGGCGGAATGCCCCAGGACTATGTCCGCCGCTATCCCAACCAACCCTTGACTGTGAGAATGTCCCTCAATGGCAATATGCAGCATGTGCGCATCAGCGGCATAGAGGTAAAGTTGCCCACGCTCTTCTCCTTCTTCGGAGAAGGATATGCCGTCAATCCTACTGATATTGAGCGGATGAAGGCAGAGGTGAAGATGCGCGCCTCGGCATTTGGCGTCAACCTGTCAGGATATGCCAAGGCCGACAGGCAGGTATATAGCGCAAAACTCTTGGCCACACAGGGCAGGGGAAAAGTAAGGCTTGATGGCATGTACAACTATCGCTCCAGCGCATACAGGGCGGAGGCTGATATCAGCGACGTCAATGTGCACCGCTATCTCCCCAAGGATTCCATATACAGCATCACCGGAAAGGTGAAGGTTAGCGGAAGGGGATTCGACCCGCTCAGTCCGCGCACATCCCTCACAGCCGACGCACATGTCACACATCTCGGCTACGGACATTTCAACCTAACGAACATTGACATCGCAGCCACACTCGCCGACGGCACAGGACACATACAGCTGAATAGTGACAATGAACTTCTCGACGGCACCATCACCCTCGACGCGCTCATGTCGAGGAAAAAGGTCGATGCCACCATTGGAGCAGACATCAGATGGGCCGACCTCATGGCAATGCGGCTTATGGGCCAGCCATTCGCAACCTCTGTATGCGCTCATGTCGATGTGGCGTCCGACCTCAAGCAGAGCCATAGCATACAGGCTTTCGTCAATGATTTCACCATAAGGTCAGCAAAGCAGACATACCGTCCGAAGGACCTCAACCTCAATATCGCCACATCCCCAGACACAACATGGGCAATAGTCAACAGCGGCAACCTGAAGCTCGACCTCCACGCCAAGGGTGGATATGAAATGCTTATAGAACAGATGGAACGACTTATGGCAAAGGTGGAGCAGCAGAGAAAGGATAAAGTCATTGACGAGAGCGAGTTGCGTGCGCTCCTGCCCACACTCGACATACATCTCGTCAGCGGAAACGATAACCCCATAGCCAATATGCTTAGATACAAGGGTTTCGATTTCAGAGACTTGTCCATCGACTTCCGTTCTTCCCCCGTAGAGGGCATGGGCGGAAGAGGGCATATCTACAAGATGCTCGTTGACAGCATACCCATTGACACCATGAGATTTGCCATACGTCAGGACACCTCTCGGATGAATTTCAGCATGATGGTCCAAAACAACAAGTTTAACCCCAAAATCGTCTTCAAGTCATTTGTCAACGGATATATAGATGGCGACAAGATAGGACTTGACGCGCAATACTTTGACCGCCAAGACCGTAAGGGCCTTGACGTAGGTGTGATGGCTGCCATGTGTGACAGCGGAATAAATGTGCACCTCACGCCATACCGCCCGTTGCTCGGCTACAAGTCATTCCGGCTCAACACCGACAACTACGTTTTCTTCGGGCGCGACAGCAAGGTCAGGGCAAAGGTGGATCTTGTCGCGGACGATGGCACAGGTGTGAAGGTGTATAGCGACGAGGACAATCCCGACATGCTTCAGGACCTCACCGTCAGCATCAACCGCCTGAACCTCGAACAGCTCACATCCGTGGTGCCCTTCATGCCACAGGTGGGGGGCATGCTCAATGGTGACTTCCACGTGATGCAGGATGCCGAGAGACAACTGTCTGTCGTCTCAGACATGAGTGTACATAATATGTCGTACGAGGCATGCAGGATGGGAAACATCGGAAGCGAGTTCGTGTATCTCCAGGACGGTGAGGACCACCATAGGGTGGAGGCGCGAATATCCCGCGACAATGCAGAGATAGGTGTGTTGAGCGGTATGTATGATAATAGCAACGACGGATATCTCGACGCCACGCTCGACCTGATACGTACACCACTGTCGCTCGCCAACGGATTCATACCCGACCAAATCATCGGATTCGACGGATATGCTGAAGGCACACTCTCAGTAAAAGGACCCTTGGGCACACCACAGGTGGACGGTGAACTGTATATGGACTCATGCTATGTGAAGAGCGTGCCATACGGCATAATAATGCGATGTGACGATGACCCCGTCAGGATAGTGGGCAGTAACCTGCTCTTCGAAAACTTCACCCTCTATGGCGACAACGATAGTCCCCTAACCATCTATGGCAACGTGGATTTCTCCAATCTCGACAGAATGAGCATGAAGATGCAGATGAAGGCCAACGACTATCAGGTGATCAGTGCCAAGAAGTCCGCACAGTCGTTGGCATACGGCAAGGCGTTCGTCAACTTCCGGGGTCTCGTCAACGGCACCATGGACGCCCTTTCGGTGAGGGGCACGCTCGACGTGCTGGGCAGTACAGACCTCACATACGTTCTACGCGACTCACCTCTCAATACCAACGACCGCCTCAGCGAGATAGTCACCTTCACCGACTTCTCCGACACCACGCGAGTGGTCAACACAGCGCGTCCATCCGTTGGCGGACTTGAAATGCTGCTGATGATGAATGTCGAACAGGGAGCCAGGGTCAAGTGTATACTCAATCCCGACCAGTCCAACTATGTCAACGTCGAGGGAGGAGGAGAACTCAGAATGACATACAGCGACATGGACGGCATGCAGCTCTACGGACGATACACCATCAACGACGGGGAGATGAAATACCAGTTGCCCGTAATCCCCCTAAAGACATTTACCATCGGACAGGGAAGCTACGTAGAGTTCAATGGAGACGTAATGAACCCGCGACTCAACCTCACGGCCACAGAGCAGGTCAAGGCTCTTGTCACGGCGGAGGGTGGCAACAGCCGTAGCGTGCTCTTCGATTGCGGTGTGAAGGTGACAAAGACACTCAGCGACATGGGACTGGAGTTCACCCTTGACGCTCCCGACGACATGTCGGTGAAGAACGAACTGTCGGCCATGTCGGTTGAGGAAAGGGGCAAACTGGCTGTCACGATGCTCACCACGGGTATGTATCTCAATGGCGAGACGGCAAGCAACATGACGATGAACAGCGCACTCAATGCCTTCCTCCAAGGAGAAATCAACAATATCACACAGAGCGCGATGAGTACATTTGACCTCAGTCTTGGTATGGAGCAGAACGCCGACGCATCGGGAGAAACATACACTGACTATTCATTCAAGTTCTCAAAGCATTTCTGGGGCAACCGCGTCAACTTCGTCATCGGTGGAACCATGTCAACAGGAAAATCCACCACCGACGACAATGACTTCATCGACAACGTGTCGCTGGAATACCGATTAGACCAGTCGGCGATGAGATATGTCAGGATGTTCTACAACAAAGACGCTCGCGACATGTTTGACCAGGGGGTATCGGAATATGGAGCAGGTTATGTGTGGCGAAAGAAGATGAACAGTCTGAAGGAACTGCTGTGGTTTATGCCTGCGGCCAAGGACACAATAAAACCAGTCAAGAAAGATGAGAAATAAAGGAATAATAATACCCATAGTCGCTATGGCACTGATGTTGGCAGGCTGTAGCTCGACTATCAACTTGCCGGAGGACGAGGTGCTCTATGTCGGCATGACAGAGATATCATACAAGGACACTGTGCCTACAAAATATGAGAATTATCTTGCAGGTGTACAGGAAGAGGTTGAGGCTGCACTCGCATGCCCCCCCAACGGTGCAATCTTCGGCAGCAGCTATTGGCGCTCGCCATTCCAGATACGACTCGGAATATATGATGCTTTCGCAAAGAGCGAAAAGGGACTGGGCAAGTGGATAAGGGACCATTTTGGCAAGGAACCTGTGACGCTGACCAATGTCAGTGCGCCTACACGCGCCCTCGTGGCGCAAAATCTTCTGCGCTCATACGGGTTCTTCAATGCCAAGGTGCAGAGCCAGATAGTGCCGCGACGCAACCCGCGCGCCGCCAAGGTAGGGTATGACGTCCACCTCGGGCATCTTTACACCATCGACACGCTCAAGCATTATGGTTTTCAGGGCGAGATGGACAGTATCATTCGTGCTAACGCCAAAGAGTGCAGGGTCATGTCAGGCGATGCCTTCTCGACAATGGCTCTTGACGCTGAGCGCAACAGGCTTGGCACATTGCTGAGGGAAAACGGATATTACTATTACCGCCCCGCATACTCCACATTCCTCGCCGACTCCCTTGCCAATCCAGGAAGCGTCGAGGTGAGACTACAGCCCATCAGCAACATACCGAAGGAGGCCATGCGGCCGTGGTATCTCGGTAAGATGACTATGCAAATAAGACGCAGCCTTACCGAACAGATGACCGACACAATACAGCGACGCACAATTACCGTAATCCATGGAGGGAAAAAAAGCCCTCTAAAGATAAGGGCCATCAGAAAGGACATGACACTACGCAAGGGCAACCTTTTCAGACAGAGCGACCTCACGGAGTCGTCAGCGGTGCTCAACAGTCTCGGATTGTTCTCCGTGTCATCATTCACATTCACTCCGCGCGACAGCTCACTCCAATGCGACACTCTCGACATGATGCTCAGCTGTGTGCTTGACAAACCATACGACCTCTCACTTGAGGCCAACTACTCACTCAAGAGCGACAACAGGACAGGACCAGGACTCGTGCTCGCACTCACCAAGAGAAATGCTTTCAGAGGAGGTGAAAAACTCAGCCTGAAGCTCTTGGGAAGCTATGAGTGGCAGACCAACAAGAGGGTGGGAGCGGGCAAGTCCAACATCAATAGTTATGAATATGGTGCAGAACTATCATTGGACTTCCCACGCATCGAATGCTTTGGAATATGGAAGAAACGACGCTTCCATGCCCCACCATCGACATCACTTTTCGTCTCGGTCAACGAGCGCAACCGCGCTGGATATTACCGTATGATGACCGTCAAGTCAGGACTGACATACAAGGTGCCGGCATCACGCAACTGGAAGCATGAGTTCACGCCTTTAGCTCTGGACTTTAATAGACTGTCACATACCACGGCGAAGTTTGACTCAATCATGAGCGAGAACATGCAGACATACTTCTCCATGGCGAGCCAGTTCATACCCAAGATGCAATACACCGTGAGCTATCAGAGCGACTCATGGTGTAAGAACCCCATTTACTGGGAAACCACATTCGCCGAGGCGGGCAATCTGATGTCACTTGGATATATGGCGTTCGGAAAACGCTTTAATACCGTCGGCAAGAAAATGTTCGGCGTGGAGTATGCACAGTTTGTCAAACTCACCTCATCGCTGCGCAAGACATGGCAGATGGGATATAAGTCGCAACTCGTGGGACGTGTTGCGGGAGGCATTCTCGTATCCTATGGCAATAGCGACTATACACCATTCACCGAGGCTTTCTATGTGGGAGGCGCCAACAGTATAAGGGCATTTACCGTGAGAAGTATCGGACCGGGAAAATACACCCCGTCCCCCACCTCTTCATATAACTTCTTCGACCAGGTGGGCGACATGAAACTTGAGGCCAACTTGGAGTATCGCTTCAATATCTATGGTGGACTATACGGTGCCACATTCCTTGATGCTGGTAATGTATGGCTGCTGTCTTCCAATGGCGACTCCTCTATGGACGACGGCGTGTTCAGACTGGACAAGTTCTGGCGTCAGATAGCCCTCGGCACCGGTGTAGGACTGAGATACGACCTTGATTTCTTTGTGCTGAGAGTGGACCTCGGTATAGGCCTCCACCTGCCATACGATACAGGTAAGTCGGGATTCTACAACATACCTCGATTCAAGGATGGAATGGGCCTCCACCTCGCCATTGGCTATCCATTCTGAGTGTTGGTTTTAAAAAAACATAAAATATTGGCAAAATATGCTTTAGTATGAAATAATTTGTGTACTTTTGCACTACTAATTTATATATAAATAAAAAAAGTACAAGTATGAAACCAACTTTATTACTCTTGGCAGCCGGAATGGGAAGCCGTTACGGCGGTCTGAAACAGCTTGACGGACTGGGTCCCAATGGCGAAACTATTATGGACTATTCTATCTATGATGCTATCAAGGCAGGGTTTGGAAAGATTGTTTTTGTCATCAGAAAAGATTTCGAGGATGACTTCCGCAACAAGATCCTGAAGAAATACGAAGGTCATGTCCCGGCTGAATTGGTATTCCAAAGTCTCGATGCACTGCCTGAGGGATTCGAGTGTCCTGCTGACAGAGTGAAGCCTTGGGGCACCAATCATGCAGTGCTTATGGCAAAAGACGTCATCAAGGAGCCTTTCCTCGTCATCAACTGCGACGACTTCTACAATCGTGATGCCTTCATGGTCATCGGCAAGTTCCTCGCCGACCTGCCTGAGGGAAGCACCAATAAATATGCTATGGTGGGATTCCGTGTGGGCAACACACTTTCCGAGAACGGCACAGTGGCACGAGGCATCTGTTCAAAGGATGCCCTGGGCAATCTTACCACAGTGGTGGAGCGCACTGAAATAATGCGTGTCAATGGACCTGTATGCTATAAAGATGAGAAAGGCGAGTGGGTGGCAGTTGAGGACAATACTCCCGTGTCAATGAACATGTGGGGCTTCACTCCCGACTACTTCGAGCATAGCGAGGCATACTTCAAGGAATTTCTGTCAGACCCGAAGAACATGGAGAACCTCAAGGCAGAGTTCTTTATACCTCTGATGGTCAACAAGCTCATCAATGACAATACAGCCACAGTGCAGGTGCTCGACACCACAAGCAAGTGGTTCGGAGTAACATACGCTGCCGATCGACAGATGGTAGTGGATCGTATTCAGGGACTTATCGATGACGGGGTATATCCGTCACAATTGTTCTAATCGACACTTCATAAAAGCATAATAAGTGAATATTGACCTTTTATCTCCTGCGGAGCTATTGCAGCTCCGCACCATCATCGCCGCCGCAACTGACATCCTCATAGTGGGGCATGTCAGTCCCGACGGCGATGCCATTGGTTCTACCACAGCGTGGGCCAATTATCTCCAACTGTTGGACAAAAAGGTTAGAGTGGCCGTACCGGACAAATATCCCGACTTCCTCAACTGGCTGCCCAACACGGAAAAAATCATACGCCATGACAAACACCCCGAAGAGGTTGAGGCTCTTGCTGCCGATGCCGACGTTATCTTTCTTCTCGACCTCAATACCTTGTCGCGTACGGAGCAAATGGCAAATGCCATCTCCCAATCGCATGCTGTCAAGGTGCTTATAGACCATCACCTCAATCCCGACATAAATTGTGAGATGACAATATCACATCCCACGATGAGCAGCACGTGTGAGATAGTTTTTAGGTTGGTGTGGCAGTTGGGAGCCTTTGATGCCATGGGCAATCATTTCGCCATACCATGCTATTGCGGAATGATGACAGATACGGGCGGTTTCACCTTTAATTCAACGCGCCCAGAGATATTCTTCATTATCAGTCAATTACTCACCAAGGGTATTGATAAAGACAAGATATACCGAAACGTCTATAATACATCCAGCGAAAGCCGTATGCGACTATGGGGGTATGTACTGTATGAGAGTATGGTGTATGACACGGCGCGTCATGCCTCGTTCTTCACTATCACAAAGTCCGACCTGCAGCGGTTCAATTATATCAAGGGCGATGCGGAGGGACTGGTCAACATGCCGCTTCAGATCAAGGGCGCACGGCTGTCAATATCACTTCGGGAGGATACCGACAAGGACAACCTCGTATGGGTCAGCCTCCGGTCTGTTGATGACTTCCCTTGCAACGAGATGGCCCGTGACTTCTTTAATGGGGGAGGACACAAGAACGCCTCCGGGGGGCGACTGTATTGCTCCATCAACGAGGCTGTGGAAATAACACAAAAGGCTATAGCCTCTTACGAAGACAAACTAATGTAGAATTTTTAGAATATGAAGACAATTAAGTATTTAATGGCATTTGTGTCGATATTTGCCCTTTGGTCTTGTGATGACTACGAGACGTATGGCGAGCGCAAGGAAAAGGAGCGCGACGCCATTCAGGCTTATATCAAAAACAACAACATCAAGGAAATCACAGAAGAGGAATTCAAGGCCAAGGGATGTACCACAGACACCACCGCACACGAATTTGTATATCTTGAGAAAAGCGGCATTTGGATGCAGGTGGTGCGCAAGGGTGAGGGCACTATGCTCGAAAACAAGAAAACTGTCAACGTGCTGGTTCGCTATCTTGAATATAACATACAGGAGGAGACCATCCAAACCACAAACTTCACATCTCCCAACGGGTTTGACAAAATGACCGTTTATCGCGAGGGAAGCAGCTACACAGCTTCATTCGTCTCGGGAGTGATGAACAGCACATACGGCGCATCTGTGCCTGCCGGATGGCTAGTGCCACTCGACTATGTCACTCTCGCACGTCCCACAAGCAATGAGGCACTTTCAGAGGTCCGACTCATCGTGCCTCACTCACAGGGTACGTCTTCAGCACAGTCGAGCGTATATCCCTGCCTATATTATATCACATACGAAAGAGCAAGATAAACATATTACTTTAATTTAGAAATAATTAAGTTATGACACTGATAAAGTCTATTTCAGGTATTCGCGGTACCATTGGCGGTCACACCGGTGACACGCTTAATCCGCTTGACATTGTGAAGTTCACCACAGCTTATGCTACTTTTATTCGCCGTCATACTGAAGGGGGAAGCAGCAAAATCGTCGTCGGACGTGATGCCCGTATGTCGGGTGAAATGGTGGATGCCGTGGTCAGCGGCACATTGGTCGGCATGGGATTTGATGTCATCAACATCGGTCTCGCCTCCACTCCCACCACAGAGCTCGCTGTCACCATGTCGGGAGCTGACGGGGGGATTATCATCACAGCAAGTCATAATCCCAGACAGTGGAATGCATTGAAGTTGCTCAATGCCAAGGGTGAATTTCTCACTGCTGCCGACGGTAAGGAGGTACTTGACATTGCAGAAAAAGAAGATTTCGAGTATGCTGATGTTGATAATATTGGCAAAATCATACGTGACGACAGTTTCGACGACAGACATGTTGAAGCTGTTCTCAATCTTAAGTTGGTCGATCAGGATGCCATTCGCAATGCCCGATTTAAGGTTTGTATGGACACCATCAACAGTGTAGGCGGAATCATACTGCCTAAGTTGCTCGACCGATTAGGAGTGGAATACAAAATCCTCAACGCTGAGCCAACAGGCAATTTTGCACATAATCCCGAACCGCTTGAAAAGAATCTGCAGGGCATCATGGATGAGATGAGGTCTGGGGATTATAATCTCGGTATTGTTGTGGATCCTGACGTTGACCGACTGGCTTTCATCTGTGAGGACGGAAGGATGTTCGGCGAGGAATACACTCTCGTGAGTGTAGCTGACTATGTACTTGAACATACTCCTGGCAACACGGTGAGCAACCTGAGTTCCACACGTGCACTGCGAGATGTAACGGAGCGGCATGGAGGAATTTACACTGCCTCTGCGGTGGGCGAGGTGAATGTCACCACGAAAATGAAGGAGGTAGGAGCTGTCATCGGTGGTGAGGGCAATGGTGGAGTCATATACCCAGAGAGCCACTACGGACGGGACGCACTGGTAGGTATCGCTCTTTTCTTGTCATCACTTGCACACAAGGGATGTAAGGTTAGTGAGCTTAGGGCTTCTTTCCCTGAGTATTTCATAGCCAAAAACCGTATCGACCTCACTCCTTCCACGGATGTGGATGCCATACTTGTCAAGGTCAAGGAGATGTATGCCAATGAGCAGGTCAACGACATCGATGGTGTGAAAATCGACTTCCCTGACAAGTGGGTACACCTGCGCAAGTCAAATACCGAACCTATCATCCGTGTCTATAGCGAGGCTGCGACTATGGAGGATGCAGATGCGATTGGCAAGAAAATTATGCAGGTCGTTTACGATATGCAATAATTACGTTCTGCACTATCCTTCGGGATTGTTCGTGTTTTTTTGATGCACTTTATCATAATTCTCATGCCCCCACTAAACTCCCTTTTTGGAATTAGCAGATTTTTTCTGTCAGCCATGGGAGTCTTAGTGGTATAGGGGCAATTGAAATTGTGGCGGTTTGAAAATATATAGCATCGGTTTGTAAAACGTAAAACGGTGGTTTACGACTCGTAAAACGGCGTTTTAGGAGTGTTAAAACGGCGTTTTAGGTTTCTTAACACACTGCTCTTTAAATCTCATTGTTGACACTATATGAAATGTTTTATATAATATGTAATGTCAACGTGACCAACATCCGACTTTAAAGGTTTGTTTTTTTATATGTATATTCCGCTATAATTTAAAAAAAACACCAATAAAAGGAAAATTAACAGATATTCTTTGGTGGTTTTACCTTATTTGCTTATTTTTGCAGTCTGAATAATAAGGTAAATTAACATAAAGTAAATGTATGAAAATTAAACAACTAATTGCACTGGCATTGTTGTCAGTAACGTTAGTGGCCTGCAAGACCACATTAAAGGACGTGACCTATTTTCAGGACCTAAAGGTCAACACTCCCGTCCGCATTGATTCTGTAAAGGACATCACTTTCCAACCAGATGACCAACTTACCATTGTGGTGTCATGTAAGGAACCAGAACTTGCCGCCCTTTTCAACTTGGTCCGTGCACAAAATCGTCTCGGCAACAACGTGAAGGGTAGTTCGTCCATGAACAACAATGGTGAGATTAGTGCATATACTGTTGACAGTGAAGGCAACATCGATTTTCCCTATCTCGGCGCCATCCAAGTAGCCGACAAGACCAAGCAACAGGTGGCCGCCGACATCAAGCGCCGCCTCGTCGATAGCGGCCAGATATCCAACCCCGTGGTCACCGTGGAGTTCGCCAACCTCTCATACTCCATCCTCGGCGAGGTCAAGTCAGCGGGCCGCTACGCCATCACCCGCAACAAGATGACCCTCCTCGACGCCATCAGTGAGGCGGGCGACCTGAACATCACGGGTAAGCGCGACTCCATCTTCGTCATCCGCGAGGAAGGCGGTGTGCGCACCACCTACGCCGTTGACATCCGCAGCCGCGAGTTCTTCGACTCCCCCGTCTATTACGTCAAGCAGAACGATGTCATCTACGTTCGTCCCAACCAGATGCGCGCCAACCAATCCACGCTCAACGACAACACCTTCGG
>JAXEKN010000035.1:0-77579 GCA_034101015.1 Prevotella sp.
CTACGTCCGTAAACGGATTGATGTATTTTCCCATATATGACTTGCTTAAATGGTTATTACACTGTTATCGGGTGCAAAGATAAATATAAAAATTGAGACTGCCAAATATTTTTGGATGTTTTTTTGACGACAACAGGGACAACTATGACAACAAAGATCCCCCTCAGCCCCCTAAAAGGGGATGGCTGAGGGGAATGTTTTTTTACAGTCCCCAGACGTCGGCGATGGCGGGGAAGGTGATCTTGCCTTCCACCATGTTGACGCCCTTGGCAAGGGCGGGGTCGTCGTCGCAGGCCTTGCGCCATCCCTTGTCGGCAAGAGCCACGGCATACTTCAACGTGGCATTTGTGAGGGCAAGGGTGGAGGTGTTGGGCACCGCACCGGGGATGTTGGCCACGGCATAGTGGACGATGCCGTCGATGACGTAGGTGGGCTCGCTGTGGGTGGTGGGACGTGAGGTCTCGAAACAGCCGCCCTGGTCGATGGCTACATCGACGAGGACCGTGCCCGGCTCCATGAGACGGAGCATGTCGCGGGTGATGAGGTGGGGGGCCTTGTCGCCGGGTATGAGCACGCTGCCGACGATGATGTCGGCGTCCTTGATCTGGCTCTCGATGTTATGACGGGAGGAATAGACAGTGTCCACATTGGCGGGCATCTCTATGGAGAGCTGGCGGAGCAGTGGCAGGGAGATGTCCATGATGATGACATTGGCGCCCATGCCGGCTGCCACACGGGCTGCCGCCTGACCTACTATGCCGCCGCCGAGGACGACAACCTTGGCGGGAGCCACGCCTGGCACTCCGCAGAGCAGCTTGCCCTTGCCTCCCTTGGTCTTCTGGAGATAATAGGCGCCGTTGATGGTGGCCATACGTCCTGCCACCTCGCTCATGGGGATGAGCAGGGGAAGACGGCCGTCGGCGGTCTGGACGGTCTCGTAGGCGATGCAGATGGCCTTACGCTCAAGCATGGCCTCGGTGAGTTCGCGGTCGCTGGCAAAATGGAAGTATGTGAACAATACCTGCCCCTCGCGTATGAGCGGGTATTCCGGGGCGATGGGCTCCTTGACCTTCACTATCATGTCGGCATAGGCATAGACGTCCTCTATGCCAGGAAGGATGCGCGCGCCGACAGCTTCGTAGTCGGCGTCGGCAAATCCGCTGCCTTCGCCTGCCGTGTGCTGTACCACTACTTCGTGGCCGTGCTTAATGAGTTCGGACACTCCCGACGGGGTCATGCCCACGCGGTTCTCATTGTTCTTGATTTCTTTTGGAATACCGATTTTCATAATCTTGTTTGTGTTAAAGGGTTAATACTGTTTTTGTTCTTTTTTTATTGTGCAAAGATAATATGGAATCGGCATAAATTGTATTTTTATTAGGATTTTTTTCATTAAAAAATCTAATAGCCCCACCTCAGCTGAGGGTGTGGTTGTCGAGGTAGGATAGGACGGCATCCTTGTAGCTGTCGGAGACAGTCGATGGTGTTGTCGTGGACGTTGATGTTGATATCGATGAAGCTCGGGAGAGTGGGACTGACGCCATGCTTGAAGGCATTCTCGACGAGGGAGATGATAATCAACGGCGCAATGGTGGCCTTGACGTTGACGGCGAAGAAGAGTAGGCGGTTGCCCCGGATATAATACCGTGGCACGAGGAAGAGGTAGTTGAGATAGAACACGACCATGAGCATCAGGGGCGCCATGCTGTAGAAGAGATAGCGCGTGAAGCTGAACGACGACCAATGGTCGATGTACATAAACGGCGAGCACAGGATGATGAGCCATCCCGCCGCGTGTAATAATATGGTCTTTCCCTTATTCATATCTCAATGCCTCTATAGGGTCGAGCATGGCAGCCTTCTTGGCGGGATACCATCCGAAGAAGACTCCCGTGAACGTACATACGGCGAAGCTCATCACGATGGTCCATGCCTCGATGGCGATGGGCCAGTGGACGAGGGCCTTGATTGTAGTACGTCTTACTGAACATCCTTTGATGTTTAGATTCTTTAACAGGCCATAGTCCCCCTGAGTCCCCCTGAGTCCCCCGGGGGGGACTCAGGGGGAATTAAAGAATTAAAGAATTAAAGAATTAAAGAATTAAAGAATTAAAGAATTAAAGAAACGAAGTTCGACGAAGTCAATTAAAAAATTAAAGCCCCCCTTAGTCCCCCCCGGTGGGGGGGGGGAGGGTTGAGCGGAAAGAACTATAATTTTTAATTTCCTGAGGACTTTGTCAGAAGGAGAGGTCAGAAGGAGAGGGATACGTCGGCACCGAGCTGGAGGGGATTGCCCTGCTGGACGAAGGAACGTGTGGTGCCGTCGATGCTGCTGTTGACGAGCATTGTGTTGTAGCGGGTGTCTGTAAGGTTGCGTCCCCAGATGTTGAGCTTGACGATGCCGAGGTCGAAGCCTACATGGGCGCCGAGAGTGGCGTAGAGGTTCTGACTGTAGGCATTGTCGGCATCCCAATAGGTCTTGCCATTGCCGGAGACGTTAAGACCGATGGTAAACTTGCCGAGACGGTAGTCGGCGAGAGCACTGAATGTGTGGAGGGGAATGAACGGCACGTAGTTGTGGTGGTAGTCGCGCAGAGAGGTATGGGTGAAGCTATATGTGGCAGCCCACGAGAGACGGTTGGCCACGGCATTGCCGCGCAGGGCGAGTTCGAAGCCGCATGAGCTGCTGCGCCCCGCGTTGACCATCTTGCGTCCGAGACCCTGTTCGCCCGCCATGATGGAGAGCTGGAGGTCGTTGACCCTCATGTAATAGACTGCGGCGTCGGCATGCACGCTGCCCCCGAAGAGGTTGAGGTGAGTGCCCAACTCATAGTTCCAGCTTGTCTCAGGCTTGTAGGTGATGGTCTCAGCCACCTCTTTATAATAGTCGTCATCATGCTCCACAGTCATGTCGCCCTTCATCATGGCGGCAAATCCCGCCCCAATCTCCTTCTGTTCCTGACTGAAGACATCCGAGAACATCTGTATGTTGTATCCACCGGCACGGAATCCCTTGCTGACCACGGCATACACGTTGCCGTCGTCAAACTGCCATGTCAGTCCGAGCTTAGGCAGGAGCTGGTGGTAGTCGTTGGCTACGGAGCTTTCGAGTATGGACTGGAACGAGCTTTGGAACTTGACCGGTATTATGGCGGGTCCCATCTGCATCATGCCGTCGCCCGAGAGGGTGAACACCGAGCGTGTGGCATAGTCGATCTTGGCGCGCTGATAGTCATAGCGCAGTCCGATGGTGGCAGTCCATCCTGCGCCGAGTGAGATGTTGGACTCATGATAGACTCCGATGTTGAGCAGTGGGGTGCGGAAGTGTCCCGGCACGGAGTTGTCAGAGATGGTGAGTATCTTCGCCACGCTCTCGGGCATGCCCATGTTGCTGACAATCATCCTGTTCATGTCGTCGCCGAAGAAGACAGGCCCGTCGGTCTTGAGCCATTCATGGCTGAAGATGACACCCGAGGAGTGGTTCCACGAGCGTGAGCCTCGGCTTCGCATTGTAAACTCCTGAGTGATGGCGTTCATCCTCTGTCTCTGGCATAGTCTGAAGAAGTCCTCTGGCAGGTAGTCCTGGTCCATGTCCATCTGGTCGTAGAGATACTGATGGGAAGTGACGGAGCTGAAGAGCAGTGAGGGGAGCGAGTAGGAGAGGTGCAGTCCGGAGTTGACCATCTGTCGCTTATAACCGTTGACGATGGTGGTTCGTGGGTCGGAGAAATGCTTGGTCTGCGAGTCATATTCCCCGTAGGGAAAGGCGTTTTGGTTGACATACTGATACTCAGAGGTGAAGTCGATGGTCCACTGTCTTGCTGGCTGCCACATCATTCTGAGTCGTCCGCCAAATTCATTGCTGAGGTCGGCATGCTCATCGAGGTTGTCGTTGTCGAAGAATCCCTTCTGTCCGGCATAGAAGACCGCCGTGGAGAAGGCGAATGAGTCGGACGGGCGGTGGTAGTGGGCCAGTTCGACATCCGTCTGCAGTCCGGTGGCGAGCGAGAGTCGCATGTCAGTGCCCTGATAGTGCATGGGGTTTTTGGTGTAGATGCGCATCAGTCCGCCCTCGGCGTTCATGCCATAGAGGGTGCCCTGCGGTCCGCGTAGCACATCGACCCGGTCGATCTGATAGAAATGGCGGTTGAACTGGCTTTTGTCTGAAAGCGGTATATTGTCGTAATATACGCCGACGGCTGCATTTCCCGTGCGGCTTCCGATTCCACGCACGTAGGTGGAGGAGGTGAGTCGCGAGCCGTAGGCGGGTATGGACATCGACGGCACGAATGCAGCGAGCCTTGACATGTCGTTGACACCAAGCTGACGTAGGTCATGGCCAGTGAAGAGTGTGCTCTGCAACGGTTGTCGGCGCAACTTCTGCACTTCTTTTGGTTGGGCAACAACTACGACCTCGTCGAGGTCATATACGCGCGAGGTGTCAACACGTTCCTCGGCATTCATAGTCAGTGTGGGGAGCATAAGTGCTCCGATGAGTATTGTTTTCTTCATTTTGTGTGATATTATAGAATTGCGGGTGCAAAGGTACTGCTTTATGATGAATCACGCAATCCTAATATATTATGATTTTTGAGCGGAATACGGGACTCGAACCCGCGACCCTCGGCTTGGGAAGCCAATGCTCTACCAACTGAGCTAATTCCGCGTTATCTTTGTTTTTGCGGTGCAAAGGTAATGATTTTATTTGAAACTACCAAATAATTCACATTTTTTATTATTTATAATTGTCTGCGCGGAGAAGGGGGCAAAGAGAACTTTAATATTTTAATTTTTTAATATTTTAATTTCCTTCGGAAACTCGTTTCCGAAGGACTAAGCCATTTCCTTGACGTAAACGTCGCGCTTGGGGAACGGCATCTCGATGTCGTTGGCGAGGAGAGTGTTGTAGATGCACTCCTTGATGTCGCTCTCGACATACACCTGACGGAGTACATCCACCCAACAGAGGAGCTTGATGTTGATGCTGCTGTCGCCAAACTCCATGAAGACGGCACGTACAGGTTTGTCGGGGTCGAGACCCTCATGATGGAGATTGGTCACCGCCTCCTCCACCTTTCGGCAGGCATTGTTGATGTCGCTGCCATAACCCACACCAAAGACGATGACCGAGAGGGCAAAGCCGTGGTTGCGCGTGAGGTTCTTGTAGTTCTTGGTGAAGAGCTGCGAGTTCTGGAATGCAATCACCGACCCGTCGGTAGCCTCGATGAGCGTGCTGACATAACTGATGGAAGCCACCTTTCCCCTGACACCGTCGCACTCGATAAGGTCGCCCACCTTGATGCGTCCCGTCATGAGCGATATGCCATAGTAGATATTCTCGATGATGTCCTTGGATGCAAAACCGATACCCGTTGACAGTCCACCCGTGACCACCATGAGCCAAGCGAAACTGATGCCGAGGATGGAGAGGCTGATGAGAAACCATGCGCCCCAAACGACCACCTGCAGCACATTCTTCGCCATGGTCATACGGCTCTCGACCGTGGTTGGGTCCTGAAGCTCGAAGTGCATCCGCAGGAGTGCGCGTACCGTGGAGCAGAGATAGCGGAAGAAGAACCAAAGGCTGACGACGATGGATACACGTATGAGACTCAGTTTGATGTTCTCTAAGTTGACAAAGTCGGTGGTGAAGATACGCCAGCAGAGGTCGCTGAGGTTGAACACGTCAGCCGCCCAATAGATGGATAGCATGAGCGAGGTGACTCCGAGGATGGGCAGTACAGCCTGCTCGACGAGGTCGAAAGCCCACGTCTTGGTGATCGGTTTCCTGTCGTATCCCCACTTATGCCCGAAGAGCAGTATATACCGGCTCAGGCATGCGATGGTGAGGATGCATGTGAGCTGCATGACCCACCAGATGAGTAGCTGCACGCTGGCGAGAGTGAACCCGAACCATGAGAGTCCCACCGATGTGATGAAGACGCACAGCGACGTGTAGCTGTAGAACATGTCGGAGCGCGGAATCTTCTGGTTGTGACGTCTCACCACAATCCACTGCCATACGGCGCAGACGAGGAGTATGGGCGGGAAGATGAGGTTGACCAGTTCGTTGGGGATGAGTATGATACGGAAGGTGATGACGAGAAAGCCCATGGCGATGAGCGGACTGTAGATGCGCAGAGCCGCCCTGATCTGCGCCGGGTTGAGACGCAGGAGCAATGAGATGAGAATGACACCGAGGAGCCATGCATACTCCACGAGTAGATTTGACGCCATGATGAGGAAGTTCTGATTGCTCGTAGCATGGACAATGCCGATACAGAGGGCGAAGGTGACCGTGGTGGCAGCCATGATGACACAAGGTTCCTTGCGCTTGAACTCATTGGTCCTGAAGCGCTTTGGCATGAGATACTTGAAGAAGGCGAGGTTGAGCAGAGATGCCACCAGGCCATAGAAGATGATGCAGATGAAGAGATAGACGATGATGCGCGAGTCCCACTGGGAGTTGTGGTGGTTGTTGGCGCGATATTTCTGTTCGACCGTGGCACTGGTCTGCGACACGTAGCGTGGGAGTGTGGCGAGGATGGACAGATAGTCGTCGCCGCCATTCTTGAAGATGCTGGTCTGAATGTCGTCGTATCTCTTGTTGGCATAGTCGTTGATGGTCTTCAGCCGCTGCTCGCTCATGTCATAGATGCGTATGTAGTCGCGTGTGCTCTCGTAGTTGTCCCGGAGGTTGTTTCGGATATTGGTGGCGAGAGTGAGACAGACATTACGGTCGGCCTTTGACTTGTCGCTGAGCACCATCACCGGCATACGCTTAAGACTGCCTATGAGACTGTCATAGCGTGCGATGTCGAGGTTGGTCTTGTCGAGATACGCCTTGAACGGCACCTGGAAGCTCACAAACTCCTGATACTGCTCTGTGGCCTCGTGGCAGGCGTAGGTGAGGTCGAAGACATAGTCCTGCTTCTGGGAGTAGAGCATGAGCGCATTCTGGTTGCTTCGCTGGAGCACAGATATGAGGCTCTTGCGCATGGTCTCCGCCTTGAGCTTGTATGTCTCCGCCTGTTGTGACATCTCGCGGTGCTGGTTGGTCAGTTCCACACGGAGTATGGCGAGGGTTTTCTCAAGGTTTTTCTCCTTGAGCACGGCATGTACGTTGATGACACAAATAAGTGTCATGAATATCGCAAAAAATGTTCTTTTCTTCATCATTGTCTTAAATTTTGGGTGCAAAGTTACGCTTTTTTTCAAAAATAACGCAAAAAATAAAGAAAAAAGTGTACCTTTGAAGCCAAAAAAGCATATAGACCATGATTTTGATAGCAGACAGCGGCAGTACGAAGACCGATTGGTGCGTTGCAGAGAAGGGTGGGGCAGTGCTCCATGTATCGACTCAGGGTATCAATCCCTTTCATCAGGATGAAGGCACGATAAGCGGCATCATAGAGGGAGAGCTGATGCCTCGGCTTGGCGGCATTTCTCCCGAGTCAGTGTATTATTATGGCAGCGGTTGCCGCCGTGACAAGGAAGCGATGATGAGTGGCCTCTTGGGGCGCTTCTTCCCCGGAAGCACGAAGATAGAAGCCCATGGCGACCTGCTTGGTGCTGCCCGTGCGGTGTGCGGGCGTGAGGAAGGCATAGCCTGCATCATGGGCACTGGGTCCAACTCCTGCCTGTATGACGGCCGGGAGATAGTGCGCAACGTGCCCCCGATGGGTTATATCCTCGGCGACGAGGGCAGCGGCGCCGTGCTCGGGAGGAACTTCCTCAACGCCCTCTTCAAGGGCCATCTGCCAGAGCCAGTCCTCGACATGTATATGAGGGAGAGCGGCCTGACCCTCGACACTATTATAAATAAGGTATATAGAGAACCCTTAGCCAACCGTTTTCTTGCCTCCACCTCACTGTTTATCAGCCGTCATACCGACATCCCCGAGTTGCGCCGGATGGTTGTTGACAACTTCCGCGCCCACTTCATCCGCAACGTGGCGCAATACGGCAGGCACGATCTCAGTGTGGGCGCCGTGGGCAGTGTGGCATATTACTATCAGGACTGTCTGCGAGAGGCAGCTGCGGCAGAGGGCTATGAGATGGGTCGCGTGATGCGCTCGCCAATGGCAGGGCTGATTACCTACCACGCCTCCTGAACTCCAATGGCGACGGAATCTTCTGCCACTTGCCCTTGTTGGGCATCTTGATGACACTGCCCTCCTCCTGCTTGAGGATGAGGACAGAGTCGCCCTTGAGGGTGAGCGATGCCTCAAGGTCCTCCGAGCCATACTCGTTGATGAGCTGTAAGGAGGCCTTGTTCTTGCCCTTGAGCTTCGCCGACGTAATGAGCCAGCAGAAGCTGTTCATCTGTTTGCCGAGAAATCCCGGCAGGTCGCCGTAGATTTCCTGTCCAGGCACCTGCACGTCGTTGTCGTGGAGGTTGATTCGCAGGTAAATCTTGTATTCCTCATTCTCAAACCTGCCCATAAACGGTTTGTCCGACTTTTGGGCGAAAAGAGCGGTGGATATGAACAATCCGCATATAGTCAAAATCAGTAATTTCTTCATGATTTTCGCATTTTTGGTGCAAAGATACCAAAGATAAATCAAATAATGAGTGATTTTTTGTATTTTTATCCTTTTTTTATTTGAAATAAGAAAAAAAATACATATCTTTGCAACGAAATTTAAAAACAACGGAAAAATTTTGAGAAAATGAAACCGGATTATATATTTGAATCCAGTTGGGAAGTATGTAATAAAGTCGGTGGAATATACACTGTATTATCCACTCGCGCAAATACTCTTCAACAGTCACTGCAGGATAGAGTGTTTTTTATCGGCCCGGATGTATGGCATGACAATGAATGTCCTTATTTCAAGGAAGACCGTGCACTGCTTTCCGAGTGGCAGAAGACGGCCAAGGCCGAAGGTCTGAGTGTCAAGGTGGGACGCTGGACAATACCGGGAAATCCAATTGCCATTCTTGTGGATTTCCAGAAGTATTTTGAAAAGAAGAATGAGATTTACGGCTGGCTTTGGGAGAACTACCAGGTGGACAGCCTTCATGCTTACGGAGACTATGACGAGGCATCGATGTTCTCATACGCCGCCGGACTGGTAGTCGAGAGTTACTATAACTTTGCTCTGTCGAAGAAGGACAAGGTGATATACCACGCCAACGAGTGGATGTGTGGTCTGGGACTGCTGTATGTGAACAGCAAACTGCCCGCCGTGGGCACCATCTTCACCACCCACGCCACCAGCATCGGCAGGTCGATAGCCGGCAACATGAAACCACTGTATGACTATCTCTTCGCCTACAACGGCGACCAGATGGCAGGCGAGCTGAACATGCAGAGCAAGCACTCGATAGAGAAGCAGACCGCGCTTCATTGCGACTGCTTCACGACCGTGAGCGATATCACTGCGCGCGAGTGTGTGGAACTGTTGGACAAGCCCGTCGATGTGGTTCTGCCCAACGGTTTTGAGGACGACTTCGTGCCAGCGTCGGCAGCCGCCTTCACACGCAAGCGCAAGGCAGCCCGCAAGCGTCTGCTTGAAGTGGCCAACGCCCTGCTTGGCGAGCATCTCGACGACGACACGCTGATCGTATCGACCTCGGGACGATATGAATTCCGCAACAAGGGTGTGGACGTGTATATAGAGTCGATGAACAGACTGCTGAGAGACAAGGAGCTGAAAAAGAAGGTGGTGGCATTCATCGAAGTACCGGGATGGGTGGGAGAGCCACGCCAGGACCTCCAGGAGCGACTCGCCTCGGGCAAGCAGTATGACACACCGCTTGAGGCACCGCAGATTACCCACTGGCTGCACAACATGAGCCATGACAACGTGTTGAGCATGCTCAAATATTACGATATGCACAACCGCAAGGAAGACGCAGTGAAGGTAATCTTCCTGCCCTGTTATCTCGACGGTAAGGACGGCATACTCAATATGACCTATTATGACATAGTGCTCGGCAATGACCTCTGCATCTATCCCTCATACTATGAGCCTTGGGGATATACGCCGCTTGAGGCCATCGCCTTCAAGGTGCCATGTATCACCACCGACCTCGCCGGCTTCGGACAGTGGGTGAACAATGAGGTGGGACACTCAGGCGAGATAGCCGACGGCGTGAAGGTGATCCACCGCACGGACTACAACTACTCTGAGGTGGCTGACGCTATCAAGGACACCGTGGCAGAGTTTTCCGCCCTTCCCAAGAAGAAGGTTGACGAAGCGCGCCGCGCCGCAGACCGCCTGTCGAAGAAAGCCTTGTGGAGCGAGTTTATCAAGTACTACTACAAGGCCTACGACATTGCCTTGGACAAGGCTAACGAGAGAAGTGAAAGAAATTAAGTTTTATATATAAAATTTGAGAGTTTATGAAAATTAAAGCTGATTATGTAAGTGCTCCACAGTGGAAGGAGATGGTTGTTAAGTCAACCCTGCCCGAGGAGCTGAAATGTCTCGATGAGATAGCCCACAACCTTTGGTGGGTATGGAACTTCGAGGCACGTGATTTGTTTAGGGACCTCGATTCGGCGCTTTACAGCGCAGTGAAGCACAACCCCGTGCTCCTGCTGGAGCGTCTGAGCTATGAGCGCAAGGAGGAGATTGTTAAGGATGCAGCTCTCATGAAGCGCATCAAGGCAGTCTATAAGTCGTTCCGCGAGTATATGGACGTTAAGCCAGATGCCAACCGTCCTTCCGTGGCTTATTTCTGTATGGAATATGGTATTCACTCTGCACTCAAGATCTACTCAGGCGGTCTGGGTATGCTCGCCGGTGACTATGTCAAGGAAGCATCCGACAGCAATGTCGATATGTGTGCAGTGGGATTCCTCTATCGCTTCGGCTATTTCACACAGACCCTCAGCATGGACGGTCAGCAGATAGCCAAGTATGAGGCCCAGAACTTCAACCAGGTGCCTGTGGAGCGTGTATATGACAAGGACGGCAACCCACTGGTTGTTGACGTGCCCTACACCAACTATCAGGTACACGCCTCTGTATGGGTGGCCAACGTGGGTCGTGTGAAGCTCTACCTGCTTGACACCGACAACGACATGAACTCAGAATTTGACCGTCCTATCACCCACTCACTCTATGGCGGTGACTGGGAGAACCGTCTGAAGCAGGAGATCCTGCTCGGTATCGGCGGTATGCTGCTGCTGAAGAAGCTCGGCATCAAGAAGGATATCTACCACTGTAACGAGGGACATGCCGCACTGTGCAACCTGCAGCGTCTGTGTGACTTCATCGAGGAGGGCATGACCTTCAACCAGGCCATGGAGCTTGTCCGCGCCTCTTCACTCTATACCGTACACACTCCCGTGCCTGCCGGTCACGACTACTTCGACGAGGGTCTCTTCGGCAAGTACATGGGTGGCTATCCCGCCAAGCTCGGCATCTCATGGGACGAGTTCATCGGCATGGGACGCATCAATCCCGACGACCACTCAGAGAAGTTCTGCATGTCAACATTCGCATGCAACACCTGCCAGGAGGTCAACGGTGTGTCTAAGCTCCACGGATGGGTGTCACAGAAGATGTTCGCTCCAATATGGAACGGCTACTATCCCGAGGAGAACCACGTGGGCTACGTAACCAATGGTGTACACTTCCCCACATGGGCAGCCACAGAGTGGAAGAGCCTCTACGGCAAGCACTTCGACAAGAACTTCATGTCCGACCAGAGCAACCAGAAGATTTGGGAGGCTATATACAATGTGGATGACGAGGAGATCTGGAAGACACGTAAGGGTCTGAAACAGAAGCTCGTTGACTATATCCGCGTGCAGTTCCGCGAGACATGGCTGAAGAACCAGGGCGACCCATCACGTGTGGTATCACTGTTGGAGAGCATCGACAGCAACGCGCTGATCGTCGGTTTCTGCCGCCGCTTCGCCACATACAAGCGTGCACACCTTCTCTTCACCGACCTGGAGCGTCTGTCAAAGATCGTCAACAATCCGGAGCGTCCTGTGAAGTTCCTCTTCGCCGGTAAGGCTCACCCCGCCGACGGTGCAGGTCAGGGTCTCATCAAGAAGATCTACGAGATCAGCCAGCGTCCGGAGTTCCTCGGCAAGATTATCTTCCTTGAGGACTATGACTTCATGCTCGCACGCCGCCTCGTGTCAGGTGTGGATATCTGGATGAACACCCCGACACGTCCTCTTGAGGCATCCGGCACATCAGGCGAGAAGGCCGAGATGAACGGTGTTGTCAACCTGTCAGTGCTTGACGGATGGTGGCTTGAGGGCTATCGCGAGGGTGCCGGATGGGCTCTCACTGAGAAGCGTACATATCAGAACCAGGGTTATCAGGACCAGCTCGACGCAGCCACTATCTACGGTCTGCTTGAGAACGAGATCATACCTCTCTTCTACAACAAGAACAAGAAGGGTTACAGCGAAGGATGGGTGAAGGTGATCAAGAACTCTATCGCCCAGATTGCTCCTCACTATACAATGAAGCGTCAGCTCGACGACTACTACAGCAAGTTCTACTGCAAGGAGGCTGCCCGCTACAAGAAGTTGTCTGCCGACAACAACAAGTTGGCCAAGGACATCGCACAGTGGAAGGAAGCAGTGGCTGAACGTTGGGATGCCATCAACGTGGTATCGTCGTCATGGGATATCCCCGCAACGGGTGCCATGACCGGTGTGGAATACACCATCAAGTTCGTTGTCAACGAGCAGGGTCTGAACGATGCTGTCGGTCTGGAGATTGTCAGCGTACACACCGACGAGAACGGCGAGGAGCGCATCAGCAGCGTTCGTCCGCTTGAGGTGGTTGGACACGAGGGTAACAACTTTACCTTCGAGGGCAAGCTTGAGATGAGCACCGCCGGCAACTACAAGACTGCCGTGCGTATGTATCCCAAGAACGCTGAGCTGCCTCACCGTCAGGATTTCTGCTACGTGAAGTGGTTCGAGATTCCAGCATTTAACTAAATGCATGACTGATTCAAATATAAATCCCCGGTTCGGAAAAACGAACCGGGGATTTTTAATGCTTTATTCCTCTACTCAAATTGTCTCACAATCATCCCGGGGGAAAGATATATGCTTTATCCGCAACACGCGGGCGAGACGCCCACGCTCCCAGAGGCATCCGCACAGTTTTTTACTTCGAAAATAATAAAACCCCACGGACAAATCCGTGGGGTTTTGTTATTGTACTTTACTTGTAACTTGTCAACAGGAGATTAGCAAGCTACAAGAGTGAGATAGTCGTAGATGCAGCTGCATACACCGAAGAGGACGATACCGGCAGTACAGATGGCAAGAGCCAACTTGCTGTTGAAATCGCTCTGGAAGGTGGGCAGCGGACTCTCGTTGGGCTGGATGTACATGGCCTTGACGATAAGCAGGTAGTAGTAGAGACTGACTACCGTGTTGACCAAGGCGATGAAGACCACAAAGTAGGCAAGGAAGGACCCCTGCTGTGCGGCAGCCATGAAGACGAAGAACTTCGAGAACATACCTGCGAATGGAGGAATACCAGCCAATGAGAAGAGAGCCAACGTCATGAGGAAGGCCAGTTTGGGGTTGGACTGATACAATCCATTATAGCATGACATCTTGGTGTTGCCGCCACCGCGAGTCTCCACAACATTGATGACGGTGAACACCGACATGTTTGCCACTACATATACCATCACATAGTACATCAGTGAAGAGACAGCCATGGCATTGCTTCCAATGGCAGCCAACATGATGTAACCAGCCTGGGAGATGGAGCTGAACGCCATGAATCGCTTTAGCTCCGACTGACGTATGGCAAAGAGGTTGCCAATGGTGATGGTCAGAACGATGACGATATAAAGCAGATACTCATAATACTCCACGACAGGGGCGAACACCTTCATGAGGATGGCCATCAGAGTGAATGTGGCGGCACCCTTTGAGATGACACTGAGATAACCGGTGACAGCCGTGGGCGCACCCTGATAAGTGTCGGCAGTCCAGAAATGGAAGGGCACAAGAGAAATCTTGAAGCCCAGACCACTGAAGAAGAACACCAAGCCCATGATGACCAATGGAGAAGCAGTGACGGCGGCAACAGCATCAGCGAAGTAGAGAGTGCCGGTGGCAGCATAGAGGAATGAGATGCCGAAGAGCATCACACCGCTTGAGAACGTGGCGGTGAGGATGAACTTGGCAGCAGCCTCGGCAGACTCCTGACGATACTTGTTGAGAGCCACCATGCAAGCCATGGGCACAGAAGCCATCTCAAGACCAAGGAAGAACATGAGGAAATGTCCGGAAGACATCATCATGTACATACCAAGGAGAGTGGAGAGGGTGAGGGTGTAGAACTCGCCGCTCACTCTTTTCACATCCTCCTGGACAAGCCATGACTGAGCCATCACGACCACGATGAACGTGCCCGCCGTGAGGATGCCCTTCATAGCCTGGCATGCAGCCGACGCCTCGTAAAGACCGGAGAAAGCCTCGGCAGGAGCCGCCGTGAAGCAAACGACGGTCTGAGCCAGGAGAGCCACATACATCAGCAGGCTGGTATAGCAATGCTTTCTTTCGCCCTTGAAGATAAGGTCGGCGAGAAAGACTATCACAAGGCCAAGCATGAGAGTGGCCTCGGGTATCATGTTGAAAAACTGACTGTAATTCATTGTTTATCCTACTGATTAGATGTTTTGACTTAATACGTTAATGATAGGAGCCACACCGTTCTCGATGACATTGCTTGCCCACATAGGAGCAAGACCAAGTCCAGCCACACAAGCGATGAGACAGCATACGGAGAAGCGCTCGTCCCAAGTGGCGTCGGTCAGTTCAAGATAATGTGGGTCAGCCACCTGCTGGAAGAGAATCTTGCCGACAACACGCAGGATATAGACAGCGGTGACGACGATAGAGCAGCAGGCGATGATGGTGCATGCGCTATGGAATGTGCCGGGATTCTCAAACGAGCCCACGAAGATGGTCATCTCAGCAATGAAGCCAGAGAATCCGGGAAGACCAAGGTTGGCAAGACCGGCAATGACATAACCAACAGAGAGGAAAGGCATAATCTTCATCAGTCCACCCAGGCGACGCACGTCACGTGTGTGTGTGCGGCCGTAGATCATACCGATGAGGGCAAAGAAAAGAGCCGTCATCAGACCGTGGGAGAGCATCTGTAGGATAGCACCCGTACAAGCCGTCTTGGTCATCATCAGAAGTGCGAAGAGCACCAGTCCGCAGTGGGACACAGATGAATAGGCGTTGATATACTTGAGGTCGGTCTGGACACATGCGGAGAGAGCACCATAGACCACAGAGATCGTGGTGAGCACGAGGAAGATCCATGCCAGCTCATTGGCAGCCTCAGGCAAGAGGTACATAGCCACACGGAAACAGCCATATCCACCGAGCTTCATCAGCACACCGGCGTGGAGCATCGACACAGCAGTAGGCGCCGAGGCATGACCGTCGGGCGACCAAGTGTGGAACGGGAACATAGCTCCAAGGACACCGAATCCGATGAAGATGAACGGGAAGAACACCTTCTGCACCTCAGGGTCGATATTGTGCATGGCAGCAATCTCGTTGACATTCATCGTCGTGGCACCACTGAAGAAGTAGATGCCAAGAATGCCGATGATGAGAAGGGCAGAGCCACCCATAAGCATCAATGTCAGTTTCATCGCTGCATATTCCTTCTTGCCGCTGCCCCACACACCGATGAGAAGATACATCGGGATAAGAGCCACCTCATAGAACATGAACATGGTGAAAAGGTCGGTGCAGATGAAGAATCCGAACACACCAGTGGAAAGGAGGGTGAACCAAAGGAAATACTCCTTGGTCATGGGCTTTAGTTGCCATGAGGCAAAGGTGCCGGTAAATACGATGATGGCCGAAAGAAGCAACATCACCACCGATATGCCGTCAACACCTACAGAGTAGGCTATATTGAGCGGGCGGAACCACGGAGTGCTGTAGGTGAACAGCATCTCGGACGTGTCGCCAGCCTGACGTGCCTGGATAAAGGCAATGGTCAGCCAAATGGAGAGGACGAGAAGGCAAGACGAGCCAGCCACCATCACTCCACGAACCTGATTGAGATTGCGAGAGAGCCACAGGCCCAAAAGCATCAGTACAGGTATTACTACGAATAATGTTAATATACTCATTTCTATTCTTTGTTTTTTTAGTGTATGAGTTTCCGATTATAATGCCAGCAGGATGAGCGTGAGAGCGATGGCACCCGTGAGGAACCATACAGCATACTGACGCACGTCGCCGCTCTGCCATGGACGTATGGACTCACCAGCCTCGTTGGCACCCCAGGCCATGAAGTCGAATGTGCCGTCGATGACGTGGCGGTCGAACCATGCGATAGGAGTGGAAACGCAGCGGAAGATAATCTTGTGAGTCACAAACATATACACCTCGTCCATATAGAAACGCTTGTAGGCCGCGCGGTGAAGCTTGGGGAACATGCGATACAGACGGTCGGCGATGGGCTGCTGCTCACCTTTATATATATATGTGGCGAGACAGATGCTCAGGATGGCAATGACCGTAGAGGTTGCAGCCACCTGGAGGTCAAAGTGGATGGTATAGTCACGACCGTTGGCGGTGACAAAGCTACCGAAGCTGCCTTCCATGCCAGTGAATCCAGCGATAGTGGTATAGATACCAACACCCACAGTGATGACACACAGCACGATGAGAGGAATGGTCATCGTCAGAGGAGCCTCATGAGGCTCGTGGTGAGCGTGGAGCTCCTTGTTCTCAGTGCCCCAGAAGATGCCGTAGTAGAGACGGAACATATAGAATGCCGTCATGGCAGCCACGCCCGTCATAATCCAACCCACGAGGGGACTGTACTGGAAGCAGGCGGTGATAATCTCGTCCTTAGAGCTGAATCCCGAGAAGAAGGGAATACCGGCGATGGCAAGGCAAGAGATGAGGAACGTGATGTGGGTGACAGGCATATACTTGCGCAGACCGCCCATTGCCGACATCTCATTGCTGTGGACGGCATGGATGATACATCCCGCACCGAGGAACAGACAAGCCTTGAACATGGCATGAGTGAAGAGGTGGAACATAGAAGCCATATAACCCAAAGAGCCATGAGCGTCGATGACCTCGTGATGACCTGGCATGCACACACCGAGAGCCACCATCATAAAGGCAATCTGGGAGATGGTGGAGAAGGCAAGCACACGCTTGATGTCGCTTTGGGCGCAAGCCACGGCAGCAGCATAGAATGCGGTGAACACACCCACCCATACCACAATGCTCATCTGACCTGGAGCATACTCAATCCACAAGGGGAAGAGACGCGCTATCTGGAACACACCAGCCACAACCATCGTGGCGGCATGGATGAGCGCACTGACAGGAGTGGGACCCTCCATAGCATCAGGCAACCAGATATGGAGAGGGAACATGGCAGACTTACCGGCACCACCGATGAACATCAGCACAAGGGCGGTGGGCAGTATGAACCCACCGGCGGCAACAGCCTTGGCAGTGTCAACAGGCAGGAAGGGAGTGCAGCCCTCAGCCATCTGAAGGTTCTCGACAAAGGAGAACGAGAACGACTGTGTGTAATAGCCGAAGATCAGGATACCGATGAGGAAGAACAAGTCGGCAAAGCGAGTGACGATGAACGCCTTCTTGGATGCAGCCACAGCAGCATGCAGAGGATAATAGAATCCAATGAGAAGGTAAGAGCTCACACCCACAAGTTCCCAGAACAGGTACATCTGGAAGATGTTGGTGGCCACGACAAGACCGAGCATGGACATGGTGAACAGAGAGAGGAAAGCGTAGTAGCGCTGGAATCCCTTCTCACCGTGCATATAGCCAAATGAATAGATATGCACCATCAGGCTGACCGTGGAGATGACCACGAGCATCATCGCCGAGATGGGGTCGATCATAAAGCCCAAGTCGAAATGCAAGGCACCAAGAGGCAACCATGTGAAATTGAACGGAACGATGGTGGGGTAAGCACCATCGGCGCAGCGGTCAGCAAAGAAATAGCTGAATGCCGTGATGTACGACAGAACGGTGACGATACCCAAAGAGGTAGTGCCGATAAGGCCAGCCACCTTGTGCGACATCTTCATGCCAGCCAGTCCCAGAATGACAAACGAGACAAGAGGCAGGATGAGTATAAGATAAACAAAACTATAATCCATATACCAATCGCTTAATATTTGAGGTTTTCAATACTGTTCACCTGGTCGCTGTTGAAGCGGCGGTAAACATTGATGATAATCGCAATAGCCACAGCACTCTCGGCCGCGCTGACACCAATGGAGAAGAGGCTCATGAACATGCCCTCAAACTGACCGGGGTAGAGCAGACGGTTGAACGCCGCGAAATTCAGGTCAACGGCATTGAGCACCAGCTCCACAGAGATGAGCATGGCAATCAGGTTGCGTCGGGTGATGAAGCCGAAGACGCCGATGAAGAACAACAGTGCGCTAAGCACAAAATAACATTCTACAGGTATCATAATCAATTCTTCTCTTCTTTACGTGCAACAACAATACCACCCACGATGCATGCCAAGAGGAACACAGAGATGAACTCGAAGGGAAGTACATACTGATACTTCTCAGAGCCAAGCAATGCCTCGCCGATGGCAGTCATCGGCACCTCCACATCATCAGCGGCAGACCAAGTCTGCAGGAAGTGGTTCTTAAGGAATACAGCGACAACGGTGGCCAGACCCACGAGGGAGAGGAGACCGCCCATCACAAAGCGCTTGATCTTGATGCGCTCGGTGAGACCCTGAAGGGTGCGCTTGCTCACGAGTTGGATGGCGAAGATATAAATCATGGTGATGCCACCGGCATACACGCTGATCTGTGCTGCGCCAAGATAAGTGTAGTCGAGCAGGAAATAGAGACCTGCCACTCCAAAGAGTACGAACAGCAGGAAGGTGGCTGCTCTCATGATTCGGGTGGTCGTCACGCAGACGAGAGCCGAACCGAGGATGACGACGGCAAGAATGCCGAACATTACAATATTTGCCATATCTTTACTTGCTCCTACTTTGTTTTGGTGTTAAACTTACCGATTTCGAGGGGTGCGCCTCCGTCGAGGATGTTGGGCAGCGAGCTCTCATAGTTCTCCTTGTCGAGATGGAGGGCGAGGGCGTCACGGCTGAACGTGGCGTTTTCGAAATCATTTGTAAACTTGATAGCGTTGAAGTTGCACGCATTGACGCACAACTGGCAGAACATGCAGTCGCCCAGGTCGTACTGATAGTCAACCAAGCGGCGCTTCTTCTTGCCGTCCTCAGTGGTCACCATCTCAGTCTTGATCTTGATGGAGCCATTGGGGCATGTCTTCTCGCAAAGAGTGCATGCCGTGCACTTGACGGCACCGTTCTCGTCGCGGAGCATAACCAGACGACCGCGGTGGCGCTCAGCCACATGGAGGGTAGTCTTACGGTTTTCGGGATATTGCTCCGTCGATTTCGGTGTGAAATACTCCTTCCACGTAATCTTCATACCCGTGGCGAGAGTCTTCAGACCGGCGGCAATGCTTCCGAAATATGATGTATTGCTCATAAAAACTTTAATTCTTTAATACTTTAATTTTTTAATTTTTCATCAGAAGTGCCATCCGAATGCCACAACAACAGTCATCAGGATGAGGTTGATGAGACAGAGAGGCATGAGATACTTCCACTCCAACTTAAGTATCTGGTCGATACGAAGGCGTGGGAAGGTCCAGCGGATCCACATCAGCAACCATACGATGGCAAAGGTCTTGCCAAGGAACCATACGATGCCAGGGATATAGTTCATCACGGCGTCGAAGGCCTCAATACCAATATTGACAGGTGCCCATCCACCGAGGAACACCGTAGTGGCGATGCCAGAGATGACAAAGAGGTTGAGGTATTCGGCAAGATAGAAATAGCCGAAGCCCATACCGCTATACTCAGTGTGATAACCGGCAGTCAGCTCGCTCTCAGCCTCGGCGAGGTCGAACGGACCACGGTTGGCCTCGGCATTACCAGCCACGAGGAACACGAGGAAGGCGATGACGGCAGGAATATGGCCACGGAAGATGAGCCAGTTCCATGGTCCCGTCTGTGACTCGACGATACCCGACATCTGCATGGTGCCGGTGAGGATGACGGCAGTGATGAGACAGAGGCATAGCGACATCTCGTAAGAAATCATCTGCACCGCTCCACGAAGAGCCGACACGACTGAATACTTGTTGTTGGAGCCCCATCCGGCGAGGAACACGCCAACCACGCCGATACTGGAAACAGCGGTGAGCAGGAAGATGCCGACATTGAAGTCGAGCACCACGGCACCGTTGTTCCATGGCAGGAAGGAGAATGTGCCAACGGAAGCGGCAATCACAAATATAGGAGCAAGGAAATAGAGCAGCTTGTCGGCCTTATCGACAGCGAAGATCTCCTTGATGAGCATCTTCAGCACGTCGGCAAAGACCTGGAAGATACCCCAGGGACCCACTCGCATCGGGCCGAGACGGCACTGGAAGTAGGCACACACCTTGCGCTCCATGAATATCAAGACGATGGCCAGCATGGCATATCCCAAGAGGATGCCCACGCCCACCAGTACGCACTCGATAAGAATCGACCAGAAGTCCCCGAGCCCGAGAGTGTCGCGCAGGAAGCAGTCGATCCATGTTGTAACTATACTAAAATCAAACATATAAGTTGTCTTTCTTAATTCTTAACTTTTATTTTCAAGCCCTTATCTGTCAATGTCGGGAATAACGAAGTCAACAGCCGCACAAGTGGTCACGAGGTCGGCAATCTTCTGTCCGCGCAGCATCGGGTCGAGAGCACCTGTGAGACTGAGACCCATAGGTCGCATCTTCAGTCGCCATGGACTCTTGTCGCCCTTTGAGTCGATATAGACTCCAAACTCGCCGCTGGCACCCTCGACAGAGAAGTACCACTGTCCCTCGGGCACCTTGATGATAGGCTTCTGCTTGACATAGAAGTCACCCTCGGGAATGTTGTCGATGAGCTGCTCGATGATGTCGAGGCTCTGGTACATCTCCTTGATATGGATGAGATAGCGGTCCATAGAGTCGCATCCAGTCATGGTGATCTCCTGCCATTCCACCTTATTATACATATCGTATGGGTGGCGCTTGCGGGTGTCGTTGTGCCATCCGGCAGCACGTCCGGCAGGACCAGTGACAGCATAGTTGATGCAGTCGTCGAGACCCATGACACCCACCTTCTCGAAGCGGTTGTGGGTGATGACATTGTCACCGAAGACATCCATATACTCCTGGATCATGGGGCGGAGATACTTGCACAGCTTCTTGCAGTTTTGGATGAAGTTGGGGTCGATATCATCCTGAAGGCCACCTATTCTATAGTAGTTCTGGATGAGTCGTCCGCCTGTGGTCTCCTCCATGACGTTGAGCACGTGCTCGCGGTCGCGCATGCAATAGAGGAAAGCGGTGAGGGCACCGAGGTCCTGAGCACAACATCCGCAGTAGAGCAGGTGAGAGTCGAGACGCTGGAGCTCGTCCATAATGGTGCGCACATACTTGATGCGGTCGGTGAGCTCCACACCCATAGCCTCCTCAACGACACCCACGAGGGCATGACGGTGCATCATCGCCGAGAGATAGTTGAGACGGTCGGTGAGGGCAAGAGTCTGCGGGTAGGTATAGCTCTCGCACATTTTCTCAATGCCGCGGTGGATATATCCGAGGTGAGGATAGATGCGCTTGACGGTCTCGCCGTCCACGACGGTCTGTAGTCGGAGCACACCGTGAGTGGAGGGGTGCTGCGGACCGATGTTGATGACATACTCGTCGTCGGTGAAGAGCTTGCGCTGCTCGCAGACGAGTTTGCCGTCGGCGTTGAGGTGATAAATGAGGGTATAGTCAGGTTCGATGTCGTCCTCAAGCGAGTAGGAGTCGTCAAACTGCCAGTCCTTGCGGAAGGGGTGTCCCTTGAAGTCATTGCGCAGATATAGACGGCGCATGTCAGGATGGTCGAGGAACTTGATGCCGTAGAAGTCAAAGACCTCGCGCTCCAAGAGGTCGGCGACCTTCCAGAGATGACACACGGTTGGGATGACAAAGTCAGACTCGCCCACCTGCTTGGCCAGCATCTTGACACTGGTGCGCTCGTGGTTGTCAGTGTTTTCGAGGATATACACACATCCTAATCCCTCATCGCCTCCGAAGTCCTCTCCGACGATGGTGACGAGGTAGTCGAAATGTTTCTTCTCCTTGAGGTTTGCCATTTCTGCGGCAAACTTGTCAAAGTCAAATACTAAGTTGTCGAGTTTCATTTGGCTTCCTCCTGTTCCTTTTTAATAGTGTTTACAAAGTCTTCAGGCACGTCGGTGACAACCATCGGTTTCTTCCATCCGGAAGCGATGGCCTCGTTGGACAGACCGAGCTGTCGCTCCTCGACATTCTGCTTGTGGTTGGCACCACCGAAGAACTTCTCAATCTTCACCTTGCGCTGAAGTTGCATCATGCCATAGAGGATAGCCTCCGGACGTGGGGGGCATCCCGGGATATACACATCCACGGGCACAATCTCCTCAATGCCCTTGACAACATTGTAGCTGGACTTGAACGGTCCGCCGGAGATGGTGCATCCGCCCACTGCCACCACATACTTCGGTTCAGCCATCTCGTCGTACAGACGTTTGAAGGCAGGAGCCATCTTGTGAGTGATGGTGCCGGCCACCATGATAAGGTCAGCCTGGCGCGGGGAGTTGCGGGTCACCTCGAATCCAAAGCGCGAGAAGTCGTAGCGGGCGCAGCCCACCGACATAAACTCAATACCGCAGCAACTGGTACCGAAGGTCAGTGACCACAGCGAGTTGCTGCGTCCCCAGTTGATGGCCTGGTCGAGTGAACCTACCACGACGTTGCATCCACCCTCGTGGAGTTCGTCGATGATTTTCTCTAAACTTGCATTGTCCTTGAACTCGTCGTAGGGAATGCTTTTGATAACAGGTTTCCTTACTTCCATTCCAACGCTCCTTTCCGCCATGCGTAAGCAAGGCCAAATACCAATACAAGCATGAAGAACCCGATGCTAAAGATAGCCATGGTTCCAAACTGCTTGACGACTACTGCCCATGGATAGAGGAACATGGTCTCGACGTCGAACATCAGGAAAAGGATGGCGAAGAGGTAATATCCGATATGCGTGGGAAGCCATGAGCTGCCACGTGTCGGGATACCACACTCAAACGGTTCACCCTTGACCGGATTGTACGAGCGCGGTCCAATGAGCTTCGCGATGGCGTAAGCTGCCACTACCAGTACAACAGCCGTCAGAATAACGGTGATGAATAATGTGAAATACATAAAATTATAATATTATAAAATTTGTTGTTCTATAGTCAGATTTTTAGGTATGAGCAGACTGAAATTTCAGTCTGCTGCCTCAAATTCCTTCAGGAATCTCATGTCGTTTTCGGAGAACATTCTAAGGTCGCTCACGCGATACTTCAGATTGGTGATTCTCTCGACACCCATGCCGAAGGCATAGCCCGTGTAGGTCTTGCTGTCTATGCCGCACTGTTCGAGCACGTTGGGGTCAACCATACCGCATCCGAGAATCTCCACCCATCCGGTGTGCTTGCAGAATCCACATCCCTTTCCGCCGCAGATATGGCATGAGATGTCCATTTCGGCACTGGGTTCTGTAAATGGGAAATAGCTGGGTCGTAGGCGTATCTTGGTGTCGGCTCCGAACATCTCGCGTGCGAATGAGAGAAGCACCTGCTTGAGGTCGGTGAACGACACGTTCTTGTCGATGTAAAGACCTTCCACCTGATGGAAGAAGCAGTGGGCGCGGGCAGTGATGGCCTCATTGCGATAGACGCGCCCGGGGCAGATGATGCGGATGGGTGGCTGTGTCTTTTCCATTACCCTGGCCTGTACCGAACTGGTGTGTGAGCGTAGGAGTATGTTCTTAGTGACGTCGCCTGTTTCACTCTGCTCTACGAAGAAGGTGTCCTGCATGTCGCGTGCCGGATGGTCGGCGGCGAAGTTCATCTTGGTGAACACGTGGAGGTCGTCCTCCACCTCCGGTCCGTCGGCAAGGACAAATCCCATGCGCGAGAAGATGTCGATGATCTCGTTGGTGACGATGGTCAAAGGATGGCGTGAGCCGAGGCGCACGGGGTAGGGTGTGCGTGTGAGGTCAATCATGTCAGCCTCGCTGTCGGCGGTCTCCAACTGTTGCTTGAGGGCGTTGATGCGCTCCTGTGCGGTCTGCTTCAGTTCGTTAATCTTCATGCCCACCTCTTTCTTCTGTTCGGCGGGCACGTTACGGAAGTCAGCCATCAATGCGGTGACTGCACCCTTTTTGCTGAGATATTTCAGTCTCAGCGCTTCAATTTCCTCAGCGTTGGTGGCGCTGATTGTCTGTACTTCTTTTAGAAGTTGGTCTATTTTTTCCAGTATCATATTGACTTAAATAAGAAATTTGGTGCAAAGGTACAAAAAAATGGGGAAAAACTTGCATAATTCAAAAAAATAATTGTAATTTTGCCGAAAAATTGAGAGTGGAACCCATTCCAATACGAAAAATGAAGAAAATTTTAACTGCAATTGTTGCCTTGTTGGCAATTATGTTCTCTTGTACGGGAAACAAGTCAGGGGGGGCGGTTGATGTCCCTGCCGACTCTGACAGCATAGTAGATACTGCCAAGGTGGATACTATGGAGATGCTGATAGCGGAGACACCCATGCCGAAGTCAGCCGATGAGCTTTTCGATGACTTCTTCTTTAATTTTGCCGCAAGCAGGCAGTTGCAGCTCAAGCGCACCCGTTGGCCCCTTGCTTTGGTGAATTTCGGCAAGTCCGACACTATAAGCCGTCATAAGTGGAAGACAGAGCACTTCTTCATGCACCAGGGTTATTACACCCTGATTCTTGACAATGAGCGTCAGTTGACAGCTGTCAAGGACACTACCATCGACCATGTGACGGTGGAGAAGATATACCTGTCGAAGAACTATGTGAAGAAGTTTATCTTCAACAGGGAACGAGGAATGTGGATGCTTGACTCCATTGTCAACAAGTCATTGGCACAGAGTCACAACGCTTCGTTTCTGAAGTTTTACCAGAGGTTTGCCGTTGATTCGGTGTATCAGCAGTCGAGCATATCCGAAGTGGTGAAATTTGTCGGTCCAGACCCTGATGATGACTTTGCCATGATGGAAGGCGTGCTTACTCCTGAGACATGGCCAGCCTTTGCTCCCGAGTTGCCCAAGTCGATGATATACAATATAGTATATGGTCATTCTGGGGTTGAAGGCAACAGGAAGATATTGGTTTTCAGGGGCATATCCAATGGTTTTGAGATGGAGATAACCTTCCAGCGCACAGGCAAGCGATGGATGCTCACTAAGCTGAGTGAGTGACCTTCGGCTTTCTGCCATGTTTGCCCTTGTTGCTGGCTGACGTTTTGCGGTGTCTGTGTCTGCCGCCGCCTCTTGGTCCCTTTCGTCTTTCCACCTTCTTGTATTCCGGTGCGTCTCCCAAGCCTTCAGGCAGGGGGGTCTTTTCCACCTCCTTTTCCAGGAACCGTTCGATCTGCTGGAAGCGATATATGTCGTCTGGGTTGACCAAGGTAATGGCAATGCCGTCGCGGTCGGCACGTGCAGTACGTCCGATACGGTGTACGTAGTCCTCCGCATCGTGTGGTACATCGTAGTTGATGACCATACGTATGTCGTCGATGTCAATGCCACGTGCCACGATATCCGTGGCGACGAGCACATCCTTCTGTCCGCTTTTGAACTTGAACATCACCTCGTCCCTTTCCTGTTGTGTGAGGTCGGAGTGCATGGAGCAGGAGTTGACATTCCTACCACGCAGTTCGCGGTGGATTTCCTTAACCCGTTCTTTCTTGCCTGAGAAGATGATGATACGTTTCTGTTCCACATTCTTGAAGATATGCCGTAGGATGGGGAGTTTCTGAGTGTCATAGCATATATATGCAGACTGCCGTATTTTCTCGGCGGGTTTGCTCACGGCAATCTTGACCTCCACTGGTTTGTAGAGGATGGTGTGAGCCAATTGCTGGATTTTGTCGGGCATGGTGGCAGAGAACATGATGGTCTGGCGGTCGGCGGGCAGTCCCTTGACGATAGTCATGATATCATCGTAGAAACCCATGTCGAGCATACGGTCGGCCTCGTCGAGTACGAAGAAGCTGACTCGGCTAAGATCGACGTTGCCCATCTTGATATGGCTGAGCAACCGTCCCGGGGTGGCTATGACCACGTCGGCACCCATACGCAGGCTTTTCATCTCCTGGTCATAACGGGAGCCGTCGTTGCCGCCATATACGGCGACGCTGCTGATTCCGTCGAGATAGTAGCCGAAGCCCTGCATGGCCTGGTCAATCTGCTGTGCCAGTTCGCGTGTGGGTGACATGATGATGCAGTTGATGGCATCCTTTGGGTAGTCGCCCTCGTCGAGCATGCTGAGTATGGGCAGCAGATAGGCGGCAGTCTTGCCAGTGCCAGTCTGAGCCACTCCAATGAGGTCGTGATAGTCGAGAATCTCGGGTATGCACTTCTCCTGGATGGGTGTACACTCCTCGAAGTGCATGTCGTAGAGTGCGTCCAGTATGTTGTCGTTTAAATATGTATCTTCAAATTTCATAATAAGGGATTTATGATGTGTGAGGTTATGATGGACCGAATCAATTTGGAGCCTTGCGATAACATAGGTATGCAATCACGAAGTAGATGAGGTTGGGGATCCATGCCGCGAGGACCGGCGGTGTGTCGGCCTGGATGGCAAATGTGGCGCAGATGGTCTGCAGCAAGATATACGTGAAGCTCAGGGCGAGACCGATGCCGAGATACATTCCCATGCCGCCTTTACGTTTTTTAGAACTGAGGCTGACTCCGATGATGGTGAGGATGAATGATGCGAAGCAAGATGCTATACGTTTGTGGTATTCCACCTCATACTGTACGACATTGCTTGAGCCACGTTCCTGTTGTTTGGATATATACCGTAGCAGTTCGGGGCTTGTGAATGTCTCCTGCTGTCCCTTGCTGAACACGAGGTCCATGGGTTCCATCATGATGAGAGTGTCCTTCTCCATGCCGGAAGTGATTTTTTCGCGCATGCCCCGCAGGTCGCGTGTTTTCCAGTTGACCATTTTCCAATGGTAGCGCGAGTCGCTGATAGTGTCGTATTTCACGACGTTGGCTGTGGTGTGAAAGATCAGTTTCTTCTTCTCAAACTTGTCGAGCGAGAAGCCATAGCCGGTCTTGGTCTTGTCATCGTATTGGGCTATGTAGGCGATGACGCCCTTGCCCACCTGGAGTTGCACGTTTTGTGCGGATGTCACCTTCTTGTTGTTTTTATAGAGCGACTCAAAGTCATGTCTGACCACGGTGCCCTTGGGTATGACGTAAGAGCCGAGGTAGAAGTTGAGTGCAGAGATGATGGCAGCCGACACCATATACGGCCGGAGGAGCCGCTTGAAGCTCATGCCGCTGGCGAGCATGGCGATGATCTCCGAGTTGCCTGCCAATTTGGAAGTGAAGAAGATGACGGCGATGAAGACGAAAAGCGGGCTGAAGAGGTTGGCGAAGTAGGGCACGAAGTTGGCATAGTAGTCAAAGACGATTGCCCTGAGCGGTGCATGGTTGGTTGTGAACTTCGCCAAGTTCTCGTTGACGTCGAAGACGATGGAAATAGAGATAATAAGTGCGATAGAATAGAAGTATGTGCCGATGAACTTGGCAATAATATACCTGTCGAGCTTGTTGACCACCCTTAGTGGGTTGGCCACACGCATTGCCTTCCTGACGCTCCGTAGGAGTCTCAGCAGTCTTCTGTATCGTCTTAATCTACTGTATTTCATTTCTATATGTATGGATTATATCCTTCTTGCAAGATTGTCAATGACCCCACGTTTCCATTCCACGAAGTCACCCTGCAGGATATGCTTTCGTGCATCACCGACAAGTCGGAGATAGAAGGCGAGGTTGTGGATGCTGGCAATCTGCAGTGCGAGGAGTTCCTGAGCCTTGAACAGATGGTGCAGGTAGGCCTTGGTATAGAACCGGTCAACCTCGCATCCGTCGGGGTCGATAGGTGAGAAGTCGTATTCCCACTTCTTGTTGCGCATGTTCATAGTGCCGTCGTAGGTGAAGAGCATGGCATTGCGTCCATTGCGTGTGGGCATGACGCAGTCGAACATGTCCACTCCGCGCTCGATGGCTTCAAGCAAGTTTTGCGGAGTGCCGACCCCCATGAGATAACGAGGTTTGTCCTTCGGAAGAATCTCATTGACCACCTCCACCATCTCATACATCACCTCTGTCGGTTCGCCCACGGCCAGTCCGCCGATGGCGTTGCCCTCAGCCCCCTTGTCAGCTACATATTTTGCAGCCTCCTGTCGCAGGTCCTTGTATTTGCATCCCTGTACGATGGGGAAGAGAGCCTGATGATAGCCGTAGAGCGGTTTCGTCTCGTTGAAGCGCCTGATGCAGCGGTCGAGCCATCGCTGTGTGAGTCCGAGGCTTTTCTTGGCATAGTCATAGTCGCTTTCGCCAGGAGGGCACTCGTCGAATGCCATCATGATGTCCGCGCCGATGATGCGCTGGGTGTCCATCACGTTCTCAGGAGTGAAGACATGCTTTGAGCCGTCAATATGCGAACGAAACTCACATCCCTCCTCGCGCAGTTTACGGATGCCGGTGAGCGAGAAGACCTGAAATCCTCCCGAGTCGGTGAGGATGGGACGGTCCCATCCGCCGAAGCGATGGAGTCCACCCGCCTTGCGGAGTATGTCCAGTCCGGGACGGAGGTAGAGGTGGTATGTGTTGCCGAGGATGATCTGGGCCTTTACCTGCTGCTTTAGTTCGGAGAAGTGCAGACCCTTGACGCTGCCGCATGTGCCCACGGGCATGAAGATAGGAGTCTCTATCTGCCCGTGGTCAGTGGTGATCAGTCCCACCCTGGCATCCGAAGCATTATCGGTATGTAGCAGTTGGAATGTCATCATTAGTCCTTCTTGTTATTGTCATTATTATCCTCAACATCAAAGACGAGGGCATTGTCAACCTTCTTGTCGAGCAATGCAAAGTCCCACACTTCGTTGATATTCTCAACATAGTGGAAGTTGACCCCATTGAGATAGATCTCAGGTATCTCCTCGATGTCCTTGGCATTGTCCTTGCAGAGCAAGATATTGGTGATGCCCGCCCGTTTGGCTGCGAGTATCTTCTCCTTGATGCCACCTACGGGGAGCACCTTGCCACGGAGAGTGATCTCGCCAGTCATGGCAGTGTTCTGCCTTACCTTGCGCTGAGTGAGGGCAGAGGCGATGGACGTGGCTATGGTGATGCCGGCAGACGGTCCGTCCTTTGGAGTGGCCCCTTCCGGCACGTGGATATGTATGTTCCAGTTGTCAAAGATCCGATAGTCGATATTGAGAGTCTTATAATGAGACTTGACATATTCGAGGGCGAGGACGGCACTTTCCTTCATCACGTCACCGAGGTTGCCCGTCAGTGTCAGTTTGTGGTCCTTGCCCTTGCTGAGTGATGTCTCGATAAAGAGAATTTCACCACCCACGCTTGTCCATGCCAATCCCGTCACCACACCAGCGTATTTATTGCCTTGGTATATATCCCGGTTGTAGGGCGGTTTGCCGAGTAGCTGTTCGATGTCGGCAGGCTTGATTTTCTCAACGGGCAGAGTGCCCTCCTTGGCAAGAGAGAAAGCCAGTTTGCGCAGTGCCTTGTTGATTTGCTTTTCCAGTTGTCTGACACCGCTTTCACGGGTGTATTTCTCAATGATTGTCTCAAGTGCCGCCTTATTGAATGAGATCTTGGTATTTTCCAGTCCCACGCTTGTTTTCTCCTTGGGTACGAAATGTCGCTTGGCAATTTCTATTTTCTCCTCGGTGATATATCCGCTGAGTTCGATAATCTCCATACGGTCGAGCAGTGGCTTGGGTATGGAGGTGAGGTCGTTGGCAGTGGCTATGAAGAGCACCCTCGACAGGTCGTAGTCGCAGTCGAGGTAGTTGTCGTGGAAAGCCTTGTTTTGCTCAGGGTCGAGCACTTCCAGAAGAGCCGACGCCGGATCGCCGTTGTAGTTGTTTTGAGTCACCTTGTCTATCTCGTCAAGGATGAAGACCGGATTGGATGAACCGGCTTTCTGCATTCCCTTGATGATACGTCCGGGCATGGCGCCAACGTAAGTGCGGCGGTGTCCGCGTATCTCAGACTCGTCGTGGACGCCTCCGAGCGACACCCTTACATATTTTCTGCGTAATGACTCGGCGACCGACTTGCCGAGGGATGTCTTTCCCACTCCTGGAGGGCCATAGAGGCAGATGATGGGAGCCTGCGGGTCTTTCTTGAGGCTCAGGACTGCGATGTACTCGAGTATTCTCTCCTTGGCTTTTTCCATGGCATAGTGGTCGCGATTGAGCACCCTTTCCGCCCTTTGGATATTAGTGTCGTCGAAGGTGTATTCATTCCAAGGCAAAGAGACGAGAGTCTGGAGGTATGAGAGTTGCACGTTATAGTCGGCACTCTGCGGGTTGATCTGGTCCAGTTTCTCCATTTCGCTCTTGAAGAGTTGTTGTATCTCCCGAGACCATCTCTTGGCTTTGGCCTTTTCCTGCAGTTTGATTTTCTCAGGAGATACCTCCTGGTGCATACCCATTTCCTCCTGTAAGTTTTTTATCTGTTGCTGGAGGAAGTATTTGCGTTGTTGCTGGTCGAGGTCACCGTGTGTCTTTTCCCTGATCCTATTGTTGATTTTGACGAGCTGCAACTGTTTGTCGAGCAGGTATATGGTATGGAAAAGTCGTTCCTTGGCATCGTTTGTCTCGATGAGCTTTAGTTTGTCCTGCAAGGTGAATGGCATGTTGCATGCCGTGAAGTTGATGAAGAGCAGCGCATTGGTCAGGTTGCCCAACGACACATTGCTTTCATTAGGCGTATCGTCATTGGCCTTGAGAAATTCCTTGGACAGTTTCTTAAGGTAATCCACGGCCTGTGAAAACTCCAGGTCGTCCTTATAGTCGGTGGTCTCATTAATTGTGGTCACATGAGCCCAAATACCCTCGGGGGCAAAATCGAGATCATCGACTTTAAACTTTTTATGCGCTTGTATGATGGCAGTGGTCATGCCGCCTGGCATGTCAATACATTTGAGAACACGTGCATATACACCAATGGATGCCAGGTCGTCGGATGTGGGTTCCTCCGCTTCCGGGTTGGTCTGGCAAACCACACCGATGGTGAGATTATCCTTTTCGGCTTTCTTGACAAGAGAAATCATCTTGCGTCTGTTGACCAATATAGGCAAGAGGATTCCCGGGAAGAGAACAAACTTTTTGGTGGGCAGGAGGATCACCTCTTCAGGAGTTGGGATCTCCTCCATAATACTATTGATATTGCCGTCAATTTCGGCAAACATAGAGAAATTATTATCACTCATCATATAAATATTCGTTCGTATCATTCAAAATCGGCTGCAAAGTTACACATAATTTTGTTAATATGCAAATGATTGCATTGAAAAAATCATTTTATCCCCCTTTCATTAAGAGCTTTTGTATATCTTGCTGCATTTGCGAGATGTTCCTGGTAGGTCTTGGCGAAGTTGTGCGTGCCTGAGAAATCCTCCTTGGCGCACATATAGAGGTAGTCATGGCGCACATAATTGAGCACAGCGTCGATGCCGGCAATAGAGGCTATCTTGATGGGACCTGGAGGTAGGCCGGTGTTCTTGTACGTGTTGTACGGGCTGTCGGTCAAGAGCAATTTATGATAAATACGCTTGAGGGCAAAATCCTTCAGTGCGAACTTGACTGTCGGGTCGGCCTGAAGTGGCATGTCAGCCTGTAGGCGGTTGTAGTACATTCCGGCAATCATCGGTTTCTCACCATTGTTGGCTGTTTCCTCGTCGATGATTGACGCCATGGTGGCCACTTGAACAGGGGTAAGTCCCATGGCCTGTGCCTTCTCGCTGCGCTGGAAGTTCCAGAAGCGCTTGTTTTCCTTGACCATTCTCTCCATAAGCCTGTCCATGCTCACATTCCAATAGATATCATAGGTGTTTGGGATAAAGAGGGCAGCGACGCTGGCAGTGTCATACCCCCACCTGGCACAGTAGGCAGAGTCAGTGAGTTTGCATGCCACTTCAGCGCTGTCCAACATTAGTTTGCGGGCAAGGGCACCTGCCAGTCGGTCCATAGTCCTTGCCTCGGGGATGGTGACGGACAGGGATGACTGCACGCCGTTTTTGATATGTCTGAACACGGTGAATGCACCTTCGTTGGGCGAGATGGCGTATCGGCCGGTCCTTATCTTTTCTGAATATTTGCAGTGGCGAGCCATGGTGGAGAGTCCGGACATGGGGATGGGTCGTGCTATAGCCTGCAGTTTGGCAAACACTGAGTCCTGTGTGTCATCATTGTCAATATAAACGTATTCGACTTTGTCGGACCGCGAGAAGTCGGAGAACAAATAATAATAGGTGAAACCTCCAGTCAGCAGCAGCATAATGGCAGCTGCATATAGATAAATCTTGGCATTAACTTTTTTCATTTTACCAGTATTTTGTTTGTCATTTTTATGTCTTTTTCTCAATTTCGCGGCAAAGTTAGTGCTTTTTTATGAAAAAAGAGAATGTTTCAGCATTTTTATTTTGTATTTAATAATCTTTTTCATACCTTTGCAGAAGAGAACTCAAAAAAGAAGGTATAATGAAACTGAACTTTACAGTCAACTACCGCACGGCATGGGGCGAGAGTGTACATGTGGTGCTGACATACAGAAGCTCCGATGGCGGAAGTAGTCGTCAAGATATTCAGATGACCACCCTCGACGGTGAGCATTGGTCAGTCGAGACGGCAGCGATGGAGTCGCGTCATCGCCGCATAGCCAGCTTCACCTATCATTATCAGATAGAGGCGGAAGACGGCTACGTGTTGCGGCGTGAGTGGACTCTCGTGCCGAGGATGATAGGATGCAACTCGTCGCTGAACTATCGTTTTGACGACCAATGGCGTGACACGCCAACGGTCAACCATCTGTACACCCTGCTATACGCCAACAGTGAAGGCATCGAATATGAGACGGAGGCCCCCGTGGCGCTTCCCACCTTTCGTCATACCGCGGTGTTCAGGGTGATGGCACCTCAGATAGCAAAGGGCAAGAGCCTGGCTCTTTGTGGCAGTCATCCCGCCTTGGGCGACTGGTCGCCGTCGCGCTATGTCCCTATGGAGTATGCCGGTCAGTCGGTGTGGACAATATCCATCAATGTGGAGATGATCCGTGAGCCTATAAAATATAAATATGTGGTAGTTGACGATGACACCCATTTACTGGAAGAATGGGAAGACGGCGACGACCGGTATGCAGACTTTGTACGTATGTCCGACGGGGAAGTGAGAGTCGTTGACGGCGGGTTGTTGCATTGCAATGAGAGAGTCTTCAGATGTGCCGGCGTTGTGGTGCCGGTATTCTCCCTCAGGAGCGAACATTCATGTGGAGTGGGAGATTTTGGCGACCTGAAACGCATGGTGGACTGGTTGGCAGTCACGGGCATGAGAGTGATACAACTATTGCCAGTCAATGACACGACCATGCAGCACAACTGGAATGACTCCTATCCCTACAACACCATCTCCGTCAATGCACTTCATCCTCAGTATGTTGACCTTGAAGCTGCGGGAACCCTGTCCAATCCCGGGTCAATGACCGACTATCACCGTCGTCGCTCAGAACTCAACCACCTGTCATACACCGACTATGAGGCTGTCAACCGTGTGAAGGATGAATATCTTCGCCAGTTGTATGCAGACCGGGAGAATGAGTTGCGCCATGATGAGAACTTTTCAAGGTTTAAGAAAGACAATGAGGACTGGCTGACACCATATTGCGCGTTCTGCATATTGCGTGACAAATATCATACAGCACGATTCACCGACTGGAAGGATGATGCCAGATATGACCGAAGAAGGGCAGAGAAAATAGTTCGTCAACGAGAGGCAGACTATATATCATGGGTTCAGTATGTATTACACTGTCAGTTGAAAGAAGCGGCAGAATATGCTCGAAACAAGCATGTTACGCTAATGGCGGACATACCGATAGGAGTCAGCGCCGACGGTGTGGAGGCATGGAGTGAGGGAGGCCTGTTTAATCTCTCCATGCAGTCGGGGTCAATGCCCGACAAGCAAAATGCAAGAGGTCAGAACTGGTGCTTTCCCACGTATCAATGGGATGTCATGATAAAGGACGGATGCCGATGGTGGCAGCGTCGTCTGGAGAGAATGGAACAGTATTTTGGAGCTGTGCGCATAGACCATGTGTTAGGCTTTTTCCGTATCTGGGAGTCACCGCGCTCATCGGTAGATGGGCTCTTGGGACATTTCTCGCCATCAATACCCTATTCACCTGCTGAGATAACATCACGTGGACTGATATTCCGCCACGACTTCATGACACGCCCATTCATCAACCGAAGGGTGATAGACCGCTTCTTCGGCATACATTCCGATTATGTCATAAACAATTTCCTGCGTGAAATGCCATACGGCCTGTATGAACTGCGGGAGGGCTTTGATACACAAAGGAAGATATATGACACGTTTGCCGGAAGGAACGACGAAAACAGTGTGTGGATACGAGACGGGCTATGTCATCTTGTGGCAAATGTCCTGTTTGTCGAAGACCCAATATGGCATAACATGTACCATCCGCGTGTGAGGGCGTTTGAAGAACCGGTGTTTGATGCGCTTACCGCTGATGAGCGTCAGGCATATATGTCAATATATAATGACTACTATTATGAGCGTCATGATGAGATGTGGGGCGCATTGGCTTATCGTAAACTGTCGTATGTCATGAGCAAGACAAGGATGCTCGTCACATCCGAAGACCTTGGATTACTGCCAGAGTGCGTACAGCCCACATTGGACGCACTGCGCATACTGTCGCTTGAGGTGCAGACCCTTCCCAAGCAGAAAGGGCAGGACTTCTCGCATCTTGAGGCCAACCCATACCTCAGTGTAGCCACCATCTCCACACACGACATGCCACCGCTCAGACTATGGTGGCAAGAAAACACGACCCTTGCCCAACGCTACTACCATACCATGCTTCAGAAAGAGGGAAGGGCTCCGGAGACACTGACGACAACCATAGCGGAGGAGATTGTGGCACGTCATTTGTATTCGCCGTCAATGCTCTGTCTGTTGTCCATTCAGGACTGGCTTGCTGTCGATGGTGAGCTCCGTCATCCCAATCCGCGGGCGGAGCGCATCAACATACCCGGAGACAGTTATAACCATTGGTCATATCGAATGCACAAAACGATAGAGCAGCTGCTGCAATCCGAGTCGTTTAATCGAAAGATAAGTCAAATGATTACTCGAAGCAAGAGATGACAACAAACACATAATAAAATACGATATAGTATTATGAGATATAAAACGTTTATTTTTGACCTTGACGGTACATTGCTCAATACACTCGACGACCTTGCGGCAAGTACCAACTATGCCCTTCGACAGTTTGAAATGAAAGAGCATCCTGTTGAATCAATAAGGCAGTTTGTGGGAAATGGAGTGGGAAAGTTGATAGAGCGTGCCATACCAGATGGTAAGGACAATCCCCTATATGATGATGTTCTTGACACATTTCGCAAGCATTACATGAATCATTCGCTTGACACCACACGTCCATACGACGGTGTGGATAAGATGCTTCGCGACCTGAAGCAAAGCGGATGCAGAATAGCAGTGGTGAGCAACAAGTTTCTTGCCGCCACACAAGAGCTATGCCAGCATTTCTTTCCCGACACGGTGGAAGTGGCTATCGGCGAGCATGAAAACATACGTAGGAAACCAGCCCCCGACACTGTCAGGGAAGCCCTGCAGCGATTGGGCGAAGGCAGTGACGATGCAGTCTATGTAGGCGACAGTGAGGTTGACATAGCCACAGCCAAGAACTCGGGGTTGCCATGTATCAGTGTGTTGTGGGGATTTCGCGACCGGGACTTTCTGCTGTCCCATGGTGCAACCACCTTTGTCACCACTCCAAGCGACATAGTCAGCATATATGGCCGTGACTAAGACAAGAGATGTGAGAGCAATATCTTAATGCCGATAATGATGAGGACAATGCCGCCGAAAAGAGACGGACGCAAGCGGCGTGAGATGGCAGCACCAAAATGTATGCCAAGATAATGTCCGACAATGGCAAAAAGAGTTGAGACGACACCAATGATGACAACAGGCAGTGTGAGAGAAGACAGACTGGTATATCCAAGACAGGCAAATGATATGCCAACAGCCAAGGCATCGATACTTGTGGCCACGGACAACATCAGTTGGGTGTGAAGGCTTGTCGTGTCAAGGTGTGACTCTTGTTCATTCTCGAGTCCCTCCTTGACCATCCTTCCTCCGAGGAAGGCAAGAAGGCCAAATGCAATCCAATGGTCTGCAACCTCAAGATAACGGCTGAAATAGGCAATTCCCACCCATCCTATGACAGGCATCAGACCTTGGAATACCCCGAAGAGGATGCTCATGCGAAACATAGGCCACGGCAACCATCTGCGCGAGATGATTCCAGAAACTATAGATACAGAAAAACAGTCCATCGCAAGGGCTATGGCAAGCCAAATGACGTCAATGATATTCATTTTGTGTTAAAATTGCTAAATCGTTTTGTAGTTTCCAATATTTTTTTTACCTTTGCACCCGCAAACCAAGGAGAGTTGGCAGAGTGACCGAATGCGCTGGACTCGAAATCCGGTATACCCTTTCCGGGTATCGGGGGTTTGAATCCCTCACTCTCCGCATAATCAATGAAGGTGAAGTCCCACGGGACTTCACCTTTTCTTTTATTTATACATAAATCTCTTGATACTCTTCTTGGGAGTCTTTTCAAACTCGTCATTGCGCAGTTCAATGGCCGAGATCTTACAGTAGGCAGGAAGCTGCTGGTTGAGTTCGATGCGGTTTTGCTCCATCAGGTCGGCAATGGCTGTACGGGCAATGCCTTGAGACTTGGCCTCCTCGAAGTCGGGATATACAAGAGCCACAAGACGTGTGTCGCGCTGTACGACAACACTTTCCACCACCATAGGCAGGGAATTGAGCTTGTCTTCAATTTCCTCGGGATAGATATTCTGTCCGCTTGGTCCAAGGAGCATGTTTTTTGAGCGTCCCTTGATGAATACGTTGCCATAGGCGTCCATAGTGCCGAGGTCGCCTGTGTGGTACCAGCCGTCAGAGTCGATGGTCTGACGTGTGGCCTCGATATTCTTGTAATAGCCGAGCATGACATTGGTGCCGCGGGCAAGTATCTCGCCTGGTACATTGGCAGGGTCGGGACTGTCAATCTTAACCTCCATGTGCACCACCGCGCGACCGCAACTGCCGGGCACAAACGACTGGTAGTCGCTATAGCAGATAATGGGGGCACACTCAGTGGCGCCATAGCCCACTGTATATGGAAATTCGATGCGGTGAAGGAACTGTTCAACTTCCTGGTTGAAGGCAGCTCCACCAATGATTATCTCATAGAATTCACCGCCAAAAGCCTTTCGTACTTGCTGGCATATCTTTTCCTCCACCTTCTTGTTGATGATGGGGAGATTGCGCAGAAGGCGTACCTTGCCCGTTTGCAATTTGGGGAACACCTTCTTGCGGATGATTTTTTCAATAACGAGCGGCACGGCGATGATAATCTGTGGTTTGACGTCGGCAAAAGCCTGTGCGATGATGGCCGGAGAAGGTATGCGCGTAAGATAATAGATATGGCATCCGTGAAGAAACTCGAATATGAACTCGAAAGCCATACCATACATATGAGCCATGGGCAGTATGCTGATGACACGGTCGCCACGGTGTACCACATTCTTTCCCAATACTTGCATGGCAAAGTCAAAGTTGCCCCATAGTGCACGATATGGTATCATAACACCCTTGGAGAATCCTGTGGTGCCGGACGTATAGTTGATAAGAGCCATCTCATCGCCATTTTTCTCACGATAATACTTGACATGTTCGCGACGGAAATATTTAGGGAACTTACGTCCGAACATCTCATTAAGGTGTTCACGAGCATAGGTGAGCTTGTCCGTGCGTGAGACTGCCAATGAATAGTCTGGGATATTGATGATGCCTTCGAGTGTCGGCATTTGGGTGGCATCTATCTGAGTTGCCACGATGTCACCGACAAAGAGCAGTTTTGCTTCGCTATGGTTGACGATATTGTGTATCTGCTCTGGCATGAACTCATGCAGTATAGGCACAGCCACGGCACCATAGGTGAGTGTGGCAAGGAAGGCCACCGCCCAATGGGCAGAGTTGCGTCCGCATAAGGCAATCTTGTCACCCTGTTGCACTCCTGAGTTTTCAAACATGATATGCAGCTTTTCTATTTTGCGTGCAACATCGTGGTATTGTAGGGTGATGCCCTTGTAGTCGGTGAGAGCATCAAGATCCCAGTTGTCAATAATGCTCTTTTCTATTATTGCATTGAATGATTCCATGATACTTATACTTCTATAACAGTCTTATTTATAAAGATACCTCTTGATACTTTTTTTGGGAGTCTTTGCAAATTCCTCATTCTGTATTTCAATAGCAGAGAGCTGGCAGAATGGAGGAAGCAACAGATTCAGTTCCTTGCGATTTTGTTCCATGACGTTCTCAACATCTGACTCTGTGAATCCGAGGCTGTGCATCTCCTCTTTGTCGGGTACCACCAGTGCGACAAACTTGTCGCCACGTTGTACGACAAGGCTTTCCACCACCATTGCCATATTGTTTAGCTTGTCCTCAATTTCCTCTGGATAGACATTTTGTCCGTTGGCACCAAGGAGCATGTTCTTGATACGTCCGCGGATAAAGACATGACCATCGGCAGACATTGTGGCGAGGTCGCCGGTATGATACCATCCGTCTTTGTCCAGCACCTCTGCCGTGGCTTCAGGGTTTTTGTAGTAACCAAGCATGACATTTGTCCCGCGTGAGACAATTTCTCCTGGTATGTTGGCGGGGTCAGGGCTTAGGATTTTCACTTCCATGTGTTTGACGGGAGTGCCGCAGCTTCCCGGAATGAAGTCGCTCTTGTCGCTGAAGGTGATGAGTGGCGCGCACTCTGTGGCTCCATAACCAGAGGTGATGGGGAAGTCGATACTTTTAAGGAATTGTTCAATCTCCTGATTGAGTGCGGCTCCACCGGTGACAACTTCATAAGCGTTGCCGCCAAATACCTCCAATACGTTCTGGCATATCCTCTCCTTGAGTTTCCTGTTGATGACAGGCATGTTCCATAGCAATCGGATCTTATTATTCTGTATTTTAGGAAAGACGTGTTTGCGTATGATCTTGTCAACGACAAGAGGAACAGAGATAACGATGGAAGGGTGTATGTCGGCAAAAGCCTGGGCTATGATGGCTGGTGACGGCAGACGTGTGAGGAAGAAAAGGTGGCATCCATGAACAAACGGGAATATGAATTCAACAAGCATGCCATACATGTGAGCCATGGGCAGAATGCTGAGAATGCTGCTTCCGGAGGCTATCTTGGTGCCAATGGCATCGAGGCAGAAGTCGAGATTGCCCCAAATGGCGCGATAGGGAAGCATGACACCCTTGGAAAAGCCTGTTGTTCCGGATGTGTAGTTGATGATGGCAAGCTCTTCAGCCTGGTCTTCATGATAGTGGACATCTTCAGCCCTGAAACATCTTGGAAACCTCCGGCCGAATATTTCATTAAGATGTTCTCGCGCGTAAGTGAGATTTTCAGAGCGGGAAAGCATAAGGGAGTAGTCGGGAAGGTTGATAATACCTTCCAGGTTGGGCATCTCGTCGGGATTGATCTCCTTGGCCACATAGTCACCGACAAACAAGAGCTTGGACTCGCTGTGGTTGACGATATTGTATATCTGTTCGGGCTTGAACTCGTTTTGTATGGGCACCGCCACAGCCCCGTAGGTCAGTGTGGCAAAAAAAGCTACGGCCCAGTGGGCTGAGTTGCGTCCACAGAGTCCAATCTTGTCACCTTGTTTAACCCCTGAGTTTTCAAACATGATATGGAGCTTCTCTATCTTGCGTGCCACGTCATGATATTGCAGTGTAATGCCCTTGTAGTCTGTGAGGGCATCGTGGTCCCAGTTGTTGATAATACTATTTTCAACGTATTTGTTGAAGCTGTTGAATGTATTCATTATTTGCACATTTATTCAAATTTTGTGCAAAGGTATATCTTTTTCTGCACATTCCAAAACTTTTTGTGCATTTTTTTGTGATTAATGCAAAAAAAGGCTGTTTTTTTTGCATTTTAGAACATTAATTGCTCAAATAAAGGATATTTGGATATGTTTTTATTCGTATCTCATGGATTTTGCAGGGTGGATGTGTGAGATAAGGAAACTTGGACCTACAAGCACAAGGACACTGATGAGAAGTGTGGCGACATTAAGCAAGAGGAAGGCGGTGATATTGATTTCCACTGGTGCCTCGCTGACATAATATGTGGTTGGGTCGAGAGATATGAACGCCGTCTTCTTCTGGAGTATGATGATGGCGGCAGCGATGATGTCGCCGATGATGATGCCCTTGCCGATGATGAAGACAGCAAACCATAGGAATGTTTTTCTCACCTCAGAGCCTTTCATGCCCAATGCCTTTAGTAGTCCAATCATCTGTGTGCGTTCAAGGATAATGATAAGTAGTCCTGAAATCATGGTGAATCCAGCCACGCAAATCATCAGTCCGAGTATTATCCATACATTAATGTCGAGAAGCGCAAGCCAGGAGAAAATCTGCGGATAAGCCTCATAGATGGTCTGTGAGGTGAAGATGTCTCCATAGGAGTCAGTGGTGCGGTTGACCTTTTGATTGAACAGTTCGGAGACACTTGTTATCTTCTGAAGGTCATTGACATTACATTCGGCTCCCGTACACTGCCCGTCTTCCCATCCGTTGAGTTTGCGGCAAGTATATAGGTCGGTAAAACAGATGGCATTGTCAAACTGGTTCATGTTGGTCTGGTAAATGCCGGATACAGTGAACCTCCGCATCTTCACGCCGCTGTCAGAAATGAAATATCCATATATCTTGTCTCCTGCATTGAGTCGCATTTGGTCGGCAGTGGCTTTAGACACGAGCAATGAACCCTTGTTGGCATTGTCGCTGAACTGTGGTATGGAGCCGCTAATGAGGTTGGAGCGCAAAAATCCCAAGTCATAGTCGTCGGCAATGCCTTTGAAGCTGATGCCGAGAAATTCACTGTCTGTTTTGAGTATGCCTTGGGTGAGTGCAAAGCGTTGAACGTGGGTTACGCCGTCAATGGAGCGCAGCACGTGCAACATGCTGTCATTGATACAGATGGGATATGGGTCGGAACTTTGCATGGTGAGGAAGTTTTCGACCTGTATGTGTCCACCGAACCCAATGACCTTGTCACGTATGGTATGCTTGAATCCAAGCACAACCGTCACGGTGAGTATCATTACAGTAAGACCTATAGCCACTCCGGCGGTGGCTATATGAATGGCAGGGCGGCTAACCTTACGTCGGTCGCCCTTGTCACTGTATATTTTCCTTGCAATGAAATATGAAATGTTCATCACTCATTAACTCTTCCTGGATAGGCTTCCAATGCCTTTTGAAGCACTACAAGTGCACGGCTGAGGTCTTCCTTTTTTAATACGTATGCGATACGTACCTGATTGTAGCCTGCCCCCGGTGTGGTGTAAAATCCTGATGCGGGAGCCATCATGACAGTTTCACCTTCATATTCAAATTCGGCAAGACACCACCGGCAGAATTTCTCGCTATCGTCCACCGGCAGTTTAGCCACTGTATAGAAAGCCCCCATGGGAATGGGTGAATAGACGCCTGGAATACGGTTGAGACCGTCTATGAGGCATTTGCGCCTTTCAACATATTCGTCATAGACGTCGCGCAAGTATTCTTCAGGTGTATCAAGTGAGGCTTCCGCCACAATCTGGCCGATGAGTGGTGGAGACAAGCGTGCCTGACAGAATTTCATGACAGCCTTCCGTACTTCCTGATTTTTGGTGATGAGGGCACCAATGCGTATGCCGCACTCTGAGTAACGCTTTGATACAGAGTCAATAAGAATGACATTCTGTTGTATTCCTTCAAGGTGGCAGGCGCTGATATATGGTGAGCCGGTATAAATATATTCACGATATACTTCATCAGAAAAGAGGTAGAGGTCGTACTTCTTCACAAGGTCGCGGATTTGGTTCATTTCGCGGCGAGTGTAAAGGTAGCCTGTGGGGTTGTTGGGGTTGCAAATCATAATGGCGCGTGTGCGGTCGTTGATTAGCTCCTCAAACTTTTCAACCTTAGGCAGAGAGAATCCCTCCTCAATGGTGGTGGCTATGGTGCGTATCTTTGCTCCTGCCGATATCGCAAAAGCCATGTAGTTGGCGTATGCAGGTTCGGGCACGATAATCTCGTCGCCCGGGTTGAGGCATGACATAAAGGCAAAAAGTACAGCCTCACTGCCTCCCGACGTGATGATGATGTCGTCGGCGGTGACATTGATGTTGTACTTCTTGTAGTAGTCAACTAGTTTTTCCCTATAGCTCAAATAGCCCTGTGAAGGGGAATACTCAAGTATGTTGCGGTCTATGTGCTTGAGAGCGTCAAGACCAACTTGGGGAGTGGGCAGGTCTGGCTGTCCAATGTTGAGATGGTACACTTTTGTACCGCGTTTTTTTGCTGCGGCGGCCAGAGGTGCGAGCTTCCTGATGGGTGACTCCGGCATCTCCAAACCGCGAACTGATATTTCCGGCATTTTCTATTATTTCTTATTTTTTGGATGCAAAGGTAGTGTTTTTTGTACAAATATCAAAATAATTGGCGGTAAATATTGTAGATTAACATAATTTTTCATCAATAATGCCGATTTTTCATCTAAAAGCAGTAATTTTGCAAAATAATTATTCAAAAGAGCATAGTAATGAACTACGATGAAATGTTGTCACAGAACAACCCGCTATTGTCCAAGGGCTCTCTGCTGCCCATAGGATTTTATCACAAAAAGCAGGTCAATGGCAAGTATTGTAATGTTGTTGACTTGCGTAAGCATTTGTCGGACAATATCCTTTTCCTTGAGGATGTAAAGAAGGAGTGTGATGCCAATCCAACCATGTCCTCGCCTAATCAGCTACATTTTGAGATTGGCAAAATCAACAATGGTGAGGTATGCTCATTGAGAGTGGAAAACGGTCGGTACATATCTTTTTCACGTCTGCTTTTTGAGACTCCGTCGCTCGTAGGCAGAAAGAATTTTGTGGAGACAGTGGTGGAGCAGTTGCTCGAAGCTGCCATATACATTAATAAAAAAGGTGTATATCATCTTTGCTACTCCCCGGACAATGTGTTTGCAAGGATGGGTGACAACAAGTTGATGCTACTGTCGCATGGGTCGTACTATTTAAACCTTTCAGACCAAAAAGCACTTTATGGGGATATGTTGGCTTATGTGGCACCGGAAGTGTTGGAAGGGGGCAGTGTTGATGAACGCAGTGAGGTATATGCCATTGGAAAGTTCATAGAATGGCTCTTTTCATCAAGCGACCTGCCATACGAATACAATCGTCTTGTGAAAAAAGCCACAGCTGCAATACCGGAGGACAGGTATAATAGTGTTGAGGCAATGCGTGAGAGTCTGACGAGGCTTAAGGCGGCAAGACGTTCGTTCCTGACAACAGTGGCGGCACTTGTGGCAGCACTGTTCATAGTGGGAGTCTATTTTGGGTTGACACCAGAACAAAATGATATGGAATATGTAAAGCCAGCTCCCCGACAGTCAACCGATGACCTTCTTGACGACGGGTTTGACCCATTGACGGAGTTGGGAGTTATCAGTGGTGACTCCTTTGTACGAATGCCTCCGGAGAAGCGCAAGCAAATGGAGGAATATGAGAAGAAGAACGAAGAGATATTCAGAAAGAAATTTGAAAGGGAAGCCGATAGGGTGCTGTCGAAGATATATGATGCCGAACACATGGGGGCAAGCGAGAAAAACTTTATGGCTGCAAGTAAGCAGACTTTTGCTGAATTGGCTGATATACAGGCAAAACTTGGCGCCGAGGCAAACCTCAACCCAACGAAAAGCCAGCTTATTGCCACGCAGATTATTGAGAAAGTGACAGAGCAGAAGAAAAAGACAACATCAAAGAAAGGAATACAAAAATAACATTATTTAAACTATAAAAAGACAATTATGAGAAGTAGAACAGCAATTTGGTTTGAATGTAAAGTACGTTACGAAAAGACAATGGAAGACGGTATGCCCAAGAAAGTTGTGGAGATATATACCGTGGATGCACTCAGTTTCAGTGAGGCGGAAAAGAGGATAATGGAAGAAATGTCAGTGTATGTCAGTGGAGAACTGGAACTCGTTGACCTCAAGATAGCCAATTACAAGGAAATATTCTTTGCAGACTCAGACTTAGCAGACAAGTGGTATAAGACAAAGCTGTCATTTATCACCATTGACGAAAAGACAGACAAAGAGAAAAAGACAGCAGTGTATTATCTTGTCAATGCCGGCAATATCAATTCAGCGGTGAAGAATATCGATGAGGTGATGGGTGGCACCATGATTGACTATCAAATCAATAATGTCACAGAGACCACAATCATGGATGTCTTTGAATACAAAAAGCCAGAAAAGGAAGACAAACCCGAATACGAACAGCAGCAATAAACGATTAAGGAGGAGAGACCGAAATGGTGGATTATGATGTAAAAGGCAACCTAAAAGAGGTGATAGACTCACTGCCACAGCATGTGAAGCTTGTGGCGGTGAGCAAATATCACCCTAATGAATATATATTGCAGGCATACGAGCAGGGCCAACGCATATTTGGCGAGAGTCATGAACAAGAATTGTCGAAAAAGGCAGTCGAGCTGCCCAAAGACATCAAATGGCATTTTATAGGACATCTTCAGACCAACAAGGTCAAGTATATCGCTCCATATATATCAATGATAGACGCAGTGGATTCACTCCGATTGCTCAAGGAGATACAGAAACAGGCTGCCAAGAATGACAGAACGATAGACGTATTGCTTGAGCTACATATTGCAGAGGAATCCACAAAGTATGGACTGACACTCGATGAATGCCGTGAACTGCTCAATAGCGGGGGATGGCGTGAGATGAAAAATGTAAGGATTTGTGGACTGATGATGATGGCGTCGAATGTGGATGATAAGGCACAGCTGACGCGAGAGTTTGCCACTGCACGCGATTTCTTTGATGAGGTCAAGTCAAAATACTTTGCCGATGACGATTACTTCTGTGAACGCTCGTGGGGTATGAGTGATGATTATCCCATCGCCGTGGATTGTGGAAGCACAATGGTGAGAGTGGGAACGAAAATCTTTGGTCCAAGAGTGTACTGAGCTCTGGAGCACGCTGCATAAGAGACAGATGTAAAATATGTAAATAAAAAGGAAACAACAAAAAAGTGCCGGTCTTCACAGATCGGCACTTTCCGATAGGAAAATGATAAATATAGATTAAAATTACTAGTTGTGCACTGCAAAGGTAAATATAAAATTCGGTTATTACAAATATTAATTATGTTTTGGAACATGATTTAACAGGTTTTAATGCACGAATGGGTGATTTTATGAAAAGTTATGTTTCGTTATATGTAATATTTTGCACAATTCAGAATAAATTCGTACCTTTGCCGCCGTAATAAATATAAGCACAACTATATGATTGTAAAAAACGCGGAATTTTCACTTAGTGCACCAACTGTGGCAATGTGTCCCAAAGACACCAAGCCGGAATATGCATTCATAGGCAGGTCAAACGTGGGTAAGTCAAGTCTTATAAATATGCTTTGCAATAACAAGAAACTTGCAAAGACCTCGGCTACACCAGGTAAGACGATGCTTATCAATCATTTTATCATCAATAAGGAGTGGTATCTTGTGGACCTCCCTGGATATGGATATGCCAAGAGGTCAAAGACCGAAGTGAAGAAACTCGACCAGATGATACGTGGATACATATTGCAGAGAGAGCAGTTGGTCAACGTGTTTGTCCTTGTAGATATCAGACTCGAACCACAGGCAATTGACCTTGACTTTATCAACTGGTTAGGGGAGAGCAGTGTGCCCTTCTCAATAGTCTTCACCAAAGCCGATAAACTGAATGTGGCGAAGGTAAGGGCAAATAAGGAGGCCTATGAGAGGAAACTCAGCGAGACATGGGAGGAAATACCCAGGATGTTTGTCACATCAAGCGAGAACAAACAGGGAAAAGAGGATGTCCTTGATTATATTGAGGCAATCAACAAGGAACTGGAAACTATGAATAAGTAATAAAGGTGAAAATGGCAGAAATACCTTTTTTAGACATACAAAACCTGACAAAGTCGTTTGGCGCACTGGTGCTGTTTGAGAATATCAGTTTATCCGTGGCACAAGGCCAGAGAGTGGGACTGATAGCGAAAAATGGCACAGGAAAATCGACATTGCTTTCGCTCATTGCCGGTAAGGACACACCAGACTCCGGTTCAATAATCTTCAGAAAGGACATCAAAGTTGGAATACTCGAACAGACGCCATATTTTAAACCAGATGACACAGTACTTGACGCATGCTTCAACCATCAGGGAGAAGAAGAGAAAGTGCTAAAGGCAAAACAAGTGCTGACACAACTCAAGATACGCGACCTGAGTCAGCCTATGGGGCAGTTGAGCGGCGGACAGCAAAAGAGGGTTGCTCTTGCCAATGTGCTTATAACGGAACCCGACCTACTCATCCTCGATGAGCCCACCAATCATCTCGACCTTGAAATGATAGAATGGCTGGAGGGATATCTGTCAAGAGGAAACAAAACGTTGCTCATGGTGACACATGACAGGTTCTTCCTTGACAGGGTGTGTACGGTGATAGTGGAACTTGATGACCGCACCACATATACATATCGAGGTAATTATGCCTATTATCTTGAGAAAAGACAAGAGAGGATAGACAACAGGCGAGCCGAGATAGCAAGGGCAAACAATTTATACCGCACCGAACTCGACTGGATGCGCAGACAGCCCCAGGCACGTGGACACAAAGCCAGATACAGGGAAGATGCATTCTATGAACTGGAGAAGGTGGCAAAGCAGAGAATAGAGGAAAGGCAGATAAGACTGAAATCAAAAAACGTGTATATCGGCTCGAAGATATTTGAATGCCAATATATATCAAAGGCTTTTGACAATCTTGTCATCACACGTGACTTCTATTACAACTTTAGCCGGTATGAAAAGATGGGTATTGTGGGAAATAACGGTACCGGAAAATCGACATTCATCAAAATGCTACTCGGTGAGGTGATGCCCGACAGTGGACATATTGACGTAGGGGAAACAGTTAGATTCGGATATTTCTCGCAGGAAGGGTTGAAATTTGACGAGCAAAAGAAGGTTATTGACGTCATTACAGACATTGCCGACTATATTGATGTAGGCGGAGGAAAGCACCTGACAGCATCACAGATGTTGCAGTATTTCCTTTTCACTCCAGAACAGCAGCACAACTATGTATATAAACTCAGTGGAGGCGAAAAACGAAAACTATATCTCTGCACCGTGCTGATGCGCAATCCAAACTTTCTCGTGCTTGACGAGCCCACCAATGACCTCGATATTGTCACGCTGCAGATACTCGAGGAATATCTGCAAGACTTCCCGGGATGTGTAATAGTAGTCAGTCACGATAGATATTTTATGGACAAGGTGGTGGATCACCTGCTCGTGTTTAAGGGGCAGGGTGATATCCAGGACTTTCCGGGCAACTATACCCAGTACAGGCAATGGAGCGCACTGAAGGCAAAATCCGAGGCAGAACCCGTGACATCCCAGAAAGCAAAACGTGAGAAGAAACAGAATAGCGACAAACCACGCAAACTGACATACAAGGAAAGACTTGAGATGGAACAGTTAGAGACTGACATAGCCAGTCTTGAAACTGAAGAGAAAAAGATCGAGGAAGACCTTTGCAGCGGTCAGCTGTCCGTGGCCGACATTACAGAAAAGTCGAAGAGACTCGTGGCACTCAAAGATGAGATTGACGAAAAGTCGATGAGATGGCTTGAGTTGTCGTTAATAGAATAAGATAACAAATGGATATAAAATATGGATCAGTCCTTTTGGACAAGGCGGTGGGAGAGATGGCAAAGCTCCCCGGGATAGGCCGAAAGACAGCGCTCAGGCTGGTGTTGCATCTACTTAGGCAGGACAAGGAGATGACCGACAGTCTGGCCGAGGCATTGATGCAGGCAAGGCATGAGATAAAAAGATGCAGATGTTGTCATAATATCAGCGATACAGAACTGTGTCCTATATGCTCAAACGACCAGCGCGACAAATCGATGATATGCGTGGTTGAGAATGTGCAGGACGTCATGGCGGTAGAGGCCACACAGCAATTCAAGGGACTATACCATGTGCTTGGCGGTGTCATATCACCCATGGATGGAGTAGGTCCGGCCGATTTGGAGATCGACTCATTGGTGAAGAGGGTAGAGGTGGAAGATGTGAAAGAAGTGATTCTCGCTTTGGCCTCAACAATGGAGGGCGACACCACCAACTTCTATATATCCCGACGGTTGGCACCGTACGGAGTGAAGGTGACAGTGATAGCAAGGGGTATATCAGTGGGTGACGAACTGGAATATACCGATGAACTCACCCTTGGGCGCAGTATTCTCAACCGCACTCCAATATGATATGAGACATTCAAAGTTTAATTTTTCAACTTACTTAATATCGTGCGTACATTATTATATATTATGATAGCAGTGCCGGCGGCATTGGCTATTATGTTTGAAACGGGTGTTATGCCAGAAGGCACAATGGCAGGCCTGAAGCAAGAGGAGTTTCTGACAACCGTCAGTATGGAACTTTTGACGATAGTCGCCATACCATTGGCCTTGCGGTTGTTTAAGACAAAGAATGTAGATAAGCTACAAGAAGAAGGCAATATTGATGAAGTAAGGAAGTGGACGAATATAAGGACACTTATGATAACGCTGCCAATGCTGGCAAATACATTGCTTTACTACGTATTCCTGAATACAACGTTCGGATACATGTCTATAATCTTGCTAATCTGCATACCATTCATTATTCCACAGAAAAAATGAAACTGTCAGTAGTCATAGTCAATTACAATGTCAAGTACTTTACTGCTCAGTGCATAGATAGTGTAAGGAAAGCCACAGATGGCATTGACAGCGAGATAATCGTAGTCGATAACCATTCAAGAGACGGTTCGGTGGATTATCTTTCTAAGATTAAGGGAATACGTCTTGTGGAAAGTATGTCCAACTTAGGATTTTCAAAGGCCAACAACATAGCCATCAAACAGTCGAAAGGTGAATATGTGCTTATGCTAAACCCGGACACAATAGTTGCTGAAGACGCAATAAGGCAGATGCTGGATTTTGCTGACAATCATCCTGATGCAGGAGGGGTGGGAGCAAGGATGCGCAATTATAATGGCACCCTCGCTCCTGAGTCGAGACGAGGCCTTCCGTCACCAGCTACCTCGCTTTGGAAAATGCTTGGATTATGCAAGAGATACCCGGGAAATCATCGTTTTGGCAAATACTATATGGGATGGTTGCCCTGGGACAGCGAACAAAAGATAGAGGTGGTGAGCGGTGCATGCTTTTTATTAAGACGCAAAGCACTCGACGAGGTTGGCTTGCTCGACGAGGACTTCTTTATGTATGGAGAGGATATAGACCTTTCATACAGATTGCTCAAGGGAGGATGGCAAAACTGGTTTGTGCCTGCCGACATAATCCACTATAAGGGCGAAAGCACACAGAAGTCATCATTCAGCTATGTGCATGTGTTTTATAATGCCATGCTCATCTTTATGCGCAAACACTATTCCCATCTGGCATTCCCGTTGATATGGATGTTGCAAACTGCCGTTTATGGTATTGCCGCTATGGCTATGATGAAGACAATGGCTAAAAAGACACGACTCTCTTTGGGATTCTCACATAAGTCACAGGATGGCATGCCCTTGTGGTGGATAGACGGCGATGACGATAATGTCTTTGATGCCTGTCGAAAAATCACACTAAAAAGAGGGCTTGACTGTGAAATGACAAGAGAGAAACCCTGTGGAGAGGCAGTCAGGGTGTTTGACTCATCCACGACGAGCTATGCCGATATGATAAAGAGCATGACATCCTTAGGCGGTGAAAACAAAAAAATAGGCGTTTATCACCCGCAATTGAACATAATCATCACACCCCAAGAAGTATATGGATAAAATAAAGCTAAGGCCAATGGAGCCTGAAGATCTCGATGTTCTGTATAATATAGAAAATGATATGGAACTGTGGAGTGTGGGATATACCACTGCACCATATTCGAGATATTTACTGCATGACTATATAGCAAATAACACGTCAGACATCTATGCCGACCGACAGTTGAGGCTAATAGCCGAAAATGTTCAGGGCGAAGTGGTGGGAATCGTTGACATCACAAATTTCGAACCGCAACATAACAGGGCGGAGATTGGATTGGTGACACGGCGCAAATACCGCCGACAGGGATATGGACTGAAAATGGTTGATGCCATCAAGGCTTATTCGCTCCGCACCATACACCTTCACCAGCTCTTCGCGGTAGTGTCAGAGGACAATGTCTCGTCGCTGGAATTGTTTATGAAATGCGGTTTTGAACACTCCGCACTGCTGAAAGAATGGCTTTTTGATGGGAAAAAGTACCAAAATGCAGTGCTTTTAACATATTTTTTGTAATTATTCGAAAAAAGGCTTGGTGGTTTGCGAAAAAGTCCGTACCTTTGCACCCGCTTAATAGGAACAACGACATCTGGTGCGTTAGTTCAGTTGGTTAGAATACATGCCTGTCACGCATGGGGTCACGGGTTCGAGTCCCGTACGCACCGCCAGTTTTCTTATTAGGTTTTTGATTAACGTCTTGTTTGGTGCGTTAGTTCAGTTGGTTAGAATACATGCCTGTCACGCATGGGGTCACGGGTTCGAGTCCCGTACGCACCGCCAACAATCCCAAATTACATTAATGAAAATCGGAATAGAAGCTCAGCGCATTTTTCGCAGGAACAAACATGGAATGGACTATGTGGTATTGCAGGAGATAAGACATCTTCAGGCAATAGACACACGTAATGAGTATTTTATATTCGTCAAGCCAGGGCCTGACAGGTGTGTGGAGGAAAAGCGCAATTTCAGTATTATTGAATTGTCTTGTCCTACTTATCCTCTTTGGGAGCAATGGGCATTGCCATCAGCTGCAAAAAGACTTGGGGTTGATATATTACATTGTACGAGCAATACGGCTCCCGTGATGTGCGACATCCCCTTGGTTCTCACCCTTCATGACATTATTTTTCTTGAACCAAGAGACAAAAACAACAAGTCGATATATCAAAATATGGGATGGCTTTACAGGAGAATGGTGGTGCCTAAGATACTCGACAAATGCAAGAGAATCATCACAGTGAGCAATTATGAATATGAGAATATCATTAACAAGTTGTCTATTCCGAGTCAGAGGATGGCTATGATTTATAATGGCTACAATGAATGGTTTTGCCCGATAGATGACAAGGACTGTCGATACGGCAAATACATCCGCAAGAAGGGATTTTTCTTCTTCCTTGGAAATACCGACCCTAAAAAGAATACCGAACGCACCATTGTGGCTTACGCCAAATATCTAAAACTGTCAAAGATAAAAAGGCAATTGCTTGTGGCCGACCTTAGCCGTGAGCGTGTGGATGAAATATTGCGATTGAACGACATTGAATATGTGCGTGACAATATCGTGCTTGCAGGATATATTGACAACAAGGACCTTGCATCCATATACAATGCCGCTTTCGCCTTATTATATACTTCCATCAGAGAGAGTTTCGGCATACCATTGTTGGAAGCTATGGCATGTGGCACTCCTGTCATCACAAGCAATACGTCGTCAATGCCGGAGATAGCCGGTGCTGATGCTGCTTTGGTTGATCCGCTTGACACCAATAACATAGCAGACATGATGTTGCGCTTGGAGCAAGACTGCGACTTCTATGAACGTATTGCCCAATATGGCCTTAACCGTGCGCCAATGTTTTCTTGGAGAGCTACGGCCGAGCGTCTGCTGGCCCTATATGAAGATGTGTATTACTCAAATTGCAAGTGATATGAACAAGGATGACATCCGTATATGGATGAAGGGCAGCCCTGTGGTAAAGAGGTGTATAGACCTGTTGGTCATGAACCAGACTCTGACACGTCCGAGATGGTATGTCAGGCTGTTGGCTCCTTTATACCAGCAGCGTGCATGGAGCAGTCATATCTATTGGTCGGTGAGAATGGACACCCCGCCATACCGAAAGTTTGCCATAGGAAAGAAAAGCGTGATAGAGTCAGGAGCATGTATTAATAATGCTGTAGGCGATGTGGTGATAGGTGAGCATAGCCGCATTGGTCTTCATACCACTGTGATAGGGCCAGTGAGTATAGGAAGTCATGTCAATCTTGCACAGGGAATCACTGTGTCGGCACTCAATCATGGTTTTGACAATCCAAACATTCGCATTGACCAGCAAGGAGTCAATACATCGTGTATCGTCATTGATGATGATGTGTGGATAGGAGCAAATGCCGTGATTACGGCCGGTGTACATGTGGGCAGGCATTCTGTGGTGGCAGCCGGGGCCGTGGTCACAAAGGATGTGCCGGCATACAGTGTTGTGGCGGGAGTGCCGGCCCGTGTCATTCGTCGTCTTCGTTGACAAATTCCATCACCAACTGTCTTGCCTCGGCAGAGTTGGGATTAATCATGTATCTTCCCCATTGTTCCATACGACAGAACAATGATTGTGAACCCTTGCTGTTTCTCGTGAGATATTGTTGCACGTAGCGGTGTATTTCATTGAAGTCTGGTGTGTAGAACAATGAGTTGTTGAGATTGAATATGTGCATACTCAATGTCTTGACAGTCATGCCATGATCTCCGTTCTTTGCAAGGATTGAAATAATCTGTTTGTCGTATATAGCCATTGGTGTAAACAAAAACAAAGAAGGCCGGCATACATTATAGTATTTGCCGGCCTTGCTTTGTATGTACTAAAATTGCCAGCTTATTAGATAAGTGCAAACTTACCCTCTGCTGATGTAATCTTTCCTTCCTTGAAGAGCCAACCAATACCAAGAAGCACTTCGTCCTCGGTAATCTTTGCGGTTTTGGCAATCTCCTTGACAGTGAGTGCTCCCTGAGCTGCAAGTGTCTGATAAACATCACCTGCCTTGAATCCTACGTTCTCAGCATTGTACTCTACAGTTGCAACAGTCTTAGTTGCGCATGCCTTCTTGCAAGTTGTTTTCTTTGCTGCTGTAGTCTTCTTTGCTGCAGCCTCCTTTGTTGTTGTTTTCTTTTCTGCCATAATTTCTAAATAATTAATGTTCTCTCGAAAAAATTATATATAATTAATTTTCCGATGCAAAATTACTCATTTTTTTGCAGATAATGCAAGTTTATGCGTATATTTTCTTATAAACATGTATTATTCTTGACACAAGTCAACCTTAAGTTGCAGTTCTTCAAGCTGTTTCGGGTCCAATTCGCCTGGTGCATCCAGCATCACGTCGCGTCCGCTATTGTTCTTGGGGAAGGCTATGCAGTCGCGTATGGAGTCGAGTCCTGCCATGATGCTTACGAAGCGGTCAAGGCCAAAGGCCAGGCCGGCGTGGGGTGGTGCGCCATATTTGAAGGCATTGATAAGGAACCCAAACTGAGCCATTGCCCTTTCGGGTGTGAAACCGAGTATCTTGAACATTTTCTCCTGCAGTTTGCCGTCGTGGATACGCAAGCTGCCGCCTCCCACCTCAATGCCATTGCATACGAAGTCATAGGCCTTGGCGCGCACCTGTTCGGGATGTTCGTCGAGAAGTGGTATGTCGTCGGGGTTGGGCATTGTGAAAGGATGGTGAGTAGCCATCAGGCGCTGCTCTTCATCACTCCACTCGAAGAGTGGGAAATCCACTATCCACAGACATTCAAACTTGTTTTTGTCCCTCAGGCCGAGCCTGTCTCCCATTTCAAGGCGCAGAGTACACAGCTGGGTGCGTGTCTTGTTGGTTTTGTCGCCACTTAGGATGAGCACGAGGTCACCGTCTTTAGCTCCCATCTTCTCTTTGACTTGTTGTAGGACGTCAGGAGTGTAGAACTTGTCGATGCTTGACTTGACAGTGCCATCCTCATTGTATTTGATATATACCAATCCCTTGGCACCTACCTGTGGGCGCTTGACGAAGTCGGTCAGTTGGTCGAGTTGCTTACGGGTGTAGTTGGCACATCCTGGCACACAGATACCACCAATGTATTCGGCTTGGTCAAAGACGGCAAACGTGCCAGTCTTCAGTACGTCCATAAGTTCTACAAATTCCATTCCGAATCTCAGGTCAGGCTTGTCGCTTCCAAACCGGCGCATTGCCTCGTGCCATGTCATTTGCTGGAGCTTGGCTGGGAGTTCCACGCCACGAACTTCCTTGAACAGGCAGCGTGCCATATCCTCAAAGAGTGAAATGACATCCTCCTGGTCAACGAAGCTCATCTCACAGTCAATCTGTGTAAACTCCGGTTGACGGTCAGCTCTCAGGTCTTCATCACGGAAGCACTTGGCTATCTGGAAATACCGGTCAAATCCGCTCACCATAAGCAGCTGCTTTAGTGTCTGCGGACTTTGTGGCAGAGCATAGAACTGTCCTGGGTTCATGCGTGACGGCACTACGAAGTCGCGTGCTCCCTCGGGTGTGGAACCAATGAGTATCGGTGTTTCCACCTCGATGAAGTCCTTTGAATCAAGGAAGTTGCGTATGATGATGGTCATACGGTGGCGCAGTTCCATATTCTTGCGCACACATGAGCGGCGCAAGTCGAGGTAGCGGTATTTCATACGTATATCGTCGCCGCCGTCAGTATTGTCCTCAATGGTAAAAGGCGGTGTGACACTCTCGCTCAGGATATTGAGTTTTGATACAATAATCTCTATTTCGCCAGTGGGTAGATTCTTGTTTTTGCTTTCCCTCTCATTAACGTGGCCTTCCACCTGTATGCAAAACTCTCGTCCCAGTTTATTGGCACGCTCGCATAGTTCAGCGTCTATAGCTTCGTTAAACACGAGTTGCGTGATGCCATATCGGTCGCGCAGGTCAACGAATGTCATGCCGCCCATTTTCCTGGTGCGCTGCACCCATCCTGCCAGTGTGACGGTTTGTCCTGCATTTGAGAGTCTCAGCTCTCCACATGTATTGCTTCTATACATCTTATATAATTTTCAAATTACGAATCAGAATATCAAGACTGTGTGCTTTATACAGTCTTATTTTGCTGCACTCTCAAGCCATTTGGCCACGTTCTTTTCTATACGTGTGGCTATGTCCTCGGCTTCGTCAGCCTTGTCAAACTTTTCTCCGGTGATATGCTCATACAGTTCAATGTATCTGTCGCTTACGCTTTCTGCGTATTCATCAGTAATTTCCGGCATGGTTTGGCCTGGCTCGTTCATAAAGTCATGCTCGATGAGCCATTGGCGTACAAACTCCTTGGAGAGCTGTTTCTGAGGTTCTCCATTGGCGAGTTTCTCCTCATATCCATCTGCATAGAAATATCTGCTGGAGTCTGGGGTGTGTATTTCATCAATGAGATAAACCTTTCCGTCGCGCTTGCCAAATTCGTATTTGGTATCCACCAGGATCAGTCCGCGCTTGGCTGCGATTTCCTGTCCGCGTGCAAACAGTCGGCGTGTATATTCCTCCATCTGCTCATAGTCTTCCTTTCCGACAATGCCTTGGGCGATGATTTCCTCTTTGGATATGTTCATGTCATGGCCTTCGTCAGCCTTGGTGGTGGGGGTGATGATGGGTTCGGGGAATCTCTCGTTTTCCTTCATGCCTTCCGGCAGTTTTACACCGCAAATTTCGCGGCATCCGTTTTTGTATTCACGCCATGCCGAACCAGTCAGTATGGAGCGGATAATCATTTCCACTCTGAATCCCTCGCATTTCAGTCCCACGGTGACCATTGGGTCGGGTGTGGCGAGTTTCCAGTTGGGGCAGATGTCGCTTGTTGCATCCAAGAATTTGGCGGCAATTTGGTTGAGCACCTGTCCTTTAAAAGGAATTCCCTTCGGCAGTATCACGTCAAAAGCCGAGATTCTGTCAGTTGCCACCATAACCATCAGGTCATCATTAATGTCATAAACGTCGCGCACCTTTCCATGGTACACATTTTTTTGTCCTTCAAAATTGAAGTCTGTTCTTGTTAATGCTTTCATTGTTGTATTTTATGTTTTTTGATTTCTGTCATTTCTTAGTCCCTTGGTCGGGTATGGCATGTTCACCCTCGCTGTCGTTTTGTTCGTAAGCCTTGACGATACGTGTGACGAGTTTGTGTCTGACGATGTCTTTCTTGTCGAGTTTCACGATACCTATTCCGTCAATACCGTCCAATATCTCCAATGCTTCCTTGAGTCCGCTTTTGGTGTGGGCAGGCAGGTCTATTTGTGTCATGTCGCCGGTGATAATCATCTTTGAGTTCCACCCCATTCGTGTAAGGAACATTCTCAGTTGGGCGCATGTCGTGTTTTGTGCCTCGTCAAGTATGACTACGGCGTCGTTGAGAGTACGGCCGCGCATAAAGGCGAGCGGTGCTATTTGTATCACATTTTTCTCCATCATGTCCTGGAGCTTGGCCGCCGGGAGCATATCCTCAAGGGCGTCATAGAGCGGTTGGAGATAGGGGTCGATTTTTTCCTTCATGTCGCCAGGCAGGAACCCCAGTTTTTCTCCGGCTTCGACGGCGGGACGGCTGAGTATGATCTTCTTCACGCTCTTTTCCTTTAGTGCCTTTACCGCAAGGGCAATGCTCAGATATGTCTTTCCGGTGCCGGCAGGCCCCACGGCGAATACCATGTCGTTGTTGTAGTATGATTGTACCAACTGTAGCTGGTTTTCGCTTCTCGGTTTGATGGGGCGTCCTGACATTGAATAGACCACCACGTCGTCAGGCATCTCGTCGCTTGTCTTTTTTCCCTTGACGATTTCGAGTATGTTCTCTTCCGTGATGCTGTTGTATCTGAGCACATGCTTCCGCATGATTTCGATGTCTTCCTCAAATGCACACATTTCCTCTTCGTCGCCGAGGATGCGTATGACGTTGTCGCGGGCCACTATTCTCAATTTGGGAAACAGGGCGCGAATCATCTGCAAATGCCCGTTGCCTGCTCCATATAGCAGTACTGGGTCGATATCTTCTAAAACAATATGTTTCTCTATCAATTTTTACCTTATTATATTTATTATATGTTTCTATTTGCGTGCAAAATTACACTAAATAGCTCTAACTACAAAATTTTTTTCGCTATTTTTGTTGTTTTATTCAGAAAAAGAAGTACCTTTGCACAAAAATAAGCAAAAAATGAAGGTTACAAAGAATAGATACTTATTGGGATTTGCCATTACCGTGGCATTTTTGGCTTTAGTGAGAGTTGTTTTTCCTGGCGTTGCAGGTGAGTCAGGTCAAACGGTTGCGAAGCCGCATGAAGACGGGCGGCATGATGTGCTTCCTGCTTCGGTTCAGGGGGCTGATGTGAAGTCATTGTGGTATAACATTGACGGGAGTCTGAAAAAGAACAAGATATATAGTGTTCCGGCATTCAAGACCACGTTTCCCGACAGCAATAGTGTGCAGATGGCGGCAGCCAAGAAGTTTGGCGTGAAGCCTGTACAAAACAGGCAGGATGCAGAGCACCGCAAGAAGGAGTTGGTATATATCGGTGCCAATCCGTATTTTCATGTCGATCGGCTGAACAACAGCATCCCGTATCTTGTGCCCAGAGCTTCCGTGCTGTTGCAGGATATAGGCAGGGCATTTTATGATTCACTGACAGTCAAGGGGATACCTCTTCACCAGATTATCGTGACGAGCGTGCTTCGCACTAAGGATGATGTTGCAAAATTGCGTACCCGCAACCTGAATGCCTCTGAGAACAGTTGCCATCTTTATGGCACCACATTTGATTTGTGCTATAACAGGTATAAGACAATAGAAGACCCCGAAGGCCATCATCGGCGTGCCGTCAGAAACGATACGCTGAAGTGGGTGCTCTCCGAGGTTCTTCGTGATTTCCGTCAGCAGAAACGCTGCTATATTAAGTATGAGGTGAAGCAAGGTTGCTTTCACATGACAGTCAACTGAAGCCTATTCCTCATCGTCCAATAAGGTCAGGTCTTCAAGGCTCTGTGCATCCTCGTCTTCATCACCGGAGATAGCGAATGTGGTCCGGTAGTTTTCCTCATTGATTTCGTCACTGTCGAAGTCTGGTTCGTCGAGTTCCATATCGTCTTCGTCAAGACGATTGTATGTGTCTTCCGGTATTTCATCCTCATCATGTGGCTGAAGTTGGAGTCGGGGCTTTTCCATTTGTGGCTTCACCTTGACGAAGATAGCCTCAGTCCATGTGCCTTTGGGTATCTCGAGCACCTCGTATCCGTCGTTCACTTTTTTCTCATACATTCCGCCGGCCTTGTGAAGACGTGAGGAAGGAAGTGTCGTGGTGGATATGTCAAAGCCGCTCTCGATGATGTCGCGGGTGCTTTGGGAAAGAGAGTCCCAGCCGCCACCAAAGTTGCGGCCAAGCACTTCGCATAGTTTTGCGGCTGATATATGCAGTATGTTCTCATAGCTCAGGTCTGACACCCTTGCTATGGGACGTTTTTTGATGGCCCATGTGACTTTGTTTTTCTCATCGAAATTGATTACGGTAATCTTGTAACCCATTTTCTCGTATTTGCCCTTGAGCAGAGCCTCATCATCCTTCAGTTCCTCCAAAAGGAATGCGGTCTTGATGATTTCCACAAATTTTCTCATACCCTCCTTTGCCTCGGCATCTTTCTCGATACCGTCAATCATGCGGAATATGTCGTTTTCCTGTATATCCCATACATTACTTTTTGTAAGTGTCTTGAGGCTGACAGCCTTCTTGTTTTGCTCTTCTTTCATCTATAATAATTGCTAATTTATAATTTGTATTTTCAAAATATTTCTTTTTTGGGTGCAAATGTAAACACTTTATTTTATTTAACCAAGATTTTTGGCGTTTTTTTTGGATAATTGCCGCAATTTTATTACTTTTGCACTTAAATTGTAGATAAAACAGCTTATGGCACAACCTTTGGCAGAAAGAATGCGTCCGAGGACGCTTGAGGATTATATAGGACAAAAGCACTTGGTGGGAGAAGGTGCGGTGCTTCGCAATATGATAGAGTCAGGCCGCATCACCTCTTTTATATTATGGGGGCCTCCCGGAGTGGGCAAGACCACTTTGGCACAGATAATAGCCAATCGGCTTGACACTCCCTATTATACGCTGAGTGCCGTGACAAGCGGTGTGAAAGATGTGCGCGACGTCATTGAAAAGGCTCAAAAAAGCCGGTTTTTCAATGAGCCGTCGCCCATTCTCTTTATTGACGAGATACACCGGTTCAGCAAGTCACAGCAGGATTCGCTGCTTGGCGCGGTAGAGCGCGGCGTGGTGACACTGATTGGCGCAACTACCGAGAACCCCTCATTTGAGGTCATACGCCCCTTGTTGTCAAGATGCCAGCTGTATGTTCTCAAGTCATTAGGCAAGGACGATTTGTTGGAATTGCTTGACCATGCCATACATAGGGATGCCATATTGCGTGAAAGAAAGATAGAGCTGAAAGAGACTGATGCCATGCTCAGGTATAGTGGCGGCGATGCGAGAAAATTGCTCAACATACTGGAGCTGGTGGTTGAGTCGTCGGCATCCACAGGTCAAGTGGTCATCACCAATGATATGGTTGTCAACAGCCTTCAGCAAAACCCCTTGGCCTACGACAAGGACGGGGAAATGCATTACGACATAATATCAGCGTTCATCAAGAGCATACGCGGCAGTGACCCTGACGCCGCATTGTATTGGTTGGCAAGGATGATAGAGGGTGGGGAAGACCCCAAGTTTATAGCCCGCCGCTTAGTCATCAGTGCATCCGAGGATATCGGATTGGCCAATCCGAATGCCCTGCTGCTTGCCAATGCCGCTTTTGACGCAGTCAACAAGATAGGATGGCCGGAGGGGCGCATACCACTTGCCGAGGCGACTGTCTATCTGGCCACGAGCGAAAAGAGCAACAGTGCATACAATGGCATCAACAAAGCCATAGACTTGGTGAGACGTACTGGTAATCATCCTGTGCCATTGCATCTCCGCAATGCGCCTACACAGTTGATGGCCGACCTCGGATACCATGATGGATATAAGTATCCGCATGACTATCCCCACCACTTTGTCAGTCAGCAATATATGCCCGATGCACTTGCTGACCAACAATTATGGGAGCCACAGACGCATACGCCAGCCGAGGCCAGGTTGGCGGAGATAATGAGAAAAAGACATGAATTAGAATAGACGCTTATTAGTCAAACCATATTGATAATACAATGAATATAGTAGTTTTAGACGGTTATGGCCTCAATCCCGGCGACATGTCGTGGGAGGCATTGGAACAACTTGGTGAGGTCACGGTATATCCGCGCACAACACCTGAGGACGTGAAGGATGTCTGCTTTGATGCAGATATAGTATTGACCAACAAGGTGGTGCTCAACGAAAATATACTGGTGCAGTTGCCAAGACTGAAATATGTGGGTGTGCTCGCCACAGGATATAATGTGGTGGATACTGTTGCCGCAGCCAATTTGGACATTGTGGTGACCAATATACCGGCTTACAGCGGCGACAGTGTGGCACAGACCACTTTCGCCCATATACTTGCCATGACCAATCGTGTCGAGCATTATACAGAACAGAATCGTAACGGCAGGTGGAGCGGCAACCCGGATTTTGTATATTGGGACACACCGTTGATTGAATTGGCAGGCAAGACCTTGGGTATAATCGGATTGGGTAATATCGGAATGAAGGTGGCCCACATCGCACGTAGTTTTGGAATGGAGGTGTTTGTGGTCACGTCGAAGTTGTCATCCGAACTGCCTGATGGTATCAAGAAGACTACATTCGAAGGCATGTTGGGCGCGAGTGACATCATCTCGCTGCATTGTCCGCTCAACAAGTCAACACGCTATCTCATCAACAAGGAGTCGATAGCCAAGATGAAACGGGGCGCACTGCTCATCAATACCGGAAGAGGCCCGCTGGTCAACGAGAATGACGTGGCGGAGGCATTACATAGCGGTCAGCTTGGCGGCTACGGAGCCGACGTGATGAGCATGGAACCGCCCGCAGCCGACAATCCGCTTTTCTCCGCACCTAACGCCTATATCACCCCTCACATAGCATGGGCCACGAAAGAGGCACGCAAGCGCCTGATGGACATTGCTGTGGGAAATGTGAAGGCATTTATTGACGGCAAGCCGGTCAATGTCGTAAATTGACACGGAAGTGATAAAGGCTGATGGCGGCGCATGTCGCTGACGCAACAAGGCATACGCTCCATCTGGCAGTCGCTGACGGGGCGTATATCGACAAATAGGTCAGTATCACCAACGGGAAGAGCTGACCGATGATGGTCAGTAAATTACGACGGAGTACAAGCCCGTATTTTAGATGGAGAATGATGGTATTGACAATGAGTTCGATGGCATAGGCAATGGCGAGGCCAATACCTGTGGCTGTGATGCCGCCAAGGCTGAATCCCACCGTGACGCCTGTGATGGTGAATATGTATGACAGGCCTTCAAGGATAAGGTATGTGCGCGAGTCTCCCTTGGCCAGCATGGTGTAGCTGACAGGCAGACATACTGACTTGCACATCATCGTCAGTGCCGTGGCCTGAGCCATGGGGACGGCGGCGACAAACTTGCTGCTGAAGAGAAGCGGGACAATAATGGGCAGGGCGATGATGAACACACACATCATGGGAGCCGTGATAAGCAGCGTCACCTCCGCTTGTGAGTTGACAGTGTCGTTCACCTTGTCAATATCGTCATTGACAGCAGCCAGGCGGGGGTAATACTCGCTCTCCATGGCAGTGAATATCATACCGGCGTATGTCACCGAAAGCATATATCCGGCATTGTAAAGTCCCACGATGTCAAGATTGCCGGCTGTGTTGAGATATGACCTTAGTATCACTTCGGTGCCCGTACCCATCAAAGCCGCGCCTACAAAGGCCAGTCCCACCTTTACCATTGGGGTGCCCTCACGCAGCAAGAGCCGCCACCGGCGTATTTCGAAGGGCACTCTGCGAAATGAAAACCATATTGTGGCAACCATGGAGCAGAGGGCTGCAAAGAAGAGCATAGGGACAATGGCCAGCTCGCCCCACAGGAATATAAGCGGTATGGTGGTGAGCAATGCACCGACAGCCGTGAGTAACTGCACCACTGCCAATGCCTTGAGGCTGTGTATTCCCTTGAGAATTACGGTCTCGCCAGTGGTGATGGCCATGACAGCCACCGTGGGTGCCAGCATCATATAGTGGATGGTATGGTCGCCCCAAGTGAATGTGACGCGGTCCAGAAACGGACTGACGGAACCACACACGGCCATGCCGAGCAATGCTGCCACAATCGACCATGTACGGATGATGGCGGCGCAATGCCTGACACCTTCATTGTCGCCATGCTCATGGCATGTGGCTATGTCCCTGACTCCACTGAAGGACAGTCCGAGGTTGGTGCCCTGCGACACAAAGCTCAGCACGGAGTAAAGAAGCGACATTAGCCCCATACCGCCGGTGCCGAGCATCACTGCCATGATCTTGTTGCGTATCACGCCAGTCAGGATGCTCAGTCCTTGAATGCTGCCGAATATACCGGTATATTTGATAATTTGACCGTAGAGGTCATTTTTTTTGGTGTTCATACAATATAATAACGTCAAATAGCGTTATATTATTGTACAAGATATATTAAAAATGGAAAAAAACTACAATAACGTCCCGCTGCTGGTGAGTTTTGTCATTCCTTATCACAATGAGGACATTGATATGCTTCGTCAGTGTATTGACAGTATTCTTGCCTTGTCGCTCAGCCAGAATGAGCGGGAAGTGATAGTCATTGATGATGGCAGCGACTACAGTCCGATGAACGAACTGCTCGCTTACGGCGACGACATCATATACGTGCGCAAGCCCAACGGGGGATTGAGCAGTGCACGCAATCTTGGCATCGTAATGTCAGGCGGACGATACATACAGTTTGTCGATTCCGACGACTGTCTCATTCCCGCCTCCTACAACCGGTGTCTCGATGTGGCGAGATACCATGATCCGGAATTGGTGTTGTTCGACTTCACCCGTTCATCCCCGAATGCCGAGTTGGGATATGGAGAACCTGCGGGTCCTGTCAGCGGTGCGGAATATATGCGCCATAACAATCTTCGCCCGATGGCATGTGGGTACTTGTTTTCCAAGGCAGTGCTCCACGACCTGCGCTTCACTGAAGGCATAGTGCATGAAGACGAGGAGTTTACGCCCCAGCTGTTCCTGCGCTGCGAGCGACTTTACGAATTGCCTGTCAAGGCGTATTTCTACAGGCGCAGAAATGAGTCCATCACATGCAAGAAGAACATGAAGTGGAGCCTGAAAAGGCTTGACGACACTGAAGGTGTCATACTTAACCTGTATCGCATCAGCGAACGGTTGCCGCATGAAGAGCGACTGGCGCTGCGCAGGCGTGTGGACCAGCTTACGATGGATTATCTTTACAATGTCATTTGCCTCACGCGGTCGTTGAAAAACTTGCGTGAGCGAGCCGACAGGCTGCGGCCCATCGGACTCTTTCCGCTGCCCGACAAGGGATATACCAAGAAGTACTCGGCTTTCAGGCGCATGATTAATTCACCCGCAGGACAAAGAATACTTGTGATGACATTGCCGTTGCTAAGATGAACAATTATTCCACAATAATCATTAAATCCCATAATATATGAGAATCCTCCTCCTTGGTGAATACAGCAACGTACATGCCACTTTGGCAAAGGGGCTTAGAACTATCGGACATCAAGTCACCGTGGCATCCAACGGTGACTTCTGGAAGAACTATCCACGCGATATCGACCTTCGAAGACATGACGGAAGGCTCGGTGGGGCCCGCCTGATGCTGAAGACCATGTCTTGCCTGCCGCGGTTCACAGGATATGATGTGGTGCAAATCATCAATCCATTGTTCCTGGAACTCAAGGCCCAGCGTATATATCCCGTATATCGATGGCTCAGACGATTCAATCGGAAGATGGTGATGGGCGCCTTTGGTATGGACTATTATTGGGTTCATGAATGTATTGCGCGCAAGCATCTGAGATATGGCGACTTTAATATCGGCGACCAACTGCGCGACACGCCCGAGGCAAGGCGTGAGATAGCCGACTGGATAGGCACGCCGAAGGCTAAGCTGAACCAGATGATAGCCGCCGACTGCGACCATATCGTCACCGGACTGTATGAATACCATTCATGCTATGAGCCGCTCTTTCCGGATAAGACCACGTTCATCCCATACCCCATTGAAATGCCGGAAAACACTGCCGGCCCATTCCCCGTGCCCGACAAGTTGCGGGTGTTCATAGGTATCAACAAGGAGAGAAGCAAGTACAAAGGCACTGACATCATGCTTGAGGCAGCGAGGGAAGTCGAGGCCAAGTATCCCGAACGCATGCAGGTGGTGGTGGCCGAGTCAGTGCCGTTTGCCCAATACAAGGAGATGGTCAACGGCAGTCACGCCATCCTCGACCAGCTGTATAGCTATACACCATCGATGAACCCGCTGATGGCAATGTCGAAGGGCATCATCTGCATTGGAGGCGGCGAGCCGGAAAATTATGAAATACTCTCATGCGACGACCTGCGACCCATAGTCAATGTACAGCCCACAAAGGAAAGTGTCCATAATGAGCTGGAGAGACTTTTGATGAATCTGTCAGAGGTGCCAAAGCTCCAGCGCGACAGTATCGAGTATGTCAGGAGATACCACGACCACATTCACGTGGCGCGTCTATACGAACAATTATATAAAAAAATATAAATCCTGACACATGCAAACTGCAAATACCTACTTTTAGGTATTGCACATTTGATGGAAAAGTCGTAACTTTGCACCCGAAATCAAATAATGTAGAAAAGATGAAAAGTCACAAGGTTTACGAGGCGGACGACAAGATGATTTCACTCATCCGCGACAATTACAATGTGCTGCAGTCGCTTGGCAGTTTTGGCATCAATCTCGGTTTCGGTGACAAAACGGTCAATGAGACATGTGTTGACAATGGCGTTGACACTTACACCTTTCTCGCAGTGGTCAATTTCTCAATCAACGGCTATTATAACTCCGATGACGCGTCAAGGCTCTCTGTACCGACCCTTATGCACTATCTTAAGGCAAGCCATGTGTATTACCTTGACTATCAGTTGCCCAATATACGCCGCCAACTTCAGGAGTCAATCAATGACGATGACGGAGTGGGGCAGCTGATAATGAAATTCTATGACGAGTATGCAAGGGAAATCAGAAAACACATGAAATATGAGGAGAAGACAGTTTTCCCGTATGTTGAGTCGCTGCTTAGTGAACAACCCATCGCCAATTACGACATTGAGACATTCTCTAAGAAACATGGACAGACGGACCAGAAACTGAAGGAACTGAAAAACATCATACTGAAGTATCTGCCCGCAGATGTCGAACGCAACAACAAGCTCACCGCCACTCTATATGGTATATATAATAATGAGGAATGGCTCAACCTCCATGCATCAGTCGAGGACAACATATTCGTCCCGGCCATCAGGCTGCTCGAACAATCACTGAGGAAGGAACTCGTGGCTAAGAACATATCATCTATGGTCTTTCCGACATCAGCCGAAAACGAACAGCTCTCCGAACGTGAACGCGACGTCGTGGTGGCTCTCGTGCAGGGGATGTCAAACAAGCAAATTGCCGACTATCTCTATATCTCGGTCAATACCGTCATCACGCATCGACGGAATATCGCGCGCAAACTGCAAATCCATAGTCAGGCGGGGTTGACTATATATGCCATAGTGAACAAATTGGTAGATATATCATCGGTAAAACTATAATTAAGATTGCAAAACCATAAAAATAGTTGATTTCCGTCAATTTTAAAGAGATATTAAGAAAAAAGTGAGGCAAAACTATTGCAAAAGGAGAAAAAAGTTTGTAACTTTGCAATCAGAAAATAGATTTGTTTCATAGATAAAGGTTTTTAGTTAGGTAATAGATTGTTTTAGGTTAGTTATTGGTTTTTAGTTTTTAGGTAAAAGATTGTTAGTTAGATGGATAATGATAATTATGTGAGTTCTGGTCGTGAGATTGGGAGGAACAAAGGAGGAACCTCAGCAATGGGGATTCCAATGGAATAAAATTATTAGATTATAGAACCGCATCTTAGAAACTTCTATGATGCGGTTTGTATTTGTGCAAGGGAGTCGGTTTGGATAGTCCAATCCGACTCTTTTTCCTTATGTATCAACTGTATGCTTAATGATATGTGATAAGCAGTGTTTCAAGTGTGTTGGCAGCTGTCAAACGGTCTTTTGGTAGCTAACAAACGGTCTTTTCACAGTTATCAAACGGTCTTTTCGCTGATAGCAAAAGCCAGTGTGCCTGACAAGCCTTGGGTGACTGTCAGCTTAGGCTGTCGTAAATGTTGTCAAACACCTCTCGAAGCCTCTGTTGGGAAGCAATGACCTGCCTCACTTCCTTGAGTTTTTTCTCGTTGTCGGACCCCATCACCCATAGCTTTATGTAGCCATTGGTGGAATACTTGTTTTCCATGTGCTCACAAAATCGCTGCCACTGTTGCTCCTTGGTGTATTGCGGATAATGGTCCAGGCCAAACTGCACCGCTCTCTTGAATACAATTTCCGGGTCGAGGTCGCGGTCGGCCTCTGCCACAATCTTGCCGTAAATGGAGCGTGGGGCTCTTGATGCGGATGCCCTGTGGTCTTCCACTGCTTCCTTCATTATCTTGAGCTGGTCGGCAGAGAACCATTTTTTCAGTCTTGCATCAGTGTATAATATCTTTCCTCCCTCAATATGATGTACGGCACGTTGGCCGGCCATGCCCAGGTCATGATAGGCAGCTATGACATACACCATGTTAATGTCGGCCCCCACCTTGCGGGCCAGTTCCAATGCCCTTCGTATCACTCTGACCACGTGTTCAATATTGTGTGCCTTGTCAAATTCGGAGTATCTTGGCAATATCTTGCTTTCCACGAATTCCACAAGGTCTAAGCTTGCTGTTCTGTTCATATTCATTGTCTTTTTAATGATAAAGTCTATAAAATATATTAATCTTTAAAAACTTTTTGCTATTTTCTTTGTAAATTCTTTGCAAATATACATATAATTGTTTACTTTTGCAAGCAATAATGGAAAAAAATAGCAAAATGTTGAAAAATACTATAGTAAAGGACTCGTTTATGGCCTGGATATTGGCTGCACGCCCCAAGACCTTGTCTGGTGCAGCCGTGCCAGTGATGATTGGAGTGGCATTGGCATATAAGGACTCATTGGCCTATGAGGGCCGTCCGTTCAGTTGGGTGGCTGCCGGATTGTGTCTTCTCTTTGCATGGATAATGCAGGTTGACGCCAATTTCATCAATGACTTTTTCGACTATGCCAAGGGTACTGACGATGTTGCCACGCGGCTTGGTCCCCGCAGGGCATGTGCGTCAGGCTGGGTCAGCATTGACAAGATGAAGCATGCCATAGCTTTTACCACTTGCCTTGCAGCCGTAGCCGGTCTGCCTTTGGTTTATTATGGTGGGCTTGAGATGATTCTCATTGGCCTGCTGTGCATGGTGTTTTGTTTTCTCTACACCACCCACTTGTCATATGTGGGTATGGGCGACCTGCTTGTTGTAGCCTTTTTCGGTGTTGTGCCCATTTGTATATGCTATTATATCCAGTTGCACACTGTTTCCACTTTTGTCTTTCTTGCCTCCGTGGCTTGCGGCTTTGTGGTTGACACGCTCTTGGTGGTCAATAATTTCCGCGATAGAGACACCGACCGCATTGCGGGCAAGGACACTCTTGTGGTGAAGATAGGCGAGAGGGCTGCGCTTCAGTTCTACCTTTCCTTGGGGCTTGGTGCGTGCATCATGGGTATTTCCTATTGGACTCACGGTATGATGCTTGCCACAATATTGCCTGGGGTGTATCTGATGTTTCACTATTATACCTACATGCGCATAAAGCGGATATTCCGCGGCAAGGCTCTTAACCTCTGCCTTGGCAATACCGCCCGCAACATCTTCATCTATGGCGTGATGGTCACTGTCGGTATTCTGTTATCGTAGGTAAGCGTAGTATATTGCCGCAAGGATGAACAAGATGACCACTGTGACGACTGTCTTTATCAGGCAGCTCGCCACTTTTTTCATCACGAGTATTCCTATGATTATCAATAATAGTATTCCAATATAATATCCGAAATTTTCCATATATTATTGTCTTTAAGCCTTCAATATATTTTTGCCTATTTAAACAAATGCCTGAATGTTGCGGGAATCATGGTTTGAAACTCAATACGCTCATGGGTCACCGGATGGGTGAAGCACAGGATATATGCATGTAGGCACAGGCGGTGGAGTGGGTCGTCGCCATTGCCGTATTTGATGTCTCCGCATACGGGGTGTCCCATGTCGGCAGAGTGAACCCTTATCTGATTTTTGCGTCCTGTCTCCAATCGGTATTCCACCAAGGAATGCTCGGTGGTCCTGTCAAGCACATGAAAATGAGTCACTGCATATTTTCCGCCATTATCTACCGGGGATGAGTAGGTGATGTATGCCTTGTTGTCCTTGAGCCAGTTGGCGATGGTGCCGCCTTCCTGCTCCATCTCGCCGCTTACCACGGCCACGTATCTGCGGTCATATACGATGTCATGCCAGTTGTGTTCCAGTATTTGTTCTGTCTCCATGTCCTTGGCATATACCATCAGTCCGCTGGTGTCGCGGTCAAGGCGGTGTACCACGTGGGCCTTGCAGTTTTGCCGGCTCTTGTGGAAATAGTCGTCGAGTACTGACTTCACGTTCAGTGAGGAGTGGCCGGCTGCCATGGACAGTATGCCGACGTTCTTTTCCACCACTACAAGCCACCTGTCCTCATATACAATCTTCACATACCTGCTCTTGAATGCCTGCTGGTTGCGTTTGGTCTTGCTGACTGCCACCTTCATTCCCGGAGTGAGTGGATAGTCAAACTGTGTGACGCACTTTCCGTTCACCTTGATGCCGCGTCCCTGGAGCGTGGCCTTTATCTTTGACCTGCTTTCCTTCACATGGTCAAGCAGAAACTCGAGCAATGGCCTTGTCTCGTCAACCGTGATATGAAGCCATTCACCCTGAGTGTTGTTATATCCGTGTCTGTATCCCATAATGTCGTGTATTATAAATTGTGCGTGAAGTTATGATAATTATCTAAAATATGCATGTGTTACATGTTACTATTGTTGAAATGACAGCCAGTCGTCGAGTATCATACGTGCAATGGAGAGCTTTTCGGGGATTTGTGGCAGATGGTCCTTGGTGAACCATGACCCGGCTGCCAGTTCCTCTTCCTGAAGTTTTATCTCGCCGCTGACGTAGTCGGCATGGAATCCCACCATAAGTCCAGAGGGATAAGGCCATGGTTGTGAACCGAAATAGCGCAGGTTGGTGATTGTGATGCCTGTTTCCTCCATCACTTCCCTGTGTACGGCCTCCTCAAGCGACTCGCCGGTCTCAACGAATCCCGCCACAAGTCCATAGAATGAACCGCGGAAGTTGCGTGCATGTACAAGGAGCACTTCGTCACCTCGATGCACGAGCACAATGACAGCAGTGGCAAGTGACGGCCAAACCTCCTTGCCGCATTCCTCACATCGCTTGCTGATGTCAGTGTGCATCTTCATGTGACCGCCGCATACTCCGCAATATCTCGTGTTGTGGTCCCAATACAGCAGCTCCTCACATTTCCCGGCTTTCTGATAGAGGTCGGGCGAGAGTTTGTAATAGCTTTGCCTCAATCCGCACATCTCATATCTTGGGTTGTCGGCTACGGGAGAGTCTGTTTGGTATGTCCTGACCTCGACATCATTGAGCGGTGTGACGGTCATGACATTCGGCTCTTGGGATGAGGCTAATGGCGCCTCTTCCTGACATGGTATGGTATAGCTGCCGTCGGATGTCTTTTCGAGCATAATGTCTCCTTTGCAGAAGACGAACCAGTATTTTTTCATTTTTCTTCTTTTTATTGTTATTCTTCTTCCCCAAAGAGCAGTTGGCGGTCACGGCGTATGGCCGGTATTGCCCATGACTCCGGCACGAACCGCCAGTTGTCATACTTCATGGGGATGATATTGCCAAGGCGTTCTATCTCGCGGGTGAGATAATAGCGCTGGTCGCGGTCGCTATGATATATAATGCGCGATTCAAGAGAGTCCTTGGGTATGCCGGCTCCACGGGTGAGCAGTTCGCCGCCGCCATTGCCGCGGTAGCTGTTGAGAGCCACCTTATACCATTTCTCCTCGTCGAAAGGCTGTCCGTCAGACATTCGTATGATGCGCACTTTTTCGCCGTCGGGCTTGGTGACATCCACTTCATAGTCAATCCCCACGGCACTGTCGAAGTTGAACGTCAGGTTTTTAAACATATTGCGCTGCTTGTCGCCAACTGTGGTTGTGTCGAGCAGCATGATATGGTCGTCAGGTGAGGTCATCGTGTTGACCCATTGGTCATAACTAAGTTCCAGATGCTTGCGTATCTCCTTGCCTGTCATACGCATTACGTAGATATCATTCTCGTATTTGTAGAGCTTGAACATGTCGCTGAGATGTATGTCCCCCTTGTGTATGATGGCGTCAAAGGTGAGCGGGGCGTTCAGTGATATGTCGGCATTGGTGATGGAGAGCTGGAGGCGGTGGATGAGATCACCGAATGTGGATGAGCCGAAGAAACAGTCGCTGGTGTAGATACTTTCACTGATGCTGCCGATGCGCTTCGACACGTAGGCCTCGACGCTGTCGGATACATGAGTAAAGGCATTCATGAAATCCTGGTCAACAGGCTGTGACGTAATGTCAACAAGCTTGCCTTGTATTTTCTTTGAGCTCACCTTACCGTCTTTCATCTTGATGGTTATCTCGGCATGTCCCACTTTAATGGCATTGCATGACGGGTCGAGGCACACCACTTCTTTGCCATCAACGTTTTTCACGATAGTATTGCGCTCTGTATGGTCGTGGCCAAAGAATATCAAGTCGAAGCCTGGCACGTTTTTGGCTATGTATTCCGTCTCGTCCTCTTGAAAGTGCAAGGTGCTTATACCTCCGCTCCAACCGCTGTGGAAGAGTCCTATGACCAAGTCGGCATGCTCCTTGTGGCGCACTATGTCAACCCAATGGCGTGCGGTGGATGTCATATTGTCGAAATGCATCCCTGACCACAGGTTCTCATGGAGCCAGTTAGGAATGGCGGGAGTTATCATTCCAATGACGGCCACCCTCACGCCGTCGCGCTCAATGATGGTGTATGGCTTGAGATAAGGCTTGCCCGTGATGTTGTCAATGACATTGGCTCCAAGCATCGGACAGTTGACTTCGCTGATCCATTTGTCATAAACCGTATGTCCTGTCTCCACGTCGTGGTTGCCTATGGTCTGTGCGTCATAGCCGAGCCAGTTGACTATCTCCGCCGCGGCATTGGGCAGTTCGGGCTTGACGAAGTTGGAATAGTAGCAAGTGGGTTGTCCCTGTAGTATGTCACCATTGTCAAGCAGTATGACATTCTTGCCATACTGCTTGCGCAGCTCTTTGACGTATGAGCTCACCCTTGCCATCGAGCCGTCCATCGGTGTGTTCTCGATAAAGTCATAGGGAAAGAAGCAACCATGAACGTCGCTGGTCTCCACGATATGTAGCTTGACAATATTTGTTTTTGCCATGGTGATGGTTGTGCAGAGTCCTGCCATGAGGAACAAAGCCGTTTTTTTCATTTCTTCTTAGTGACTGAACTGTGAATTAATGATTAAGCCTTTCAGTGATGAATTGGCTCAGATTGTCGCCACGCAGTCCTGCGGCGAGTATGTTGCCTTCCGGGTCTATGACGATGGTGTGTGGAATGGACGTGACCCCTAATGAGGTGGCTATATGGTTTTTCCATCCTTTGAGGTCGGAGAGTTGCAGCCATTTCATGTCAAGTCGGTTGACTGCATCTGTCCATTTCTCTTTGTTGTAGTCAAGGGATATGCCAATGATGCCTAAGCCTTGGTCTTTTAAGTCTGAATATAGTTTGACGAGATTAGGCATTTCTGACCTGCATGGTCCGCACCATGATGCCCAGAAGTCAATGATGGTGAGCTTGTGGCGTGATGCCTCGGTGAGCAGTTTCACCTTGTTGCCGTCGATGTCCTCCATTTCGAAGTCTGGCATCTTGCCGCCTTCACCGGCATTGGCCTTTATCTTCATCTCGCCGATGAGTGACTTGATGTTGTCGTCGGCCAGTTGGTCGTCGGTCATCTTGGCTGTCAGGTCAAGTATTTCCTTGGGTTGGAAGAGTGTCTTGTAATAGACAAGCATGAATGAGCCGAAGTCGTTGGTGATGTTGTCGGCGGCATATTTACGGATGAATGTCTTGAATCTGTCTTGAAGGGCATTGATGCGCTTCTCTGCCGAGTCGCGCTCTTCTGCCGTGATCTCGGATGCCGACTGGTAGATGAAGGTGGCGATACGGTTTATCTCCACTCCAATGTCATAGGTGGAGTCGTTGATGACCTGCCACTTGTCGTTCATTGTCGTTCCCGACACTCTGTTGGGAGACTTGGTGGACATATTGAGCTTTATGCTGCCTGGTTCAGTGAAGAATGTCACATTGCATTTGGGGTGATTCTTGCTGTAGGCAATGCTCATTGTGGGCTTGTCGATGAGTCCTTCGATTGAGAACTGTCCATTGCTGACTACGGTGGCGGCAAAAGGCTTGCCGGTGTTGAGGTCATTGGTGAAGAAGATGGAGTCGCCTGCCACAAGGGCGTCTCCCTCACCTGTTATCTTATATGAAGCTGACTGGCATGCCGCAAACAATGATGCTGCGGCTGCCAGTCGGAGGATATTGCTGATGTTCATTTACACAAGATATTGGCTGCTGATGCTCTCGTTGTTGATCACTCTACGTATTGTCTCGGCAAACATGTCGGCCACCGACAGCTGCTTGACCTTGGCGCAGCGGTTGGAGTAGGGGATAGAGTCGGTGAAGACAATCTCCTCAAGGGCTGAGTTTTGCACGCGTTCACTGGCAGGGCCGCTCATCACGCAGTGGCTGGCACATGCCCTTACCGACTTGGCGCCGGCTTCTTTCATGATGTCAGCTGCTTTAGTGATGGTGCCGGCAGTGTCAACCATGTCGTCGATGATGACAACATTCTTGCCTTCCACCTCACCGATGATCTGCATCGATGCCACCACATTGGCGCGTGCACGTGTCTTGTTGCACAGCACTAACGGACATCCAAGATATTTCGCGTAGGTGCTGGCACGCTTTGAACCGCCTACATCTGGAGAAGCGATGACCAAGTCTTCCAGTTGAAGGCTCTGCAGATAGGGCAGTATAACTCCTGAGGCATAAAGATGGTCAACAGGCACGTCAAAGAAACCCTGAATCTGGTCGGCATGAAGGTCCATGGTGATCAGTCGGTCAATGCCTGCCACACCGAGAAGGTCTGCCACCAGTTTGGCGCCGATACTCACTCTTGGCTTGTCCTTGCGGTCCTGGCGTGCCCATCCGAAGTAGGGGATGACGGCATTGATGGAGCGTGCCGATGCTCGCTTGGCCGCGTCAATCATCAGAAGCAGTTCCATAAGATTGTCGGAATTGGGGAATGTGCTCTGCACGAGGAAAATGTCGCGTCCGCGGATAGACTCCTCGTATGACACGGCAAACTCACCGTCGGAGAACTTTGTGATAACAAGTTTCCCAAGTTCACAACCTAAGCTTTGGCAGATTTTCTCTGCCAGGTATTTCGTGGCTGTACCCGAAAATACCATGTAAGAGTTTTGTTCGCTCATTTTTTATTTCAGTTGATATGTTTTATTAAGTTGCAGATTTTCTCAGTTTCTCGAAATGGAGGATAAGCTCCTTGTAGTCAAGTTGGTTGTGGATGTCAAACTTGTTCCACAGGTCGCTGCATATCACCACGCCGCCGAATCCCAAGTCGCGAGCCGTCTTGATGTTGTCGATTGTGACACCGCCATAGGCATATACCTTCTTGTCTATCAACCCACAGTTGGCTGCCTGTTCAAGGCGCACCATCTTCGACTTGTATGTCTGATCGTCGCCTGTGGTCGTAAAAGCGTCTTTGAGAAACACGTATTCTGACTTTTTCCTTGCATCGTGGATCTCGTCGATGGATTCGCATGTCCGGGAGAACTTTCCTTTGTATCCATTGGGCAGTGGTGTAGAGCTGTCGTCGATATGTATTCCACGGAGTCCATATTCATCCTTGAGGTAGAAATGTTCATGGACAGTGGTGTGAGAGTAGATATCGTCGGGCAATAGGGTGAGCAGCCTTTCTGAATACATTGGGGCTGCACCTGGCTTGTTCAGGTGCAGATTGTCCAGTCCTTCATCAAACAGGGCTGTAATTATTTTGTCTTCCTCCACGAAGAACGTGGATTTTGTCATAACTACAATTTTCATGCTATTTATTATATTATCAAGTGCAAATGTACCACTTTTTATTGAAAAATGCAATTGATTTGGGTAAAAGTTGGTCTTTATTTGCAAAAAATTGATATAATTCGACCTTTTTTATTAACTTTGCACCAAAAATTGATATAAATTAGAATTATTTAAGCATGAAATCATTTCTTACACCGCAAGTTTTGGAGCAGGTGAAAACACCTGTTTACGTCATTGAGGAAGACCTGCTTCGTCGTAATCTTTCACTTATAAGGGATGTGGCTAAGCGTGCCGACATTGAGGTTATCATGGCATTCAAGGCATTTGCGCTTTGGAAGACGTTCCCAATCATTCGTGAGTATATATCCGCCACCACGGCAAGCAGTCTGTCGGAAGCAAGGCTCGCCCATGAGGAGTTTGGCTCTCCCGCCCACACATTCTCGCCTGCATACACTCTTGACGAGATAAGCCAGATAGCCAAGGCGTCGAGCCATCTCACATTCAATTCACTCACGCAATACCAGCGTATATCCCCGCATGCGAGATCTGCCAACGCCAATTTGTCATTCGGATTAAGAATAAATCCAGAATATTCGGAGATTTCCACCTTATTATATAACCCGTGCGCGCGAGGAACGCGATTTGGAGTCACTTCGCGGCTTCTTCCAGACCGCTTGCCGGCCGACATAGAGGGATTTCATTGCCACTGCCATTGCGAGAGTGGTGCGGATGTGTTTCAGCGCACTTTGGTACATATAGAGGAAAAATTTTCCAGGTGGTTCCCTCAGATCAAGTGGATAAACTTCGGCGGTGGACACCTGATGACACGTGATGACTATGACGTCGATTTGCTTGTGAAGATGATGCGCGAATTCCATGAAAGATATCCATGGCTTAAGGTGATACTGGAACCCGGAAGTGCGTTTGCGTGGCAAACAGGGGAACTTGTGGCATCGGTGGTGGATATAGTGGAAGATCATGACATCAAGACTGCCATACTCGACGTGAGCTTCACGTGCCACATGCCCGACTGTCTTGAAATGCCATATCAGCCGGAGGTGAGGGAAGCCGAGTCGGTGGAATTGGAGCGTGCAGCAGAAAAAAATACATATAGATTGGGTGGAAACAGTTGCCTGTCGGGAGATTTTATGGGCTCATGGCGGTTTGACCACGAATTGAGAGTAGGGGAAAAACTGATTTTTGAGGATATGATACACTACACCACTGTGAAGACAAACATGTTTAATGGTATCACACATCCGTCCATTTTCATGCTAAAAAGTGGTGGAAAACTGGAAAAAATGCGTGATTTTGGTTACTTAGACTATAAAAATCGCATGGATTAACATATTTTTGCAAAAAAAGAGGCAAAAGTGTTTGGAGATTCGAAAAAAAGCCGTACCTTTGCAACCGCAATCGAGAGAGATGCTCCTGATAAAGGATACGCAAGCGGAAATAGCTCAGTTGGTAGAGCACAACCTTGCCAAGGTTGGGGTCGCGGGTCCGAGTCCCGTTTTCCGCTCAAATTTTTTATTATTTTTCCACAGAAAGACATTATTTTTCCGATGAATTTATATTTACGATATTTTGATAATGAAATATTGGTTCATAATGTAGATGACGCAATTGATTTTTTACGCTCTATACCCGAAATAGGGATGAATGCAAATATCGAGAACGACATCCGCGATTATGTGGCCAGTGATGTTTTCTACCCCAAGAGATATAAGGTGCGTCAGCGCGTCTATTTTATTATCATCAAGACCACGGCAGCAACAATGCTCGACTTCAAGCAGAAGAAGGCGTTGCACACCATGCCTCAGCAGAACACTCCTGTCATGGACAAGCGTGACCTCACAACAAACGTCATAACACGTCTTAACGAGGAACGTCCGGGATGGTATGAGGGTGCGCTCGACTTCAAACGTGTGGTTATGATTCCTGCAACAGGCAAGCACGAGTATCGTGACACCCATTTCGTGGTGCAGTGTAAGGCTATGTCGGGCATCGACTGCTACAACCGTATCGTTGATCATCTGCGTGGGCGTGTCGACACACGATCGCAGTTTCCTTCGGCTAAAGGAAAAAACTTCCATTTCAAGTATCTTGGAATGTGGAAATAAATAAATGTGAACAAAGCATGTGCATGTGCCTGCATCGCGGCCGCTCCAAAGAACAGACGGCCAACGTTGCAGGCTCATGCACTTTGTGTTTTTTATAAATTCTTACGATTATGAACAAAGTGATGCTTATTGGCAACCTCGGCAAAGACCCCGTGGTGCGCTATTATGATGCTGACCAAGCGGTGGCACAGTTTCCGCTTGCCACAACCGAACGTGGCTACACGCTGCCCAACGGCACACAGGTGCCTGACCGTACCGACTGGCACAACATTGTGTTATGGAAGAATCTTGCCAAGATTGCCGAACGCTATCTTCACAAGGGCGACAAGGTGTTCATTGAGGGTAAGGTGCGCTATCGTAGCTACGATGACCGTAAGGGACAGCGCCAATATATCACCGAGATTTATGCCGACAACATGGAGCTGCTTACGCCCAAACCTGCTGGCGGTCAAGCCGCAGCACCACAGGCTGCTCAGCCTGCAGCATCACAGCCTTCAGCATCAGCACAAACAGAACCCGAAACCGACGACTCGAACCTGCCGTTTTAAAGGTAAAAAGGTAAAAAGGTAAAAAGGTAAAAAAAGGCTGACGCCGTTGAGAGTGAAGAACGAAGAGTGAAGAACGAAGAGTGAAGAACGAAGAGTGAAGAACGAAGAGTGAAGAACGAAGAGTGAAGAACGAAGAGTGAAGAACGAAGAATTCAATAG
>JAXEKN010000046.1:0-87494 GCA_034101015.1 Prevotella sp.
CAGGCAGCAGTAGAGGAGTAATCGCAAGATTCCAAAATAAGAAATTGGGTGTAACATCCTTTAAAATGGGATGTTACACCCAACTCTTTTTTCTTTTTGACCATCTTTGAAAGAGAAAGAGCTCATGTCTTAACAAGTCAAAAGTCTAGTGTCTTCAGACCATATATTTTAGCAATCTCTTTTACCCATCTGACGACCTCTTCCCTTACATAATTTGGCGACAAAACCTCAACCTCGCTACTCATCGATAGGATATGCTGAATAAAGTCGTAGGTGGGCATTACCGTTACTTCAAATATCGAGTAGTCGCTATGATTCTCCACCTCACGTTGCGACCAGTGTATCGGCAATTTTCGCAGATAATCGCGCCTATGGTTGATATCAGTCGCCTTTATTCGAATACGTTCTGCTTTAAGCACTTCCGGCTCAACGATTATGCCAAAAGCGTCAGCAAAATATGAATCTACAGTAAAGCCACGTGGCATCTTGAATGTGTCCTCTGTAGCAAATATCCGATGTACCCTGTCAAGCGCATAACGTCGTATTCGCCCTTGCTTTGTCCGTTCCTCAGGCTCTTCGCCCTCAGGCGCATTAAGCATCACACCAATGACATACCATCTTTGGTGGAATACTCGTACAAAGTATGGCTCCAGCAATATCTCGCAAGGCTCATCATCAAAGAAATCCTGATAAAGGAGGTTTACGACCTGGTTTTTCTTCATGCATTCCAATATCTTCAGCAAATGCCCGTTTCCATATGGAATCGTTTCGTACATCACCCTATCACGCAGTCCTTTACTGTCCTGCAACAGTCCGTTAACAGCAAAGGCCGACAGCAACCAATCCTTCACATTGTCTTTCTCCAGCCATTCACGGTTAACAATGCGATACCTGTACCCATTACGAGCATCAGACGAAATCTGAATATCGAAAGCTTCCTCTATAGCACGCAGACAATCAGCAAAAGTTCGTTTAGGCAATGGAGTCTTCAGCGAGTTCAACTCCGTCCGTCCCCATTCATACTCAAACTCCTTATACGTCAATCCCTTTGGATTCTCGTACAGCTTTGATAATATCCAGATATGTCTGCGCAGATAGTCCTTCATGAACCATTTTTATAATTCAATGAAAATTCTTATTTATCTGCTGCGCTGGTCCTTGTAGATTCAATTTACCTGAGTATAACTCATGCTTAATTTCCATAAGAGATGCTATAAGATCATCTTTGGTCTTAGAATCCTTAATTTTCTCATAAACATATTTGGAATAATCTTCCGTATGACTTGTCTGATGACGACAGCCCTTATAAATGCTTGATTTACTGTCAGGTAAAAGAATACCATTCTCTGGAGCATTTATATTAACACCAAACTTTTTCAAAATTGCCCTTGATTGCTCAGCAGCCTTGTCTGAACCTTCAATAACATGATGTGCAGCAGTTCCGCCGAATCCTTTGCTTATATTTACAGATTTGGGATCCATTGCTAAATACATGTTTTTTCTCAGGATGTCTGCACTTGGGGTTTCTGAAATAATTAGTTTCTTTGGGTTATAAGCTTTTAGCTGCGCCATGGTGGGAAATTGATCAAATGGAGCAATTGCAGCTCGTCTTGTTTTCAAGAGAACTTCATTAACGGCATTCGAGAATTTCGCGGCATGCTCGTTGAGATTATTAATTTCAGGAATTAGACGACCATCTTTAGCTTGAACTATGCTCAGTGTCTTACGCCCCTTCGGCAATTCTTCAACAGTCAATTGAGCGGTCTTTCTAACGCCCATTTTTACACCTTTTTCAACAGACTCTTCAACTATCTCTTTTGAAGCTGCTTTTGTTCCTTTCTTTATTGTGTTCTTTGCAACTTGTTTACAACCAGTCAGCGTTAAGACTGCGACTATAACAATTATTATTTTCTCCATTTTACAGTTCCTTTGTTATTTTATTTAATTCAGTAGCAACCCAAATATTCAGATTATCAAAATGCTCTTTTACCTGTTGCTGCATTTTATTCTCAATATTAACCTCTATTTCTGCTGATGGTTTCATTACATAGAAATAACTCCACGCAAACAAAATCGCAGTTATACTAATTGATATCCAGAATTGATAGCTTCTATATTTGCTTCTAATCTCTGCCTCCTTTTCTCGGATATTTAAATAAGTACTGCCAATACTAAGAGCATTAATAGCAATATTTGTCCAAAAGCCTTTCTTTTTCTTCCAGGACAACTTCATATTTCTAATTTCGGAGCTAATCATATTTTCTATTGCAATTTCGACTATAATTGCGATTACAGCCCATATTATAAATGCTATCACTGTCTCTTCTGCGACGCTGACAGCAAAATCATACAAGTCAAGTGTTGCATGTTTTACTATTTCATCTTGGGCATCTTTGTCTAATTTGAAGTTTGCATTACTCAATTCCAACAAAGAAGTTGCCTTTCCATCTTCTGCTTTTTTCTTATATAAGACTTCATGCTCCGTTTTCAGCATTTGAGCATAGGCATTAATCCTTTGGTTAAGATATACACTCAAATCTTCAGAAGACAAATCTTTGTCAAATTCACGTTGGAAACCAGCAATATATTCTTCCTTACTGTTGACAACATAACGCCACGTATTTGTGAATATCCCTATAAAAGAATACTTATCCTCAAAGAACTTATGAATTTTTCTATTATAAAATCGCTGTCCGATTTCTGGAAGAAGCGACTGAAACTTTTCATTATTTATGTACTCTTGTTCTTTGTAGTCTTTTATAGAAAGAGGCTCTTTTATCATATTTTCATTAATTGCGAAATCATGTGTTTCCAAAAGAGATTCTATTTCTGATTCATCGTTACTATCATAAGCATATTTTAAATCTCTGAAATAATTTGTCAGATCTTCATTCTCAGTAATTACGCCATACTTTATATATATAAGTTTTTCTGGCGAAACATTTGTAGACTTACTGAGACTCTGCAAATCAGTGTCTTCCATTACTAACGAAGTGAGAACCTCCTTGTATGCGATGGAATCATAACTCTCTCGCTCGCTTTTTCCACATGAGAAAAAAGTAAAAAGGAGTGTAAACATTACTGTCAATCTAAAAAATCTTTTCATGTTCTTAAGTTAACCTTAATTCCGCAACACTTTGATTTAAATTAATTTATAAGTTCCTGAGCAACAATAAGTTGCCTAGGATTTTGCCGTGTCAGATTTTTCACTTATCTTAGTGTTGCAAATCAAAACAAGCGTAAATCGTAACAAGACATGGCAAAGGTACAAATAAAATCCGAACAACTCACACCTTTTGGAGGAATTTTTTCAATCATGGAGCAATTTGACTCCATGCTTTCACCTATTATTGACCAGACACTTGGTCAGAGATGCCGCAGTATCATCGGATGTCTAGTCATTCAGAGACAAAAGCGCATGGATGGAGTGCTTGACTTGTTGGAAGGTGAATACACCTACAGATGCATTCGTCTTCAGCTTCATCTCCGTACCTGCCAAGTGGATCATGACAGCAAGGCAATACGTTCTGAATATCTATACTGAAAACCGGGCTTATGCAAGACCTTTCAAAACTGGATTCGGATACAGTCCGTTCCTTATGGTTTTAATCTGCGTATTGCCTCAAGTCGCATTGTGGGGTAAGGGGAAGGTGTGCACAAATCGGACAAAATTCACGCTCATACTATCATGATGCATAGTGTTCAAGCTCTTTACTGCCATTGAGATTGCCATTGAGATTGCCATTGAGATTACTTGCGGATTTTAGGGATATAACAAATTTATCATTCCAATAAATAATCTTAGGGAAGCCCGGAGTGTTCTCTCCACAAAATCCAGAAGTCGCTATAGGTTTGTAATACAAACCTGCTAATGGCTTGCCGTCTTTTGAATCTGCCATTGTTTCAACAAGATAAAAACGAGTATTGCCTATCCTTCTACTATATGAAAAATAATAATGATTAAGAAATAACAATAAAGAACCAATAAATAGCAATATAAGCCATTTGTACAATGATTTCATCTTGGTGATCTCCATAAATAAAATTGATAGGTATTTCCAAATTCTTTTTGCTGACCTCTTCTATGATTCCTGAGAAATGGAATATGATAACCGAGTGATGTTACGCTTTTTGAATCTGTCGCTACATTATAGATGCTTTGACCATTGCTGTAGCCATCATATCTGTATGTGCCTATAAACTGCATAGGACTTAATGGGCTTGCTTGCCATGGAAAAAACTCTGGTCTTCCAACGTTAGTGTACTTTCCTTACTTGTGATTAACAGCAAGGGTATTATTAGACGTATTATCTTTTGCATATACACAAATTACCTTATTATAATATTGTCATCTCTCTGCCCATTCGCAGCGGTCGAGGTTACGGTAGCCAACGGCTTCTGCGATGTGTTGCTGCTGCCCCCTGTGGCAGGTGTCAAGGTCGGCAATGGTGCGTGCCACCTTGAGGATGCGGCCGTAGGCACGGGCTGTATCTCGCACTGGATGTCCATTCAAGAAGATAATGGTCAATATTCCGTTTGAAATACATATTTCAATGATTTGTAGTACTTTTGTCCCAACAAAACCATTTTATTCGATGAAAGAGCCGATGGCTTCCTCATCCTGCGCGGCAAGTATATCGAGATCGTAATATCGCGCAGCCTTTAGGAGCGTGGGCGTCCCGCCCGCGGCCTATGTGCAGCCCTCGTGAAAATATCCTGGTCACCCAATTATAAATTATAATAATGTTAATCCCCCTTCAAGCTGATGTTTGAAGCTTGAAGGGGATTAAATATTAGTGGTCAACTCGTCAACTTGTCAACTGAACGATTATTTGTCGATAGTGTAAAGACGGAATGTCATTGGCTGCAACTCATCGTTGATGACAGAACTCTTCTTGCCAGCCTCGCATTTTACGCTGCCCTCAACAGGTTTGATCTTGTTGGGCTGTTCGATGGTGTTCTCATCGTCCATGCCATTGTGGCTGAGTGTGATGGTCTTTGCAGTCTTGTCGCCCGACAGTCCTAAGAGGTTGAGAGTTACAGGCTGTGCAGTCTTGCTCGTGTTGATGACCTTGACAATAACCTTGTTGGCATTGGTATCAACGACAGCGCTTGCGAACAAACCGTTTTGTCCCTCCTGTCCGGCCACGGGCTTCTTGTTCATAGTGAGGCTAAGCACGTTGGTGCCCTTGTTCTGGGCATACATCTGCTGAACATAGTAAGAGCAGGTCTTGAACATCTCGGTGTTGTCAAACCATACAAGGTCTGGACGCCACTGCCATCCGTCAACATGGGCGAGGAGAGGAGCATAGGCGGTCATATATACCACGTCGGCATTGCGTTCCATGTCGGTCATGAAGGCTGCCTCGAGGATGGATGCCTCGTAGTGGTTCCATTTCTTGCCCTTACCGTGGCATGCATATTCACCTGCGAATACCTTCGGACCCTTGCGGTCGTACTTTTCATAGCGCAGTCCGCTGTTGAGGAACCATGACTCCGGGCGGTAGAAGTGCTCGTCAACGAGGTCTGCCTTCTGCTTTTTCATTGCCTCCCATCCAAGGTCAAACATCTTGCCTTCAGAGTCAGGGCCGCTGGTGCCCACAATCTTGATGTTTGGATATTTGGCTCGTATGGCTTTCACAAATGGTACAAGCCGCTTGTAATATAAGGTGTCCCACTGTTCGTTGCCCACACCGATGTATTTCATGTTGAATGGTTCGGGATGTCCCATCTCGGCACGCTTCTTGCCCCATGTGGTGTTGACATCACCATTGGCAAATTCGATAAGGTCGAGACAGTCCTGGATATAAGGATCAAGCTGGTCCATAGGCACGTGTGCACACTCCTTGTTCCAGTTTTGGAACTGGCATGCCATACCCACGTTAAGCACCGGCAGCGGTTCGGCACCGATATCTTCTGAGAACTGGAAGAACTCGAAGAATCCCAGTCCGTAGCTCTGGTAGTAGTCGGGATAGTAGCGATAGTCGAAGGTATGCTCCCAGCGGTTTTGGTTGAGTGGACGGTTTTCAACCGGGCCAATGGTGTTCTTCCACTGATAGCGTGTCTCAAGGTCAGTGCCCTCAACAATACATCCACCGGGGAAACGAAGCAGACCGGGCTTGACATCGGCAAGAGCCTGGGCTACATCACGGCGCAAGCCGTTCGTACGGTTTTTGAAGGTGTTGACAGGGAAGAGGCTCACATGTTCGAGGCATACGGGGTTGCCGCCCTTGAGGAAGATGCGGAGGTTGGCCTTCTTGTGGGTCTTGGGTGATTTCATCACAATCTCATACTTCTTCCAGTCCTTGGATGTGACCTCAAGAGTCTTTTCTGCAAACTCCTGGTGCTCACCCCGCGAGTATTGGTCGATGAGCTGCACACGGATTGTGGCATTGCCTTTGGGAGCCTTTGCCCAAACAGAGAACCGATAATCTTCGCCCTTCACAACTCCAATGCCGAAATATCCCTCATTCTGAAGTCCTGTGCGGCGGTCTCCATGGTTGGGAGCACTGAGCTGGACATAATGAGGGCAGCGCTCAAAGGGACCGTCGTTCTTCAACAGTACATCACCGAACACTTGCCATCCCATAAAGCTCTGTGGAAACTCAAATGAGCGGTTCTTGACCAATTCACCATACAATCCGCCATCAGCGGCATAGTTAATGTCTTCGAAGAACAGGCCATACATAGTGTCCTGAATCTTCGCTCCAGCTTTCTTCGTGTTGATGTCCATGACGTTTGTCTGGGCACCTGCTACCATCACCGAAGCCGCTGCGATGGCGCATGAAATTAATCTCTTTTTCATATTTTACAGTAGGTTTAAGCTAGTTGCAGCGACAAAATTAGTTAAATTTTTCGTGATATGCAAGTTTTTTCAGTTATTTTTAGTAATTTTGTGCCGAATTATAAAACTATATGACCCAAAAATTATGGAACTGACAAACAAAGGTAGCAAAACCTACCTAATTTCAATCGTGATGGTCGCCGTGCTTGGCGGCTTGTTGTTCGGCTATGACACTGCTGTCATCTCTGGAGCCGAGAAGGGACTACAGGCATTCTTTATGGGTGCCGATGACTTTGTTTACACTGACTTTTGGCATGGATTCACCAGTTCGAGTGCACTCATTGGCTGCATCATCGGTTCTGCCATATCGGGACTGATGGCATCCAACTGGGGGCGAAAGCGCTCTTTGATCTTTGCCGGTGTGATGTTCTTCATTTCGGCATGGGGCTCAATGTGCCCTGAGACCATGGTGCTTGCCAAGGGCGAGCCCAACCTCACACTGCTCATTGTCTTCAACATCTATCGTGTGATAGGCGGTATCGGCGTGGGATTGGCTTCAGCCGTATGTCCTATGTATATCGGTGAGATAGCTCCGAGTAATATCCGTGGCATGCTTGTCTCTTGGAACCAGTTTGCAATCATCTTCGGTCAGCTTGTGGTTTATTTCGTCAATTTCTTCATACTTGGCGACCATGTGGCGCCTGCCATTGCCAGCATTGGCAACGGAATGAACGAGATACTCAATGGAGGAGAGGCGCAGTGGGCCATCGAGACAGGATGGAGATATATGTTTGGCTCCGAGATGGTGCCGGCAGGATTGTTTGCGCTTCTGATATGTTTTGTGCCCGAGACACCTCGCTATCTTGCCATGGTGGGAGAGGATGCCAAGGCAGAGAGGATACTTGCGCGCATCAATGGCAGCGCCAAGGCAAAGGAGATACTCAATGAGATAAAGAACACGGTCACCGAGAAGACAGAACGACTGATGACCTATGGTTTTCTCTGTATCTTTGTCGGTGTGATGCTGTCTGTATTCCAACAGGCAGTGGGTATTAACGCCGTGCTTTATTATGCACCGCGTATCTATGAGGCCATGGGCTTTGACAATCCTATGGTTCTCACAGTGTTTAATGGTATCGTCAACCTTGGTTTTACCTGTGTGGCCATCTTCACCGTGGAGAAACTGGGTCGCAAGCCGCTTCTCATCATCGGTTCGCTTGGTATGGCTATAGGTGCCATAGGTGTGGCATGCACATTCGGCAATCCTGAGTTGCAGTTGATGTGCATGGTGTCAATCATGGTTTATTCCGCTTCATTCATGTTCTCTTGGGGACCGATATGCTGGGTTCTCATTGCAGAGGTGTTCCCCAATACCATACGCGGTGCGGCAGTGGCGATAGCAGTGGCATTCCAGTGGATATTCAACTGGATAGTATCCACGTCCTTCGTGCCTCTCGCCAACAGTATGGGCTATTGGTTCACCTATGGACTGTATGGTGTGATATGTATCGTGGCTGCCATCTTCGTATGGCGACTTGTGCCGGAGACAAAGGGCAAGACTCTTGAAGACATGACCAAACTCTGGAAAAAGCAGTGATTAATATCAAGTAATAATAATCTATATATAATATAATAAGGTATATGAAGACAGTATTGATTGCAGAAGACAATGACAGCAACTACATCCTGATGTGTTATCTGCTCAAGAAGAGCTTTAACATCCTCAGGGCCAAGAATGGCAAGGAAGCTGTGGAAATGGCCGCCAAGGGCGGTATGGACATCATTCTCATGGACATCAAGATGCCCGAGATGGATGGTTTGGAGGCTACAAGGATAATCAAGAAGGAGCAGCCTAATATGCCGATTATCGCCCTCACGGCAAATGCCTTTGAGAGCGACCGTGGCCAGGCTCTTGCCGCCGGTTGCGATGATTTCCTTTCCAAGCCTGTGAACTCTGAAGTGTGCATGGCGACAATAGCCAAGTACATTTAAGACATTCAATTGTGACAATAATAATATATCCCCTTGGCTTTGTAAACAATGCCAAGGGGATATTTATCTTATGATGCCTTAATAACACAAAAAAAGGTCTTCATTGCTGAAGACCTTTGTGATCCGCTTGGGGCTCGAACCCAAGACCCCAACATTAAAAGTGTTGTGCTCTACCGACTGAGCTAGCGGATCATCCTTGGATGTGGCTTTTCTTAAAAAGCGGTGCAAAGGTACGCACTTTTTTTCATATTACCAAATAATTTTGAGTTTTTTTGCAATTATTGCTCAATATTTCTTGTATTTTCGCCTTCTGACCCCGTTTTTGTCTCTTCTTCCGGCATTTCTTTCACTACATATCTCTTGTAGTAGGCAATGAGAAGCGTGGTGAGGGGCAGGGCGATGATAAGTCCGATGAAGCCAAGCAATGCACCCCATACCGAGAGGGAGAGAAGCAGTATGGCAGGGTTCAGTCCCATGGCCTTGCCCATAATCTTGGGAGTGAGCACCATGTCGGTGATGAGCTGCACTATGCAGAACACGGCTAACGCCGACAGAAGTATGACCCAGAAGTTCTGTCCCGTATCGGCTGCCTTCAGTGCCGACAGAAGAACCATCGGGATAAGTGCAAAACCATGCAGATAAGGCACAAGGCTCAACAGGCCGATGAGAATGCCGAGACCAATGGCCATCGGAAAGCCTATGATGGTGAAACCGATGCAGAAGAGTATGCCGATGCACAGTGCCACAAGGCTCTGCCCACGCACATAGCTGTCCAACTGTTTCTCCACGTCGTCCATCAGTGAACGCCAGAAAGGACGTGTCTTCTTTGGAAACAGACGGATGAACCCAGCCGACAATGCCTCATAGTCCAAAAGGATGAAGAAGAGATATATCAGGGTCACCATGGAAGCGATGACGCTCAGGATGATGTTGGCTGTCTTGCCAATCATCTCAAACACACGTGGCATCGCATTGCGGATGGCGTCGGTCACTTCCTTGTCATGGAAAAACCGTTGGATGTCGGTGTCGTTGGCATCTATCCATTGGCGTATGGCAAGGGGAAAATTGCGTATGTGGGTGGTCTGGTGTAGATAGCGAGTGACCAGTTCTCCCAGTTTCTCAAACTGCTCAATCATCGGTGGGATAATCAGATAGATGATGCCAGTGATGACTCCGATGACGGCGAGAAGCGTGACGATAATGGAAAGTGCACGCCCAGGCACGTGCAGCCTGTGCTGCACAAACTTTACGATGGGGTAGAGCAGGTAGGCAAGAAGCCAGGCGATGAAAAATGGCAGCAACACGCTGCTTAGATAGTTCATGACAAAGAGGATGGCGGCAATAAGCAATGTCACCAACATGCCCCTGACGAACCGGTCGAATGTGATAGTCTTTTCCAGCATTTTACTTCAATTTAATGTTAAGTTGTATGACTTTTGGGCGCAAAATTACAAAACGTTTTAAAATTTGCAAAGTTTTTCGCCATTTTTTTGATGATTTAAGGGAAAAGTTGTACATTTGTAGCCACTATGGGCACATTATATATCATTCCAACCCCCGTGGGCAACATGGAGGACATGACATTTCGGGCCATCAGAATACTCAAGGAAGTGGATCTGATTCTCGCTGAGGATACCCGCACGTCGGGCATCCTTCTGAGGCATTTTGATATCGACAACCGCCTGATGTCACATCATAAGTTTAATGAACATGAGACCTCGGCCTCCGTGGTCAAAAGATTGCTCGGTGGGGAAAACATCGCCCTCATCAGTGATGCCGGCACACCGGGAATAAGCGATCCGGGATTCTTCCTCGTTCGTGAGGCGGTCAAGGCCGGAGTGGATGTATATACCTTGCCGGGTGCCACCGCATTTGTGCCGGCTCTCGTCACGAGCGGCTTGCCTTGCGACCGCTTCGCCTTTGAGGGATTCCTGCCGCAAAAGAAGGGCAGGCAGACCAAGATGATTCAGCTCGCCGATGAGAGGCGGACGATGATATTCTATGAATCGCCGCGCCGGCTGGTCAAGACATTACAACAGATGGCGGAGATATTCGGTGCCGACCGACAGGCATGCGTGTGCCGGGAGATATCCAAGGTGCACGAGGACTGCCGGCGTGGCACACTGTCATCACTCGCCCTGCATTTCACACAAGAAGAGCCACGAGGTGAAATAGTTCTCATAGTGGGCGGGGCTGATGCCGACACGGTGATGTCCAGACAGGCGGACGATAACACGCCGGAAGACGGGGAAACAACAAAACCGCGCCGAAAGAGCAAATACCAGCTTAAGCAGGAAAGGCTGGAAGAAACTGATTGAAAAGGAAGCAACAGACTTTTATTTGGTATATATTAGAATTAATAAATATAAAAATACAGAATTATGAAAAAATTGTTTTTAGCATCCATTTGTATGGCAGCATTAGTGGGTTGTCAACAAAACAAACCAAAGGACGACCCTGGGGTCGTGTCTGAACGTGATTCCCTGAACAAGGTCATCGCACAAAAAGACAATGAGATAAATGACATGATGGCCACATTCAATCAAATTGAGGAAGGCCTAAAAGAAATCGGTCAGGCTGAAAATCGAATAAGCATTGCCAAGGAAGGGGAGGGGGCCAATAAGACCCAGCGCATCGCAGAGAATATGCAGTTCATTCAGCAGACGATGCAGCAGAACCGCGAACTCATCAACAAACTGAAGACGCAGCTTCGTGAAAGCTCGCTCAATGGCGAGCAACTCAAGAAAACCATTGAGAACCTGGTGGCACAAATGGAGGAGAAGGACAAGCAGCTCCAGCAACTGCGTGCCGAACTCGATGCCAAGGACATACATATCACCGAACTTGACGAGAAGATAGCCAACCTCAACACCAACGTCAATCAGCTCACAAGCGACAATGCCAGCAAGAGCGAGACCATCAGCCAGCAAGACAAGCAGCTGAACACCGCCTGGTTCGTGTTTGGCACCAAGAAGGAGCTCAAGGAGCAGCAGATTCTCGTCAAGGACAAGGTGCTTCAGGGCAATTTCAACAAAAACTATTTTACAAAGGTGGATATCAGAGTGGACAAGGAAATAAAGCTCTACTCAAGGTCGGCCAAGATGCTCACATCACATCCCGCCTCAAGCTACACACTGCAGCGCGACGCCAACAAGCAATATGTGCTTCGCATCACCAATCCACAGCAGTTCTGGAGCACCAGCAAGTATCTCGTAGTCCTCGTGGATTGATGATTTCCACCCTGTTTTGGCAGTTGTAAGGTGGTTGGAACAACCTTGCAACTGCCATTTTCTTCAATCCTTGATTCATTCATATTCAACTGCTGTTAGATATTACGTGGGCAAAGTTACGAATAATGTTTTCAAACATTAATTATTATATAAATTTAATGTTTGGAAACATCAATATCGCTATAAAAGGTGCAGCCTCGGCAATCGTGGCTGCACCTTGTTATATTATATATACCAGCGCCAAATAGCAAAGAAAATTGTCGTTCTTCTGAAATAACCCATGGAATATGCCTATTAATTATCATTTTTTAATTATCATTTTTTGGTAATAATGATAAAATGTACTATCTTTGCGCCAAAAACATAGGATTCTTATGACAGACAACCCATTTGTGACCAGCGGATATGCAGGACCAGAATACTTCTGCGACAGAGTGGAAGAAACACAGACATTGGTGGACTTGCTCACCAATGGCAACAATGTTGCACTTATTTCGCCACGTCGCCTGGGCAAGACTGACTTGATTCACCATTGCTTCAACCAGTTGGAAAAGCTTGATGACTATTATACATTCATCATTGACATCTATGCCACTGACTCCATGAACGACTTCGTAAATGTATTGGGTAAGTCAATCCTGGATTCCTTGAAGCCCAAAGGCCGTAAGGCATGGGAGGGCTTTTTGGAAGCATTACGGTCAATAAGGTCAGAGATAACTTTCGACATAAACAACAATCCAGTTTGGGGCATTGGAGTGGGCGCATCAGATGCTCCTTCTGTTACTCTTGACGAGATTTTCGAGTATCTTGGAAATGCCGACCGTCACTGCTTTGTGGCAATTGACGAATTCCAACAGATTACACGTTACAAGGACAATAAGAACATTGAGGCTATGCTGCGCACATATATCCAGCGCTGTCCTAATGCCACTTTCGTATTTTCGGGTTCACAACGTCATCTGATGGGAGAGATGTTTATTTCTCCCTCACGTCCGTTCTATCAGTCAACAACGATATTCAATCTGCACGCGATACCACTTGACAAGTATTGTGAATTTGCAGTTAGTCAGTTCTCGAAAAACGGAAACAGGAGAATCTCGCGCGATGTTGTTGAGGCTATATACAAGCAGTTCAATGGTGTGACTTCGTATCTACAGAAGATAATGAACATTCTGTATATGAAGACATCCCCAGGGAATACTTGCACTTATGAGATGATTGACTCGGCCTTACAATATTACCTTCAACTGTCGTCCGACACCTACGAGGCTCTACTGTGCCAAATGCCTGAGAAGCAACGCAATGTACTGTTTGCCATTGCATCAGAGCGCAGGGCTAAGGCAATCTCCAGTTCTGCATTTGTAAAGAAGTACAACCTCCCGTCTGCCAGTTCGGTGGTCTCTGCCATTAAGGGGCTTGTGGAAAAGGATTTCGTCACCTACGAAAAGAATGAATACTACGTCTATGACCTCTTCTTCCAGTTATGGATAGAAAAGTGTTATTTGGCTTAGCTGATTGATAAAGATGAAAACCGCTTATTGCGATAAGCGGTTTTAGTTAAAAATCGCTTATCACGACAAGCTTTTTGTCTTTTATGTTTGGTACTTTCGGTTATTTTATATAATTTTGCAGCCAAATATAAAGTCAAACAAAGAACGGTTATGGAATCATTATTCAGAAAGCACCAGATGTATATTTCCCAAGTTAAGATGGACATCATAAGGGATATTATAAATGATATCAACTGGACAAGACAACTGGTTGCCATCAAGGGGTCGCGAGGTGTTGGCAAGACCACGCTTATGCGCCAATATATTCGACAGACATATGGTATAACGGCCGGCAAAGCCTTGTATTGTGTGGTTGACAGTATGTATTTCACTACACATACCCTATTGGAACTCGCTGAACGGTTTGCACAAATGGGAGGAGAGCACCTGTTTCTCGATGAAGTGCACAAATACCCCAAATGGAGCGTGGAGATTAAGGAAATCATTGACCTCTATCCTCAGTTGAAAATCACCTTCACTGGTTCGTCGCTTATTCAAATACTGAATGCCGATGCTGATTTGTCGCGCAGAGTGCTGTCCTATACCATGGAGGGATTGTCGTTTAGGGAATATCTTCATTTCTATAAAGGAATACAAATACCAAAATACTCCCTTGACGAAATTTTGGGTAATGCCGACAACATTTGTGCAGAGGTTAATGCCAAGTGCCGTCCCGTGAAGATGTTCGAGGAATACCTTAGGGTAGGCTATTATCCATTCTATGATGGCATAGAGACTGAATATTACAGCAGGCTTGAGAATGTGGTCAACTTCATCATCGACCAGGAAATCACGGCTTTCTGTGGGGTTGAACAGGCGTTCACGCGTAAGCTTAAGGCGATGCTGCTATTTCTTGCCGACAATCTTCCATACGAGGTGAACATCTCAAAACTCGCTTCATATCTTGAGATAAACAAGAATACTGTAATTAACTATCTCAACGCGATGCAACGGGCAGAACTGCTGCACCTAATATATACAGATAATAAGTCGGTGACTAAGATGCAGAAGCCCGACAAGATATTTATACACAACACCAATATGCTATATGCCCTGTCAAGCCGCCTCGTAATAGGCACTGTTAGGGAATGTTTCGTAGTCAACCAATTGAGTGTCAACCATACAGTAGAATATTCCAAGGATGAGGGCGACTTTAGGATTGACGGCAAAGTGACATTGGAAGTGGGTGGCAGCAAAAAGTCGTTTGACCAGATTGCCGACATTCCCGATTCCTACATCCTTGCCGACGGCATGGAATATCCTGTAGGAAAGAAACTCCCTATTTGGCTTGTCGGGATGAATTACTAATATACTCAAGTTTCTGAAGTGAAATCTTCACCATCCGTCAGGTCAGACTCATGTAGGATTATCTTGGAGATCCCTGAAACGGGGTGAAAAAAGGTTGCCCGAACCACTTCCAAACTGAATGCCCGAAGCAGATTCCAACTGAATGCCCGAAGCAGATGACAACTGAATGCCCGATCCAGTTGCCAACTGAATACCCGATTCAGTTGTCATCTGAATAACCGATTCAGTTGTCATCTGCTTCCCCCATTCAGTTTGCACCCGTTTCCCCGATTCATACGCTGACCGGAAAGTGAGCCGTAATGTATATAACTTTACTTCCGAAACTCTTGCAAAAAATCTTGGTTATCTCAATAAGTTTTTATACTTTTGCAACCGGAATAATATTAATGCAGAGATGGAATCATTATTCAGAAAACAAAATACGGTTGTGAATTATCTTAACGCAATGCAACGGGCGGAATTGTTAAATCTAATTTATACCGACAATAAGTCGGTGACAAAGATGCAGAAGCCCGACAAGATATTTATGGTATTATGGTGCAACCCCGATTGTCGGAGCTGTACCTTTTTATGATATTATCCTTAATAGTTACACTCGGAATATTCATTACAAATCATGACTGTGAACGATTGTTTGTCGGATGACGGCGAAATGGATATGATGACACGTTGACACTATATATATATAAAACTTTCACGTGTGAAAAACTATTTTCCCTATATAGTAAAAGTAGGTTTTACATTCTATAATTTTTCTATATATATAGTGTCAACGTGTCATCAATGAGATTTGGGACGCTATGTGTTAAGAAACCTAAAACGCTGTTTTAACACTCCTAAAACGCCGTTTTACGACTCGTAAACCGCCGTTTTCCATTTCGTAAACCTTAGCTTCCCGAAATGGAAGTCTGCGGGGACGAGAGAACCATGATAATTTGTCCAAATGGTTATACTCATGCCGCCACACCTTCGCCACGCTATATCTCCAAAATCCCAATGCCAATCTCTCTGAACTGGCCACGCTAATGGGACGCAACACCGAATATATCGACACATATATCCGTGAGATAGAGTCGGACAAGACCATCAGCGAGGCATCCGACAAGGTGTTTGGGACGAAAAAGAAGACCGAAAGAAAAGGAAACGAACTTAAACAGATTTTAAGCAATCTTTGTGACATAAAAGACACTCAGGACAAAATCGTTGAAATACTAAAGAAACAAGGTGTATTGTTTTGATACTAAAATACACTTTTTTGCGAATATTTGGCGTAAAAACACGTCTGAAATGTTAAATCTGACAAGAAATGAAGAGAAAATTGCATTTTCTTAGCAAAATGTTTGGTTATTAAATTTATTTAGTATAATTTTGCAGCGATTTTTATAAAGTTAGTTTTTAAAAAGAGAGAGATTTTATGGAAAAAAGAATCAAATTGCTTTTTGCCTGCCTGTTCCTCTGTGTGGGGATGGCGATGGCACAAACGAAAGTCTCCGGTACGGTATTGTCGTATGAAGACAATGAACCCGTTGTAGGAGCTGCTGTAAGAGTGGTCGGTACAAATATCGGTACCGTGACCGACTTGAACGGTAAATTCTCAATCACTTGCCCACAGGGTAAGAACACGCTCAACATTTCTTATGTCGGAATGGAGCCTATTCAGGTAAGCGCACGTGCCAACATGCGCATCTTGCTCAAGAGCGATGCGCAGAACCTCGACGAAATCGTGGTTGTCGCTTACGGTACGTCAACAAAGGGCACCTTCACCGGTTCTGCCGGTGTTATGAAGTCTGACAAGCTCGAGCTTCGCCAGGTGTCTGACGTGTCAAACGCACTTGCCGGTGCTGTTGCCGGTGTGCAGATTCAGAGTTCCAACGGTCAGCCCGGTACATCCGCTAAGGTCCGCGTGCGTGGTGTGGGTTCTATCAATGCTGGAACAAGCCCCCTCTACGTCGTGGATGGCGTGCCATTCGACGGCGAACTTTCCTCTATCAACACTGCTGACATCGAGTCAGTTACTGTGCTGAAGGACGCAGCATCAACCGCACTCTACGGTGCACGTGGAGCCAATGGTATCATCATGATTACCACCAAGAAGGCACAGGCTGGCAAGGCCACAGTGACATTGGATGCCAAGTGGGGTTCCAACTCTCGAATGATCAAGAACTATGATGTCATTCGCAGTCCACAGGAGTACCTTGAGACCGAATATGCTGCCATGTACAATGGTGCCACCTCTACACTCGGATACAATTCAGCCAAGGCATGGCAATGGGTCAACAAGAACATCACAACCAACCAGAACGGTGGTTCGGGCTATCAGATTTACACCGTGCCAGAGGGTGAATACCTCTTCGGTACCAACGGCAAGCTCAACCCCAATGCCACACTCGGCTACAAGGATGAGGCCAACAACCGCTACTATACTCCCGACAATTGGGAGGACGAGATGTTCAAGCCGACACTCCGCCAGGAGTACAATGCCACTATCTCCGGAAGCACCGACCGCAACAACTTCTACCTCTCAGCCGGTCTTCTCGAGGACAACGGTCTTGTAGAAGGTTCTGGTTTCAAGCGTCTCAGCACACGTCTGAAGGACGAGTACAAGGTGAACGACTGGATGCGCGTGGGCACCAACATCGCATACTCTTACAACAAGAGTTTCTATCCTGATGACCAGACCTCTTCAGCCTCTTCGGGCAATGCCTTCGGTGTGGCCAACCGCATTGCTCCTATCTATCCTATGTACGTGCGCGATGCAGAAGGCAACATCATCTACAACCAGGGACGTGCAACATACGACTATGGTACAAAGGCTGACGGAACCCGCGACCGTTCATATATGAGCATCTCCAATCCCGCCGGTCAGCTGAAGTATAACAAGACACAGTATATCATGGACATCCTCAGCGGCAACTGGTATGCCACTATCACTCCTCTGAAGGGATTGACCCTCAAGGCACAGGTGGCATTGAATGTTGACAACACCAACTACAACGATCTGCAGAACGCCTACATGGGACAGTTTGCAAGTCTCGGTGGTGCCGCTTCTCAGAGTCATTCTCGCACATACGGCTTCGACCAGCAGTATATCGCCAACTACGTGACCACGATTGCCGACAAACACCATATCGACGTGACTCTCGGTTATGATGGCTACACATATAAGTACAAGTACCTCGGGGCTAACGGTACAAGCCTCTATAATCCAGAGAGCTTCTTTGTAAGCAACTCAGTGTCTCAGTATGGTATTTCTGGCTATGAGCACAACTATGCTACAGCCGGTTACTTCGCTCGCGCCAACTATTCATACGAGGACAAGTATATTGCCAACGTGGCTGTACGTCGCGACGGTTCCTCACGTTTCCACAAGGACAACCGCTGGGGTACCTTCTGGTCGGGCAGCGTGGCATGGGTTATCTCTAAGGAGAACTTCATGAAGGATATCAACTGGGTTGACATGCTGAAGTTCAAGGCATCATTCGGCCAGCAGGGTAACGATGCCATCGGCAACTACTATGCTTATCTCGACCAGTTCTCAATGACCGGCGACTCATCCGGTTTCTCCGACGGTACTCTTTCATACAAGGGTAACAAGGATCTGACATGGGAGACACAGACCGCATTCAACGTGGGTGTTGACTTCGGCCTGTTCAAGAACAAGCTCACCGGTAGCATCGAGTACTTCTCGCGCAAGTCGAGCGACATGCTCTACTACAAGCCTGTTGCCGGTTCACTCGGTTACACCCAGATTCCTATGAACATCGGTTCACTGACCAACTCTGGTCTGGAAATCGACCTCAACTATAACATTCTCAACACCAAGGACATCACTTGGGACTTCAATGTGAATGCCACATTCATCAAGAACAAGATCAATGAGTTGCATCCCGACCTTAAGGGCAAGCTCATCGACGGCACCACTATCTACGAGGAGGGCTACTCAATGTATCGCCTCTACCTGCCGGAGTGGGCAGGCGTGGATCCTGAGAATGGTGACGCCCTCTGGTACTACAACGTTACTGACGATAATGGCAACGTGACTGGTCGTGAGACGACCAACAACTATACCGTGGCATCGGTGTCGTCCAACCGTATTGCCACCGACGACATGATGCCTACCGTATATGGCGGTTTCGGCACTACACTTACAGCCTACGGTTTCGACCTCTCTGTACAGGCTTCTTATCAGCTCGGCGGTCAGATCTACGACTCAGGTTACGCTTCATTGATGCACGGCGGCAACAACAGCGATGCCGGACGGAACTGGCATAAGGACATCCACAACGCATGGACCACACCGGGTCAGATCACCGATGTTCCTCGTCTGAACTCATTGTCCAACAATGGCAAGTATGTCAACTATACATCAACCCGCTTCCTGACCAGCAGCGACTATCTCTCACTGAACAACGTGACAGTGGGATACACCTTGCCAAAGAGCATCGTCAACAAGCTCGGTCTGACCAAGCTGCGTGTATATTTCTCAGGCGACAACCTCGCACTGCTCTCAGCTCGCAAGGGTCTTGACCCACGTCAGAGCTATACATCTGCAAGTGTGGCTATCTACACTGCCATCCGTTCACTCTCGGGTGGTGTCAGCGTAGCATTCTAATTTCAGGAAAAGGATTTAAACATTATAATGACAGTAAATATGAACAAGTATATTTTTGCAAGTCTTGCAGTAGCGTCAACGGTCTTCACTGCTTGTACAGACCTTGACACTGCACCGGAGGGAAGCACCATCACCTCCGACCAGAAGTCAGAAATACTGGAAGCAAAGCCTGAGCGCGGTGAGGCCGGTGTGCGCGCCATCTTCTCTGGCATGAATGTATTTGCCCCTAACTATGAGGCTTTTGGAAAGGTAGAACGCCACAATGACTTTGGATATTCTTCTGTGTTGTTCTTCACTGATGCAAATACAGAAGATATGTCAAGCGGCAACAATGGTTATAACTGGGCAGGAAACTCGCTCGACTATAACGACCGTCCATACACCAGCTATGAGAGCCAGATTGTATGGAACGACCACTATCAGATTATTTATGCCGCCAACAATGTAATCGCCGGATATAGCAGCGGCGAGGAAGATCCTGCAGATGACGAGGGTAAGTTCTTCTATGCCCAGGGTCTTGCAGCCCGTGCATATATGTATCTCAACCTTGCACAGCTCTATCAGTTCACCTACAAGGGCAATGAGTCGAAGCCTTGTGTGCCTATCATCACTGACGCCAACTCTGCCGAGGCAGCACAGAACGGTGCACCCCGTGCCACTGTGACTGAGGTGTACGCACAGATAAAGAGCGACATCGACCACGCCATCAGCCTGCTCGAGGCTTCTGCCTACAGCCGTGCTGACAAGCGTTATATCTCCCTTGGCGTGGCATACGGTATTCGTGCACGTATGAACCTCGTGATGCAGAACTGGGCTGACGCTGCCGCCGACGCACAGGCTGCCATCGACGCCGCCGCTGCAGAGAACATCGCGCCTGCTTCTATCGACGACGTGAGTCTCCCGTACTTCGCCAACTCTACTGAGAAGGACTGGATGTGGGGTATTCTTATTGCCGAGACTGATGACGTTGTGCAGACAGGTATCGTCAACTGGATTTCTCACTGCGGTACATTCAACTATGGTTACTGCCAGTATTCAGGCGGTCACCAGATCAACAAGAAACTCTACAACCAAATTCCCAATAGCGACGTGCGCAAGGGATGGTGGTCGAACGAGGAAGGTGTGAACCCCAATTTGCCCGAGAAGTACAATACATATCTCGCCTCCTATGGTTTCGGTCCTTACACCAACTGTAAGTTCAACACCTACAATGGCGAGCTGGAATGTGATGTCAATGCCAATGACATTCCTCTGATGCGTGTTGAGGAAATGTACCTCATCAAGGCTGAGGCTATGGCAAAGGCTGGCCAGGACGGCAAGTCATTCCTTGAAGACTTCGTTAAGACATATCGCGATCCATCATACACATGCACAGGCGATGTTCAGGAGGCAGTATATTTCCAAAAGCGTATCGAGCTTTGGGGCGAGGGACTTATCTGGTTTGACTTCATGCGTCTGAACAAGAACCTCGACCGTCGTGGTGGCGGTTTCGACCCCACTGCCGTGTTTGTTATCAATGCCGGCGACCCAATCCTTCTGTGGCGCATACCTCAGACCGAAATCGAGGCTAACCCCGCACTCACCGATGCAAACAACAACGAGACCACTCCAGTGCCTCAACCAGTGGCTGACGTGGAATAACCCTCATAAATCGTCAAGTAATATATCATTAAGTATAATACATTATTAAATTATCACGACAATGAAGATTAACAAAATATATCTCAGCCTCGCTGCCATAGCAATGATGTTCGCGTCTTGCGGTAATGAGGACCTGGAGCTGGGCAATTCCACCACAGCTCCCGTAGATGCCAATTGTCCCGCTGTGGAGTTTGCCGCAAGCAATGCCACAACATTCGAGGTGGATCCTTCCGACCCGACCTTCAAGCTGACCATACAGCGCAAGGCAACCGCTGCCGCCACATACAACATCAAGGTGGTGGAGAACCAGGACAGCTCGTTCGTTGTGCCTGAGACTGTGGAGTTTGCCGCAGACGAGACCACCAAGGATATCAACATCTCAATGAATGCATCAGCTGCAGCAGGCGAACCTCTCGCTCTGACACTCTCATTCGATGATGCTGACCTCAATCCTTATACCACCGGACTGAAGAGCCTGTCACTCAATACCACTATAATCAAGTGGGAGTCTATAGGTACTGGCTATTGGCTTGGCAATATCGTAAACCAATTTTATGGAGTTGAAGTATTGCCATTGGCTGTTGAAATAGAGAAGGCTGTTACTGCAAGTGCCATTAAGTTCCGTTTTGTGTGTCCGTATGCTTCTGTATACACTGAACAAGACGAGCTGGGAGGTTATGTAGGTTATCCATATAACAGTGAGGATAAACTTACCGGCAATGTAGAAAAGGCTATCATAACTGTAACAAAAGATGGTGCTTCGCTCGCTCCAGTTTCGTTGGGTATCAACTATGGATATGGTGAAATGTCAATGGGTAGCATCTATGGCTATCTTTCAGATAAAATAGACTCTTATCCCCTCGGAACCTATACACAGACAGAGACAGGAGGTATAATTGAATTCCCAGCAAATTCTCTATATATTAGTGACAATGATGGTGCTGTTCCATGCAGTAAAGGCCCTACAATTCTCTATCTGAGCGCCCAGGACTATATGGCAGCTGCTGAAGAATAAATCCCGAAAAGGATTATAAATACTGAGTATTAATCGAGGCATCTGTGTCTATTAACAGAGGACGCAGATGCCTCTTTCCCATTATCAGAATATGAAAAGAGCAAGTTTATTTCTATCCTTGGCGTTGGCTGCAGTGACAGCCGGTGCCGCTGAGCGTTCCGACCGGCAATTGCTTGACATTGCCGGAAGAGTGTTGAATCCATCATTAAGGAAGGCTTCTGCCATTGGCGACAATACTGATATGAAGCCGGGGCTCGCCATTCTCTATGAAAGCAAGGGAGTGGTGGTCGTAGGCGCCAAGAGCAGAGGCTTTACGGTCCTTTCGCGCGATGATGACTTCAAGGCGGTGTTGGGATATTCCGATGCCGACTTCGACACCTCCGACATCAATCCCAATATGCGATGGTGGATGGACTGTACGGCGGCTGCCATGGAGCAAGGATATGCCAGGAGTGCTTCTGTGCCTGAGGGTCTGCCTGCCGAGGTGGGCAGCTTTGTCACCACCCACTGGGCACAGGACTCGCCCTACAACGACCTCTGTCCGAGCTATACCTCCGGTTCTTCCACCAAGCGCTATCCTTCGGGATGCGTGGCCACCGCTATGTCGCAGGCAATGAACTATTACAAATATCCTGAGCACGGCACCACGACACGCCTCTATCGCTTCAATCCCGGCACGGGAGAGCAGGTGACACAGAAGGTGGTTCTCGATGACATCATATTCGACTGGGACAATATGCTCGACGAGTACAACTCCGGTTCCTACTCCGAAGCCCAGGGCAAGGCCGTGGCTGAACTGATGTTGGCATGCGGTGCGTCGGTGGAGATGGAATATACGCCTTCAGGCAGCGGAGCGATGGGCATACAGGCATGCTATGCGCTGAGGACATATTTCGGATACGACGCGGGAATGCCTTATTATTATAAGGACGGACTCACCATGCGTGAGTTCGAGGACGTGATATTCAAGACCCTTGCCGCCAACAAACCCGTCATCTTCGGCGGACAATCCACAAGTGGCGGACATGCCTTCGTGCTCGACGGTTATGACTCCGAAGGCAACGTCCACGTCAACTGGGGATGGGGCAAGCGTGGTGGCGACGGCTACTTCGACATTGCCACCATGAATGGATTCTCAAGTGGTCAGGGCTGTTATCCTGTGTCGAAGGACGGCACGTATGCCGCTCCTGTGTCTATGTTCTCGGTTTATGACGGTGCCCTCAACATCTCAAAGGTCGATGCCACCCACATCAAGGTGACTACCGACGGGCGACTGCTGAATATCGCCTGCGACACATACAAGGGGGATGTATATCTCGTGGCACAAAACACGGTGTCGGGCGAAAAGTCCATCATTGCCACTGAAAAACTCTCCAGTGCGGTCATGGCTCTTTATTTCGCATCGTCAAGTGGCATCAGCAAGCCATACGTCACAATAAAGAACAAGATTGGCGATGGCAGTTATCGTCTTTTCCTTGCCACCAAGTCGGAGACAGAGACTGACTTCTCGCCCGTGAGAACCACTGACGACAAGACCAACAGTTATGCCATGACTGTTGCCGACGGGGCAATCACGTCATTGGAGGCCGACTCCGACGCGGCGTGGATGGTTTCCACCACAGGAATAAAGGATGTTTTCATCGATGCTGACAAGGGCAATGGCTCTACTTCATATTTCAGCATCTCTGGTCAGCGTCTTTCCTCGCCCTCTTCCCGCGGCATCGTAATTACAAGACAGGGAGGCAAGGTGCGCAAGTGTATCTTACAAAGATAAAAAAACATAAAAAAGCCACTTACCGCCGACTAAAATCATAAAATACTTGGCGGTAAGTGTTTTTTTTGCTATCTTTGCATCGGATTTATTCAAATATCTGTTTATGGCACGCGAAGATATAATTGGAAGAAAAAGAGAAATGGCATTGCTTGACAGCTATATGGCTACAGCCAGACCTGAGTTTATCGCTCTCTATGGACGCAGGCGTATAGGCAAGACTTTTCTGGTGAAAAAGCTTTATGAGGAGGCGTTTGACTTCTATGTCACCGGTATATTCGACAAAAGCAAAAAGGAGCAACTTGCCAATTTCAACCGTCAATTAAACAACTATTCCAACTCATATTATCCCATAGTGGATAATTGGTTTGACGCCTTTGCCCAACTCCAGCACTATCTTGGCACATTGAAAGACAAACAGCGCATATTGGTGTTCTTCGATGAATTGCCATGGATGGACACCCCGCGAAGCAAATTCATAAGGGCATTGGAACTCTTTTGGAATGAATGGGCAAGCAGCCGGAACAATATCAAATTCATTGTATGCGGTTCGGCTACGACATGGATGACAAGCAAGTTGTTGGGAGACAAGGGCGGACTGCACAACCGAGTGACCCGACAGATAAAGTTGCGACCATTCACACTTGCCGAAACCGAGGAATACTTGGTTAGTATAGGTTTCCGTCCTGACAGGCTACAGACGGTGGAGGCATACATGTGTGTGGGAGGCACACCTTTCTATCTGAATATGTTCAACCCAATGTTCAGTGTCACTCAGAATATTGACGAACTGTTTTTTAGTGAAGACGCTCCGTTGCAGAAAGAGTTCCCGTTCCTTTTCAGGTCTCTGTTTAATGACTCCATCACATATCGGCGAATTGTTGAACTTCTGGGCAATAAACTCAAGGGAATGACAAGAGGCGAAATCATCATGTCGCTGAAACTCGTTGACAACGGTAATCTTACCGAGATTCTTGACAATCTTTGTCAATGTGACTTTATCAGAAAATACAGTGCTTACGGCAAGAAACAACGCGAGGTGATGTACCAACTAATAGACCTGTATAGTCTATTCTATGTCAAATACGTGATGAACGATAATTCGCAGGACACGCACAAATGGAGCAACATGATTGACAGTGGCAGTCGCAAGGCGTGGAGTGGATATGCTTTTGAGCAGGTGTGTCTTCTTCATCTGCCACAGATTAAGAAGAAGTTGGGAATTGACACAATATCCACCGACATTTGTTCATGGCAGAACGAAAAGGCTCAGATAGACTTGGTAATCGACCGTCGTGACCGTATCATCAACCTCTGCGAGATGAAATTCTGCGACAAGCCTTTCTCTGTCACGAAGTCATACCTCGCCAAGATGGAACAACGACGCGAGTATTTTGCAGAAGCCACATCTGCCACAAAAGCCTTGCATCTCACAATGATATCTCCATACGGAATAGTAACCAACAGTCAGAGCCTAAAGATACAGTCAGTGGTAAATTTGGATGATTTGTTTAAAAGTGTCTGAAAGTATTCTGTAATAAAACATAGTGCAGCCACTTATTTCAGTGGCTGCACTATGTTTACTTCATGTATGTTGTTTCCGTTCTTGTCTATCATATAGAGTGAGAGGGAGGTCTTTGTGGCTGAGATGACGGAGAAGCCCGGTTCCGGCGAACAGAAGACGGTGCCGTCAGTGGGTTTCACCTTGCGCGACAGTGACCCTGCCGAGTTGACCACGTATTCGATCGGGTCGCCTGGCTTGCGGATATGCTGGAAGTTGTGGATGTGTCCACAGGCATAGATGGCTACGTTACGGTGCTTCTGCAGGATGGGCAGCAGTCGGCGCTGCATGTCTTCGCGCTCATCGCTGTTCTTGGTGGTCTGGGCGTAGATGGGATGATGGCCCGCTACGACGACCCAGTCTTCCTTGGCTGCGGCGAGAGTGGAGTCGAGCCATGCCAACTGGCGGTCGGCATCCTGTCGGCATGCGTCTGGATAGACGTCGCTTTCGTTGCGGTAGCGGGTGATGAGCGGTGTGGTGTCGATGAACACGATGCGCAGGGTGACACCCTTCTTTTCGCTGCGAAACACCCTTGAATAATAGCGTTCGCCCGACATCCATCGCCGGCTCACCCGTGAATAGTCCATCACGGCCTGTGTGTTGCCGCGGTATTCATGGTTGCCGAGTACGGGCATCCAGTCGATCATCAGTTCCGGGTGGGAGTAGATAAGCTCATAATTGGTCATCCATAGAGGGTCATCCACTGAGGCCACGCCGTTGAAGTGGTGAATGTCACCGGCGGCGATGATTGCCTCCGGACCGATTTCCTCCGCCATCTCACCCATGAGTTGGGCGATGGGCTTTTGGTCGTAATATCCGTTGCGCCCCAGGTCATTGGCCATGAACAGGTTGATGTCGCCTTTCATCTTCTGCCAGTCGGCAGGGGTCTGTGCTTTTGTTGCCACAGAGAAGAGGAGCGCCAAGGCCAGTGTGGCGAGTATGGCCCAGATGTTGCGCTCCGCATTTCTTATTTCCATCTTTATTGAATCCATTTTTTTTAGAAGTTAAAGAAGTTAAAGAAGTTAAGGAAGATAGGGAAGTCTTATAGGTTGATTTTGAATCCAGCGTTGACCTTCACACCATAGTATTCCACCTGCATGGTGCGGTTTTTCTGTCCCTGATAGTAGCGCAGTGGCTGGTTGAGCAGGTTGTTGGCCTCGGCAAAGATGGTAAACTTGGTTTGCTTGCCCCAGGTGTATGATGCGTTGAGGTCGAGATAGTTCACCTTGTCATAGTAGCGGTCGAGTTCGCGGCTTCCCGTGTTCATCTGGTCGATGAATGAGGATGCGAAGTTGTATGACAGTCGTATGTTGATGCCGCTCTTCTCGAAGTAGAGTGATGCGTTGGCTGTGTGCTCCGGCGATCCTGCCATCTTCACCTCGTCGCCGTCCTTGATGCCGAGTCGCGGGTTGTAGTTGCGTGTGGTGGTGTGGGTGTAGGTATAGTTGCCGTAGAATCCGAGACAACTCAGTGCGGGGGTGATGAACGAGAAGTCGCGCTGGTATGCTATTTCCGCTCCATATACCCGTGCGTCGTAGGCATTCATGTTCTGTGTCACCTCAAAGGTCTCGTCGTTGCCCTTAAGTCCGAGTTCAGCTCCTGTGTAGTAGCCGAGTGTCTCGATGTTCACGTTTTTAATGTCTTTGTAGAATACTCCGAGGCTCACCATGCCCACGCTCTTGAAGTAGTAGTCGGTGGAGAGGTCGATGTTCCATGCCGTGGTGGGCTTGATGTTCGGGTCGCCGATGGTTGCCTCCTGGTCGGCCAGGTTAAAGCTCTTGTTGGCCACGAGTGCGGAGTACTTCGGTCGCGAGAGTGTCTTTGTGACCGATGCGCGTATGTTGCCGTCGTCGTTGAGTTTGTATTTCAGCAGGAGTGACGGCAGCAGGTTGGTGTAGTCGTTCTTGTATTCACCTGTCGGTGTGAGTGATTCCTCCTCGTTCTCGTCCATCACGTAGTTTACGCCGTTGGTCTTCAGTCGTGTGTTCTCGATGCGCAGTCCGAGAGTGGCGTCGAATTGTTTGCCTATTTTCTGGTCGAAGCGCAGGTAGCCGGCGTGGATTTGTTCCGTGGCCTTATAGTTGCCTGCCTCTTCCTCCAGCAGTTCGGCACCGTCCTTGCGGTCGAAGTTGAGAGTGCCCATATAGTCCTTGCTCACAAACTGTGTGCCAATGGGATATTGGCTTCCGGGCATGAATCCGCTGCGCACCTCGTTGACGATGTTGTTCTGCCAGTCGGCGATGTATTTGTCGGCATCGTCGGAGTAGTCGTAGTATTCGGTGTTGCGCTCCTTCTTCTTCACTGTGTATTTATATCCGAATTTCAGCGTGTTGCCATACAGTCCCTTGCTGATGGGAAGTGAGAAGTTGATGCGCTCCTTGAACTCGTTCTCCTTGATTGACTGGTCGGAGTTGGTGAACTCGTCAATTTTCCATTTGGCGTCGGCGAAAGCCGGGATGGTGAGGGTGGAGTAGGGCTGTTTCATTCCCACGTCCTTGAATGAGTCGCCGAAGTTAAGCTCGTCGCTTCCCTTGAGTTTCAGTCCGATGTATCTCTCGTTGGGACGGTCTTCCGTGGCGCGTGAATAGCTCGAAGCCCAGTCTATCTTGAGATTGCCTATCTGGTGCTCGCCGTCGAGGGTGAAGTCCATGGTCTGCTGACGTTCCAGACGTGCCGACTTGTTGTCGCTGGAGCCTGCCTTGGTCTGCAGCACCACGCTTTGGTCCTTGGCGTCGGAGTTGAGTTTCTTATAGCTGATGCGATAGCGGTTTTCCCAGTCATTGCGGCGGTTGTATATTCCCTTGAATGATATTTTGTTCAGCGGGTTGAAGTTATAGTCGAGTGAGAGCGAGTAGCTCTGGCGTTCACGTGTGACGTAGTATTGTCTCACCTGTGCCTCTTTCAGTTGTATTTCGCCTTTCTTCTCCACATATTCAAATTCGGTGTTGTCGGAGCCTCCCGGTGCATACTGGTATGATGCGCTTGCCATGATACCGAGTTTGTCGTTGAGGAAGCGGTCGCCCCATGTTCCTCCGATGTTCCATTGTGGCTTTTCGCTTATCCATGTATAGCCCGTGGAACCGGTGAAGTTGAGTATGCGACGTGACGGTGAGTTCTTGGTGACGAGGTTGATGCCGCCGCCGATGGCGTCGCCGTCCATGTCGGAGGTGATGACCTTGCTCACCTCGATGGTCTGTATCATGTCGGCTGGGATGAGGTCGAGCTGCACGTTGCGCGTGTCACCTTCGGCTGATGGCAGGCGGTTGCCGTTGATGGTGACGGATGTGAGGTCGGCACTGGTGCCGCGTACCTGTCCGAAGCGCGCCTCGCCCTGGTCATACTGCACGTTGATGCCGTTGATGCGCTTCAGTGCGTCGCCTATGTTAGAGTCGGGAAACTTGCCCACTTGGTCTGCCGACACCACGTTGGTCACGCCCATGCTGCTCTTTTGCATCTGCAGTGCGCGGCGCTGTCCTGAGAATGCTCCCTTGACGTTTATCTCCTGCAGTTCCACACCTTCGTTCATGACGATGTCGTTTTTCATCACTTTCTTTTCCGTCACCTTAATCTTTTTTATAATAGGTGAATATCCCACGTATGTCACTTTGATGGTGTATGTGCCCGGCTTGAGGTTGGGCAGTGTGTAGTAGCCGTTGATGTCGGATGTCACTCCCGTGTGGAGGTCTTCGATGAGGATGGTGGCGCCGGGCAGGGTGTGGCTCTCTGTGTCGGTCACGCGTCCGGTGATGATGCCGAAACTGTTTTCCTCTGGCATTTCATTTGCTTTCATTCCCATTGTGGCGGCTGCTATCAATGCAGCCATCATAATCCTTTTTGCTTTCATGTTTTTTCTTTTCTCTGGTTTTACTCTTTGTATGATTATCGTTTTCGGGTGCAAAGGTACGGTGAGGTTGTTACAGACTTGTTGTCATAAAATTACGATTTCGTTAAATGCCATCCGTCTGTAATCAGGAAAGAAAAAGGGGGCATCCTCTCGGACGCCCCCCCTCCATTTTTTAACAATGGGTCTTTATTATATGAATGAAAAAGACAGTCCCTCGTCGGCAGTCACCACAAGAGGCACGTCGGCACTGGTCTCAATGCCGTTAAGTCGTGACACACTGATTTCAACCTCAGTTGCCTCCCCTGGTTGGAAGATAAACTCCGTGGGTTGCTGTCGTCGAAATATACGCCCATAGAACCTTCGGCCGTTGGTTGGCCCAGCTCATAGTTGCTCTCGTTCTTGTCGTCGCATGCTGTGGCGAGGATCATCGCCAGCATCACGTACATTATATAATATATAGTCCTTCTTTTCATCCTAAACGAACTTTAATTTTTTAATTTTTTAATATTTTAATTGACTTCGTCGAACGTTGTTTCTTCAAATCCCCGAAGGGGTGGGGTCGGGATTCATCTTTCCGGATAGGGCACTGTTGTATGTGCGTGCCACCTCGGGGATATAGAAGTTGAGCCATTGTGCACTACCGTTGTGCGAGTGGTTGAGCTTGTTGTATGGCTCCACGTAGTTGCTGCCGTCATAGTCGCGGATGATGGGGAGTCCCAGACGTTTGTAGTCGTTGTACATCAGTCCCTCGCCCCATAGTTCTACATATTTCATCCTGCAATTTGACCCATTGAAGCATAGTATCAATAATTCATCCTGCAATTTGACCTATACGCCAAAATCTTGATGTGATATAGATACAATAATCCCACGCTTGGCTTTTCGCTAAAAGTCAAGACGAAGGCTATGTCACGCCAAGAAGGGCTGTGACTTCACATCAAATGGTCGGGCTAAACATGACTGCCCTGTAACGGTGCAGCTCGGAAAGAGCCTGAAGCGAATAATTGTCGAAATACATACGTTTCATTGCTTTCTGCGTTTTGTTAATACTTAATTGACGTTGCAAAGGTAAGTATTTATTTCGAAACCACCAAACATTTTGCCGTTTTTTTTATGATTATCTTGTCATTTTGCCATATTTTGTCTATCAATGGTATAAAAAAGCTGCCATTCTGTGCTCAAACAGCACAAAATGGCAGAAATATGTAATCTCCTTTTTACTTCACAGGAAACATGATTTTCTTATTACCTATTATTAATATGCCCCTCTTTCGGGTGTCGTTCACCCTCCGTCCGTCGATGGTGTATATCCGATGGTTGTCATCGGCCGACATGGCGGGAAGCTCGATGGCAGTGTCCTGAGCGTCGTTGTAGGCGAAGAGGAAATAGTATTGGCCGTTGTTGACGGGTATTCCGAATTCCACCTTGGTCAGGTCGAGGTCGTAATAGTTGTAGTCATTGTCTCTTGAGCTTTCGGCCAGCACCCATGTGTTAAGGCCTTCCCCCGACTTGCCCGAAGGGATGGTGAATGTCTTGGTCTGGTTGGTGTCTATCTCCTCGTCGATGACTATGTATGAGTTCCAGTCCACCGGACCGTATATGCCTGAGTCAATGTTGTAAACCTTGGCGTAGAAGCGTCCCTTGGCTCCCACGTTTTTGATGTTGACGGTCACCTCCGGTGCTCCCGTGTTGTGGATGAGTGGCATGTCCATGTCTCCCCAGTAGGTTGTGCCTGTTGTCGTCTCGGTGAGCTCTTCGGCTGTCTTGCCTTCGAGGGTATATCCGTCGAGCACGAAGTATGGCTTTTCATTCGGCATCACATCGACATTCTCAATGGCCAGCAGTTCGTCGTTGTCATCCCGCACGGAAATATACAGGCATCGATAAAGTTCGTAAGCCTTTAAGGGTACAGAGATGCTCATCTCCTTGCCATGGTCGAGGCTTATGGGGATGTATGCCACCTCTTCCTCCCAGTCCTTTTCGTCGAAGAAGATAGAGCTGAGCACGTGCAGTCGGCCATAGTAGTCGATGGGCGTGTCGTTGGTCACCTTGATGTCGATGGTGCCGTTGCCCGCCTGCACCTCATGTTTGTTGATGTCAATCTTGAGGTAGTCGTCGCCCGAGAACTTCAGGTCGGTCTCGGTGGCGTCGAGAAGTATGGAGTATTGCATTGCGCCCTGCATCAGGGTCCACTGGTCAGAGCCTTTCCTTTTCTCAACCATGGCCAGACGGGTCTTACCCACTGGGAAGGCGTAGTCGATGAGCATGAAGTCGCCGCAATAGTCCTTCAGGTCCTGCACTCTCCATCCCTGAAAGAGCTTGATGTCCTTCAGGCCTTTCTGTTCCTTGATGACCTTGATGTCTCCGTCGTCCTGAACGATAGCCACGGCGATGTCGCCCGTGAATGGCTCCGTGCAGAGGTTGAACAGCTCCCATCCCGTCCTGACGCTGAATTTGCCGGAGGCGTTGGCGCGTGTGGCTTTGACGATGGAGTGGCGGGTGTCGGGCTCGCTGCTGTTTGTGCCGTAGAAGACGCGGAATGAAGGCAGTTCCCATTGCTTTGCGTCGGCCTGGTTGTTGTTGGGCCTGATGCCGATGATAATCCTTGTGTCCATGTCATATCCGTCGTCCGTGGAGCTTGCGCCGATGCTGGTGGTGTTGTTGGGGTTGAGCACGGTGATGTCGTAATATCCGTTGCTGTAGCCGCCCCATCCCCAGTTGATGTGGAAGTAGTTGTCGGAGTCATATCCGTCGCATACGAAGGCATGTCCGCCGCCGTTTGACTGTCCTGCATAGAATACTGGTCTTGCCTCGTCGAGTTCCTTCTTCAGTATGTCAATCCATTGTGCGAGCGAGGTGGATGTTCGGTTGATATACTGTATGATGTCGGGGTCGTAGTCGAAGTATTTGGTGAGAGAATAGTATGGCATATCGTCGCTTGCCCCCGACTCCGGGCCGTATTGTGTCTCCAACGACTTGCCCACGTCCGCCATCAGTCTTGCCACGGCGTTGGCCTGCGTCACGGTGTAGGCGTGGTTTTTGCCTGTCTCGCCGTCATATCCGTAGCATTCCGCCATGTTGTCCCAGTCGTATTGGCGTCCTTCGCCCACGGTCACGCCCTCCACGGTGACACCGCCGCTTTTGTAGCTTGGTATGTCGTTGGCGAGCGACTCTGGCCATTTGTGGTAGCGCATGATCATGGCCTGCGCGGTGGCTGAGCAACCGGTGACACTCCTATTTTGGCCGTAGTATAGCGGGCATTCATTGTTGTAGGGTTCTCCCTGGCTCCACTTGATGCCTCCGAGCAGCGGGGCCACTCCCTCTGCCTTCTGTCCGTCAGCGGCGGCGCGCATGGCCTTTAGTTGCTCCACATTGATTGTGGCGTCGTTGTTGCCCTGTGCCACCTTGTCGAGTGTGGCGCGGTATGCGTCGAGGAAGGCGCGGAGGTTGTCGGGCATGTTGTCCTGTGAGAATGAGCCGTTGTCAGCATATCCCACTATCTCTGGCATGAGGTCGTCGCCTGAGACGATGGTGAATCCCCGGTCGCCGCCGTTGTTGAATACGTAGTAGTAGCTTTGCTGGTCGTCGGAACTGTCCGTAGCCCTTGCCGCCGCCCTTCGCGGCGAGGCTTTTTCGAGGAGCTGCGGGGCTTGTATGGTGATGCCCAACTTGCGTGCCTGTTCGGCAGCAATCTTTCTGGCTTGCTCCGCTGTGCGCGGCGCAGCCCAGGCGATGATGCCGAGCATAAGGGTCAGCATCGTGAGTAATGGTCTTTTTCTTGTCATACTTATCATTGTTTTTTAATTATTCAGTTTGATATTTCCCGATTGTCGGGCGTAAGTCTCTTATTGGCTGCAAAGATACAAAATAATTGTTGGTCGTGCAAGTTTTTCGGCTTTTTTTTCACGTTAAAAAGTGTGATTCCGTCGCTGTAGGCCATTAATCGGATTGCAATCGGAATGCATTTCAAATCACTACAATCCCGCGCGCGTATATATCAGACATAGACAAAGAAAGAGATTATCATCTCAAAAGAAGTTGATGATGATTTCAGATCGAGATTATTTGTGAGGCTCTAAGAGCTTCTTCGGAAGGCTCTAAGAGATTATCGGGAAAGCTCTGAGAGCTTCCCGGGTAGGCTCAAAGAGAGTATCGACCCCGCTCAAAATCCTTATCGACCCCGCTCAAAGTCCGAATCGACCCCGCTCAAAGAGGGCATTGACCCCGCTCAAAGACCTTTCCTGTGGGACTAAAGCCCTTGGCGGTTCCCCGCATAGGGATGACTGCAACAAAAAAAACTATGGGGGAAAGTGATTTTTTCAGTAAAAATGTTGGAGGAATGTATTTTTTTGAGTATATTTGCACCCGAATTAAACATAGTAGAGAAACGGGCCCGGAATGCGGGCAATAGACAAACATTTATGAAGCAGGAACGAAAGAGACATATTATTAGCTGCATGATGATGGCATCAATTGTCATCATGGTGCTCTTCGTGTTTCCCGGAAAGTCCATCGCCCAAACCAATCCCTACAAGATCAACGACGAGCTATATAAGGACTATGTCGCCGCATATAAGGTCAGGACCCAACCGGAGTGTCTCGTCATGTCAGAGAAGATGTATCATAAGTCACGCCAGATGAACGACCCGAAGGCAGCCTGCCTTGCCCTCAGCATACCGGTGGCATATAATGTCATGACACGTCAGACGGTCAGCAATTTTGACAAGTGGGGCGACAGGTTGATGGCGGAGGCAAGTAAGACAGGCTATCTGCAGTATTATTTCTTCACCCTTAGCCAGAGAGTGACCCTGCTCATCAACAGAAGCCATTATCTCAGCGCATTGACCACAACGAAGAGGATAAAGGCCGACGCCGACAAGATGAACAGCAAGTTCGGACAGTTCACCTTCCTGAGATGCTTGGCGAAGATCAATGTCATGCAGGGCGACATCCCCACAGCCACGGAATATTTCAAGGAAGCATATTATTACTGCAAGGAGAACTTGCCCGACCAGGACCTTGTCGGCATAGCTTCCAACATAGCCAACTATTTGTATGCTCAAAGAAAGAACGACGAAGCCCTCGCCTGGTGTGACGAGGGCATGAAAGGCGTTAAGAACAAGGCCAACGAGGTGATGATAGCCATGGTGAAGCTGGGTGTGCTTTACGGACTGGAAAGGACCGAAGAGTTCATGGCATTGTATGACAAATACAAGAAAGACATCGACTCCAGGAAAGACACGCCAATATGGAGGACGGTGACGGTGAAACACCTGATTATACAGGGCAAGTATGACGAGGCCATAAAAGTGGCGCGCACAAGCCCTGTCGAGGCCGACCGCGCCAATCTCGAGGGAATAATCTATGCGAATAAGGGAGACTACAGGAAATGGTTCGACATGCTCCGTGTACAATATGACTTCATCTTTGGCGAGAGGTTTGCCAACAGCCACTGGGAGGAGATGGCGGAGTTTCTTGCAGCCATCGAAAACGACCGTTTGGCCTTGGAGCGGCTGACATTGGAAAACGCCAACGCCGGCATCATGCTCCGCAATGCCGAGACCCTCGAAAAGGCCAAGAAGCAGGCAGCCGAAAACGCAAGGACAGCATGGCGCAACGACTCCATCGAGACCGAGCGCATGAAGACCCGTAATGCCGCCGCCGCCGACATGGCTTCGGCCAACAAATACAAGGAGTATGCCGCAAAGACAAGAGCCTCCAAGCATCATGACAACATCATCTTCGCCGGCATCGTGGCCTTGGTGGTGCTGGCATACAGCATCGTGGCAATAAGCAAGATGTGGCTAAGAGCCAAGGAGATGAGGCGCAAGACGGAGCAGCTGCGCGATGCCCTGGAACAGGCCAAGGAGGCACAGAAGATGCAAGACCGCTTTATGCAGGACCTGAGTTATGAGGTGCGTACGCCGCTCAACGACGTGGTGGGGTTCTCCGACTTTATCCTCAACACCAAAGAGAAGCTCAGCGAGCAAGACCGGAACGTCATATCCGAGAATATCACCAAGAGTAGCGACCGGCTGACCTCATTGGTCAACGACCTGCTCAAAAAAGCCTATGACGACAACACCCGCGCAGCGGCACACGCCATCATCACACTCCTGATGATGATGCCTATGGCGGTGCACGCCGATGATACAAGGGTAAGCACGCTGCATGAGTTGACCGAGGTGCAGAAGAGGTATCAACAGGCAAAGGACGACGGCAACATGGCTGAGCAGTGCAGGGCAATGATAGAGCTGGGCGAGCTGAGATACATACGCTTCAACGTCAAGAAGTCGGTGGACAACTTTGAGGAGGCGCTGCGCCTGATGAAAGACCACGGGGTGATGCTCAAGTCGCGCCCCGCAGTCACCGTGGCGTTGGCAAGGCTCTACCGCGGTGCGGGCAATTATGTGAAGGCGGCAGAACTGCTCGGCGAGGCAAGGGAATGCATGCAGACAGCCGACGACAAGCTGGACGTGGAGACCGAAAAGGCATACATAGCCTTTGAGCAATGTGACAGCAACGCCTTCCGCCATAGCCACGACAACGTCAGGACGCTCAGGGGAAGAGCCACGGGGGCGCGGCCGGGCGACGTGCAGCGGCTCAATGCCATAAGGATGTTCTACGACGGCAGGCTGCAGCCGCAATTGGATAAGCTGCAACAGCTTTGTCCCTCGTGCAGCGAAATGGAACTACGCCACCTCGCCACCATGATGTACATCAACCTCGACGACTGGGAAAAGGCGGGACAGTCATATATAGCCGAGTCAATGTCTTACAGGGTGCTGAGAGTGAGGGTGCTCAACGCCGACCATGAGGCGGTGGAAAAGGAAAAAGGCATCAACGAAATGCAAGCCAGCAACCTGCAACTGCAGCTTGAGCGCAAAAGGCTCGAAATGGAGGAACATATATCCATGACCTCGCTACAGTCGGAAATGGCCGAGCAGATCAACCTCAAACTCAAGACCAACGCTTTGGAGAAAAAACGCCTCGCCGCCAGCGTGGAAAGGGAAAAAGCCAGGGCGGAGAAGGAAAGGCAAAGGCTGAAGCAGGCACTCGAATACGAGCAGACGGCACGCCACTCGCTATATCTCGTCATCTTGTTCTCAATGCTAATCGCTGTGCTCACAGCAGTGTATGTCGTGATGTACCGCCGCAACATGAAAATACAACAACGGCTCAACGCCCGACTCGACCAGGCACTCAAGGACGTTGAGGAGTCGGAGAAGACAAAAAAGGCATTCATCCAAAACATGAGCCATGAGATACGCACACCGCTCAACTCCATCGTCGGTTTCTCCCAACTCATACTACAAATGGGCGACGAACTCGACGAAGGGGAAAAGGCAGAGTTCTCAAAGACCATACGAAGCAATGCCGACATGCTCACACAGATAGTGAAAGACATGGCAGACGTCACCGAACTCGAGGGCAAGGAGGAAGACGTGCAGATGGAAGAAACAAGCCCGCGACAGCTCTGCATCATGGCAATGGACACCGTGAAGCACAGGGAAAAGGACAACGTGCCCATCATGCTCAACGCCGATATTGACGACAGCACCATGGTCATGACCAACCCGCGCCGCGTGATGCAGGTGCTCATCAACTTCCTCACCAACGCCATCAAGCATACCGACCAAGGGCACATCACCATAGGCTGCAACACCACCGAAAACGAAGGGTATGTCACATTCTACGTGGCCGACACCGGAGAGGGCATACCCGAGGACAAACGCGAGGAAGTGTTCAAGCGCTTTGTCAAACTCGACACATTCCACCAAGGCACAGGGTTGGGGCTGAACATCTGCCGGAGAATATCCGAAAGACTCGACGCAAGGATATATGTTGACCCCCAATACAATACAGGCGCAAGGTTTGTCTTTGCAATAAAAAACAATCTTTTTTGCAAATAATTCAATAAAAATTAGGCAAATTAAAATAAAAGTCGTATCTTTGCACATTGAAAAAAGAAAATCTTGGACTATTGGAAACAAATGACATGAGCCTTTTAGGCAAGATAAACTACCCCGACGACCTTAGAAAGTTGCCGGTGGAAAAGCTACCGGAGGTGTGCAAACAACTCAGGGAGGACATCGTGAACGAACTCTCAATCAATCCCGGACACTTAGCTTCAAGCCTCGGTGTCGTCGAGCTCACCGTGGCCCTCCACTACGTTTACAACACCCCGGAGGACAGAATAGTATGGGACGTGGGACACCAGGCCTACGGCCACAAGATACTCACCGGCAGGCGCGAACGCTTCAGCACCAACCGAAAACTGCATGGCATACGCCCCTTCCCCTCGCCCGAGGAAAGCGAATTTGACACCTTCGAGTGCGGACATGCCAGCAACTCCATCTCGGCAGCCATGGGCATGGCGGTGGCCAACAAGAACGCCACCGACCGCAATGCAGACATGCAGAGGCACGTGGTGGCCGTGATAGGCGACGGGGCAATGAGCGGCGGACTGGCTTTCGAGGGGCTCAACAACGCCTCGCAATATCCCAACGACATGCTCATCATCCTCAACGACAACAATATGTCGATAGACCGCAGCGTGGGAGGAATGAAGCAATACCTGCTTGGACTCAACACCAACGAGACCTACAACGCAATGAAGTTCAAGGTGTCGCAATGGATGCACCGAAAGGGCTATCTCGAAGACGACCGCCGCAAGGGACTCATACGGCTGAGCAACGCACTGAAGTCGGCCATCAGTCATCAGCAGAACATCTTCGAGGGACTGAACATCCGCTATTTCGGACCCTTCGACGGACACAACATCCTGGAACTGGTGAGGATACTGCGTCAGCTGAAGAGCATGAAAGGGCCCAAGCTGCTCCATCTGCACACCATCAAGGGCAAGGGATTCGCACCGGCGGAGAAGACACCCCAGGTGTGGCACGCACCGGGCAAGTTTGACGTCGATACGGGTGAGCGCATCGTGGAGCGCAAGCCCGGCGAGCCGCTGAAATACCAGGACGTGTTCGGATATACACTCCTCGAACTGGCGCGCCGCAACCCGAAGATAGTGGGCATCACGCCTGCCATGCCTTCAGGCTGCTCCATGAACATCATGATGAAGGAAATGCCCGAACGCACCTTCGACGTGGGCATAGCCGAGGGTCATGCCGCCACCTTTGCGGGCGGTATGGCAAAAGAGGGGCTGGTGCCATTCTGCAACATATACAGTGCCTTCGCACAGAGAGCCTACGACAACATCATCCACGACGTGGCAATACTAAAGCTCCACGTGGTGTTCTGCTTTGACCGTGCAGGACTCGTGGGCGAGGACGGACCCACACATCACGGCGCATTCGACATAGCCGCACTCAGGCCTGTGCCCAACCTCACGATATGCTCGCCGATGGACGAGTTGGAGCTGCGCCGCATGATGTACACCGCCCAGCAGGACGGCGAGGGCCCGTGGGTCATCAGATACCCAAGGGGCAAAGGCGTGCATCCCAAATGGGAATGTGAGCTCGAATCCATCGAAGTGGGCAAGGGCAGGAAACTCAAGGACGGCGACGACGTGGCTGTGCTCACACTCGGTCCGTTGGGCAACGACGTGGCTGCCGCAATCTCCAAGGTGGAGAGCGGGGGCAAGACGACTAAGACCGCCGCACATTACGACATGCGGTTTGTGAAACCCCTCGACGAGGCAATGCTCGACGAGATAGGACGAAAATACAAGGAGATAGTCACTGTGGAGGACGGACAGCGCAACGGCGGATTCGGCTCGGCGGTGCTCGAATGGATGAACGACCACGGCTACACCCCCAAAGTGAGACGCATCGGACTGCCCGACCATTTCGTAGAGCACGGCACCATACCGGAGCTGCGCTCAATAGTGGGCATGGACGAGGAGGCCATCATCAGGACTATTTATACGTAGAAAGTAGAATCTCCTTTTAACTCCTTAAGTTATGTACATGCGAAACAAAAAAAATATATAGGAATTATGAAGATTATCATCGGAGGAGCCGGAGCGGTGGGCAAGCATCTTGCCAAACTGCTGTCGAGAGAACATCAGGACTGTACTCTGATGGACGAGGACGGGTCGCGACTGGAAGGCCTGGACAGCGACTATGACATCATGACCATGCAAGGCTCGCCCACAAGCATACGCGACCTGGAGTTTGCAGGATGCAAGAACGCCGACCTCTTCGTGGCCGTGACGCCCGACGAGAGCCGCAATATGAACGCATGTATCATCGCCCACGGCATTGGAGCCAAGAAAACCGTGGCGCGAATAGACAACTATGAGTATCTCGACCCCAAGCGCAAGCCATTCTTTGAGAAATTAGGCATCGACTCCCTGATCTATCCCGAGGTGCTCGCAGCGGAGGATATTATCAACGGACTGAAACTCAGTTGGGTGCGCCAGAGGTGGGATGTGCACGACGGCGCCCTCGTGATGCTCGGGGTGAAGCTCCGCGAGACATGCGAGATACTCAACCAGCCGCTCCGCCAACTGTGCGGACCCGACGACCCCTATCATATCGTCGCCCTCAAGAGGGCGGAGGAGACCATCATCCCAGGTGGTAACGACGAGTTGCGCAATGGCGACTTCGCCTACTTCATGACCACAAAGGACTATATCCCTTACATACGCAAGATAGTGGGCAAGGAAAACTATGCCGACGTGAAGAACGTCATTATCATGGGCGGCGGGAAAACCACGGTGAGAGCCGCACTCACCATGCCCGACTGGATGAACGTGAAGATTATCGAACAGGATGAGAAGCGATGCGAGAGGCTCAACTATCTCTTGAGCGACACCGACTGTATGGTGATTCACGGCGACGGAAGGGATGTGGGAATGCTCGTGGAGGAGGGCATCAGGAACACACAGGCCTTCGTGGCCCTCACCGACAATGCCGAGACCAATATCCTGGCCTGTCTGACCGCCAAGCGATTGGGCGTTAGAAAGACCATCGCGCTGGTGGAAAACCTCGACTATGTCAGTATGGCGGAGGGACTCGACATCGGTACCATCATCAACAAGAAGACCATCGCCGCGGCACATATCTACCAGATGATGCTCGATGCCGACGTGAGCAACATGCGCTCGCTGATGCTTGCCGACTCCGACGTGGCGGAGTTTGTGGCCCAGGAGGGGGCACCCGTCACCAAGAAGATGGTCAAGGACCTCGGACTGCCATTCGGTGTGGCGATAGGTGGACTGGTGAGAAAGGGCCAGGGCGTGCTCGTCAATGGTAATTCACTCATACAGGCCGGCGACTCGGTGATGGTGTTCTGTCATGAGCATGAAATGAAAAAGGTGGAGAAGTTCTTCAAGCCACATTCATTGTTTGACTTTTTATGATAAACTACAGACTGGTATATCGCATCTTGGGGCAGCTGCTTTTTATCGAGGCAGGATTCCTGCTCCTCTGTCTCGCCGTGTCGCTCGGATATGGCGAGGATGACTCGTTTGCCTTTCTTGCGTCCACGCTGATTACATCCATCGCCGGCATGGTGGCAAGGTTCTTCGGGCGCGGGTCCGACAACACACTGTCGCGCCGCGACGCCTATCTCGTGGTGACGATGGCATGGGTGGTGTTCAGTGTGTTCGGTATGCTGCCATATATGATAGGCGGGTACATCCCCAACGTCTCAAATGCCTATTTCGAGACAATGTCGGGATTCACCACCACAGGAGCGTCTATACTCAACGACGTGGAGAATTTTCCCCACGGCATACTCTTCTGGCGCTCACTGACACAATGGATAGGCGGACTGGGTATCGTCTTCTTCACCATAGCCGTGCTGCCATCCATAGTGGGGGGAAGCATGAAGGTGTTTGCAGCCGAGGCCACAGGACCGATAAAGTCAAAGCTTCATCCACGCCTCAGCACCAGCGCCAAGTGGATATGGAGCATCTATCTCGTGCTGACCATGGCCTGCCTGGCTTGTTTCTGGGCTGCGGGCATGGGGCTCTTCGACGCTGTCAACTATTCGATGACCACCACCGCCACTGGAGGGTTTGCGCCGCATAATGACTCGCTGCTTCACTTCCATTCGCCTTTGGTGGAATATATCGGCATCACGTTCCAGTTTCTGTCGGGCATCAACTTTATGATGCTCTACATGTCGATATTCAAGGGAAAACTGCCCGACCTGATGCGCAATTCGGAGTTCCGCCTGTATGTGTCGGTGGTCACGATAGCCACCGCGTGGATCATGTTCCTGCTCATCACCACCCGCGGCTATGAGCTTGAACAGGCATTCCGCAGTTCGCTCTTCCAGGTCGTGTCGTTCATCACCACCACCGGCCTGTTTAACGACGATGCCGGACAGTGGCCGCATATCACGTGGGTCATCCTGGGATGCTGCATGTTCATAGGCGCGTGTGCGGGCAGTACAAGCGGTGGTTTCAAGTGCATTCGCGGAGTGATGATACTCAAGGTGATACGCAATGAGTTCAGGCATGTGCTCCATCCCAATGCCGTGTTGCCGATAAAAATCAACGGACAGACGGTGCCACAGTCCAAGTTGCCCTCGCTCTTGGCATTCCTTGCGGTGTTTGTGCTGATGACCCTCGTCTCGGCCACCATAATGATTTCAATAGGTGTGGATAACACCAATGCCATCACCATCGCGCTCAGTTGTGTGAGCAATGTCGGTCCAACGCTCGGCACGGAGATAGGTCCGGTGATGTCGTGGGACTCACTGCCCGAGGCGGTGAAGTGGATATCCTCGCTGCTGATGCTGATGGGGCGTTTGGAGATTATGACAGTGCTGATGCTTTTCTCTCCCGCCTTCTGGAAGGAGAACTGATGCCTTATGGTCTTTACCTTAATTATAATATCTGACAACAACAAGTTTTAACCAAATAATAGAAAGTAATTTAAGTATGGAACTAATGAAATTCAAACCCTTGCTGAAGCAGACCATTTGGGGCGGCAGCAAGATTGTGCCATTCAAGCATCTCGACTACACACTCGACAAGGTGGGCGAGAGCTGGGAAGTGTCGGGAGTGCCCGGCGACGAGTCGGTAGTGGCAAATGGCAAGTATGAGGGACGCAAGCTCAACGAACTGCTTGCCGAGATGAAGGACAAGCTCGTCGGCAAGGACAACTATGAGCGCTTTGGCGACCGCTTCCCCCTGCTTGTCAAGTTCATCGACGCACAGCAGGACCTCTCCATCCAGGTGCATCCCGACGACGAGACAGCCCATCGTCAGGGCAAGGCCATGGGCAAGACGGAGATGTGGTATGTGATGCACAGCGACGACAACGCCTCGCTCAAGGTGGGACTGAAGAAAAAGATCACACCGGAGGAATACAAGGAGATGGTCGATAACGACACTATCTGCGATGCCTTGGGCAACTATCAGGTGAAGGAGGGCGACTGCTTCTTCATACCGGCAGGCAGAATACATGCCATCTGCAGCGGGTCGTTTATAGCGGAGATACAGCAGACAAGCGACGTCACCTACCGCATCTACGACTACAAGCGCAAGGACAAGGACGGAAACTATCGCCAGCTACACACCGCGGAGGCTGCCGAAGCCATCGACTACACCGTGCTCGACGATTATCGCACCAACTATGAGCCGGTGATGAACGAGGGCGTGCAACTCGTCACCTGTCCGCTCTTCACCACCGCGGTATATGACCTCAGCGAACCGATGACCCTCGACTATGAGGACCTCGACAGCTTCGTCATCCTCATCGGTATCAAGGGAGAGGCCACGCTGCTCGACGAAAACGGCGAGTCCATACCATTCCGCGAAGGCGAATGTGTGCTCCTGCCAGCCACGACAGGTATGGTGAAGGTGGACGGGAACATCAAGTTTCTCGAAACATTCGTATAATTAATTTAAGTTTCGCATTTATAAGGAAAACAGAGGCCGAAAAAGCCTCTGTTTTTCGTTTTAACATTTATTGCCCAAAAAAGTTTGGAAGATAAATAATTTATTTATAAATTTGCACGCACAAACAGATAATCTGAATAGCTTTGAATAAACATCTTTAAATGTAATATATGAAATATATCTCATTGCCGGAAGAAAAGACAAGACGGTTGTCGTTTTACCTCGCCATGGAAGAATACGTGGCTTACCACATAAACGAGCAGGACAGCTTTTTTATGTGGCAGGTGGAGCCGAGTGTCATCTTCGGGCGCAACCAGCTGATCGAAAATGAAGTAAACATAGATTATTGCCGCAAACACAACATACAGACCTATCGGCGCAAAAGTGGCGGGGGATGTGTATATGCCGACATGAGCAACATCATGTTCTCATACATCACCAAGGACGAGGCGGTGGGCTTCACCTTCAACAGATATATTAATATGGTGGTGCTCGTGCTGAGAAAGATGGGGGTGGATGCAAAGGCCTCCGGGCGAAATGACGTGATGATAGGCGACAGGAAAGTGTCGGGCAATGCCTTCTATCACGTGTCGAGGCGAGGCCAGCAAGGCTCCGGGCGAAGTATCGTCCATGGCACCATGCTCTACGACACATGCATGGAAAACATGGTAGGAGCCATCACCCCGAGCGACGAGAAGCTCGTCAGCAAGGGCGTGGAGAGCGTGCGCCAGCACATCGCCCTGCTCAAAGACTACACCGACATGGACATAGAGACCTTCAAGCGGTTTGTCAGGGACAACCTCTGCGAGGGCGAGATACGCCTCACTGACGATGACGTGAAGGGAATAGAGGAAATCGAACGGGAATACCTCACCGACGAGTTCATCTATGGCAACAATCCCAAGTATTCCCTCATACGCAAGGGCAGGATAGAGGGAGTGGGCGACTTTGAGGTGCGCATGGAGCTCAAGAACAATGTCATACGCTCCATGGTGATGATGGGCGACTACTTCATCACGGGGGATGTCGATACGACAATCATAAGCCGCCTCAAGGGCGTGGCATTGGAGCCGGAGGCCATCTCGGCAGCACTGCCCGACAATCTCTCCGACACCATACTCAATCTCAGCAAGGAGCAACTCGTGAGCCTGATGTGCAGGAGCAATAAGGAATGAAATCAATAATAAAAACATAATAACAATGGAAAACAAAAGAACATGTCTCTACGACAAGCATGTGGCTCTCGGAGCCTTGATCAGTCCGTTTGGAGGATTTGACATGCCTATCCAGTATTCTACAATCATTGACGAGCACAATGCGGTGCGCCATGCCAGCGGTGTGTTTGACGTATCACACATGGGTGAGGTGACTGTCACAGGGCAGGATGCCGAGGCATATGTCAACCATATCTTCACTAATGACGTGAGGGGGATGGAGACGGGAAAGATTCTCTACGGCATGATGTGCTATGAGAACGGAGGCACTGTCGATGACCTCCTGGTGTATAAGATGGGCGACAACGATTTCTTCATCGTCATCAATGCCGCCAACATCGACAAGGACTGGGCATGGATGCTCAACCATGCCAACGGATATGACATCGACCTGCAGAACCGCTCCGACTATTACGGACAGATAGCCGTGCAGGGTCCCGAATCAGAGAAGGTAGTGGAGGAGGTGCTCGGACTGAAGTGCAGCGAACTGACCTTCTATACCGTGAAGACCATCTGCCTCAAGGGAGACTGTTCTTGTAAGGACCCCGACTGCACAGTCATCATCTCACGCACGGGATATACCGGTGAGGACGGGTTTGAAATATACGGCTCGCACGACTATATACGCGAGTGCTGGGACAAACTGATAGCAAGCGGCAGATGCAAGCCCTGCGGACTGGGATGCCGCGACACGCTGAGATTTGAGGTGGGACTGCCCCTCTATGGCGACGAGCTCTCTGAGGACATATCGCCCGTGATGGCAGGACTGAGCATCTTCTGCAAACTTGACAAACCGGAGTTTATCGGTCGTGAGGCTCTCGTCGATCAGAAGGAGAACGGAGTGGAGCGCCGACTCGTGGGCATCGAACTGGAAGGCAAGGCCATACCGCGCCATGGATATGCCGTGGTCAAGGACGGAGAGGTGATAGGCGAGGTGACCACTGGTTATCACACCATCTCCACCGACAAGAGCGTATGCATGGCATTGGTGAAGGTGCCATACAATAAGTTGGGTACTCCATTGGAGGTGCAGATTCGCAAGAAGACCTTCCCAGGAGTGGTGGTGAAGAAGAAGTTCTACGAGAAGCACTATAAGAAGAATTAAAATATTAATACAATTAAATAATATAAGTATATGGCAAAAGTTATTGAAGGACTCTATTATGCAGAGTCACACGAGTATGTAAGAGTTGAAGGCAACTTCGGCTATGTAGGAATCACTGACTATGCACAGAACGCATTGGGCAACGTGGTGTATGTGGATATGCCAGACGTTGACGATGAGGTTGAGGCCGGAGAGGACTTCGGCGCAGTGGAGAGCGTAAAGGCAGCCAGCGACCTGATTTCGCCTGTCAGCGGTACTGTCGTCGAGGTGAACGAAGCTCTTGAGGATTCACCCGAGCTGATCAACCAGGACGCTTTCGCCAACTGGATTATCAAGGTGGAGCTGACAGATGTCACCGAACTGGACAACCTGATGGATGCAGCCGCCTACGAGGAGCATTGCAAGAATGAGCACTGAGCAGCCTGAATAATCAGTCTTAATATATAGACTCAATATACAGTCTTAATCAAGAAGACAATATGACTTACAAATATTTTCCCCATACGGAAGAAGACCTTAAAGAGATGCTCGCCAAGGCGGGTGTCTCTTCTTTGGACGGTCTTTATGCAGAAGTGCCCGAGAGCATACGCTTCAAGGGTGAATACGACCTGCCCGAGGCAATGAGCGAACTGGAGATACGCCAGTGGTTTGAGCAGTTGGGCAAGAAGAATGTCCGGCTCACATGCTTTGCCGGAGCTGGATGCTATGACCACTATACCCCCTCTGTCATACCAAGCATCGTGGAGCGTTCGGAATTTCTCACTTCATACACTCCCTATCAGGCAGAGATCTCGCAGGGCACACTTCACTATATCTTCGAATACCAGTCGATGATGACGGAGCTGACGGGGATGTTTGTCAGCAATGCGTCGATGTATGACGGATCCACCGCAACCGCCGAGGCCATGATGATGTGCGTGGCTGCAGGCAAGAAAGCCAACAAGGTATTAGTGAGCGAGACCATCGACCCGAAGGTGATGGAGGTGGTCAGCACATACGCTCATTTCCATGGCGTCGATATAGAGACGGTCAAGGCCAAGGACGGTGTGACCGACCGTGAGGACTATAGCCGGAAGATAGCCCAAGGCGGCGTGGCTGGCATGATAGTGCAGCAACCCAATTATTATGGTATCGTTGAGGACTTCACCAGAATGGCCGACGAGGCCCATGCCAACAAGGCCCTTTTTGTCATCAACAGCATTGCCGCCGACCTTGCCGTGCTGAAGACTCCGGGAGAGTGGGGCGCTGACATCGCCGTGGGCGACGGACAGAGCCTCGGCATACCGATGACCTTCGGCGGTCCGTCGGTGGGATATATGTGCTGCACGGAGAAGCTCATCCGCAAGTTGCCAGGACGTATCGTCGGCATGACCCGCGACAATAAGGGACAGCGTGCCTTTGTGCTCACCCTCCAGGCTCGCGAACAGCATATCCGCAGGCAGAAGGCCACGTCCAATATCTGCTCCAACCAGAGCCTGATGGCTCTTTATGTCACCATCTACATGTCGCTCATGGGCAAGGAAGGCCTGAAGGAGGCTGCCCGCCTGTCATACGCCGGAGCCCACTATATGGCGGAGCGGCTCATTGCCACAGGCAAGTTTGAGATGGCCTACGACCAACCCTTCTTTAATGAGTTCTGCGTGAAGTATGCCGGTGATGTGGATGCGCTCCAAAAGAAGTTCATCGACAATGGCATCTTCGGAGGCATAAAGGTGGCTGACGATACCATCATGTTTGCTGTCACCGAGAAACGCACAAAGGAAGAGATCGATCAACTTGTTGAATTAGTATAATTAAGGTAAGGATATGAACAACAAATTATATGGCAATCTGATATTTGAACTCTCCAAGGAGGGACGACGTGGATATTCTCTTCCCGACAACCGTTTTGGTGCATACGACATACCGGCCGACATCTGCCGAAAGGAGGATGCCTCACTGCCCGAATGCGACGAGATGACCGTGGTGCGCCACTACACCAATCATAGTGCCAACAACTTTGGCGTGAACAATGGATTCTATCCGCTTGGCAGTTGCACAATGAAATATAATCCCGTCATCAACGAGGAGGTGGCCAATATGCCAGAGTTCACAGGGCTTCATCCCCTGCAGCCGGCATCGACCGTACAGGGTGCGCTTGATGTATATGAACAGTTGCAGAAGCATCTGTCGGCCATTGCCGGACTGTCGCGCTTCACTCTCAACCCCTTTGCCGGAGCCCATGGCGAGCTGACAGGACTGATGATTATACGCGCTTATCATGAAAGCCGCGGCGACATGAAGCGCAAGAAGGTGATTATCCCCGACTCCGCCCATGGCACCAATCCCGCCTCTGCCGCGGTGTGCGGACTGGAGGTGGTCGAAGTGAAGAGCACCGCCCAGGGATATGTCGATGTCAACGACCTGCGCGGACTGCTCAACGACGAGGTGGCTGCAATGATGATGACCAATCCCAATACCCTCGGGATGTTTGAACAGGACATTCCTGAGATAGCAAAACTGGTGCATGAGTGTGGAGGACTGATGTATTATGACGGTGCCAACCTCAACCCGATGCTTGGCGCAAGCCGTCCGGGAGACATGGGATTTGACGTGATGCACATCAATCTCCACAAGACATTCTCAACGCCTCATGGAGGAGGCGGTCCGGGTGCTGGACCCGTGGGCGTGCGCAAGGGACTGGAGGAGTTCCTCCCAGGCAACGCCTCAACACCAGGCAAGTTCTCCGTCGGGCCGTATCATGGCAACTTCGCCGTATTGCTTCGTGCATTGACATACATACTCACACTCGGCAAGGAAAACCTGAAGATGGTGGGACCGCTCGCCACCCTCAATGCCAACTATATCAAGGAGTCGCTCAAGGACGACTATCTGCTGCCAATCGAGGGACTATGCAAGCATGAGTTCGTATTCGACGGACTGCGCGACAAGTCAACAGGGGTGACCACCATGGACATCGCCAAGCGCCTTCTCGACTATGGCTATCATGCTCCTACCATCTATTTCCCATTGCTCTTCCACGAGTCGCTCATGATAGAGCCTACGGAAAATGAGAGCAAGGACACCATCGACGGATTCATTGAGGTGATGCACAAGATAGCTGAGGAGGCACGCACCAATCCCGACATCGTGAAGAGTGCGCCCCACAATACGCCTATCGGACGTGTGGATGACGTGCTTGCCGCCAAACAGCCAGTAGTGAAGTACCGCGATATTCATTAATCTTCTTGTGTATATGAAGAGTGACATTATAATAATAGGCAGCGGTCCTGGAGGATACCGGACCGCTGCATATGCTGCTTCCAAGGGCAAGACCGTGACGATATTCGAGTCAGGACCGCTTGGCGGCACTTGTCTTAACGTGGGATGTATTCCCACCAAGACATTTGCCCGGACGGCGGAAGCTGCGGGAGAGATGAGAAATGCCGCGGCATTAGGACTCAAAGCCGTCGAGCCGGAGTTTGAACTGTCCGACATCGTGGCACGCAAGGACACCATCGTGCAGCAGTTGCGCGAGGCGATAGCCGCTGTATTGTCCGCTCCCGGCATCACGCTTGTCAGCGCCAAGGCCACCTTCGTCGAGGACCATACCATTGAGGCCGACGGTGAGACATACACCGCCGACCATATCATCATCGCCACCGGTTCGACTCATAAGATGTTGCCTTTGGAAAGAATTGACGAGGACATGCTGCTCACCTCCGACACATTGCTTTCACTGACCGACTTCCCACGAAGGCTTGTCATTGTCGGTGCGGGGGTGATAGGCATGGAGTTTGCAAGCATCTTCCGACAGCTGGGAGCGGAGGTGACCGTGGTGGAGTTCCTCAAAGAGTGCATTCCCGCCTTGGACAGCGACATCGCCAAGCGTCTGCGCAAGCAGTTGGAGAAGCAGGGCGTGGAGTTCTTCATGCAGTCGGGCGTGAAAGCCATAGCCGACGGCAAGGTCTTCTTTGAGCGCAAGGGCAAGGAGCAGAGCGTCGAGGCCGACAAGGTGCTGATGGCTGTGGGACGCCGCCCGATGGTCGAGGGGCTCGGCCTTGAAAACACCTCTATCGTATATGGCCCGAAGGGCATAGAGGTCGATGACGACATGCAGACCAATGTCAAGGGTGTCTATGCCATCGGCGATGTCAATGCCCGCATGATGCTCGCCCATGCCGCCACGATGCAGGGACTCCATTGCGTCAACCATATTCTCGGCATTGACGACACGATACGTCTCGACATCATGCCGGCCGCCATCTTCACCAATCCTGAGGCGGCATGCGTCGGAAAGACCGAAGACCAACTCAAGGCCCAAGGCATAGAGGTTGAGGTAAGAAAGAAGATGTATCGCACCAATGGCAGGGCTCTCGCCATGAACGAGGCGGAGGGCTATATCAAACTATGTGTTGAGCCTGCCACAGGAAGTATTCTCTCATGCCACGCCTTCGGTGCGCATAGTGCCGACATCGTTCAGGAAGTGAGTGCATTGATGTGCAGGAACACCACCCTGCAAGAGCTTCACGACATGGTTCATATACATCCTACGCTGGGCGAGATGTTGCAAGAAATATAATTAAAGTTAATAGATTAGTGGAAAATTTGGCGGTTTCAGATTATTTTCGTAATTTTGCTGCCTGTAAAAACAAAAATATCTAATAAAAACACTGATTATAAAACTGATTATGCAAAGTACTAACATTCCACAAGTGAAGCTCGGTATTATCGCAGTTAGCCGAGATTGTTTCCCAATCGCACTGTCAACACAGCGCCGTGAGAACATTGTGAAGGCCTACAAAGGCGACTTGTTCAACTGCCAGACAACAGTAGAAAACGAAAAGGACATGCTTAAGGCTGTCGCTGAGGTGAAGGAGGCTGGATGCAACGCTCTTGTTGTGTTCCTTGGCAACTTCGGTCCAGAGACTCCTGAGACTCTTATCGCAAAGAACTTCGACGGTCCCTGTATGTTCGTAGCTGCCGCTGAGGGCGACGGCGATATGATCAACGGACGTGGCGACGCATACTGCGGTATGCTCAACTGCTCTTACAATCTTGGCATGCGCCACCTGAAGGGATATATCCCTGAATATCCTGTTGGCACAGCAGAGGAAGTGGCTCAGATGATGGCAGAGTTTGTGCCAGTGGCTCGCGTCATCCTCGGTCTGAAGGGCTTGAAGATTATCACCTTCGGTCCACGTCCACAGGACTTCTTCGCCTGCAACGCTCCTATCAAGGGACTCTATGAGCTTGGTGTTGAGGTTGAGGAAAACTCAGAGCTCGACCTGCTCGTGGCTTATAAGAAGCATGAGAATGACCCGCGCATCGACGCCGTATGCGAGGATATGGCAAAGGAAATGGGTGAGGGCTGCTACTATCCTACACTGAGCCGCCGCATGGCACAGTTTGAGCTGACATTGCTCGACTGGGCTGAGGAGCACAAGGGTTCACGCCAGTATGTGGCATTCGCCGACAAGTGCTGGCCCGCATTCCCAAGCCAGTTTGGATTTGAGCCTTGCTATGTCAACAGCCGCCTTGTGAGCCGCGGTATTCCCGTTGCTTGTGAGGTTGACATCTATGGTGCTCTCTCTGAGTACATCGGTATGTGCGCAAGCGACGACACCGTCACCCTGCTCGACATCAACAACTCTGTGCCCAAGTATATCTATGATGAGGACATCATCGGCAAGTATGGCTATAAGCTGACCGACACCTTCATGGGCTTCCACTGTGGAAACACCCCGCAGTGCAAGATGTGCTCAAACCGCAAGATCAAGTATCAGCTCATTCAGAACCGTCTGCTTGAGAATGGTGGCGAGCCAGACTTCACACGTGGTACTCTTGAGGGCGACATCGCAGCCAGCGACATCACATTCTATCGCCTGCAGTGCGACTCTCAGGGCAATCTCCGCTCTTACATCGCCGAGGGTGAGGTGCTCGATGTTCCCACACGTTCATTCGGTGGCATCGGTATCTTCGCTATTCCTGAGATGGGTCGCTTCTATCGCCATGTGCTCATTCAGAAGGGCTATCCTCACCACGGAGCAGTTGCCTTCTCTCACATCGGCAAGACTCTCTTTGAGGTATTCAAGTATCTCGGCATACAGGACATCGCTTACAACCAGCCGAAGTCTTTGCCTTACCCAACAGAAAATCCTTGGGCTTAATGCTCATTAGATATTTCGGATTTAGCTTTTTATGGGAGACCGGTCGTTTGGCCGGTCTCTTTATTTATCTGCGAATGATGGGTGATTTGAAAGTGGAATGCCATTAGTTTTGTATGGAAAAGAGAAAAAAACGATTAAAACAGCAAATAAACTGCAAATAAACCGCAAAAAGTTTGGTGGTTTAAAAAATAATGCTTACCTTTGCACCCGCAAATGAGAAATCAAGAGCTAATCGGGGCGTAGCGCAGTTGGTTAGCGCACGCGTCTGGGGGGCGTGAGGTCGCTGGTTCGAGTCCAGTCGCCCCGACTAAATCCCCAATAGGAGTTGAACTGAATGGTTCAGCTCCTTTGTTTTTACATAAATGAAGATATGTAATCATTTCATGAATGAAGATATGGAATGTTATCATTTCATGAATGATGAGAAATAATAAGAGAAAGAAATGGATACAATATTAAGTATATCATTGGAACAGGTGATTGAGTTCCTCGGCACATTTGCCTTTGCCATCTCCGGGATTCGTCATGCAGCAGCCAAGACCTTCGACTGGTTTGGCGGTTATGTGTGCGGTATTGCCGTGGCTATAGGTGGCGGTACTATTCGCGACTTGATGCTTGGCACCACGCCATTCTGGATGACATCACCCTTCTATATGCTCTGCACCGCATTGGCATTGATGGTAGTGGTGGTGTTCTCTCGTTGGATAGAGAAACTTAAGAATGCCTGGTTTGTCTTCGATACCTTGGGACTGGCATTGTTCACCATAGCCGGCATACAGAAGAGCGTGGCGTTTGGACAGCCATATTGGGTGGCTATCATCATGGGATGTATCACAGGAGCGGCAGGTGGTGTCATACGCGACATAATGCTTAATAAGGAGCCTGTCATATTCCACAAGGAGATTTATGCCATGGCAAGCGTGTTGGGTGGAGTGGTGTATTGGTTAGTCATACATGTTGACCATAGCGTGGAGCTCGCTGTGATAGTCAGTTTCACGGTGACGTGTCTCATACGTTTCCTGGCGGTGAGATATCATCTCTCTTTGCCCAAGCTGAAGGAGCTTATCGCTGAGGAGTAAGGCTTTTTTTAAGAGGAGATAGAAGGGAGATAAGAGGAGATAAGGGAAAAATAAATTCTGAAAAAAAGATATGACAGATTATTCACGAGGGGAAGCACGCCGCCCCGGAAGAATAGAAGTGGTGTGCGGGTCAATGTTCTCTGGCAAAACAGAGGAGTTGATAAGGAGATTGCGACGGGCGGAGTTTGCCCATCAGAAGGTGGAGATATTCAAACCCTCCATCGACACCCGTTATTCCGATGAGGAGGTGGTGAGCCATGACAGCAATTCCATCATGTCAACCCCCATTGACTCTTCGGCTCAGATATTATTGTTGGCTTCCGACATTGACGTGGTGGGCATAGACGAGGCGCAGTTTTTCGACGACGGACTGGTTGACGTATGCAATCAGTTGGCCAACCGTGGTACTCGTGTCATTGTGGCAGGTCTCGATATGGACTTCCGTGGTGTGCCTTTCGGCCCCATGCCCGCCTTGTGTGCCATTGCCGACGATGTCCAGAAGGTGCATGCCATCTGTGTGCGATGCGGGTCGTTGGCATACGTGAGCCATCGCAAGGTGGCTGGAGACAAGCGGGTGCTTCTTGGTGAGACCCAAGAGTATGAGCCGTTGTGCCGGGAGTGTTACATAAAAGAACAGGGGTCTAAATGAACCCCTGTTTTTTTAGTGCCTTCATCATGCCCTCCGACATGGCGATGTTGTCCTTTCGGGTGTATCTGATGTCGGTGAATATCTGAGCCAATGTCTCCTTATTATTAATACGCACAAACTCACGGTTTTCCTCCAATGCCTCTTTTGGGCCATAGTATTTGTCGATGTCTGCCGGCGAATAAGGGTGATAGGTCTCCTCATGCACAAAAGATCCTATCGGCAGCCTGTCCGTGAGGGCAGGCTCTTCGTCGGGCCATCCGAGGGTGATGGTGGCTACGGGCATCACCAACTGTGGCAGGTTGAGCGCATCGATGATCATCTGTGGCATATACACCGTGGTGCCGAGAAAGCATAGACCCAGACCCTCCTCCTCCGCTAAGTTGCAGAAGGTCTGTGTGAAGAGTAGCGCATCGGTGGATGCATTGATGAAAGAGAGAAAATTGTCATATCCGGGGTCGGCATTGCGCTGCAGACACCAGTCAGTGGCACGTCTGAAATCCGCACAGATGGTCAGCACTACCGGAGCCTGCATCACCATCGGCTGGTTGAAGTGGGCTGGGGCGAGTCGGGCCTTTCCTTCCGCCGAACGTGTCACGATGACACTATAGAGCTGCATGTTGCCCATCGTTTGCGTGCGCGAAGCCTTGGAGAGCAAGTCATCGAGCATATCCTTATCCACATCGGCCGCAGAATAGCGGCGCACGGTTCGTCTTGTTGATATATTCTTCATAATCATTTTATTATTAAACAATTCCGCTGCAAAGGTACAATAAATATTTCATTTTGGAAAACTTTTCCCCTAAAATTTTTCTTAAAGTTTTCCCGAAAATATTTTTTTATTCCAAAAATTATGTATAACTTTGTCGCCGCAAATCATAAAACTTAAAATGGAAACTTTAAAAACTTACACTTATGATGAGGCTTACGAGGCCTCACTGAGATATTTTGCCGGTGACGAGTTGGCTGCACGTGTGTGGGTCAACAAGTATGCCATGAAGGACAGCTTCGGCAATATCTACGAACAGTCGCCCGACCAGATGCATTGGCGTATTGCCAATGAGGTGGCGAGAATAGAGCGGAAGTACGCAAATCCGATGTCGGCCGAGCAGGTATTTGAACTGCTTGACCACTTCCGATATATAGTGCCGGCCGGCAGTCCTATGACAGGTATAGGTAATAACTTTCAGGTGGCTTCCCTGAGCAACTGCTTTGTCATCGGACTGGATGGCGATTCCGATTCCTACGGTGCCATACTCCGTGTGGATGAAGAGCAGGTTCAGCTGATGAAGCGCCGTGGCGGTGTGGGACATGACCTTTCCCACCTGCGCCCAAAGGGTTCGCCAGTCAACAATAGCGCACTGACCTCCACCGGATTGGTGCCATTCATGGAGCGCTATAGCAATTCCACACGCGAGGTGGCCCAGGACGGACGCCGTGGCGCACTTATGCTCTCCGTGAGCATCAAGCATCCCGATGCCGAGGCGTTTATCGACGCCAAGATGACCGAGGGCAAGGTCACAGGCGCCAATGTGTCGGTGAAGATCGATGACGAGTTTATGAAGGCTGCCGTTGAGGACAGACCTTATAAGCAGCAGTTTCCTATTGATGCCGCCGAACCACAGTTCACCCAAGAGGTGAGTGCCAAGAAGATTTGGGACAAGATAGTCCACAATGCGTGGAAGAGCGCCGAACCGGGAGTACTTTTCTGGGACACCATCCTTCGCGAGAGCATCCCCGACTGCTATGCTGACCTCGGTTTTCGCACCGTATCGACCAACCCTTGCGGAGAGATACCGCTCTGTCCATACGACTCATGCCGCCTGTTGAGCATCAACCTCTATTCATATGTGGTCAACCCGTTCACACCCCAGGCATATTTCGACTATGAGCTTTTCAAAAAACATGTGTTCATGGCCCAGCGCATCATGGACGACATCGTCGATCTGGAACTTGAGAAGATCGACCAGATTATGGAGAAGATCAAGCACGACCCCCAAAACGACGAGGTGAAGGGCACGGAGTATCACCTCTGGGAGAAAATAAAGGCAAAGAGCGGATTGGGACGACGTACGGGTGTGGGAATCACAGCCGAGGGCGACATGATAGCAGCCATGGGGCTGAGATATGGCACACAGGAGGCTACGGACTTCTCAGTAAATGTCCACAAGACGCTTGCAATTAACGCCTACCGCTCGTCGGTGGAGATGGCCAAGGAGCGCGGGGCATTCGGAGTGTTCGACGCCAAGCGTGAGGCTGCCAACCCCTTCCTGCTTCGCATCAAGTCGGAGGATGAGGCTCTGTATAATGACATTATGCAGTATGGCCGCCGAAACATTGCCTGCCTTACTATTGCCCCCACCGGCACCACGTCATTGATGACACAGACCACCAGCGGCATAGAGCCTGTCTTTATGCCTGTTTATAAGCGTCGCCGCAAGGTCAATCCCAATGATGAGGCAGTGCATGTCGATTATGTCGATGAGGTGGGCGACTCTTTTGAGGAGTATATCGTATATCATAAGAAGTTCATGACATGGATGGAGGTCAACGGACTCGACACCACAAAGAAGTACACCCAGGAAGAGATTGACGAACTCGTGGCCAAGTCTCCTTATTACAAGGCCACTGCCAATGATGTCGATTGGCTTATGAAGGTCAAGATGCAGGGCGCCATTCAGAAGTGGGTGGACCACTCCATCAGCGTCACTGTCAACCTGCCTCATGATGTCGATGAGCAACTGGTCAACCGGCTCTATGTCGAGGCATGGCGCTCGGGATGCAAGGGATGTACCATCTATCGCGACGGTAGCCGAAGCGGTGTGATGATCTCCGTGTCAAAGAAGGACAAGAAGAAGGAGGGTGCGGACAACAACGCCATCGCGGCTTCAGCTGTACCTTGCAAGCGTCCTGAAGTTACGGAGGTGCGTCCACAGGTGCTCGACTGCGATGTGGTGAGATTCCAGAACAACAAGGAGAAGTGGGTGGCATTCGTCGGTCTGCTCAACGGCTATCCATACGAGATTTTCACCGGTCTGCAGGACGACGAGGAAGGCATCATGCTGCCGAAGGCTGTCACAAAGGGAAAAATCATCAAGAACATCGACGAGAACGGCAAGCGCCGCTATGACTTCCAGTTTGAGAACAAGCGTGGCTACAAGACCACCGTCGAAGGACTGTCGGAGAAGTTCAATCCCGAATATTGGAACTATGCCAAGCTCATCAGCGGTGTGCTCCGCTATCGTATGCCTATCGACCATGTCATCCGTCTCGTCAGCTCCCTTCAGCTCAAGAGCGAGAGCATCAACACATGGAAAAACGGTGTGGAGCGCGCATTGAAGAAGTATGTCGTTGACGGCACAGAGGCCAAGGGACAGAAGTGTCCGCAGTGTGGACAGGAAACCCTCGTTTATCAGGAGGGATGCCTGATATGCAAGAACTGCGGTGCCAGTCGCTGCGGATAATCATACTCCTTTTAACTCCAAAAAGTTAAGCACATTCGAAACATTAATATAATGCAGACAAAAGTGTTTTTGGATGAAGTCCGCTTTCATGCCTTCCATGGGGTGATGCCACAGGAAAGGAAGGTGGGGGCGGACTTCACCGTGTCATTACAGGTGGAGTATGACTTCACCAGGGCGGCGCAGACCGACAACCTCGACGACACCGTCAGCTATGCCGACCTCTATGAGATAGTGAGCGGGGAGATGGCTGTGCCTTCAAAGCTGTTGGAGCATGTGGCCGGAAGGATTGTCATGGCTGTGGTCACAAAGTATCCTCATGTCCATAGCGTCAACATCCGTCTTGTCAAGGACAATCCGCCTATGGGAGCTTGTTGCCGCGGGGCAGGGGTGGAGATGAATTATATTAATAAATAATAAAATCTTGGGCAATATTATTGGTATCTCGATAATTATTGTTACTTTTGCACTCTAAATATAATAATGTATATGAAGAGAAAGATTGTACTGACGGCATTGATTGTCTTTGGAATAGCTATGGCAGTCGCTGCCAAGAAGGGGTTCACACTCGTAATCGACCCCGGACATGGCGGACACGACGCAGGTGCATTGGGCACTTACTCCAAGGAGAAGACCATCAACCTGAATGTGGCTTTGGCTTTCGGACGATTGGTGGAGAACAACTGCCCCGACGTGAAGGTGATATACACCAGGAAGACCGACGTGTTCATACCTCTGCACCAGCGCGCCGACATCGCCAACCGCAACAAGGCCGACCTCTTTATCTCTATACATACCAATGCCCTGCCCAAGAAAGCACAGGCTCGCGGACTGGAGACATATACCTTGGGAATGCACCGCGCGTCGGACAATTTCGACGTGGCAAAACGCGAGAACTCTGTCATACTCATCGAGAAGGACTATCAGCAGAGATATGAGGGGTTCGACCCCAGTTCGTCAGAGAGCTATATCATGTTTGAGTTTATGCAGGACCGCAATATGGCTAAGAGCGTCGAACTGGCAAAGATGGTTCAGAAGCGCACTTGTGCGGCTGCGGCGCGTCCTGACAAGGGTGTGAAGCAGGCGGGATTCTTAGTCCTCCGCGAGACGTCGATGCCCAGCTGCCTCATAGAGCTCGGATTTATCACCACTCCCGCCGAAGAGCAGTTTCTCAATACCGACGAGGGGGTGGCCAATATGGGACGAGGAATATATCTCGCCTTTTGCGACTACCTGAGAAAGTATGACAAGTCCATCACCGTGCCGTTTAAGCCAGGCACACCAGAAAGGGATGTGCAGGAGGCATTGGGGAAGGAAAGAAACAATGCCGACATTCGCGATAAATCAGATAAGCCCGACGACAAGGGCAAGTCTGACGACGACAAGGTGAAGCCCGACGACGACAAGGTGAAGCCCGACGACGATGCCCCGGTATTCAAGGTCCAGGTCACGACGAGCAACGTGAGGCTCAAGGCGGGGCACCGACAGCTCAAGGGAGTCAGCGATTTTGATGTCTATCAGGATGGCGGACTATATAAATACACAGTTGGTTCATCCTGTGACTATAATGAGATATACCGCCTTCGCAAGACCCTCCTCGACAAATTTCCCGAGGCGTTTATCATTGCCTTCAAGAATGGAGCGAGAGTGAATATACAAGAGGCGATAAGGGAGTTTAAAAGCAGAAAACAACAAAGATAATACAAAGGGATATGAAATACTTCACTAAGGAAGTGCAGATAGCACTTGTGGCCATTGTTGGCCTCGTGGTCCTCTTCTTCGGACTGCAGTTTTTGAAGGGTGTCAACCTCACATCGACCGACACCCGCTATTATGCTCAGTTTGACGACATGAGCGGTTTGTCAGCCAATAGCCCCGTATATGCCGACGGATATAAGGTGGGAATCGTCAAGGACATCATCTTCAACTACGGAGGCAGTCAGCCCAACCTCGCCGTTCTCGACATCGACGCCAAGATGAGGCTGCCCAAGGGTACTGCCGCAGAGATAGAGACCGACATGCTCGGAAATGTCGAGCTCAACCTGTTGCTTGCCAACAATCCGCGAGAACGAATGCAACCCGGAGACACCATTATGGGCAATATGAGCCAGGGACTCTTGGGACGGGTGGAGACTGTGCTACCCGCACTTGAGAAGATGCTGCCTAAGCTCGACTCCATACTCACCAGTGTCAACACGCTTCTTGCCGATCCCGCAATAGCCAACTCTCTACACAATATGGAGCGCATCTCTTCCGACCTTACGGTGACCACCCGCGAACTCAACACCATGATGGGAAGTGTCAACCGACAGTTGCCCGGACTGCTCACCAAGGCCGACGGAGTGATGGACAATACCCAGAGACTCACCGCCAACCTCAGCGCGATCGACGTGCAGGCCACTATGGCAAAGGTCAATGCCACACTCGACAATGTGGAGAAAATGACACAAGCCCTAAACAGCAAGGAAGGCACCATCGGACTGCTCATGCGCGACCCCTCCCTCTATCTCAACCTGTCGAACACAATGCGCAGTGCCGACTCATTGCTTATCGACCTCAAGGCTCATCCCAAGCGATATGTTCACTTCTCGCTCTTTGGCAAAAAGGACAAATAATTCCAGATGCCGGGTCTATATTTATTTTGTATAAATAGAGCCGATGGCCTTGGAGGCATTGTGACGTATGTCGAAAAAGGCTGATGTATAGCGGATTTTAAGATATTCATGACCACTTTCGGACACTATGGTGTCGGAAAGTGGTTTTTGGTTTAAGTCGTTGAGATACAAATACTTTGATATTTGCAAGAGGCAAATTTGGAATAAGTGTCCGTGAAACATTATAAACCACCAATTATTAGCGAGTTAGGTGTGTGGACAAAGTGATGTATAAAAAATGTGAATTTGCATAATTCAAAAAAAATAGCGAAATTTGCAGTCGATTATCAAACAAATATAACAAGTCAATGAATAATAATTATCAGGCTTTGTGGGATAAATGTCTTGAGCTAATCAAGAACAATGTCTCTGAGCAGCAATATAATACGTGGTTTTCACCAATCGTCTTCGAGTCGTTCTCGGAGCAATACAAGACGCTCTTGGTGCAGGTTCCGAGTCCATACGTGTATGAGTACTTGGAAGAATACTATATTGACTTGTTAAGCAAGGTGCTCGCCCGCTGCTTCGGTGCCGGGGTGAGGCTGAAATACCGCATTGTGCAGGACAAGACCCACGGGCTCACCACGGATGTCATGGCCGACGATTCAGCCGACATCGACAAGCCTCGTGCAGTCACCAATGCCAACAAGGCTCCAACGCCTTTGGACGCTGCAGTGCCACAGGACCTTAATCCCCAGCTCAATCCCAAGCAGACATTCCGCAACTTCATCGAGGGCTCAAGCAACAAGCTCCCGCGTACTGTCGGTATGTCCATAGCAGAGCATCCCGGCAAATCGACTTTCAATCCATTTTATATGTATGGCCCCTCGGGATGCGGCAAGACCCATCTCATCAACGCCATCGGAGTGAGATGCAAGGAGATGTACCCACAGAAGCGTGTGCTCTATGTCAGTGCCCGCCTCTTCCAGGTGCAGTTCACTGATGCCGTGCGCCACAACACCACCAACGACTTCATCAATTTCTATCAGAGCATTGACGTGCTCATCGTTGACGACATACAGGAGTGGGCCACTGCGGCGCGCACACTCGACACTTTCTTCCATATCTTCAACCACCTCTTCCGCAACGGCAAGCAGATTATCCTTGCCAGCGACCGCCCTCCAGTCGATCTTCAGGGCATGAAGGACCGCCTGCTCACCCGATTCTCCTGCGGACTCATCGCGGAGATGGAGAAGCCCAACGTCGAATTGTGTGTGGATATTCTCAACAGCAAGTGTAAGCGCGACGGTCTGAAGATTCCTGATGATGTCATACGCTATATCGCTGAGACAGCCAATGGCAGCGTGCGCGACCTTCAGGGTGTCATCAATTCCCTCTTGGCATATTCCGTGGTCTATAACAGCAATATAGACATGCGTCTTGCCGAGCGTGTCATCAAGCGTGCGGTGAAGGTGGACAATCATCCCCTTACCGTTGACGACATCTTGGAAAAGGTGTGCAGTCATTACAATGTCACTCAGCAGAATGTGTTCAGCCGGAGCCGAAAGCGCGAATACGTCCTTGTGCGCCAGCTCTCGATGTATCTCGCACAGAAATATACCAAGATGCCGGCTTCGCGCATCGGTCAGCTCATCGGCAATCGCGACCATTCCACGGTCATTCACAGTTGTTCTTCGGTGGAGAATCGCCTGAAGGTTGACAAGGCCTTCTTGGCGGAGGTGGAGAGTATTGAAAATTCTTTCCGACTGAAATAAGCCGGAAAGAACTGAAAATTGGTGTTTCTTGCTTGTTTAGAATTCAACTGACGTGCCCGCTATTATCCATGTACCTGGCTGTGGCACGCATCCTATGTCAACATATTTCTTGTCGAAGAGATTGTTGGCCTCTACGTATATCTTGTATTTTTCGGCATTCCACGACAGACGTGCGTCAAGGATGGAGTAGGGGGAGAATGCCTTCACCTCACCGTCGAAGTCGGTGTATGAGCCGCGGCGGTCCTGGTAGCGGTAGTTCAGTCTCAGGTCGAGATGTCTCCATATATTGAGCTGGAGCGAAGCCACCACCTTGTGCTTAAGGTATTCCAGTGAATACTTGCTTTGTATGTCAGCGTCAATGTCCTTGTCCTGGTCGAGCCAGTTGTATGTCACCGACAATGACCGCATCACCTTTTGGGAGGGAATGAGCTGGGTGAAATCCACTCCCGCCTGCACCTGTGCTCCCGTAGCCTTCACTTCAGTGAAGTTCACCGACTCCCAAGGGGCGTCCGGCCCGTCGCTTGTGCGTCTTATCCAGTCGATCATGTTGCTCCACTTGTTGTGGTAGATGCTTGCCTGCACGTTGAATGACCTGTCGGAATATTTCAGTCCGGCTTCCACTGCCGACACTTCTTCCGGCTTGAGATTGCGGTCTGCCACATGTCCTCCCACGGAATAATACAGCTCTGTGGCTGACGGCATTCGCAGCGACGTGTTGTAAGAGGCATACACCTTTAGGTTGTCCAATAGTCTGTAACTGGCATCTACTCCGGGATAAACCTTCATGCTCATGCCGTTCCAAGAGTTCTTCACCGCCACTAACCCGCCCGACAGTGTGAACCTGTTGAGCAGTATGTTGTGCTCCAGCACGAAACTGATGTTTGTGCGGTTCAGCCCATACTCATAGTAGCGTTCCGTGCCGCTGATGTGCTTGGGATGGTCCAGCTTTTCGCCCAATTTCGTGCTTACGATGTCCTCATTGCGCAGTTCTGCGCTCACTGCCGTTCGTCCGAGGACCCAGTCAAACCATGTGTTCACGTTCGCCCCGAAGACCTCCGTGCGGTGGTAGTTGTAGGGCACTGCCGACTCCGATCCGCGATAAAGCTCGAAGCGGTCCTCCGAATGATTCCAGTAGATCGACGGACGCAGTTTTATCACTCCCTTCTTGGTCTCTGCCTGAAGGGCGGTGAAGGTCTTCAGCGTGTGCTCGAACTGGTCGTCCCATTTTGCGCCGTAAAACGTGTTCGAACCGTAGTCCTTCGTGCTCAGTCCTGCATGCCATGACGCTCTCACCTCGTCGTCGTCATACTCACCCTGATAGAATGCCTTTCCGCCCTTGTAGTCGGCGTTAAGTCCTCCCGCCTTGTTGCGGCTGTAACCGTCCGAACGGGTATAACCGCCCGACAGCTGGTTGTTCCATTTCCCTTGGGCGATGTTTGCCCTTGCGCCGGCAGAGAGATAGCCATAGCTGCCGCCCTCAACGTGAGCTGAGGCGGAAGTGGTGGAGCGTGGCCGTGTGACGATGTTGATGGCACCCAATAGGGATGATGTGCCATAGACTCTGCCCGCCGGACCTTCAAGCACCTCTATTCGTTCGATTTCACTGATGTCAACTGGGAAATCAAACACGTTGTGCCCGGTTTGCGGGTCGCAGATGGAAATACCGTTGAGTAGGATGGTGATTTGCTCGTAGTTGCCTCCCCTGATACTGATGTCGGTCTGCGCCCCAATTGGTCCGCGCTGGCGTACATCTACGGATGCCACATACTTCAGCAAATCGTTTACACTTTGCACCGGCGCAGCCTGAATGTCGCTGCGTTCCAGTACGGTTGTCATTCTCGCTGCCTGGTTGCGGGTCATCGGTGCGCGCGAACCGGTCACGCTCACCTCGTCGAGGGTCATCTCGCGGTCGGTCTTGACGGAGATACTGTCGGCTGTCACCACTGGTTTCACGCTTACGCTCCCTGCACTGGCATGTGTCAGGGTGGCAACGCTCAGTGTGCTGATGATCACCTCACGTCCAAGACAGCTGAACAGCGAGTAACCCTTGCGTCCAAATCGCTTGAACACAATGACTCCAGGCTTTCTTCTTGAATTGTACTTGTACATTTTTGTTAATTAATATTTTTACTTATTGACGGCAACGTGCCGCCAAAACGGCTGCAAAGGTAATGCTTTTTCATCAATTCACCAAATTATTTGGCATAAAAATCATTCCGCCCGGATGATGGGGCATTGTTAATTAATCATATAATTTCAGCCAAAACGCACCAACATACGGGATTTCTCACTATCTTTACACCCGTATTCAGAACATTATATTAATAAAGGAGGTAAATCATGAAAAGATTGATTATCACGGCAGCCTTTGCCGTAGTGACTTCGTTCGCACAAAAGGCAGACGCCTGTACAGGCATCACACTGCGTACGACAAGTGGTTCTCCCGTCACGGCCCGCACCATCGAGTGGGCTGGCAACGACTTGGAGAGCAAGTATTCAATAGTGCCGCGAGGCTATTCCCAGCGCTCGTTCACACCAGGCGGCCAGAAGGAGGGCATGATGTTCACAGCCAAGTATGGCTATGTGGGGCTTGCTGTCGAGCAGCCGGAGTTTGTCGTTGAGGGTATCAACGAGGCGGGACTCGCCGCAGGCCTGTTTTATTTCCCAGGATATGGGGAGTACGAGACGTATAATGACGCCAATAAGGAGACGACGGTGAGCGACCTGCAGTTGGTGTCGTGGATACTGAGTAATTTCAAGTCCGTCAATGAGGTGAAGAATGCCATCTACGGCATTCACGTCGTGGCCATCGACCCGCGTGGCTCCACCGTACATTGGCGCATCACTGAGCCAAGCGGCCGTCAGGTGGTGCTTGAGATTGTTGGCAAGCAAGTCCGGTTTTATGACAACAAACTGGGTGTGCTGACCAATTCGCCAGGTTTTGACTGGCATCTCACCAACCTCAACAACTACACCAACCTCTTCTCCGGTCCTATCTACACCCGCGAGATTGGCGACCTCACCCTCACTGCCTTTGGCGGCGGTGGCGGTCTCCATGGCATACCGGGCGATATGACTCCGCCGTCGCGCTTTGTTCGCGCTGCCTTCTTCCAGGCCACGGCTCCCAAGCTCCCCACCACCGAGAAGACCGTGATGCAGGCTTTCCACATCCTCAACAACTTTGATATCCCCACAGGAATCCAGTTCTCTGAGGGTCAGCGTGTTCCCGACATACCCAGTGCCACGCAATGGACAGTAGCCACCGACATCACCAATCGCCGCATCTACTATCGCACCATGCACAACAGCACCATCCGCTGCTTCGACCTCCGGGCGATAAACTTCTCCAAGGTCAAGTATCAGTCAGCTCCATTGGATGAACAGAAGGTGCAGCCGGTGGAGATGGTCAAGGTCAAGTGACGCAAAAAACAAAAGGGAGCCACGGAAATAATATCCATGGCTCCCTTCAATTTAATTTATAGTTAAATTTTTATTATCCTGTCAGATTATTGAACAATTTTCTTTCCGTTGCGGATGCGCAGACCCTTCTTGTTGCCCTTAACTACCTGGCCGCCGAGGTTGTAGCTCTTGCCATTCTTGCTCTCTGCCTTCAAGTCAGTGATACCAGTGGCTGTGCCCTTGGTGATAGTGCAATATACTGGGTCAAGGTACTCACCGCCATTAAACTTCACACCGTCGAACTTAATCTCAGATGATTCTGCCAATGTCTCGTCAGCCTTAACCTTGAAAGACAGAAGAACACCATCCTTAAGGTTCTTAGCCTGCATGTGGAAAATCATCAGCTTGGCATGCTTATCGTCAGCAAAGTATTCAGACTTTTGGTGAGAAGACAATGCGCTTGAACCAAGCTTGAATACTTCTTCTTCTTCGTCCTCATTGATGGTCTTAACGAAAGAAAGACCCTCAGGAAGATATACCTCCATATTAAAGCCATTATGCTCAACTGTACTTGTGTAGTTCACTACGATTTCTGCTTCTTCACCAGGGATGATTGTAACAGGATCAACAGTCAGAGTCTCCTGAGCATTAATTGCTGAACTGTTGAAAAGCATAGCAACTGCTACTGCAAATGTAGATGTAATCTTACTAAATACTTTCATAATTCCAATTTTATTTTATTATTTTGTTTCATTATATTTGGCAATTATGGCGTTAATATCGTCAATGTCAATTACGCCATCACCATTAACATCGTTGTTCTCGGCTTCACTTACTCCATTGTATGCGGAAATAACTGAATTGATGTCATCAATATCCCAAACTCCATCGCCAGAAGGATCGTCGAAACTCTTGATCTTCACGCTGATATCGCTCTTGATGTTGTATGCCATACCTGCTGTGGATGACACCTCGAAGTCGGAGATGGTGATATTACCCTCCAGAGCCTTGTTGGCGGCGAGGTTGAGGTAGAAGAGGGGACCCTCATTACCTTCAATGACATCGCCCATTACGCACTCTACAACAAGGAGGTAAGTGTTGGGCTCTGCCATTTGTCTAAGCGTATATGAGAAGTTGTCAGATACACGGCTGCTGAACACCACCTTCTCGCCATTCTCATCCTCGATGGGGCTAACACCCTCGGGAAGAGTGACAAGAGCCTGGAAGTTGGCTATCTCAATATTGTTTGTGACAGCCACGCCCAACTGTACGGGAGTGCCGGGACGTGTGGCAATCTCATCGGTGAGGGCAGTGGCCTTGCCAATGAGTGCGCTCACACTCACAGTCACATCCTCCATCTTGATAGAAACGGCAGGCTCAACAGTAGCATTGCTGCCCCTTACATTCTTGATCTCGATAGCCTCCTTTGTACCTGTGAATGATTCATCGGCCTTCACCTCAATAGTAAGGATTGACCCCCTGTTGCCTGAGATGACACTGGCCTCCATTGTGGCGCCATTGCTAAGCAATCCGCACCTGTAAAAGCCGGCATTGAATTTGCTGCACTTTGGTTTATGAGAGCTTTTCGTCACGCGTTTTGTCTCCGCGTCAAACGCATAGCTTCCATCAACAAAGGAGATGCCGTCGTTGAAATACAGGTCAAACTGCAGCGAGTTGATAGGGTCGTCATTGTCGAGAATGATCTTCACCTGCTGAGTCTCACCCGGAGCTATCTCGAACGGCTCGATGTAGAGCCTGTTGTCGGCGAAGGATGCCAAGCAACCCATCGCGAGCATTATCACAGTGGCCGAGAGGCGTGAGAAGATGCCCTTATGGAACTTGTTTGTAATATTCTTCATAATTTGCAATTCTTTGATTTAATAATTTATTGTGGCTTCGCGACGGCGGCAGACAATGATCTGCCGCCGCGCTCAGCCTATTGATAAAAGGGCAGGGAAATCAAATTACTTGTTGCTGACAACCTTCTTGGCACCGTTTTCACCCTTGATGATGTTGATGCCCTTCTTCACGGTCTTCATCACCTGACCACCTACAGAGTAGATGCGCTCCTTCATGGTAGCAGCCTCGATGCTGTCGATGCCGGTGAGGATGATAGAGCCGTGCTCAGACATCTCGTAGCAGTTGCCCTGGGTGTCGGAGAAGACGATGTTGTCAACAGTAACGTCACCACCGTTGAAGTCGCTGCCTACCTCCACGTCGAGGAGGATGAGGGCGCCATTGCTTCCGATGAACTCATTGTTCTCAACAGTTGAGGCCACGAGGCGGTATGTGCCGTTGCCAAGTTCATTGGCGAGCAGGTTGTGACCGTTGGAGCGGTCGGTGAGGCTCTGTCCGGCGAGCTTCATGCCCTGGGGCAGGGTGATGTCAAGCTGGCCGGCTGCCAATGCCTGACTGTTGTCGAGGCTGATGGCCATGCGGACGGTCTTGCCGAAGATTGTGGTCTCCTCTGACTCGTTGGCGATGGTGAGCTGTGGCTCAGCACCTGTGTTGCCTCTGCGTGATGCTCTCTCTGGCTGTGGCAGAACATAGCCATCCTTGAAGATGATGTTGGAGATGCAAGTGAGGTCACCCACGTTGAACTTCTTGTCAACATTAACGTCACCGCCGTATGCCTTGGCCTCTTCGAGGTCGGCAAACTTCTTGGCGCTGAGGATCCATCCGAGAACCTCATCGTAGTCGGTAATATCAACATCGCCGTCGTTGTTGGCGTCGCCCTGGATGTATGCCTTCTCCTCTGCCTTGGCCTTGAGTGCCTCTGCATCCTTGACAAGCTGGAGCAGGGTTGACTCGATAAGGTCGAAGCCCTCGGCATCAGCAACAAAGTCGATAGACTTTCCATATCCTATATAGTTACCTGTCAGAATGTCTCTATAGACATAGCCACCCTCGGCATCTTTAAGGTAATCAGCAACACTTGACTTGGCGGTTGTCAGACGAGCTACCTCGTTGTTAATCTCAATTCTTGTGGTGCTGCCATACAGTCTGTCATTAATAGCATCTTCTGCAGCGGATTTAGCGTTGGCGAACTCTGTAGAGTAAACATCAGCCTGAGCAACCTTCACTCTGCGCTCGTACGACTTGATATTGCTGCTCATAGTATTGCAGAATGCATTGTATGAGCTCTCCTCGGCTGTGGTCAACTTGGTAAATCTGTTGTTGAGCTGGCTAATCTTATCATTAATCTGCTGTTTGTAGTTGACATACAGATAGTTGTAGTAAGCTTCAATGTCATAGCCCTTAACCTCGTTGTATGCAGTCTCAATCTGGCTGCTCAAGCCGCCTTCGCCATTAAGTTTGGCGATAACACGGTCGTAGATCTGGCCATCCAATACGCAAGCGTCGTATTCAGGCTCAACCTTATTGTTGAGTGCTTCGATATCACCTGCGAGGTTGTTATAGTCGAAGATGAGGTTGTCCTTGTAGAAGGAGATGGAACCAGCATTGCTTTCGAACAGACCGTCGGTGATGTCGAGGATGCCCTTGAGAGAGTCATACTCATCCTGATAGCTCTTGAGGTCCTCTGGATATGCCTTGAGCATAGCGTCGATGGCATCGAGAGCTTCTGTGACCTTGGTCTGCTCAGCCTGAACAGCTGCAACAGCCTCTGCCTCAACAGTTCCCTCCTTGTCATAGCCGGCAATGAGTTCATTACCTGTAGCAAAGATGTCTGAAGCCAAACCAATCAGACCGCTCTTGAACTTCGAGAACGAGTTGATCTTTTCTGCGTCTTTCAGCTTGCCCCATGCTGTCTTCATATTGTCGCGCAGGTCGTAATGACCCTGGATAGCATCCTCGAATGTCTTGAGTTCGCCGAGCTTGTCGGCCGGTGTGGCTGCAACGAGCTTGTTGTAGTGCTCCTTAACCTTGTCAATCTCAATACCGAGCTGGGTAAACTCGTAATCGATAGCGTCAACCTGCAGTGTGGCGAGTAGGGTTGCCAAATCATCGGTGTATGTCTTCACCTCAGACTGAAGGGCTACATGACCGTCAGCCTGGGCGTTCTTAGCCTCGAACTCATCGAGTTTGTCGGCAATTTCGTCGAGTCGGCCGGAAATGGGATTAACAGGATGATGCGGGCCATAGAGTTCGAAGATTCCTCCAGCTGTGATCTCATAGCTGCGGTCGGCATCAGCGAGCATTCCTGCAATAGCTTCCTGTGCAGTGGCATCGGCAGTGTTGTTGAGGTGCTCAGTGTTGGCGTCGATCCATATCTGAGAGTTCTTGTCGTTGGCCTTGTAGTCGTTAAGAGGATTATTGCTCCAGTTGGCGAGGTAGTCAACCTTGTCTGTTGAAGCGGAAAGCCAACTCCACTGATTCGTTGCAGCAGTGTATGTGTCAGCATACAATGACACAAGTTTGTTGAGATAGAAATTCTTGTCTGCAACAACGAAGCCATTGATGTCGTTTGTCTCAGATGTATAGAGGTCAGAGATGACCTTGGCGAGCACTTCAAACTGTGCATCGGCGGCATTGTTCTTGCCAGTAGATACCAGTCCGTCGAGTTCGCTTGCGAAGCGGCCAACTGTTGCGTCTGCTGCGGTGTTGACGTATTCGTCAATCTTAACGGCAAACTCAGCGTCGATGCCGGCCTTGTCCTCTGTGAACGAAACATTCACGCCGTCAGTGGTCTCAGCCTTGAGATTAGCGGCCTTCTGTGCCACGGCGATGAGGTCCTCAGCGCCCTTGAGATAGTTGGCGTTGAGTACTGACTTGTCGTAATCCTTGATGGCATACTGGGCGAGTACAACCTTCTCAACGGCATCCTTGATGTTCTGGATATGCGTTTTGTAGGCTTCATTGTTGACGCCACTGCGATAGGTATCAAGCAAACCATTGATCTCGCTTGTATAATCCTCTGCACTCTTGATGAATGAAGAGTTGTCGAATTTCGTGGGATCTGGATTCTCAGCAGTGCCGTTATTTGCATCGTCGAGAGCATCCTGCGCGTCTGAAAGCAACTGGCGGAGCTTGTCGGCATACTCATAGATAGCCTTGTGAGTGTCTATCATGGCGTCTGAGTTCATGATATGCTTGGTGTCAGCATTCTTTATCTTGCTGAATGCCTCAAGAGACTTGATGGCTGCATCGAACTTAGCTTTTGCCACACCGAATGAAGACATGAACACCTCGTGCTCAGTGTTATTGTCAGCAACAAGTACTTTTCTCCAACCGTCAGTGCCGTTCCACTCATCGTAAATATCGTTGATGTCCTTGCGAATGACTGCCTCATTAGCTACGAAGCCATCATTCTTGCTCTTTGACTCACCCTTGCCCCAAGCGTCGTTGACATCCTTCTTGAAGTTGATGATGTCCTGCAACTTGCTGTCGAGGCTTTTGAGTACATTATCCTTGTTGGATGTCACATCTGTCTCAGAAATCTCGGTGTATTTTGTGTTCCAAAGTTTCTGCAATTCAGATGCCAATCCAAGCTGGGTAGTGTGGTTGGTGTTGTTCAGACCATAGTTGACGGATACATTCTCCACGTTGGTCTTCAGGGTTGTCACCTTCTGAGAAGCGGCTGTCTTGTTGGCTTCCATTGTTCCGGCATAGTAATATCCGTTGATTTCGTTCACCAGGGTAGAAAGCTCTGTCTCATAGCCTGTGAGCTGACCGAGATAATATTTCTGTGAAGCGTCGAGAGCTGCCTCAGCGGTAGTGCCCTGAACATTGCCTCTGGCAGTGCTAATAGAGCCGGCGACGTCAGTCTTGAGCACGTATGCAGTAGCTGGGTCGGCATCAGCCTTCATCAGCTCCTTGTATGCGTTGAAGTTGGCCTCCTGGGCTGCGATCTTGCCCTCCAGTGCCTTAATTTCTTCAGCATACTTGTTCAAGTCTTTAATCACAGGAGAGAGGCTGGCTACTGCTTTAGTGGCATATCCTGCCATGTCTTTCTCAAATTCTGCCTTGGTTTTGGCTATATACTCAGAGCTTATCTTGCTGATGTTAGTCTTGATATCATCAAGCACTTTTTTGAGAGCCTTCTGCTGGGTGTCGCTGTCAAGACCTGTACCGGCTATGGTCATGTCACCAATGGCTTCAGATGAAGCCGTAACACTTGCCTCCGCCTGGTCTATGATGTTCTGGGCTGCAGCGATGTTCAGGTTCTCGTAGTACATTGTCTTGTTACCCTTTGCCGTCACCTTGCCTTCTTCATCAACGGTGTCGCCGTATGCTGCCACCAATGCCTCTACCTCTGCTACCTTCTTGCCGATAGATACAGACGTATATTCCTTAATCTTATTGATGTGAGCCTTGTCCTTGAGATTCTTTGCTGCATCGAGCTTGTCCTGAATGCCACTAACCTCACCCTGGATAGCCCTCTTTAGATCGCCGTAAGAACCAAGAGAAGATGGAACGTCACCATCGAGAGTGACGTCGGCATCGAGACCATCGAGTGACTCAACGAGAGCGGCGCGCTCGTCTCTCAGTTTCGCAGCTTTCTCGTATGCAGCTTTTGCTGTGGCGATGTCGCTTGAATACTGTGAGATGGCTGATGTTACTGCAGAACCGTCGAATGTGTTGTCGGTTTCTGCTGTCTGGCCGTTCTTGTATAATGTTGCCCACTGCTGCTTCAGGCCCGGAGCCTTGGTGTCGCTGTTGTCGATGAGCTTGGAGATAGCGGTGGTGGTGATATAGTCGGCAGGCTTATATGTGAAAGAGCCGTCAACGTATGACACATTTCCCGCATTGGTGATGGCTGTCGTCAAGCTGGTCTCTAATGCTGTGATAGCGTTGAGTGCCACCTCATATCCCTTGGCGTCGGCGATGCCGTCCTTTGTGGCGTTCTCCAAGGCAGTCAGCTTGCTCTCGATAGCGGTCTTGTCAGAAGCATAGTCTGCACCGTTGTTGCTGATGTAACCATCAACCTTGGTCTGAAGAGCGCTGATTTCAGTATTGATAGCATTGACATCGGTTGTCTTCTGGTCAAGTTTGTATGGCTCACCTGAATATTTCTTCAAGTCGTCGGTGGTCTTCTTCAGACGGTCATTCAATGTCGTAATGTCAGCAAGTCCCTGGGTATGGTATGTCTCAAGACGATCGAAGTCGGATTGATATTTGCTTACAATATTTGTAAACTGAGTCTCAGCGGGAGTGAGATATGTGCTTACGAGAGCATTGACCTTCTCTGTGGTATTGCTGCCATCTGCAAGAGAGTTTTCCTTGTAGGCCTTTACTACATTATTCTGATAAACAGTGTTTATCTCGCCGAGAGCCTTCTGGCGCAGTGCGGCATAACCGTCGGTAGTGAAAATCTCTCCAATCTGGTCGATAGCCTTGTTGTAAGCCGTCTCTGCATTATTGTATGCAGTTTCGAATGCTGCATTGGCAGCCTTGTTGGCAACGTATTTGTCGTTGTCAGTCTGCAACTTTGTTGTGTAATTGCCCAAGTTGGTCTTAAGAGCGTCAATTCTTGACTTAAGAGCGGACTCTTTAGAGGCATAGCCCTTGACATCAGTTACGTCAAAGCCGTCGATGGCGGCCTTGATGTCCTCGGACTCCTTGACGTCATTGTCGTATGCAGCCTTAGTGTCCTTGATAAATTCAGAGTCAAATGAATAACTCATTACGGAAGCTGCGGCAGCAAGAGCGGCATTGAGCTGGTCTGAATAATATTTAACCAGTCCGTCCTTTGCATCCCAAGGCTTCTCAGCTGCTATAGCACCAGCGACATATTCCTCAAGCTCCGTGTTGAGTTCATTATACTTCTCGCTAACGGTGTCTTTGGCGTCGTCCACCTTTTTCTGAAGGGCGCTCAGCAAAGCCTTGTAATCTTCCTTCACCTTGGCGTGGTAGCCATCCTCAAGGGCAAGGATAGCCTTTGAGATACCTTGGGTGAGATTCTGATATGCGACTTCGTTGGATAGAGTCACATCCGTTGATTCCGCTGCTTGAGCAGAACCACCGATAGCCGCAAGTGCGGCAACAGAAAGTGTAACTTTGTTCATAATCTGTTTTTTTTAATTAATAATATGTTTTATTTTAATTTCTTTTCCACCTTATTATATATATATGTGGGAGTAGGGAATGAGACTTGTGGAGATGGATTGTCTGACAACAAGACACACTATACTCGGGTGCAAAGTTACATATTTATTTTGAAGTCAGACTATAAACAAAGTGGTGATTGGATGAGGTGGGGGAGTTATTGGATGAGGTGTCGGGATTTTTGTTTGAGTATGGTTTTTGGTGGATTGTTTAGGGGTAAGTATCGGGTGAATATCGTCTTTGGATGCTTGGGTTATGAGTCGCAGAGTTCCGACTTGTATGTGCGCAGAAGCTGTTTTGGCAGTTGCAGGGTGAGGGTATTTTTGTTGCCGTCGAAGAGTGTGAGTTTCTGTTTTGCCACATTGATATGATGCAGGAATTTCTGGTTGATGACCAAGCTTCGTCCTAATCTGACAAACTTGTTTGAGTCGTCGTCGCCGGTTTGCTGGCAGATGATCTCCTCCACCTTGGAAATGCCCATGGTGATGACCACCTGTATGCCTCCGATATACACTATCTTCGTGTAGTTGCCGTCGGCGAGTAGATAAGCGATGTTGTCAATATGCAGAACGAGCAGTTCGTCGCGATTCTTTATATAACCCTTAATCATGATGTTCAACTGTGAAATGTCTTTGGAATCAATAACCGATAAAGACAAAAAAGCGTGGAAACGTCTGTCGTCCATTCCACACATCGAGGCCCTAGCACTGCCCATTTTGGTAGAACAGACAACGTCAGAGCCCACGCCGATATGAATACACCACGTTTAGGAGACCTGAATAAACAATAAATCAGAACCCACTTTGTTTCCAAAGGGGTACAATCCGTGCTTACGAGGTCTCCACGGGGATGCAGTAATCACACCCGGGACATCTACCGTTGCTTAGTCCAGACCAAAATATCGAGATTTGCTAGGTTTCGATGTGTCATGAACTCAGGTCGAGTAAACGCCTTATTATGTCTGGACCCGTTTCCCCACCCTATACCGCCTTGTATGCCTCCCGTCGGTTTATGGCTCATTAGTCTTCAACCTGCCGGTATGGTCAATCAAGGCTCGGCGTGGATTTATTGGTCCGACTGCAAAGTTACGAAGGATATTTAAAATAACAAAAGAAAAAAGGGCATTTTTTTTATGAATGCCCTTTATTTAACTACAATTAACTTTATTGGCCTCTGTTTTTACCCAAGCCTCCCCAAAGTCCTTACAGCAGTCGGGGAGCACATGGCCTTGCAGTTGCGGAAACCATCGCTTCAGTCCTTCGAAGAGCAGCATCCCCGGCGCGTCGTTGTCGGGAAACATGTGCAGCGACACACCTTCGGGCAGTCCGTCCCTCAGCAGCCGAATGTCGTCCTGAGTGAGCGAGGTGGCCGAAGGTATCGCCACCGCCTTCCTTCCTGCCGACATCATCGCCCAGCAGTCCGACGGTCCTTCCGTGATCCACAGCTCATCGCCCGCCTTCAGTCGCCCTATCACCGGCTTGTTGTACATCGCCACTCTCGAACCGCGTGGAAAACGAAAGCGGGGAGCATTCTTGGTTCCTCCCCCAGGGGAGGATTGAAGGGAACTTAGCCTTCTCCCCTGCACCGTCAGCAGTCTTCCGTCCACATCCCTGTAAGGAATAAGCAGCGACGGCGCATCATAGAAAGCCCTTCCCCATCTCCAGCAAGGCGTCGGCACCGATATGCTTGTCAGCCCGCACCATCTCACCACCCTTGGGTCAATCTTCCTCTCCTCATACAGGAAATGCTCCGCCTCCTCATTGATCACAGGATGAGCAATAAGAGTGGCGAGATATTCCAAATCAAGACAAAGCCCAACACAACCACCCCTCAGCCCCCCTCCGTCTCCCCCTGGGGGGAGAGTCGGGGAGGTTAGTCGGGGGCTTTGGATGCTTCTCACCGCCTCCTTGAACCCCACCTTTTTAAATCTCTCAACCAATGATATTACATCCCCGCTCGCCCCACACGAAAAGCATTTGAACCTGTTTCTCTTCAGGTCAAAGTGAAGGCTCGGATGCTTGTCGTCATGGAAAGGGCAGAGCGCCGTATGGCGCACTACCTCTATTCCTAATTTCTCGGCAACCTCCTCGATGGGAGTGTTCCTTATTTCATCAATGTCAATGTTTTGCATAGCCGTTCTCCTGTTTTCTTATCAGTTTTTTACGTTTCCAGTTGTATAGCATGCTGCTCACCTTTTGTACACTTGGTTCTTCGCCGTTGTTCAACTTGCATTGCTGCACCAGCATCTCCCTGCTGAACACTGCGGGCAGACACTCGTATATCGAACTGTTGGCGGTGCGGTATGTTCGTCCGTCGCCGATCACCCTGAAGTTCTTGTCCTCGTAGTTGGCCTTCAGCTTCTCGCCAAAGTATAGCATGTCCATGTCCAGGATATAGTCGGCGATGTTGTCATACGCCTTGAGCATGGCTGGAGTCTGCTCTTCCACTATCATGCTTGCCGTGATGCCTGGATTTTCCACGAGCGTCTTCTCAGCCCCCTCAAAGCCATGTTCCTTGATAAGCTTTTCCGCCACCTTGAAGAGCATCAGGCACACCGTCATCCTGTATGCAGTCACATGGTCGCGCAGTCGGCATCTTGCCATCACGTCGTTTCCGTCCTTGGCTGCCGATATGCACACGCTGTCCGCCCATTTGATAGAGCGAGCCTCCAATTTCGGCAGTACCATCGTACCCTTCATCAGTCCCAACAGATGAGCCACCTCATGAATCCTGCGCTTCTCGTCCTCCGTAAACGGTCTGTCGCTGCTGAATGCGTCATACGTGTTGTCGTGCATCTTGGCGATGGCAGCCCTCGACAACAGACCGTTGGTGGTGTTCGACATCAGCTTGTATAGCGACTCCGGCTGTCCGCACATTATCACGCTCCATTGCAGGCTTCTGATATGCACGTTGGCGGATTCAAGGCTTTTGGCTTCTCTTTCGTAGCTGGCTCCATCATAGCTCAAACGCAGCATTGTCGAAAACTCGTTTGTTCCCGTCTTACCCCATTTGTTCAGCGGTATGTCAATCTCCGGAGTGAATGATATGGAGCGTTTCCCGTCCACATCCTCCAGTCTCTCCGCGAGGTTGGCCACTGTCGTGTTCAGAGTCTGCACCCTCATCGGAAACCTCGGTCTGTCCTTCTGCTTCTTGGCGTTACGGTCGCGCTTGGCTTCCTGTCTCCAGTTCTTCTCCTCCTCCACGATGCGCCATTTCTCTTCAACCAGCTCGTAAGCCAGTTCCCCAAAGATTTCGTCCATCGCGCTTTTCTTCGAGGCTGCCTCGCCGATGATGCTCACTATCTGGTTCAGCGGCTGCACCTTGTTGTGTATTTCCACCATCACATCCGAAGCCAGCACACTCGTCGTGCCTGTTGTCGTGAACAGAGCCGGCATCTCGTTCTCCGGTCCCACATGGTCGAGGCATTCCCTCACTCCCTGTCCTCTTGCCTGTCGGGGGATTCTTGCTCCCCCGAACAGATCATTTTCTTCTTGATTCTTCATATCCCAGCATTAAAGTTTAAAACCCTCATTGATAGCCTCTTTCGCCTCTTTGCTCATCACCTTGGCGACGTTCAGCCCCTCATGCTTAAACACCTTCAGAGTCAGCAGAAAAGCACCGTCCTTGGTTGCCGACAGACGGCCGTGAGCCACCTTCTTCAGAAGTATGCCCCTCCTTCTTTTCTGAGGCGGCAGCGGACTGAAGTCAAATGTACCGTCTCTCATCAGCTGACCCTTACCATTGGTCACGAACGGGTTTACCACTCCCGGCACAGGATTGTCCGGACAAAACATCACCAACTTCCCAATATTAACATGGGCCACTCCTTCCAGCTGCACATTCTCGCAGTCATTTAGTTTTACATCCATCTCCATAATTTTTTATTTTTTATTTTTAAATTTTTAATTCAAAAAGCCTGTCTTCTGTTTCTTCCCTTGCGCTTATAGCTCACATGCAGCCACACCGCTCCCTTTTTGTTACGTTCAATAATCAACTGGTCGAAATTTCGGTTAGCCTTAATCCATGCCACCCATTCCCTTCCTTCCTCGATTGATTTCAGTCGAAGGTCAGCCGCTTCCCCCGTAAGGTGCTGAGAGTTAGCCACTCCGCCCACGGCCTTGTTTACTTCCGGACATCTGTACCCCGAGTTCACCACCACCGCCCTGCGTGCGAAGTTCCTCAGCGGTTGCAATATCTCCTTGGTCAGAGCCTTTAAATTCTCCATCACCTCCTTGTCCTTAGGAGTGTTGTCAATTCCCAACCTGTCCGCCGTATCCGACTGACAAAGCTCTTCAAGTGAAAAATTCTTGCTTAATTCCATTGTCAAAAAAATTAATTGTTAATGTTATCATTTACTTTCTTCAAGTAGGCTCGCCCCGAAGTGCAAGCCCACTTTCTGTTCAGAGATTTATGTCCATGAGATGATGATAGCCATTTGGTCAGTGATATCGTCATGGCAAACGGCCACAATCCCTTTCAGCTCGACAGACAGTTGCATCAGTTCATGTGCAAAAGCCGCTCCGTTGACCACAATAGGAATAAGCATGTGTGCACCGACCATCTTTCCGTTCTCTTTCTCGTTGAACATTCTCATCTGCAAGATGTCATGCAGTCCGCTCACATTCTTCTTCACTGTGTCCACGATATGCTTTTCATGCTCGTTAAGAGCTGCATACTCATCCATCGGGTTGTTGACCAACTTCACGATTTCCACTTCCGTCTCCTGGTTCTTCACCTTGCCACCCTTTTTCATAGTGGCGTTCTTTTTTTGTTTTGTCATAATATAAAAATTAAAAATGAATTAATTAATAATCAGTTCCTATGATTCTGACCGCCCCATAATGCGCAGCCCTTTCTGATTTCGATGACAAAGTTAAGGCAAAAAAAAATCACAATCAACGATTATCGTCGATTGTGATTTACATTGTTATATTTGCTATGTGTTTTGCTATGACACAAGAGGAGATTTATAGCAATTCCATTAATCTTTCAGCAAGTTTATACATGTCTTGTTCGATGGGTGTTAGTTTGCCGCTCAGTGACTGCCATGTATCCACATTCCCGATGAGACGAGAGTGTGTCACATTTCTCCAATTGTCATAGACGATTTTCACACTTGTGTTCACTTCGAGGTTCTCGATTACAGACTGAAAGTCACTCTTGTTTTTCGGATACCCGCACTTGTCGGTCAGCACGCGGTAGATGGCCCACCATTGTGTGCATTTTGTGATCAGTCCCTCCTTGTCGCACGTCTCGATAGCCTCCTTTATCTTCTCCGATGATACAGGAAGATTCTTTGCCTGTCCGGCGTTGATGGTCACCGGGGCATGATAATGAGGATCATTGATAATTACGCAATTGCAATTCTCTGCAAAATTCTGGGTGTATTTGCTTTGATAAGTATCAGACATAATAATTCGCGTTTATGTGATTTTTATTATATAGATTATGAATTTATGACCACGTCGTTGCTGTTAGTGCCAAAATTCTGGAAATAGGTGTTGCCTGCCGATTGGAATTTCTCCATGCTTTTCTTTAGCCTTGTCTTTTGCTCGTCACTCAGCGTGACGTTGGCCTCGAAAAGCATCAGTCTTATCGCCTCGTTCATGATTATGGCATGGGCGGCAGTGTCTTGCATGGCGATGAGGTCAATCATTTCGTCAAATGCCATGCTGGGCTTGAGCTTATGCAGCTTGCAGATACGACTTTGGTTGAAAGGCAGGAAACGTCGTAGTGTGGCCTTGAAATTGCCTATATCATGCTTTGTTTTATATACTGCACGTTTGGAAGCGAGTTGACGCTCCTTCTCAAGAATCGCCTCAACCTCCTCTTCTGTACTTACCGAAGCAAGGTCGTATTTTTTTGCCAAATACTTTGACCACGAGATATAATTCACCCGTGCTTTCCTGCCAATCTGCTTGATTTTCTCAAGGTAAAGATCGAACTCTTTGATAATATTCTCTTGCCCTTCCAACATATTATTTATTGTTTTATCACTGCAAAAGTAATAATAATCATTCAAATATGCAAGAGCAAGAGAATATTTTTTATGTGATTGCGAAAAAAACATGCAATCACCCCGTTTCAGGGCATTTATTTGCCCTCAATCATTCTTCTCACCGCCATAGCTATATGCTGCGCCATCAGTGGCGGCACAGCATTGCCTATCTGTCTAAGCTGATATTTCTTGGCCACATGGGAGAAATCGAACGAGTCAGGGAACGATTGCAAGCGCGCCATCTCACGTGGGGTGACATAGCGGTTATCGACGGGATGCACAGCCCAGTTGCCGTGATTGTCCTTGACAGTCGGGGCCGGACGTTCCCAAAACAGCTTGCGACAAGAATCTCTTCTTGTTTTATAGAAGGCCTCGCCCTCTTTCATTTCCTTCATTCTCGCTAATGTCTCAGGCTTTGAGGCAGTAATCAGATGACTCTGCTTTTCATCATGACCATGCCCCACGAGGTCGCCTATGGCGTCCTTCACGGTTATATATTCATCGGGAGTAAGAACTGGTTTTGGGAAGACATTCTCCACACCCAATCTGTTGCCAATGAATATCACTCGCTTACGTAGCTGAGGGACTCCATAGTCGGCCGCATTGAGCACCTTGCAATCCATCTTGTAGCCCAATTCGCCGAATGCTTCAATGATTTGCTTTACTACTTCGCCTTTTCCCATTGACAGGATGCCCTCAACATTTTCGCCAACGACCACTTTTGGCCTTGTCACCCTGACAATCTCTACAAACTCACGAAACAGTTTGTTTCGCGGGTCATCGATAATGCGCTTGCCCGACATGGAGAATCCCTGGCATGGGAATCCCCCAGCCGCCACGTCAACCTCCTTGTCACCAACAAGATCGTATAGCCGTTGCTTTACCTCGGGGGCGGTGATGTCGCCCTCGACAAGGGGATGATTGAAATTATTACGATAAGTGGTTGCTGCGTTCTTGTCGAACTCATTTGCAGCCACACACTCCATACCTGCATCGCTAAATCCCTTTGCGATGCCTCCGCAACCTGCGAACAGGTCGATGAAATTAATCTTTTTATTCATAATAATAATTTAAATTAATGCTGTTGCCAGCGGTTTATAAATTAAAAATTTTATTGACTACAATTAATAATAGTCATATATCAGCCAAAATGTTTTTGGGAGATATTTTCTCTGCAAAGTTACTAAATCATACGTGAATATAAAAATACATGCCGAAAATGCCCCTGGCACATTTCTGCACCAGGGGCATTCTCATTATATTTTCACCAACAAAAAATGCTATTTACTCCTTATCGTTCTTCTTCTAATTTCTTCACCCTCACATTCAGCAGTCCTTTCTTTTTGCCCTCGGCCTCCCTCACCCAAGGCATCATTTCCCCAGTAATTATTTTCGGCATGCCATGCGAACGGATGGAAAAGACAAATGCCTTCCATAATCTATCGACAAAATCTGTTTCGTCGTAGTATATCCATGTCGTGACATCATCGGGCAGACCTACCGACAAGACATAGTCTGCCAGTGCCGACGAATCCCTTGTGCCTGTGCCTTTAAACGCAAAATAGGACAAAAGTGGTTTGAGAACCGGAAGATTTGAATTGCCGTCCTCATCCACACAAAATGCATTCATCGGGTCGTCCGCATTGCTTACATCCTCCTTGCCGCCATTCAGTCTTATTGCCCAATAGCGGTCAATGATTCTGTCCAGCGGGGCGATTGGCTCGCCCAATGATTTCATCACTCTGAGTATCTTTTCCCTTGAAGTCTGATTGATTATTGTAGGCGCGGCACCTCTGCGGGATTTCACCGATATGCCAATATGGTTGACAAATACATCCGCCTTGTCGAATGCAGAAGCCTTGCCGGCTTTTATCTGCTTACAGATGTAAACGATTATCTTGGCATTCTGCTCGCTCCATTTCAGATTAATCCCGGGGACTCCGTATTCATGATCCTTTTCGCCAACTGAATATACCACCTCGCTCTTGTTGCCTATGGGGACGGGCAGTTTCTTCTCACGGCAGTCGATAAGGAACAGTTTGACGAGATATTCGTCGAGCTCTCCCTGGTTGACATTCACTTCCTTGATTTCTTCGCTATATATTGTCTCAAACTGCGCCTTGAAGCCACATTCGTATATCTCTGGTTTGAATTTCTTGATACGAATATGCAGGGCTCCCTTGTATCTGCCTCCTATTTCCTGCGTCCACAACCTGATGTCGGAGTTTTCGGGAAGCATCAGTTTCTCGTCTGTAGGCATACCCTTGCGGTCGCGCATTGAGAAACAAAGATACTGCCATATTGAGTCAAAGTAATTGTTGGGATTGAAAATCCTCCATGTATTTTCGTCCCAAGGGTCGATATAGTCGATGATGTTCACGATGCGTTCCGCGATGAATCCATCTTCGCCGGCCTTGTCGTAGTCGAAGGTGTTGAATGCCATGAATGTCAACAGCTTGTTCAAGTAATCTTTTTGCTCAAGAAACGGATTCAGCGAGGAATAGGAGTAGCAATCCTCGTTGAACACACCGAGCCTTCGGCATATCCAGTAGTCGCTTATCATCTTGTCGAGTGGTTTGATCGACTCTCCAATATAATTGCACACTGCCTCGTATTTCCTGCGATGGCTATGATTCACCAATGCGCGGTCGGTATAGTTAAGGCATCGTATGCTTGTATGTTTGTTGTTGAGGGTGATGTCAACCTTGCTTACTACATTTGAGTTGTCTATGTATTTCTTCCTCACATATCCGATTGACTCCGCTATTCGCTTAGCCTTATCAACATCACATTCCGACAACATCAATTCGCCCAGCTCATCGGTAGTGCCAAGCTCTTGACCTCTGTATTTTACGGAAAAAACATGTGTCCCCTTACCCGTTTTATTAAAGGAGTCCCTAAGTTGCACCATACGCAGTACAACATAGTATAGTTCATTATTCAGCTTGAAGTCTCTGTGAACTGCCATATAAAGAAAAGTCGAGTTATAATTGATTGTGAGACTTCAATATGCCAAGCATATTTTCAGCCGTAGCCTGTATGGCAGGCACAGCCACACTATTGCCAAACTGCTTGTATGCCGAGGCATCTGACACTACTATCTTGAACTCGTCGGGATAGCCTTGCAGACGGGCCCATTCCCTGGGCGTCATCTTGCGTATGCCATCGGTATTCACTGTGCCCTTGATATTGGTGGTGGGAGTCAAATCCGTCTGTCTCTTGTCAATCACGAGGTTGCGCTCGCGTCCCATTCCTCCTACAACGATAGCATTGGCAATACCGTCGTCGGGGATGATTTCATATCCGAAGCCATTGCCTTTGGCGGCATGGCGTGCCTTGTGGTTGATGAGCGTCTGCACGTATGTGGTTGAAAGGTAATACTTTGCCGGCACAGGGTTTTCCTCGCGCACGTCTATAAAACGCTTGCTTACTGTGGTTTGCTCCGGATATTCGAAATCCTCCTTGGCGATTCCCAAGTCCTTGCGGAAGCCCACAATGTAAATACGCTCGCGATGCTGCGGCACACCGAAATACATGGCATTCACAATCTGAGGGTCGGGCACTACATATCCCACCTCATCCAGTGTGTTCAATATCGTCTTCAATGTCTTTCCCTTGTCGTGGATTGCCAGTCCTTTCACATTTTCGAGGAATATGGCTTTCGGTTGCTTGCGGCGCAGTATTTCTGCAACATCGAAGAACAAGGTGCCGCGAGTCTCGGCAAAACCAAGTCGCTTGCCGGCAAGCGAGAATGCCTGACAGGGGAAACCTGCGCATAAGACATCAAATCCGTCGGGGATATAAGCCTTGGTACATTCTTTTGTTATATCTCCGTAGGGCACTTCCCCGTAATTTGCGTAATATGTGCGTTGCGCCTGTTCGTCCCATTCCGATGAGAACACACATTCTCCACCGAGATTCTGCAATGCCATGCGGAATCCGCCTATGCCGGCAAACAGGTCGATGAAGGTGAATCGAGGTTTGGCCTGTGGTGGGAATGGAGAATTGTGGACATCATTAAACAGGTATGTCATATATGCCTCATTGCTTTCGCAGGCGAGGCCTATGTCTGCCATCTTGTCCTTTTGTCCAAAAACAAACTCTTGCCACAATCCCAACAGTTCCTCCGCCTTCTTCTTGTATGGTTTTGCAAACTCGGGGTTGTGCCTTAGTTTCAGATAATGTGTTATCACGGCTGCCTGGTCGGCAAACGACATAATAGTGCCGTCTTCGTTGAGACATTCCTCACCGAACACCTGCTTTATGCTGCCCAGACTCTGTCGCTTGACAAAGTCCATCAAGGATAATCTATCTTTGCTCATTGCTTTTAATATAAAAGTTTGGCAAAGGTAGCAATTTTTTTCCGAACTACAAAGAAAATTCTGGAATATTTGTGTTATTTACTCAAGTTTTTACTTCCGAAAGTTGACTAATTATTACAATGCCGAAAACAAAAATCCCGCAGGTGACATAAAAACCTGCGGGACGAGAATATCAATTGCTATCAGAAAGTCATAATAATCCCTGCTCTCTTCTCCAACGCTTGCCTCTGGGGGTAAAAGCGTATATAATGAAAATCAAGCTAGGCTTCCGTTAGCCTTTGTCTTATTTCTATTATCTGAATAAAACTCGACGTATTGTTTTGAATATGTCATAGTCTCTTTATATTTTATCCCATTTCTTGTTTTTCTGCAAATATTTACCAATCTCCGGCATCTCCTTGCTCATGGTCACGCCAAGGAAGAATGCGGCTCTCGACACACCTACATAGATGAATCTTTTCACCAAGTCGGGATCGGCACTCACCTTATCGATGTTGTGGAAAAAGACAACGTCAAACTCCATTCCCTTGACCACATCTATCGGATATACTCGGATATTGTTCTTGCTCGCAAGCACATTGCCCTCGCTACCATTGATTACTTCTATGCCTGTATCATCGATGAAATCCGTCTCTCTCAGTGCATCTACAAAGTCGGATATGTCGTTCTTGTTATTCAGGAATATCGCTATCGAAGGCAATTTCTTGCCGTAAGCGATATATACTTCCTTGATTCTCTGTTCTATCCATTCCACCTTGTCATCTTCGTCATCAGATACAAACTCCAATGGCAATGGTACTTTCTTTGATTTCATGAAAGACTTATAGCCGGGGTCTTCGCCGATGGTATCAATATACAGATTCTTGGCTACATCAAGCAATGCTGAACTCTGGCGATAAGATGTTCGCATGCTCTGTACCAACGGATTTTCAACTATGTTGTTTATTTCGTCCCATGAGGTAAGTCCCCCCTGCGTGAGACGCTGCATAACATCTCCGCACAATGTCATTGAGTTATAATCCATAGTAAGGAACGACTGCATTGCATAAATGTCATACTCGGAAAAGTCGGTGGCTTCATCAACTCCGATTATCGGTCGTGCCAATTCCTTGTATGCATCAACAAAAGCGTGGTTGACATTTGCATCTCCATTTTTAATTATCAGTTTCACCATATTGTTGATATATCCAAGCAGTAATGACTGTTCTTGAGGATGAAGCTCTTTTCCATCTCTCTTATTGACGAGATCATTCAGTAATTCAAGATTCCATCCTTCGGCCTTTGATGTCAATGCCTGTCGGCGAAATCGTTTGTATTTTGTTGCAAAGTTGCCAAACAGAACTGGCCTTACACCACGGGCATATTTAGCAAATTGCTCGAATATTACAAGTTCACCAATTCTATCTATTTTTGCCTTGTGATCTTCTCGCAACAACGGTTCGAGTATGCTGCTTATCATTTCCTGACGAGGAGATAAGCGAATATCGCTATTTTTGCGACTATAGCAATATCTTCTGAGCCATTGCTTGATGAGACTTGTTATTCTGTTGGTGATAACTTCTTCTGTATCATCAGTGTTGTCATCATCAGAATCTTCCGCAGTGTCAGTAGTACTTGCAATCAGCATTTCTTCTATCTTGTTTTTCTTCTCTTCATCCTGAGACAACAATACTGTCAATTCTTCAGAAATCGACTGCAATGTGTTGTTATTTTCACGAAGAAGTGCTCTACAATCTTCCCCATAAGTTCTTTCCAATGAGATTAGGAGAGTTACGAATTGAGAAAGACTGTATGTGTCTGAAGACTCGAATTTGTTCTTTATGTTGATGGCTATACTTGTCCATTTATATTTGACGGATTCATCTATTTTGGGAAACTTTGTCTTTATCAATTGTAATTGACTTACGAAATATGCGTCGAAAGACTGTATAATCCCAGAGTTCTGAGAAAACAGTGGTTCCTTCTTTTTTGAAGCCTTAAATGGGGCATTATCATCCGTTGGGTCAAACAGATGATAGTTGTCTCGTATGACAGTCTTGCAGAAGTCATTCCAATGCCACACCTTTTCGCCAGTTCTTGCCAATCCTTCATTGTTCATGGCATCGGCAAGATATTCTTTCAATAATCTTGATGGCGAGAAGAACATCCAATCCCTGTTCTCCTTAATGGCATTTAGAAGACTGTCAACTTGCAGCTTAGTTAGTGAATAATAGCGATTCTCCTGTTCCAAGTCTTCTTCGATGGCGAATGTATCTGTCAGATATTTAAGTCTCTGTATCATAGTGGTGGTCTTTCCTGTACCGGGACCTCCATCAATTATGACTGTCTTGCCATTAAACAGATTCTTTGCCTTTATTCTTGTCTGAACAGGGTCGATGATAGGGTTGTAGCGCAGTTTACCCTGCTGCCTGATGTATCGAGTAAGGTTCTTCATCTCCTCCTGCTGGTCGGTCAGGATTCGATGTTCTTCCTTCAGCTTGTTCAAACCTTTTGTTAGAAGACCTCTTTCAATTTGGGTGTTCTCCTGTTGTTTGAGTTCTTCAATACGTCTTTGCTGCTCCTCCTGCTTACGTTCGTTTTCCTCGATTTCCCATTGCTTCTCCCTGAGAGTTTTGAGGAAGACTTTTAAATCGGTGTACGAATATACATGACTGTCTTCAAGAAGAGAGATATTCCTGTTGACAAGGTCTGCCTTATTGCTCATCAAGAAATGGCACATTCCTCTATTGATAGGAGTGCCAACTTCATTACTTAGCAAGTCGATGGCGTTGCGAGAATTTCTTGGGATAATTTGCCCGAATGCCTTCGCATCGTCATGGCCATACATGGATATATTACGACTTCCTGTAGTCAACCAATATGTGGCAATCCTTGAATTGAAATTTCCATGTAGCCTCGCTACAATACCTCGAAAGTTATTTCTTTCGAATACAGGTAGCGCATTGATTATATCCTCAACGATATGCATTAATGATTCTTTCATATTCGTACAATTTTAAAGTTTTAATTATACGTAACCATCATGGTCGTAAAAACTGTCATTGTCATCTTCAGGGTCGTAATCGGAATAATCATAGTTTTGTTCCTCTACTCGGTTTTCCCTGTAGATGTCTTCTTCATAGAGGTTGCCCCAGTAGTTCCTACGGGGCTTCCTCTGACCTATTCCTTCATTTCTTCTTGACATAATCGAAATGTATTTATTTGATATATTATTCCACTGCTATCTTCACGCTCTCTTTGCCAATCTTGGCAACAACGACTGTGCCCTGCTTGGCTGAGAATGAAACGCTGCCGTCGATTGATTTTGCGGAGCCGAGGGCTTTGCCATCAACTCCGAAGAAGTCAACCTTCTCGTTGTTGTCGAGGCCGGAGATATTGATGAAACCACCGGCTGACTGGATGGCGATGCCACGCATTGCAGCGGTGTTTATATTGTCAGTTTCAAGAGAACCTGAGGATGTAAACCAATAGAGCTTGGCAGTGGCAATGTCGGAGTTGACGTAGCCTTCAGCCTTGGCATAACATGTTATGTCATAGCAAGCTGATAGATTAATACTATTGCTTTCTGCTAATGTCTCGCCAGTCTTGACATCTGAGTTGTTTAGAGTGTAGTAACACTTAGCTCCTTCTGTCTCACATGAGAAACGGAGTTGACCGTCAACGTATAATATTGAAGGCGTAGCACATTTTTCAGGCTCAGATGGGGTCTCCCCACTTAACGTAAGAATCTTGCCGAATTTCGACCATGGTTCTGTTGTCTGGTAATATTCTGTCTTGCTTTCAGGGACATATAGTGTGGCGTTTGATAAGTCTTGTGAGCCGAAGACATTTGGATATAGATATGGTGGCTCTTCGCCTGTTATTGTAAATTCCTCTATTTGGGAATTCTTGAATACCTCAGCTCGAATTTGGGATACATTCTTACCTAACACTATCTTATTTAGATGTGTGTACGCGAAATAATCATATATTATTGATATGTTATCTCCGATATACAATTCCTTTAGTGAATTATTATTAATACGAGGATTGGCAGAGCAATCATAATATAGTGTCTTTACAGAACTACAGTTATTGAAAGCACTCTCTTCAATACTTGTTACGGAATTCGGAATCGTGACTGATGTAAGGCCTACGCAGCCATAGAATGCATTATCTCCTATGCTTGTGACGGAATTCGGAATCGTGACTGATGTAAGGCCACTGCACAATAGGAAAGCATTATCTCCAATTCTTGTTACAGAATTAGGAATAGTGACAGAAGTGAGGCCGCTACAGCCAGAGAAAGCAGCACCTACAATATTTGTTATATTATCAGGAATTAAATAATGACCTGTATAAGTTTTGGGTAAATAAACAAACATATCATTTACAATTATTGGATTATTAATACCGCTACAGCCATAGAATGCATCATCTCCAATACTTGTGACTGAATTAGGAATCGTAACTGATGTAAGACCGCTACATATCCAGTATCTATTATTAGTTGATTATCAGTATTATACGCTCTAAACGGTAGAAAAGTGATTGTGTGGATTCTGTTTAGATACGAAAAGGTAATAATTTAACGTATTTAACTTTCGATTACACCGATATTACCCCAAAGTGTATG
>JAXEKN010000065.1:0-3186 GCA_034101015.1 Prevotella sp.
ACAACCGTATAGAGATAAAGGGTGCTGTTTATCGTCCTGGATACTATGAATTAGGTAAGGATATTCAGACTGTGCGTGACCTTATCCAGAGAGCTGACGGACTACTGGAATATGCATTCACCAATAGAGCAGTGCTGCACAGGGAGAACGAAGACAAGACTCTCGAAGTGATAGCCCTCAATGTCAAGGCAATATTGGATGGAACAGAACCAGATGTCACCCTTCAGAAGAATGACGTGCTGTTCATTCCGAGCAAGTATGACCTTGAGTCAAAGGGTACGCTTGAAATCAGAGGTGAGGTGTATAACCCGAATATTTTCCCGTTTGCTGCCAACACAAAGTTGGAAGACCTTATAATCATGGCTGGTGGACTGACAGAGTCGGCCTCAACGGTGAGAGTTGATGTCACTCGTCGCATTATTGACAAGAAGGGTACAAAGAAACAGAAGGAGATAGCTAAGACATATACATTCGGCGTGAAGGAAGGATTCGTTGTAGAGGGTGATCCCGGTTTCGTTCTCGAGCCTTATGACCAAGTGTTCGTAAGACGCTCTCCAGGATATGCTGAGAAAATCAACGTTACAGTAGCCGGCGAGGTTGAGTTTGAGGGTGATTATGCCCTTAACGTGCGCAACGAGCGCCTTTCGGATGTAATTGAGAAAGCAGGCGGTCTTACCGAGTTTGCTTATATCGATGGAGCAAGACTTGAGCGTCAGATGACTCCTGAGGAATATAAGCAGGCTCAGGAACTGATGTCGATGGTAAGAAGCAATAATCAGATTTCGGGTAACGACTCAATAGTAGTACCAACAGTATCACGTACATATTCCGTTGGTATTAACTTGAAGGAGATTATTGCTAATCCTCATTCCGACATTGACCCCGTACTTCAGGATGGCGACGTGATTGTAGTGCCACAATATATGAATACAGTGAGTGTATCAGGATCAGTGCGTAAGCCAAACTCAGTGGTATATGACCCGAAGATGAAGCTAAAGGACTATATCAACGAGGCAGGAGGATATGCTGAGAGAGCTCGCAAGAGCGGTACGTTTATCCTTTATCCCAACGGACACATTAAGGAATTGGGCAGAAATGCCAGTGCCAAGGACATTGTTGGAGGTTCTAAGATTATCGTGCCGCAGAAGGGCAGAAGTCAGTGGAACTTAGGTACATCGCTTTCTACCATGACTACATCTGTGTCTATGCTTGCAGTGATCGCTTCATTAATTAATGCTATGAAATAAAGGATATCGACATGGACAAGAATGAACTGAAAGAAGTACTTCTTGAGGTAGAGAAGGAAAAAAATAATATGGCAGGACCCGGTCAACCGGCAGGTGAACCTACAGATTGGGTAGGTCTTGCCCAAAAAGCTTGGGTAGGCAGAAAATTTGTTATGATGGTGACAGGCATTTTTATGGTGCTTGGATTGATAGCTGCTTTGATGACCACAAAGGTATATACGAGCACAGTTACTCTCGTACCAGAGTTGGGTAAATCGAGTTCTGGTTCTTCGTTAAGCAGTATTACGAGTATGTTGGGTCTTGGCGGTGCCATGGGTTCTGCTTCTGCCGATGCATATAATGTGACTGTCTATCCCGAGGTAGTGGCATCAACACCGTTTGTTACAAAACTGTTTGACATACGTGTCACCGATGCAGAGGAAGAGATTGACACCACTCTCATAGGATATATGACTCGTGAGACTTTCTCGTTGACAGGACTTATTGTTAAACCAATACTATCACTGTTTGTCACAGATAGTTTGGAGATATCCGACAAGGTTGATGTCTTTCGTCTTACCCAAAAGCAGGCCAATGTAGTGAAGGCACTTAACAAGTCAATAGTAGCTGAAGTTGATAAGAAGACAGGAGAGACGACAATCTCTGTAACAATGGACAATCCAGTTGTTGCTGCCATCGTTGCTGATACTGTTTGCCGCAACCTTAAGGAATATATTACGGAGTATAGAACAAGAAAGGCTCGCGAGGACCTTGCCAACTACCAGAAGATTGCCGATGAAAGTTATCAAGTATATCTCAAGGCCAGTAGGGCATACGCTTACTATCAAGACCACAATCGCGGTCTGATTCTTAATGCTGCGATATCTGAGGGTACGAGATTGTCTAATGAGTTGAATATTGCATCTCAGGTTTATTCGCAGATGAAGTTACAAGCTGAAGCAGCACGTGGTAAACTGATTGACGAAAAACCTGTGTTTGCTGTAATCCAGCCGGCATCTGTACCGTTGTTGCCTGACAACAGTCGCAAGAAGGTATTGATTATTTGGACGTTCTTAGGTTTTGCCCTGTCATGTGCATGGGTTGTCTTCGGAAAGGATTATCTTAACAATGAGATTCTGAACAAGATAAAAAAGTCAGATTCTAAATAAGATGAAAACCAGATTCTGAATGATAAATAGAATGAATTCATAATAAATATCGTCTGCTAAAGGGACTTAAATGAAAAATACCTATAGCAGACGTTATTTTTTTGAGTAAAGGTCAAATATTTTATAATCCGATTGTCATGAACACCGGAATGTGGTCAGAATAGGTGAGGTCCTTGGTGTAGTAAGATGAGCCGACAAGCGACTTATCATGCATAATATAGTCGATACGCACTGGTTTTTTGCCACGATATGTTGACATGAAACCTTTGCCACATTCCTTGAAACCATCAACCATATTTTCTCCCATCATTGTATTATATACGTAGGAATAGGGTACGTCGTTGAAGTCGCCTGTCACAATACATGGAAGATTGGAGTCGCGCATTTCCATAGCCACCATATTGGCTTGGCCTGCGCGGACAATCATTCCAAGGGTATAGTTGCCGTAAATGGCATTAATGAGTGCGTTGTCCTCCACCTTGATGCCTTTATTTTGCATTTTTGCTGCTTGGTGGAGTGTGCGACTGAATCCTGTGGTTTCGAGATGGACGTTGAATACACGCACCGACTTACCGTTGACATTGACATTGGCCCACATGGCGCTGTTGTTGGTATGCTCAAAGAGGATGGTCTTGGAACCAGTAATAGGGTAGCGGCTGTAGATTGCCATATCCTCCCTTCCAATAACCATGTAGGGGAAATAATCACGATATATGTCGCTCACCTTTTTGTCGCCACTGATATTTGTGTATTCTTGGATGCAGAAGACATCCACATTCTCGCGTTTCATC
>JAXEKN010000073.1:0-20237 GCA_034101015.1 Prevotella sp.
AGAATCGTTAAATTCAAAGATGAAGGGATTCCGTTCTGAACTGAGAGGGGTACGAGATATGCCTTTCTTTATGTATCGTTGCACCATGATATTTGGATAGTCATGGTGCTAAGTCATCCACGGAGAATATCTACTGGACCGTAATTTTGCAGCGGTTTTCCGACCAGAAGCCCATGCCGACTGAAGGTGAGGGTGAATGGTCGATGCCGCTATAAATAAGAAGGCGTTTATCATGCGCTTTGTTTCTTGACACTCTGAAATCTGGCAGTTTCAATTCGGTCACGGGACAAGGCAACGATAGATGCCCATGGGTGGATTATATATAATAATGTATATATAATAGTCATCGGCGTGGGTTTCTGTGCGTTGCTCGTTCTTGACCGGATGGGCAAATGCCAGAGCCTCAGAGTGTGGAACGGGTGACAGAGTCGGACTCTCCACGCTTTTTTGTTTTTAGCCTCAACACATATTTTTAATGGTTCACCATGCGGAGGGTCGGTGAAGGAAAAATGATTGGTATGAAAAACCTGTTTGAGAGATTGATTAAGGGATTGGGGACTGACACATCAAAGGAGGTCTATAGGAATGGTGACTTTTCGAAGGGTGACTTATGTTTTGACATTGTATCATTAGATGACCTTACATGCCGTGTGATTGCCGACACAAAAGAATATTCCGGAACGGTGGAAGTGCCAGGCTGGGTGGAATATAATGGACGGAGATTGAAGATTGTAGATATTGGTTTGGCATTCCACAACAACAGGATGATTGCCAAACTGACTATCCCCGAATCGGTGATGTCATTGCAGAGATTTGCACTTGCCGGATGCGAAAGGCTAAAGAGCCTCGTAATAACAGATGGCGAGAAGTGCCTGAGATTTGAGCCTGACGTGTTATCCAACTGTAACATTGAAACGTTGTATTTAGGGCGTGACATCTCATGGAACACTGAATATATGGAAAGTCCATTCAGCGAAAAAAAGAGTCTGCGGGAGGTGTCCATAGGCGCAGGCGTAAAATCACTCAATGGTTTTCTGTTCTATCGGTGCAAAGGTCTGAAAAAGGTCAGACTCTCAGAATCTATTAATCATATCCACTCTTCTGCATTCGCCAAATGCGAGAACCTCGAAACCATCCGTATTCCTGACTCTGTCACTATCTTGTCCAACAATGTATTCAAGGGCTGTACCAAATTGAAGAGTATCACATTGGGGCGTTCACAGCAGTCAATAGGCAAAACAATCTTTGATGACTGCCCGTCATTGGAGAGTATAACCTCGCTTAACCACGTGCCACCCCACTTGGATCAGGACTCTATCTCCAACAAATGTTTTATCAGCGCCACGCTATATGTACCAAAGGGGGCGTCGGCAGCTTATAAATCCGACAACATATGGTCGAAATTCTGGAGGATAGAGGAGATATAATTCTCCGTTTCTACCAGTTCCGCAAGGTTGGTGGTAATGCCATGTTATGACGTATTGTTATAGCAATGTTTATTCATAGTTGGCAAGATATATTTTGGCAGTTAGTGAACAATTATTTGCAGTTACCAAAATATATCTTGCCAACTCCCAACATACAAGCCCCTCAGCCACCACCAACGATATTTCTCCCCATCATCATTTCAGAATAAAATCAACGATAGCCTTCAGCACATCAATGGATATGGTTTCCTCAATCTGTTGGTATTCGACCAAATTTCCTGTCGGGCAATGCTGGAAGAGATGATTCAGTCCATCAAAAGCAACTATCTTTGGCTTGCAGTTCCTAAGTCCTTCCTGCAAGGCTGAGATGTTCTTCTCGCAATCCACCTGCATGTCCTTCTTGCCGTTCATCGCCAATACCGGACACTTGACTTTAGGTAAATCCTGTCTTATATCCAAAGAGAAAATATGGCGCATAAAAGGAGTATCAGCTTGCTTCATCGCCATTTCAAACAACTGCCTCAGCATCAACGGTACATCCTTGCGGTCAACTTCCTGCACGCTCTTCCCTGCTGCAAGCGTGTCGAATGCGCCCGACAATGCCTTGCAATAGGCATCCACCGTCTCCGCGGTCATTCCCAACGGAGCCAATCCTATGCGGTTCTGCATTATCAACGTCTCCTTGCCCGAAATAGCCAGTCCCGCCATCGACACCACGAAATCTGTCTTTCCCTCTCCGGCAAGCATAAGGGCAATAGTTCCTCCCTCGCTATGCCCAAGCACTCCTACTTTCTTAAATCTCTTGCGCAGGTATTTCAACCCTGCCTCGGCATCCTGCTTGAAGTCATCGGTAGTGTAGTTTGAGAACACAACAGTCGAGTCGCCATAACCTCTGTCGTCATAGCGCAGTGATGCTATTCCCTCGCGTGCCAAGGCATCGGCAATCACCGCAAACGGTTTGTGCTCAAACACCTCCTCGTCGCGGTTTTGCTGTCCGCTACCAGTCACCATAAGCACCACCTTGGTATTCTTGTCGCTGTTCTTCGGCAGAGTCAACGTACCATTGAATTTAAATTTGCCATTGCTGAATGTCACTTCCTCGGTGGTATAAGGGAAAGGAGCCACGGGAGTCTGCGGACGGTTAACCTTCTGTTTCCCCGGCTGCAGAGTCATCGGAAACGACATCCCATTTTGTGTAAACGTTCCATTAATAGAGTTTCCCTCCATAGTTCCCTCAAAGGTAGCCCTTGCCATAGGAATCTTCACACGAATCTTGCCGCCGTCCAGCGTCTCCTTCTCAGCCTTTATCCCCTTCGCTCCTTGCGAGGGAGAATCAAGTGTACACCCGTCAGCACCGAAATTGAAAACCAACGGCAACTTAATCCCTTGAACCTCAATCTCACCGCTCCAAGCCCCTTCCTGGGCATTACCCATAAGCGACATGCCAACAAAAACCAATATAGCAAATAATTTTCTTAGCTTCTTCATATCTCATAAATTAATAATCCTTTGCAAAGATACACAGTATTATCAAGACAACAAAACGAATGTGGGCTTTTATATATAAAAAAGGTTAACCCGAATAAATTTCTTTAATAATAAATAGGAGAATAAAATAAACTTGATTATCTTTGCAACTGTTTAAAAACAAACCAAAGATGAATCACGAAGAAACGAATCCACGTAGCAAAAAAATGCTTGACACCAAGCATTCCATGAAGCGCAGAACTCCTTGGCACGACTACCACCGACAGGGCACATACATGCTTACACTGGTGGTGAATGAACGTATGCCCTTATTTGGCGATTTAAAAGGCAATTCCGATCTGTCTATGGAATCAAAAGACAGACCGCATGTTGAATACTCGAAGTTAGGCAAGTGCATCCTCAATGAGGAAATGCAAAAGATTCATCTGTTTTACCCCATGGTGGAAGTATGGAAGGTCAGCCCCTGGCCCTTCCACATGGAAAAGCGCCCCATCACCCGCGCCCAATGCCTCGAGCTCAACTCCATGGCAGAGCACCTCTCCCGCCCAGTCACCACTCCCCAATAGCCCTGCGGAAGTTACGGAACAGGTGGAACAGGTGGAAACCAAGTGCTTTCATCATCTGATAACATTATTAACCTTAACGCCCCAAGGTTATTATTCTTAGTGGCGCAAGGTTAATAATCTTATCATCAATAAAGCTATCTTAATCTGATATCACATGCCTAAGCACTCCCAATACCCGATAGTTCTCCGCATCATCAAGAACAATAGGACTATATCCATCGGTATTAATCGGAAGCAGCTCTATCCTGCTATGCACCCATGAATCATCGGAGACAATCTTCTCGCTATGATATTTCTTGATGGTATATCTGCATAGATAGTCATCATCCTGCCCAGAAATCTGGGCCAAGACTATCTCCCCTTCCCTGCTGCCGCCTGTATATCTCTCGAACACACACAAGTCGCCATCATGAATCTTCGGCTTCATCGAATCACCCTTGGCATGAACCACGAACATATTATCATTAGGCTTGAAGCCACACGACGACACATCAATCCACCTCTCCACGCCATCCTCCGGCAAGGCGTCACCACTTTCAAGGATGCCGCAGGCTATGTGGAAGGGATAGAGAGGGAGATATTCTTTTCCAGATTCTCCACCAAATAATGAAGACAATAGTTTCCACCCTTTTGTACAACCCTTTTGATAGTTGTATTTTTCATTGTCATTATAATACCATACACCATTCTCTTTACGGATTATTCCTCCCACATACCTTATGGTACCACTATGCATATTATTCAACTCTCTTATCTTTTTATGTAAGGCCTCTGCCTTACATTTAGTTTCAATAGAAGCAGCTGTAAAGCCTGCCTTAGTATCCAAAATACCAATAGTGCCATCATTCAGACATATTATCCAGTCAGGATAAAACAGTTCTGTCATCTGCGATTGTTCGTTGAAATACCTGAATGAAAGCCAGTCTTTACCCGAATCCCCATTCTTCGTCCACCATTCAATATTATTCTGACAGTCAAGATATTGAGCAAAGGGTATTTCTGTGTCATGTCCTTGATAGTCTCGCCTAAGATAAAATGGTCTATAAAAACATTTCCGCATATCAATAGTTTCATAATCTTCAGTGAATGCTATAGTTTTGGGAATTAAGAAAACCTCGCTCTCCTTTTCCTTCTCTTGCTTTTGCCTTTCCTCTATTTGTTTCTTTAGAATTGGATTGTATGCCTTTAGAGTCATAGTCACTAAATGGCGGAACAAACTATCTTCATTCTTCCTGATGTCATATAAGAAAATCCTATATCTTGAATCTTCGCTTTCATTTCTTAGGGCATAATTTCTCATCCAAAATCTAATGGAAGATTTCAGAGTACTCCATGAGCGGGCAATATTTCCAACTTTGCAGTCATTGTCAGTCTGTTCACGCAGAAGATTAACACACTCAAGAGTAAACAATTTCTGAACATCATTAGGACTTACTTCTCGCGTGAGGTCTTTTGCTTTTTTCAATTCAAGACCTATATTGTCGAAATCATAAAAATTCGCATCAACAACCACCTGCTGTGTGAACTTGCATGACAAATCTAATCCTTTATTTCTCAACTTGTCTTCTGCCTGTCCGAAAGAATCCTCCTTAGTAATTCCAAAGAACGAATTGAATGTGTTGACCAAGCACTGCTGGAACTCCCAGCTCTTTCCTAAATCCCCATAATCCACCCTTGACACATATTCTTTCTTCAATTCGGAGGCAATCACATAATCTTCTCCTTTTATGTTCTCACTGATATTTACCTTTGGTCTGTTTGTTGTCGAAGAATAATCTCCTGCTATTACGGCCTGTCTTGAATAGTTTGTAAAGATGTAGCCAGTCCGGAATATGGAAGACGCTTGCTGTCCTCTTACTGGCACACGTACTATTCGCCCTATAGTCTGCGTTTGGAATGTCTCACTATGAATCTCACGGAACATAACAAGAATCTGTGCTCTTGGACAATCCCACCCAGTTCCTGCTGCTGTTTTGAAAAGCAAGAAATCATACGGACTTTCATTATGCTCCAAATTAGCAGGACGTGGTGTATCTGCAAACCAACGTGCTATACGTTCTTGTGGAACCCCATTCCTAACAAGAATATCTATAACGACCTCTTCCTTAGTTTGATCTCCAACATCTTGACTCGCATTGTCATCGTTTGGCAACTGAATAATGACTAATGGATTTACCTTGATGTTGAATTTGTCGATAGCCATGCAAAGTTCCTGTCTCTTTTCTATAGCCAATGAAAGAAGAGCCTCATCAAGGGTTTTATTACTCATTCGCATCAAGTCTTCTTCTGTCTGACAAACAATGTGTTCCTTTATCATTCCTGCATCAATAACATCCTGTCGGCTTACCTCAACAAATCCTGCTCTATTGTTATTTACATCAGAAGCAGATGGTTCAGTTTCAGGAGTAGCTGAGACCTTAAGAATAATCTTTGGATTAACGGGATTAATGACATCTCTCATAGATGCCTCAGTAACATTCTTATGACTTTCGTCAATAACCATTATTACCTTTCTACCATCCTTGTGAGTATTGTCTATGACATCTTCCCAATAATATCCAGACTCCTTACGCTCGCGCTCATCATCTGGACGACGGCGTAATCGATTTTCTGCTGACTTGCTAACCAATTTCTGCCAATTGAGGAACATTATGTCCTTTCTGTTCAGGACCCCTTGGCTTAGGTCATTGATAGTCAACAACCTTCCTGGCAACTCCGTAGGAAAATATTCCATAAACTTATCGCGACTCTGCATGGCAAGGTCATCGGAGAAAGTAATCCAAATGAAAGCCACGTCATCATCCCAATCAGGCTGGTTAAGAATTTCACAGATAAACTTCTCTGTAATAAATGTCTTGCCACTTCCTGTTGGGGCTTTCAGTGTAATAGGAATTTGATACTCGTCATTTGTCCAAAGACGTTTGAATTGAGCAATTAGCGACTCAACAGCATTTATTTGAAATTCTATTCTTTCCATAATGTTATAATCCAATTGATTTGTATATATCCAAGATAGGTTGTGGAATAGATTTCACATCCACATTCTTATCCATGTCAAATTCACTTGCAAATGATGCACCATCATCCCAACAGAAGAAGTACACATTTTTGTGTCCTGACAATGTTCTCACTTCTTTTATAAACTTCTCGCACTGGCTGTAATCTTCCTGGAAATATATGGCAGTCCAAATATCTTTTCTGTTTCCATATATTTGATAATAATCTGTTTTCTTTGACTCATAAAGGGTGTTTTCTGCCATAGCCAACAGACATCCCGCCTTTTGTGCAAGTTCTATCTTATCTTCATCCGTCGCATCCTTAGGTTGGTTCTTACCTACAAATGATGTACGATAGTATTTCAGGGAATTGCCAAGTGGAAGATAAGTTTTTTTTCCATCATTATATCCTCCTATTATATTTTTTATTCGCTTGTAGGTAATTTGGGAAATGTTATCAAAACCAGCCCTAAAAACATTCTTGGCATTGTCTTTTGCAACTTTATTTCCGTTATTCACATCATAGGTAAGCTCAGGATATTGTATTGAAATAACCTGATGACCTTTTTCTAATGACATCAAAGCATGTGCCGTTGAACCGCTTCCTGCGAAAAAATCCAGAACAATTAATCCTTCTTGATGTCCCTTTGATATTTCAATCATTTTTTGTATGAAAGAAATTGGTTTCTTCCCTCCATCAAAAGGTACACCTCCTTCTGTTCCTACACTATTAAAGGATTTTTCAAAATCAAAAAAGTTTGGATATGGAATTTCTTTCGTGTCTTCTCTGTAAGTTGGAGCACCTTGAAAATAAAAACCATTTCTCTTCTTTGCATTATGTCTTGACAAGAAATAGCGATATCCTCTACCATCATCACCAATATCAGGAACTTTATAGATGACATCAAAGAGATTATTTCTTTCTTCAAGATAACTCATGTGGAACCTTCCTGAACTATTACCTGTTTTTATCGAACCTCGAATATTAATTTTCTGTAAATGTACAAAGCTCGGCTCACATTTTTCGATTTTATATTGTCCTGGATAAAAAACCTTAACTATTTTGTCACCAAGTGTTATGGTTTCAGCGCAATCATTCAACTCAGTTATCTCATAGATATAATCACTCGGATCCGAATTATCCAGTACGCGTTTATTAATCTTGAATTTGTTACTTTTCTGATACATCAGCAAGAATTCCGTACATTCATGAATTGGCTTATCACCCTTAAGAATTCGGTCTTCCAAACGTACTTTAATTGTAAATGTTGTTATATAATTCGAGGGTTCAAATATGCTATCACAAAGTAATTTCAAGTTAGCTAACTCATCCTCATTTATACTAATAAATATTACTCCATCATCCTTCATTAAATCTTGGCACATTTTAAGTCTCTTTGACATAAACGACAACCATGAGCTATGACGCAAAGGATGATTAATAGGCAACTTCGTCCCATCTGGATATTTGTCAAGAAACCTTTTGTCTTTGTATGTAAAGCCATCGCTTCCTGTGTTATATGGGGGGTCAATATATATTACGTCAACTTTGCCACGATGGGTATAGTTGAGACATGTCAGAGCGTGATAGTTATCACCTTCTATCAAAATATGAGTTGGTTTTCCGTCATTATTACTGATTGCCAATTCTGGAACTTCCTCAAGAATTGGTATTTTGTTTTCACTTTCCTTGTCGAATGCTTCAGGAACATCAATCCAATTTAATCCAAACTTCACTTCTTTAACCTGCCGATTAAGGAATGAAATCTGTTTTTCCAACTCGTGGATTCGTACATGTAATTCTTTTTCTGTTGCCATAAATTCGAGTCATTTAAGCATACGACTCTTATTCTGGCACTTCAGATATAGACACAAAAGAAGCGTGAGCCATCTTATGCGTCTCCGAGGCAGCCTAGGAATGTGACCTCTACTCCACTAAGAAATGCCCACGCTATATTGCGTGAACATTGACTTCTTATACGTGAAGTAGAGACACTCCTATACCACGAAGTGTCAACCATCATTTTTGCGGTTTCTATCACACGAAGAGTTTCCTAGGCTTTTCGGGAGGCGCAAAATAATAGTCAATGCATATTATGTTTATACTATGTTATATAAAAATGTATTTTCTCTTGTTTTCTATTTTCTTTTAAGTTAATACTGCATCGCAGGGAGCACCGTTTTGCGCCACTACGAAAATTATATTATTAGTTGTTCCTACTTGTTTTATCTTTTTCTGTTATTACCAAACAATTCGGAATGAGAACCAAGACGCACCAATTTTATGATGTCCTTTTCCTTGTCATACCAAATCAACAAATAATCATCCCCAATATGACATTCCATATGATTTTTGTAATCTCCGCCGAGGGGATGAGGCTTGTTTTCCTTTGGCAAGACTTTTCCTTCTGCCAACATTCTGACAATTTCCAAAAGAGCCTCCACTTTCTTGATATCTTTACTGATACGTTTGAAGTCTTTTTTGAACTGAGTGGTTTTACGTATTTCCTTCATTATCTCATTGAAGCAATAAAACTTTCCACACTGTCAATATTGACAATGCCGGCATCTTCTCCACTCTCAGCTTCTTTCATTGCTGACAGCGTAGTTTCATTTGGTATATCGACATCCAAGCTGTCAGTCATACCAACTATTGTAACTCCTTTCATCAACCCCAAAATACTTTTGAGGTGTTCAAAGATGGAGGGGTTGTCAATCTGTAAAGTCATTGTTGTCATAATCCCAATTTCTTGTTTTACCTTGCAAAGATACGCATTTTTATTCGAATGCCAAAACATTTCTATATTTTTTTCTCTTTTGGAGCACAAATTAACAAGGAAACTTGCTTTATTCAATAAAAAGACCATCGTGAGGCTCATTTGATAATTAAGGCCTGCTCTCTTTTTGTGAAGAACACTGCATTTTAGGGGAAAAACACATGCATAATAGATGCAAAAATGCAGTGTTTCCCGAAAAAAGAGAGCAAGCATTGTATTAGGATTACCAAATCTTAAAATACTTAAATAATACATCTGATTGTGACCCCACTTGTTAAATAGTGTATTTAAAATCCTCATTTTTCCCCTATTTTTAGAGCAGAAAAGAGGTTCATCCTCCGTTCATCCTTCGCTCTTCCTCCGTTGTTCCTTCGTTCATCCTTCGATTAAATATAATAAAAGTTAAGAAGGATGATGCTTGGAACAACGTGGTAACATCAGATAAAAACAATGCTACTTGTCAAATATTACTCATATCAGTTGACCGGAAATATCTTCGCCGCCTTGTTGGCTGCGAGATATACAACGTAGGTCTTGATTTTATAATTGGGGAACATGGCATTGATGTCGGCGGCATAGCCATTCACCTGGTTCACATCTTCCTCACGTGGGGCGTCTATCGCCTCTACCTTCGCTGCATCTGAAGCCTTGAAATACTTGAACTCAACTATGCGGCAGTCGTTGTGGAACGACGAGCCGGGGATGCCAGTCAACACGAGGTCGGCACGGCCTGAAGGCAGGTTCTGCTCAAGGGCGAACGTATAGCTGTCGCTGAGATAACGGCTCAAGACCTCAAAGAATGAACAACGCACGAAGTTCTCGTTGATCTTGTCGAATGTCTGTGCGGGAAATTGTCCGAGATACTTATCAACATAGTTGTAGAAAAGAGGCTCAAACTTGCGGTTGCTGGCAAAAGTTCTGTAGGCGGGAACGAAAAGCTGCGCCTTGCTGCTTATCTCATTCAGCTCGTTGTAGTAATCCTGATAGATACTGCGGACCGTGAGATTAGGCAATATCATGGTATAGGCATCTTTCAGCGTTGTCATCCCGAGATAGAAAAGACTGATGGGATAGAATTCGGGCGAGAAGAATTTCTTCTTGTTGAACTTGCTCTTGAAGTCGGGCTGCGAATAGAGCATCTCACCGTCGATGAGCAACGTGTCGAGCATATCCTTGGCATTCTCAAGGGAGAGGGTCAAGCGGCGAATCCAACTGACATCAGTACGCAGGTTTTCGTCAACCATTTCGTCGGGGATACCACCGGAAAGCTCTGCAAAGTTTTTCAGGAAATATGTCAAAATCGTAGAATTGAACAACAATGTTCCATTCACAATAAAACGGTAGCCATCATAATTGTTCACAATCATCGTCCATAATTCGTCAAACGAGGCTTGTGGGCCATATTCAGCAATAGCAAAACGAAGATAAGCAGCTGCTTCGGCATGGGTAAATCCGAGCATCTCGGAAAACTCAGGTTTAAGTGTCAGAATCTCCGCTATATTGAATCCGCTGGTCAGGTCATCCATCGTCACTGGCAACACTCCCGTACAGAAACAAGACCTGATAGTGCCATCGCCTATACCAGACTTGATGACCTTGAAGAATGTGCGAAGGAAACTGTCGCCTGTAGTCAAGTCCTCATACATCGCATCGTTATACTCCACGAGCAGTTGGTTGGTGAAATTATCATATTCATCAATCAATATATATAAAGGAGGAAGGTTGTGAGACGAAACATAATCCGTGATCTCACTCAACATCTGCGAGGCATTGTCATCAGAATGGAATGTAAAATCGCCGAAAATGTCACGATTCTGTGCCACCGCAACCCTTGCTGCACCGGAGTTAAGTAGATGGAAATTCTTCTCCAACTCACCTTTATCCTTAGACATTGACATCTTTGAGAAATCGTATCTGATGACAATATACTTGTTGTGCTCGACGGTAGGGTTGTCGCCTATCGACGTGCCGCCAAAGAGAACCTCAAACTTGTCAGCCTTGTTGCGGTCGTAATAGTGTGCAAGGGTTGACACGAAAAGGCTCTTGCCGAATCGTCTCGGACGCAGGAACACAGGAGCCTTATATCGCTCAAGTTTCCTGATGTATTCGGTCTTGTCGATATAGTAGTAGCCACGCTCCCTAAGTTCGGCGAAATTGGCTATTGCATACGGTATTTTGATGTCTGCCTCTGTCATTGTCAATATATAAAATGATTCTTCCGCTGCAAAGTTAGCATTAAAAAATGAATTCTCCAAATTATTTGGTGGTTTTTTGTCCATTGAATGAAATTCCATAAACATTATTGATTGTTTATCGAGGAGATGACGAAGGTGACGTGATATCCAGTTTGCGGGACTGGGGCGAGCGAGAGATCGTAGTCTTGCATCATCAGGATTTGGCGGGAGAGGGGCAGACCGATGCCTGAACCGTGGTGCTTGGTTGTGTAGAAGGGGATGAAGAGGTCGCGGTGGTGTTCAGGGGGGATTGGGAGGCCGTCGTTGCTGATGTAAAGACGGTTGGCGAGCCATCGTGTGGAGATGTTGTTGGCTCCTGCCTCGGCGGCATTCTTCACGATGTTTATTATTGCCTGGCGAAGGAGATTGGGGTCAATGGTTATTGTCAGTGATTCAGGGATGTCGATGTGCCATGCAAGAGAGGGATACATGCAGGCAATGCCTGAGTTGAAATCGCGCAGGGAGATTTCTTCAGGCTCAGGTTTTTGTATCTGCGTCATCTTGCGATAGCTATCCACAAAGGCGGCAAGGGCGGAGGTTGTGTCGTTAATTGCCTCGATGCCCTCGCGATATGGGGAGGACTGGAGAGATGGCGAGGCGAGATATGACTGGCAAATACTGAGTATCGGGGTGGTGGCATTGTTTATTTCGTGGGTGAGCACACGGGTGAGTTTCTCCCACGACTCCACCTCGTTTTGGGCAGTCAGTCGTCCTATGTTGTTTTCCATGTCGTTGAGGGCGTCAAGCAGGGCTTTCTCGCCGAAGAACATTCCTTTGTTTGGCACACGGAAGGTGAAATCACCATTGCGCACTGCCTCGCGCATGAGAAATGCCCTCGTGCGCAATATGCGTTGATGACGAATGAACCAAACAACCACCAACAACCCGATTATTATCAATAAAATAGCAATACCAATAAGCATAGCCAAATTCTAAATTGTAAATTCCAAATGCTAATTCTTCTTTATTTTCGAGTAGAGCGTCTGGCGCGTAATGCCGAGGAGTTCGGCGGCGCGGGAGATATTGCCATGACACTTGTCCACCACCTTGCGCACATGCTCTGTCTCGACGCTTTCGAGGGTGGCTACATTGTTGTTGTTGTCGATGGCATCCTTGAGGGTGCGGATGAGTTCGTCGTTATCCCACGGTTTGGTGATGAAGTCGGCGGCACCTGCCTTCAGTCCTTTCACTGCAAGGCGGACATCGGCAAAGGCCGTTACGAGTACAACGGGAATATCCGTATGCAGGCGATGGATGGAGCGAAGCCACGTAAGCCCCTCCTGACCGCTGTTCATACCGATGGTGAAGTTCATGTCGAGCAGTATCACATCCACCCTCTCCTGCTGGAGCAAGGCAAGCACTCCGTCGGGATTGGTCTGCGTGAGAATGCGCTCAAACACATCGGCAAGACATATCTTCAATGCCGTCAGTATGGCGGGATTGTCATCCACTATCAGTATCGTTCCGTATTTCATATCATTGAGATTAATCGCTTGCAAAGTTAATCATTTCTGCCGATACGTCGAAATAAATCTTGAGAAATGTATGATTTTCACACATAAGTCTGTATGATTTTCATACAATCCACCTTTGGAAGCAGGAAAAGTCTTGGTGGTTTGGAGGTAATGATGTAACTTTGCAGCACGAAAAAACATATTAAGGGAGATAAAAGGAGATAAGCGGAGACAAAGGGAGATAAAGGACAAATGTATATACAATGCTATTGTCTTTTATCTTCTTTAGCGACCATCGGGAGCGATAACTTCTTATAACTTCATTTTACTCCTCAAATTGATAATTAATAAATGATATGATCAGAACAGAAAACATCACGAGAATCTTCCGCACGGAGGAGGTGGAGACGATAGCACTCAATGGGGTGAGTATCGAAGTGAACGACGGCGAGTTTGTCGCCATCATGGGACCTTCGGGCTGCGGCAAATCGACGTTGCTGAATATCCTCGGACTGCTCGACAGTCCTACCGAGGGCAAATACTGGCTCGGCGACGAGGAAGTGGGACACCTGAAAGAGCGCGAGCGCACGGCATACCGCAAGGGACGCATTGGATTCGTGTTCCAGTCGTTCAACCTCATAGACGAATTGACCGTGGAGGAGAACATCGAACTGCAACTGAAATACCTCGGTGTGGAGAAGAAGGAGCGCAAGGAGCGTGTGCTCGACATACTGCGCAAGGTGAAACTGAGCCACCGCATGAAGCATTATCCGCACCAGCTCTCAGGCGGTCAGCAGCAGCGCGTGGCAATAGCGCGTGCCGTGGTGGGACGACCGAGCATCATCCTCGCCGACGAGCCTACGGGTAATCTCGACTCAAAGAACGGCATGGAGGTGATGGAACTGCTCTCCGAACTGAATCAGGAGGGCACAACAGTGGTGATGGTGACTCACTCGCAGCACGACGCGACGTATGCCGGAAGGATTATTAATCTGTTTGATGGACAAGTGGTTGAATAAAGGAGTTAAGGAGTTAAGGAGTTAAGCCAAATGTTATTACGCTGGTATCCTATGCTCAAAACTAATGGCTTAACTCCTCAGCGACCAAAGGGAGCGATAACTCCTTAACTCCCCTAAAAAATATAAACATGAAATCATATTTTAAGTTTTTATCACGCAACAAGCTTTATACGGCTATCGAGGCATTCGGACTGTCGGTTGCCTTGGGCTTTGTTGTCATCCTTGGAGCCTACGCCATGATGGAATACAGCGTGGGCAAGGGCAATGAGAAGGCAAAGGAGATTTATGCCGTGGGCAGCGGCGACTATCTCGGTATGACATGGGGAACGGCACAGGAGTTCTTCCCTTCTATCCCCGAGATAAAGGAGTGGACAAGGGTCGCCACCGCCAACAATATCCCCGGGTTTATGGTTGGCGAGACATTCTTCAAGGCCGACGCATACTGCGTTGACCCGAATTTCTTCGAGTTCTTCGGATATGATGTCCGCGGATGCCGGCGCGACAGGGTACTTACATCCGAGAACGAAGCCATCGTGAGCGAGTCGTTTGCCGCCAAGGCTTTCGGCAATGGCGATGCCATCGGCAAGACATTGAAATACGACACCATCACGTTCAGGATAACGGGAGTGATGCCCGACTTCGGCAAGTCTGACATCTTTGAGCCATACGATGTGATGGTTTCAATGAAATACGCGGAAAAGCTGACGGCAAAGATGGACAACTTCGGCGAGACTGTTCCTTTCATACGCCTCGACAAGGATGCTGACCCTGCCAAGGTGTCGGACAAACTGCTCGACAAGTATGTGGATTACTGGAAAGATTTTGAATATTCACGCGAGAATGACGGCAAGTTTCTGTGGGGCTCGACGATAGTGCGCTTGGACAAATTATATTTTTCCACTATCTCCAACTGGAAGTTCCGCCAAGGCGACAAGAAGTTGGTTGACCTACTGCTTGCCGTGGCCCTCGTGCTTCTCGTGTGCGCCATATTCAATTATATCAACCTCACCGTGGCGCAGGCCGGCAAACGGGCAAAGGAGATGGCCACACGCCGACTCTTGGGCGAGAGCGTATGGGGTGTGATGGTAAGATATTTCAAGGAGTCGGCATTGTTCACGTCAGCCTGCTTCATCATCGGTCTGCTGTTGGCACTATGCCTGCTGCCCGTGTTCAACGACATGCTCAAGACGCAAATCTCTCTCCCCGTGTCTCTGCTGGTATTGCTTGTCACCGTGGCAGCACTCCTTGTTATATCAACTGTTTGCGGCATCATTCCCGCCATGGTAGTGTCGCGGTTTAATCCCATCGACGTGGTGAAGGGCAGTCTCAGGATAAAGAACAAGATGTGGTTCAGCAAGTTGTTCATCACTGCACAAGGCGTGGTCAGCACGGTGCTCATCGCCGTGGGATTGACAATGACCTTGCAAATGCACCATCTCTACACACTTTCCTACGGCTATAACAAGGAAGACGTCATCATAGCATATACAAATGATGTAGGCTATAGTCTTGACAAGCAGATGGTTTTGGCAAACCGGTTGAAGGCACTGCCCGAGGTAGTGGAGGCAGCGCCAGGTGGAGGGACACCATTACAATGCGGTGCCGATGGTGTGCATGACGTGAATGACAAGGTGGTGTCATGGGTAGCGATGTGCCGTCTCGACTCCACTGCGATGAAGATGTTGGGGATAAAGGTGATTGAGCAATACTGCGAACCAACAGAGGGAAAGGTGTGGGTGAGCGAAAGCGGAAAGCGCTTTTGGGGAGTGTCGGCAAAGAAACCATATTTTGGTGTAAATAACGGGAAACCCGAATATGAATGTTGCGGAGTGATCGCCGACTATCGTTCCGGCACTGCCTTGCCAAATGCGATGGACAAATGTTACAACGGCATCATGGTGGCTCCTCACGATGGCTATTTTTATACAATGCTCATCAAAACACGGGGCGACCACGACAAGGCTCTTGCCACCGTGAAAAACACTTGCAGCATGGTGACGAAAGAAGTAAGGGGTATGCCTCTTGAAATGAATTGCAAATACATCGATGACATATTGAGCGATGGACTGAAGACCCAGCGCAACACGATGTCGCTCGTCCTTACCTTCATGCTCGTCTCGATACTCATCTCCGCCCTCGGCATGTTTGCCATGTCTGTGTATTACGGTGAGCAGCAGCGCAAGCAGATTGCCCTGCGCAAGGTGATGGGAGCCACGGTAGCGAGTGCCGTGTGGACACTCTCACGCCGATTCCTCGTGATGTCGTTGGTGGCGATAGTCTTGGCGATGCCGTTGAGCATAAAGGCAATGCGCCATTATCTACAAGACTTCACCTATCAGATTCCGATGCCGTGGTGGGTTCTTGCGGCGGCTGCCCTCTTCACACTCGTCATCTCCTTCCTCTCCATCATCAGCCGCACTCTGAAGGTGGCTACCGCCAATCCCGTGGAGAGCATTAAGACTGAATGACAGGATTTAGAGATTAGTTAAAAAACAATAAGGCAGACAAGTTTGCGGATGACATTCTTGTCTGCCTTGTCTTTTTTTTGTAATTTTGCATCGTTATCGCTAAAAAAGCAATGAAGAAAAAAGGCAATATACTGATTATCGACGACAACGAGGCCATGCTCGTGTCGCTTAGGATGCTACTGAAGAATGTGTGCGAGGATGTGCAGACATCCACTAATCCCAACGCCATTCCTACGCTGATGCGGAGGAAGAAACCCGACGTGGTGCTGCTCGACATGAACTTCGGGCGCGGCATCAACAACGGTAACGAGGGTATGTTCTGGCTCAAGGAAATAAAGCGCTTGGAGCCGGATGTGGCTGTCGTTCTGTTTACGGCATACGCGGATATTGACCTCGCCGTGAGGGGAATAAAAGAAGGAGCGGCAGACTTCATAGTGAAGCCGTTTGAGAACGAGGTGCTTATAGAAAAACTCATCCCCCTCCTAACCTCCCCGAGGGGAGGAACTGAGAATGCTTCTGCGCTCGAAGGTAACCAAACTCTCCCCCCAGGGGGAGTTGGAGGGGGGCTGGGGCTTATTATGGATATGGTTCAGAAGGTTGCCCCCACTGATGCCAACATCCTTATCACGGGTGAGAACGGAACGGGTAAGGAGGTGTTGGCTCGTGAGATTCACCGGTTGTCGAGACGATCGGGAAAGCAAATGGTGACTGTGGATATGGGCGCCATCACCGAGACCTTGTTTGAGAGCGAACTGTTCGGATATATGCGTGGCGCATTCACCGATGCCAAGACCGACAAGCCGGGAAAGATGGAGTTGGCAGAGGGCAGTACGCTGTTTCTTGACGAGATAGGCAATCTCTCCTACCCTCTTCAGGCAAAGTTGCTCACCGCCCTTCAGCGCAGGACCATCACTCGCATCGGAGGCACAAAGGATATACCCATCAACATCCGACTTATCTCCGCCACAAACCGCAACCTGCAGGAGATGGTGAGAGAAGGAACATTCCGCGAAGACCTTCTCTATCGCATGAATACCATCTGTCTTCACTTGCCGCCACTGCGCGAGCGCAAGGAGGAAATCATCCCCTTGGCAGAACAGTTTATCAAGCGGTATTCGGATTTCTATAATAAGGCTCCAATAGAGCTCGACGCCAAGACCCGCCAGCAGCTGCTCGATTATCCTTGGCCCGGAAACATACGTGAACTGGAACATACGATGGAGAGGGCGGTGATATTGGAAAGCCCCCTCCTAACCTCCCCGTGGGGAGGAACTGAGAATGCCTCTGCGCTCGATGGTAACCAGGCTCTCCCCCCAGGGGGAGTTGGAGGGGGGCTGAGCGGGCTCTCTCTCGCCTCAATGGAGCGCGACCTCATCGCCCGCACCATCCGTGAATGTGAAGGCAATCTCTCACTCGTGGCGCAACGATTGGACATCGCCCGACAGACCTTGTATAATAAAATAAAGAAATATGGACTCTAACGTCATCATCGCCATACTCTGCACGGCAGCCGTATTCTGTATTGTATGCCTTGTGCTCCACCGCCGCTACCGCCGCACCATCGGCAAGGTGACGTTCCTGTTTAATGCCATCGACAACCTTGACTTCTCGTTTAACTTCCCCGAAAAGGGACACGACAAGCTCGTAAACGAGTTGCTCAACCGCATACGACGCATACTCGAAACGGCACGCCGTGAGGCTATTGAGCGCGAACGCTATTACGAGCAGATTATCAATGCCGTGTCAACAGGAATCATGGTGGTGGATGAGCGCGGATGTGTGCTGCAACATAACGAGGCGGCACTGCGACTGCTCGGTGTGGAAATGCTGACTTTCGAGAGTCAGGCTGCGGAGAAACTTGCATCGGAGGATTTCTCCAAACGTGAGACCACCGCCATGCTTCATGACAAGAAAGTGAGAATAGTAGCATTCAGCGACATTCGCAACGAACTGTCATCGCGCGAAATGGAGTCGTGGACAAAGCTCATACGTGTGCTTACGCATGAGATAATGAATAATGTGGCTCCGATAACGTCACTCAGCGAAACGCTAAGCCACAAGTCTGACGATAGCGAGATAAAGGAAGGACTATCGGTTATCAATTCCACCGGCAAGCAACTGCTTACATTCGTGGATAATTATCGCCGAATGACTCTCATTCCACAACCACAACCCAAACTCTTCTACGTCAAGCCATTCCTTGAAAGGATGGTGGCGATAAGCAAGGAATATTCCAAAACATCTGATATACACCAAGACCTCTCTCTCCCCGACCTTCTCCTATACGCCGACGAAAGCCTCATCGCTCATGTCGTGACAAACATATTGAAGAATGCCGTGGAAGCAGGAGCTACATCTATCACCCTTGCCGCCTATACCGCCCCCGACGATTCGGTATGTATCGACATCAGCAACAACGGCAAGCCCATACCCTCCGAAGAGGCACAACAAATCTTCGTCCCCTTCTTCACCACCAAACCCACGGGCAGCGGCATAGGTCTGAGTATCTCCCGCCAGATAATGAAGCAGAGTGGCGGCAGCATCGAACTGATTCCATCCGGCAATGCCACAACCCTCTTCCGACTGAGATTCTCGTAAGCATTGTCTATATCAACTTATATCCTATTCCCCTGACATTGATGATTTTGACTTGAGAATCTCGGGAGAGCTTACGACGCAGTTTGGTGATAAAGACGTGCAGGCTACGGGTGTTGAAATAACTGTCATCGCCCCACAGTTCGAGCAGGATGTCACGATTATCAACCACCTCCCCCTTGCTGCTGCAAAGCAGACGAAGAATCTCCGACTCACGATGAGACAAGGGGATAATCTCGGTGTCGGCATTGTCGGCGGCATACACTAAATGCTCCTTCATCGTGTCGAGTTGGTAATCGCCAATGACATATTGAGTGGGACTATCATCATGCGGGATATCATGCGGAACGAAAGCACGCCCCACGAGAGCCTTAATGCGCACTATCAGTTCGAGCATTCCAAACGGTTTGCGTAGATAGTCGTTGGCTCCTGCCTCAAATCCCCTCACCACATCCTCTGTCTCTGAAAGGGCAGTAAGGAAGAGTATCGGAGTGGTGACGTCCTTGTTTCTTATTCTTTTCACCATCTCCAATCCGTCCATATTGGGCATCATCACGTCAGCCACGACTACGTCGGGACGTTCATGGAAGAACAGTTGCAGCCCACGCTCTCCATTCTCGGCAGTAATTACCTGAAAGCCCTGCGAGTTGAGTGTGTCACGGATGATGATGGCAAGCGTTGTCTCATCCTCCACCAATAGTATTTTAATCTGTTTCGTCATGTCGTTTGTCTGAATAAGAGTGTGAATGTCGTTCCTTTTCCCTGTTCACTTTCTACCTCGACTGTACCGTCATGCAGCCTCATCATCGTGGCCACATAGTAAAGGCCGAGCCCATAGCCCTTCACGTCGTGCAGGTTGCCGTTGGGCACACGGTAGAACTTGTCGAAGATATGCTGCTGATGAGCCTTTGCAATACCGATGCCATTGTCGCTAATCTTGATAACGACATTGCCATCAGTGTCTTTCTTGCATGTTATGCCAATCCTTACGTTATCACGAGAGTACTTTATGGCATTGTCGCAGATATTGTTGATTATCTGCATAAAATGCTGGCGGTCGGCAAGCAATGTGAGTTTATCGGGAACAACATTAAGGGAAATGTCAAGCGGTTTCTTAGCCCTCAACCGTTGTTCCTCCACTATGTCGGCAAGTGTATTATGCAAGTATATTTCTTCCTTGTTGAGTGTAAATGTCTTTCGCCGTTTCATGCTT
>JAXEKN010000079.1:0-6850 GCA_034101015.1 Prevotella sp.
TTCTGTATCAGTCACTCCGTACCAGTCTCAATGTGTACAGTACCTATGAGAATGTGAGTGACAAAGTCGGTGACTATAGAAAGATGCTCAATGATTTCAGGAAGAAATGCCTGGAAAGAGGCAACATCATGAGTACCGACACGCTGATCATCATCATCAACACCAAGGCTTTGGCCAAGATTGCAGATGAAGGCGACAATCTCTATAGGTCAGTCAGTGATTTGCTACTATATGCTACTGGAGCAGCCGCATGTTCAACGTCAGACTTGCTTCTCATTCTTACAAACATCAACAACTCGCTCGACAACATCAACAAGCATCTCAACAAGGCATACTTCGAAACCTGGAGATATATCCAAGTGAGAATCGGCTATTGGAAAAAGCAGGTGTACCGTGCCAAGAGCAAGGAGGAAATCATAAGCGATGCCTTCGGAAGATGGAGAGGTGCAGGATATTTAGGCTATTAGGATAATAAATAAAAATTCAATGAATATGAAACATTTAATCTCTTCACGGACAGCACTTTGTCTATGTGGCTTGACGTTATGCTTTAACGCATCAGCCCAAGGCTATGTGAGTTACAACCATGATGCAGCCAAGATGAACCAGATTACGGTTCAGGAGATTGGTTCTGGCGGTCTCACTCCTGCATTATATTATGATGCCTTACACAACAACTATCAGAAGACTGCTGCAAAAAAGAACAAGCAGTTTTTCAGAACCATGGCAGGAGTCTCTGCATATCAGCAGGTGGATGTTGCTGACAGTATTAAAGCATCTCTTACCCAACGAGCTGAAATCGAAGCACTCAACATTGCAGACAGACAGATTGATATTGCCTGGCTTGCAGAAGGAAACAAGATCAACTCCAAGCTCTTGGACTTTCAGGCGAATATTGACCGAATAGTAAGCGCTGGTGGTTCTGTTTCAGACAAGACACGATGGACAGAATACTACAAGATGTATAAGACCGCCATCAAGGAGATGCAGGATGCCTATATGCCTAATGCCCAGCGCAAGCAGCAGTATCTTGCCATCTATGATGACATAACCAAGCAGAATGAGACACTTATCTCCTTTCTGATCCAACTAAGCAACAAGCGAAAGACCTCCTCCTTGCTTGCTGCACGACTTGAAAGAAGAAACAATGTAGCCAGCCACGCATCATCAGCAATCAGCCGATGGCGTGAAGCAGGCAAAAAGAATATAGGAAATAACTCCGGAGGCTCAGGAACTGATGACTCCGACGAAAATAACATAGTAAGACAATAAAACATGGCAGATTCAAACATCCTTTCCGATTTCGGTATCAAGATCCTCGAACAGGAGATTGATGATGTGATTTTCCAGACCAACGAGTTCCTTTGTGATGCCACGTTCACAGGCTCACAAGGTCCGTTTTGGTGGATATTGCAGATGTGTATGGCTCTGGCTGCGCTGTTCTCGATAGTCGTAGCTGGCAGTATGGCCTACAAGATGATGGTAAAGCATGAGCCGATAGACATCATGAAGCTGTTCAAGCCTCTTGTGGTCAGTGTGATCCTCTGTTGGTGGTACCCACCTGCAGATACCGGCATTACAAACAACGGCAGCAGCTGGTGTGTACTTGACTTTCTCTCCTATATCCCTAACTGCATAGGTTCATACACCCACGACTTGTATGAAGCGGAGTCCGCACAGATTGAGGATAAGTTTGAAGAAGTCCAGGAGCTCATCTATACACGTGATACTCTTTATAACTCATTACAAGCCCAGGCTGACGTAGCCCATTCTGGCACATCGGATCCAAACCTAATAGAGTCCACCATGGAACAGGCTGGTGTGGATGAAGTGACAAACATGGAAACTGATGCTTCGAAGCTCTGGTTCACATCACTCACAGCTGGTGCGGTGGTAGGCATAGACAAGGTGATTATGCTCATAGCATTGATTGTCTTCCGCATAGGTTGGTGGGCAACAATCTATTGCCAACAGATACTCCTGGGTATGCTGACAATATTCGGTCCGATACAATGGGCATTCTCTCTCTTGCCGAAATGGGAAGGAGCCTGGGCAAAGTGGCTGATACGTTATCTCACGGTACATTTCTATGGAGCAATGCTATACTTCGTGGGCTTTTATGTCCTTTTACTCTTTGATATAGTGCTCTGCATTCAGGTGGAGAACCTTACAGCCATTACCGAAAGTGAGCAGACGATGGCAGCATATCTGCAGAACTCGTTCTTCTCAGCCGGTTATCTGATGGCAGCAAGCATTGTGGCATTGAAATGTCTGAACCTCGTTCCAGACCTTGCTGCATGGATGATTCCTGAAGGAGATACAGCATTCTCTACCCGAAACTTCGGTGAAGGTGTGGCACAGCAAGCCAAGATTTCAACCCAGGGCATGATTAGCAAAGTGATGTAAACAGCAAATAATACATATATAATAAGGTATGGTAATAAAGAATCTCGAAAACAAAATCAAGTTGGTGATGATTATCTGCTCACTCTTCCTTGTGGGCTGTATCATCATCTGTATCTCCAGCATTTGGACAGCCAAGCAAATGGTTTCAGATGCTCATCAGAAAGTGTACGTGTTGGATGGCAATGTTCCTATTCTCGTTCAGCGCAGCACCATGGAAGAAACGCTCGATGTGGAAGCAAAGAGTCATGTGGAGATGTTCCATCATTACTTCTTCACTCTTGCGCCAGATGACAAGTACATCAAATATACAATGGATAAAGCCATGTATCTGGTCGATGAAACGGGTCTTGCGCAGTACAATACATTAAAGGAGAAAGGCTTCTACTCAAACATCATGGGTACGAGTGCCGTATTCAGTATCTTCTGTGACAGTATCAAGTTCGACAAGGAGAAGATGGAGTTCACCTACTATGGCAGACAGCGTATTGAGCGACGCACAAGCATTCTTACCAGAGAACTTGTGACGGCAGGTCATTTGAAGCGTGTTCCCCGTACTGACAACAACCCACATGGTTTGCTCATCACCAACTGGAGAACCCTTCTCAATAAGGATATAGAACAAAAGACCAAACTGACATATTGATATGGGATGGAAGAAAATGTTTATCGGTGAAAAGATGCCGGACAAAGATGATCCTCAATATCGTCAGAGATATGAGACTGAGGTGAAGGCAGGACGCAAGTTTGCCAAGACTATGAAGCTTGATGTGCTTGCAGCCAAGGTACAACTGTTTGCTAATGACCATAAACTGTTGTTCCTCTACCTTGTATTTGGTTTCATAATCTTCTGTTTTGGTCTGAACATCTACAGGTTGGTAGTGGTGTATAGTCATCAACAGTCAAGACAAAGTGCTACGGAAAGGCAAGAGCAGATGTTGCGTCTGCGACACAGCAAAGTCTGGAAAGCTGTAGAAAATGCCTACACCACGCATCCTGCCATGAATAGAGATAATCAAAAGAATAATAACGAAAAGATAGATAACGATGGACGCATTGAAAAAGATTAACTGGAAACAGCCCAAGTATATGATACCGCTTATCATTTACTTCCCTCTGTTGTTTGTCGGCTACTTCGTCATTGACCTCTTTCATACGGAGAAGGCTGAGATTCCTGATGGTCTCACTACGACCGAGTATCTTAATCCAGACCTGCCTGATGCCAAAATGAAGGGAGACGGTATTGGTAACAAGTATGAGAGTATGCTCAAATCATACGGTAAGATAGACGATTATTCAGCAGTAGGAAACATTGAACGCAATGAAGAAGATACCAAGGAAGAGTATGATACAAAGTACTCAGATGAAGAACGTAAACAGGTGGAAGCCCAGGAAGCCGAGAAACTCTCTGAGATGCAAAGGCAGCTACAGGAGAGTGCACAGAAAGGCCAGGAAATCGCCAAAGACAACAATTCTGCAGAAAATGATCGCTTAGCTCGTGGCAAACAGCGTGAGCAGGAGGCGATGGAAGAACTCAATCGAGCCATTGCCCAGGCAAGGATTCAGGCTCAGCAGGTCTCTACCCCATCCATGCAGGCCGAAGTAACTGCCAAAACGGGCGATGCCAAGGAAGGAAAGGTTGAAATTCCGGAAAAGAAGAAGACCGATGATGAACCGCATGAGGTCGTCAAGAAGGTCAAGGTTACTTCCGACTACTTCAACACCCTGTGTGACAATGACAAGGAAGCTGGACTTATCAAGGCTATCATAGACGAGAACATCAAGGCGGTGGATGGATCAAGAGTACGACTTCGTCTGCTCGATGATATTGTCATCAATGAAACGGTCATTCATAAAGGCTCCTACATCTATGCCACCATGAGCGGCTTCGGTTCACAGCGTGTCAAGGGCACAGTCAAGAGTATCATGGTAGATGATGACATCGTCAAGGTAAACCTTTCGCTCTATGATACCGACGGACTTGAAGGATTATATGTACCAAGCAGCCAGTTCAGAGAGACCACAAAAGATGTTGGTAGCGGTGCTTTGAGCAATACTTCAACCCTTACCAACAGTACGTCTACAGGAGGTGGCAACCTGGCAAGCTGGGGAACACAAGCCGTTACCAATGCCGTTCAGAAGACAAGCAACGCCATCAGCAAGGCCATCAAGAAGAACTCAGCCAAGCTGAAATATGGAACCTTTGTGTATCTCATCAATTCACGTTCAAACCAGAAAGATAAATAATAAACATATACGAATATGAAGACTATCAAGAAATTCTGCGCATTGGTAGTATGCGCATTAGCCTCCCTCCCATCCATGGCACAACAGACGTATCAGGAAATGGAGCAGCTAACCATCAATGAGAATGTCACAACAGTCATTACCGCCTCTGAGCCAGTACGCTTCGTTGATATTTCTACGGATGCAGTGGTCGGCGACCAGCCAATCAACAATACCATCCGTCTGAAACCCAAGGAAGGTGCAGCCGTACATGCCGATGGTGACATCCTTGCTATAGTGACGATAGTTACCGAGCGTTACAGAACCCAGTATGCTCTGATATACACTACACGAATGCAGGAAGCAGTCACAGACAAACAGATTCTTGCCTCTGAGAAGATTCCATACCATAATCCTTCTGTATCAATGAGTACTGAGGATATGACCAGATATGCCCGAAAGATATGGAACTCACCGGCAAGAATACGAAACGTGAGCACCAAGCAGCACAGAATGACCATGAGATTGAACAACATCTACTCTGTTGGAGAATACTTCTTCATTGATTTCAGCATAGAGAACCGTACCAATATCCGCTTTGATATTGATGAGATGCGTATCAAACTGAATGACAAGAAGGTTTCCAATGCAACTAATGCCCAGATGATTGAGCTTACGCCAGCTATGGTGCTTGACCAGTCCAAGACCTTCAAATATGGTTATAGAAACGTTCTCGTCCTGAAAAAGATGACATTCCCTAACGACAAGGTGCTGACTATTGAGATTTCAGAGAAGCAGATTAGCGGAAGAACCATCAGTTTGGACATTGACTATGAAGATGTTCTGTATGCCGATTCATTCAACTCATACTTAATGATGGAGGAATAAACGATGAAGAAATACATATTGTCATTGATGATGGGACTGTGCGTTTCAGTCTCATCATTCGCCCAAAGCCATAGCGACCGCATATCCGTAGGTGTAGGCGCTTTGTATCAGAGAGGTTTGGATGCTACAATCTCATGGGAACATGAAACACGCTACCACAACGCTTGGGAGTACTTCATCAACGGTTACATCAAATGGGATGAATGCGCATCATGCGGACACGTCTGTCCTGAGTCATTTTGGAACAACTACCGTACATGGGGAATTGGCGCAGCCTACAAGCCTTGTGTGGCAAGAGGAAGGAACAACTACGGAAACCTCCGAATTGGCGCAAGTGCTGGCAGTGACACTGACAAGTTTGTCGGTGGCTTGCATGTCGGTTACGAGCATAATTTTGCCCTACGTCATGGGTGGGGATTGTTTGTTCAAGCCAAATGTGATCTCACTCTTCCCAAACGGGAAAACTTGTTTCGCACTGGCATCGTGATAGGATTCAAGATACCCACTTTAAAGAAATAGCAACAATGAAGATACTACATATCATTTGTGCTACTCTCATGGCAGTAGCATTTGCCTCATGCGATGAGCATCGAGACTTTCCTGATACGGCAATGAAGACCTGCGACATCCTCTGTACAGATGGCAAAGTCGTAAGATTCGAGGAAGTTAAGTCCCAAAACAAGACTCCTATAGCCGTGGTATTCTATGTGAATCAGAACGAGGACATCCAAGGCACAGGCTATGCTGTCTATCTAAAGGACATTGAGCCGTTTGCCTATTCTGACTCTCTCGGAATGAAGCATAACACATCAGCTGATATTGCTGCATTTGACGGTAACGGCAATACTCATGCTATGTATTCCACTGGCACTTCACCTGCAGCTTCAGCAGTCTTTGACATGTGGCAATATGGTCAGAGTGCCTACATCCCTTCCGTTGCTCAGATCAAACTCTTGTATCAAGCACGCAGTGCGGTAAATACGTATATTCGCAAGTGCGGAGGCGATGTGATTCCAGACAATCCGGATGAGTGTTGGTATTGGACTTCGACAGAGGTTAAAGGCCAGGAAACAGCAAAAGCCTGGTTGTACTCGTTAGCCTCAGGAGCACTTCAAGAAACGCCAAAGACACAAGCACATAAAGTCCGTCCTATCATCACTTTATATAATTAGTATTAAATATTCACTATAACACAAGAATAAGGTTTCATGGAGGAAACAAAAGAATTACAGACCATGTATAAGATATTCCGCTGTCTGATATACTTATCATTGATAGTGGAGTTCTTTGAGTATGCTATAGACCCAGCGTTGCTTGACTATTGGGGTGGCAT